>NZ_CP043761.1:3216189-3859426 GCF_008386395.1 Paenibacillus sp. 37 | reverse complement strand
AAATACCTTTTACCTTCATTATCAGAACAAACCCGATTTGTTAAACGTATCTATGGACGAATTACTAGAAGAACTAAATAGTACACTCAAGCAATGCTCAAGCAGCAAAACTCCTGTAAGCGGCTCTATGCTTGAACAACTAATGCAAACCATACTGGAGAAAATTAAGGACAATATTCCCTTTTACAGAGCATTGTTACTAGATGAGAATAGAATCTATGGTTTTCAATCAAAGATGGAGGAAATTATAAAAAATACAGTGGAAGATGGCTTGGATGATATTTCCCTGAAGATTTCAAAGGAATTATTACTTCAATATATTGCATCTACTTTTATGGGCATTGTAATATGGTGGGTTAAAAATGATTTTTCTTATACTCCAAATGAACTCGCTTCTCAATTCGGAAAAATTTTAACTCATGGACACTTAAAAGCCGCAGGTATTTCAATCGATGATTAAAGTGATAAATGCTTGCGAACAGTAGCTGGCTAGATAGGAAAGAAAAGGAGCCCCTCGAATGAGGGCTCCTTTTCTGTTATTACACTTTCAAAAAATATTATTGTACGCTTGAAGATAAACTAATACCTCCGCTCTTCGCTTTACAACTATTCTGCCCGTTAGCTTAATGTAAATGATACATTTCGTAATCAACATGTCCTGTTCCTTCAACCCAGCCTTATTTCCTCTCGCAAGATGGAGGATGAAAAAAAAGAAGCTGCAACAAAAGGTCCGGGTAACGTCAAACCTCCTCTTGATGCAGATTCTTTTGTATTTCTACTCGCTTGGCACAGTGAATTTATAATAGATTTAAGCTTTGCGAAGCATTTGTCTCTCGCTTAGCTGTGATAGCATATCCTTCGTCATGGCCTTCAAGTCGTAGCGGGCATGAAATCCCCATTCTGTTTTTGCTGCTGTCGCATCAATGGAATGCGGCCAGCTATTGGCTATCGCCTGTCTCTTCGGATCAACGTCATAATCTAGGATAAAACCGGGAAATTCCTCCCGAATCGTTGCAGCAATCGCCTCCGGATCCACGCTCATTGCAGTGACATTAAATGAGTTTCGGTGTATCAATCGGGATGAATCCGCTTCCATTAAATTGATAATAGCGTTCAGGGCATCCGGCATATACATCATGTCCATGTCTGTGCCCTTGGCGATATAAGATGTATACCGTCCAGTCGTCACGGCTGCGTAATAAATTTCCACCGCGTAATCCGTCGTTCCTCCACCGGGAGGCGTCATATAAGATATCAATCCTGGGAATCGCAGCCCCCTAGTATCCAGGCCGTACTTGTGAAAGTAATAATCACAAAGCAGTTCACCGGACACTTTGTTCACGCCGTACATCGTATTGGGCCGCTGGATTGTATCCTGCGGGGTATTGTATTTCGGAGTCGTAGGGCCAAAAGATCCAATGGAACTTGGAGTGAACAATTGGCAGCCGAGCTCTCTGGATATTTCAAGTGCATTCATCAATCCGCCCATATTCAAATTCCAGGCAAGCAGGGGTTTCTCCTCTGCGGTAGCCGACAGCAGCGCAGCCAAATGCATGATGGTATCAACTTCGTACCGCTTGGCGATTTCGAACATCGCCTTATCATTCGTCACGTCCAGCAGCTCGAATGGTCCGGATCGGGTAATTTCGTGGGCTGATGACCTGAGATCCGTAGCAACGACATAATCCGCACCATAAATCTCACGTAATTTAACAACTAACTCAGAACCGATTTGGCCGAGTGCCCCGGTCACCAAAATCTTGTTCATAAGACATTCCTCCCGAAATATACTCCCGCGAATGCACTAAATCAGCTTCATTTCCTTGCCAACTTTCTCATAAACAGAGATCACTTGGTCGAGCATCTCCTTGGTATGGGCAGCTGTCGGCATGTTGCGTATTCTTCCAGTTCCTTTCGGAACCGTAGGAAACAGGATTGCCTTGGCGTAAACGCCTTCTTCATAGAGCCGTTTGCTGAACTGTTGGGTGGTTACTTCATCGCCAATGATACAAGGTGTGATCGGAGTTTCGCTTTGGCCTACATCATATCCAAGCCGGCTCAAGCCATTTTTCAAATGATTGCCGTTCGCCCATAGCTTCTCGATCAGTTCTTTGTCATTCATCAAAATGTCGATAGAAGCGCTACAGGAAGCGATTGCAGCCGGAGGTAGCGATGTCGAGAACAGAAACGGACGGCTTCTCAGCTTCAACCATTCGATCAACTGTTTTTTACCCGCCACATAACCGCCGACAACGCCGATCGCCTTGGAAAGAGTACCGATTTGAAAGTCGATGCGGTCGGACAATTCAAAATGCTTCACGGTTCCTGCACCTGCTCCGAGAACGCCCGAACCGTGTGCATCATCGACATAAGTAATCAGATCGAATTCTTCTGCTATTTCCACGATTTCGGGAAGTTTTGCTATATCACCATCCATGGAGAAAACCCCGTCGGTGATGACCATAATTTTATGGTACTGACCGGATTCCTTGGCCTCTTTTGCCTGCTGTCTTAAATCATTCATATCCGAATGCTTAAAGCGAATCACCTTGGCTCTCGACAGGCGGCAGCCATCAATAATGGAAGCGTGGTTCAGCTCATCGGATAAAATCGCATCATGCTGGTCCATTACAGCGGATATAGCAGCCATATTACAGTTAAATCCCGATTGATACACGATAACGGCTTCCGTTTTTTTGAAACGAGCCAGTTTTTCTTCAAGCTCAATATGAAGATCCATCGTACCATTAATTGTTCTCACAGCCCCTGCTCCTGCCCCGTATGTCTGCGCCGCCTTAACTGAAGCGTCAATCAGGCGGTAATCTGTTGCCAAGCCCAGATAGTTATTAGAAGACAAATTGATTAGGGACTTTCCGTCAATACGAATAACAGGACCATTTGCCCCCTGCAGTGTATCGATGAAGTTATATAGACCTTTATTCTTTAGATCTTCGATGTTCGAACTTAAAAATTGGTCCAATGCTTGACTTGACATTTGATTCCCTCCTTGATATACGTTTGTCCTTGTACAGGAGACATGTCATTATGCGAAAAAACCTTGTTATAAAGGGGGTTTGACTAATTTCAATGTAGCATCTTTTTTATTCTTTGTACACATGTGGAGGACAAAAAAGTGAAAAATACGCAAATAAATATAGTGATTATTCCCCCTTCCCCGAAAGTAGCGGAAGCGTTTGCCGAAGTTATGCACTCTTAATTAATTAGATATATATCTAATCTGAAAAAGGAATATGTTCTTGTTCATTCGGCAATCGGTAGAAGTTCTTTTCCTTGATTCGGGACACGAACTTCTACCGATCACATAAAAAAGTCGCTAAAATAGCGACTTCAATTCAATGGGACCATGTTCTTGTCCCGCGACATCTTTAGTCAATCTTACATGGTCTAAAAGTTTCATGTTTAGCTTCATACTCTTCTATTAATCGGATTTTATTTCCATCAAATCTAATCATTGATATACCATCAAATGAATAAAGTTGTTTTTCTTTTGCTTCAAAATACCATTCTACAAAAAATAAGGTTTCATTTACTTGATGAATATTTTTTATCTTCCATTCTAAGACAACTTGCTTCAGTAACATTTTTTTGATCCACAAATGGACTTCCTCTATACCCACATACATTGCTCCATAACATTCGCGGTAGATAATATCATCCGAAAAATACGTATCTAATGACGTAAAATCTCTACTTACCCACATAAAGAAATATTTTTTTATAATTTCTTCTTTCATAAGTACTCCTCTATTTTTTAATTAAGCGTATTTCTAAACTAGTGTTTTGAATCAATTATATCAAATGAACGGAAAAGAAGAATGTACATGATAACTCTGCTCATTCAGTTTAATCCTTCTTTTAATAGGGAAAACGTTCAAATCCTGCTACAACAGTTCAAAATGAAGTTGAGTCTCTGGTAACTCAGTATTCCCTATTGACTCATTGCACCGTCCCAATTCTAGAACCGCAGCAATGCGCTCGTTACTTATTTGGAGCCAATACGGCATGATTGAGCAATTCAAGGATTAGATCCTGCGATACCGTTCGATCTAAAAACTCACTGGAACCGTCCATGACCTTCCAGATCGACAATTTAATTTTTACATCCTCCTCTCTCCTATGTATTCTGCCCACGCAATATGGTCCACTTCTGCTGGGCTGGCGTTCTTTTCCTACTTCTTGGCGCTTTGTCGAAATATCCTATATGTAGAAGAATACCAACAAATCTTTCATGCTCACGTAAGCCAATTCCATTGAAGAACCCTTCATGCTGAATCATGGACTCTGTATCCCACAACACGCCTAACCCTCGTTCTTAGCCCAACAACTGGAAGCTCTGCATCACCCCGCAGGCAGCCGCATAATTGCGGTCATTGGTCAGTCGATCAGTACCGACATTGGATATAACAATGACATGCGCGGGAATATCGGTAAATCTCTTTTTAAAAACCTCCATTAGTTTTCCAGGGATCAGATTCCCCAGCTTGCTCTGTGATATCTGTTGCATCATAAAGTCCACCAGCCGTTTAGATGATTCAGGAGTTCCGGTATATACCACACGCCACGAGCCAGCCTCAACAAATGGTTGAAGCTGAATAGCCTTACGAAGTAATTCAACAACTAACTCCCGGTCCACTGGCGTAGAGTTACATTTACGAATACTCCTTCGCTCCCTGATCAATTGCGCCAGATTAATGACATTGTCGGCAGAACTCAGAATTCCTTTCGCATGCTTCTCCAAATCAGCATCGTAGGAAACCAGCCAAACTCCCATTTCACCTTTCGGCCCTCCTGCAAAACCGTCAAGCGATGCGTGCAAAAATTAAACGAGTTTTCTCATTTTAAATTCTCTTTTGTTCATCTTGTGAAGTAGGCTGACAATGCTGATAATCTTGGGTGGGATTCGTCATCGACCTTTCGCGCTTCTCAAAGGAATATGTTGATGATTAACTGAGTACCCACGCTAAGATATAAACTTGCAAGTATAAACCAATCGGTTTATACTAATACAAACAGTATAGAGAGTGAGGCGATCCATGAACAAGCCCCCATTCATGTTTCTGAGCTTATAGCTTCTGTATGAACAAAAATATAATAACTCATGGAGGTATTTTCTATGTCTAAAGTAAATGTAGGCGCTGAGAATGAACAACCAATTGAACTGTATTATGAAGATCATGGTGAGGGAAAACCAATTATTCTGATTCATGGCTGGCCTTTGAGTGGGCGATCCTGGGAGAAGCAAGTTCCTGCCCTAATTGAAGCAGGCCACCGTGTTATCACATATGACCGTCGTGGATTTGGTCAGTCTTCCCAACCTTGGGATGGTTATGACTATGATACTTTCGCTTCGGATTTGCATAAATTGATACTGCACCTTGATCTGCACGATGCCACATTAGTCGGATTCTCCATGGGTGGCGGCGAAGTTGCACGTTATGTGGGAACCTACGGAACAGAGCGTGTTTCCAAAGCCGTATTCGCGGGAGCGGTTCCTCCATATCTCTATATAACCGAAAACAATCCTCAAGGTGGGTTGGATGATGCAACGATTGCAGAATTCCAAAACGGGGTTAAAGCGGATCGGCTAGCATTTTTGGATGGTTTTACAAGCAACTTTTTCGCTGCTGGAGATCGTACAGACCTTGTGAGCGAACCATTCCGTATTTATAACCGTGATATTGCAGCTCTGGCTTCACCTAAAGGCACATTGGATTGTATTGCTGCCTTTGCCCTTACGGATTTCCGTCAGGATCTGGAGAAGTTCAACATTCCAACACTGGTTATCCATGGTGATTCAGATGCCATTGTGCCTTTGGAGGTGAGTGGACAACGTACTCATGAATCCATCCCTGGCAGTCGTCTGGTCGTTGTCGAAGGTGGACCACACGGATTTAATGCAACCCATTCTGAACAATTTAATGCAGCATTGATCGAATTTTTACAGGGTTAAATTAAGTTCGACTGATGATTTTAACCAAAAGAACAAAATGAGAGAAAAAGTAGAACGTCTCCTATAGAGGAGACGTCCTGCTCTTTCATTATTTTATAGGAAATGCATATGAAGAATGAACACCTTCTTGATCATTAGTAATACACAAAAAGTGCCACTATGCATATGATTGATGGCTACTTGGTACATTATGAATCTGAACCGTTTCGAAATTTGTATTGAATTTCGGATGTAAACTTGAATTTATAAACCGATCGGTTTATACTGATACAAACAGTTTAGAAAGCGAGGAAATCTAATGAATAATTTAACTCCCCCATTTACTCTTGAGACAGCAATCCAAAAAACGCGTATGGCTGAAGACAGCTGGAATAGCCGAGACCCTCAGCGCGTCTCCCTTGTATATACTGAGGATTGTTATTGGAGAAACCGGAGCGAATTTATAACAGGCCGCCAAGAGATTGTCTCTTTATTAACTCGAAAATGGGCTAAAGAGCTGGACTATCGCCTTATTAAGGAACTTTGGTCATATACGGATAATCGTATTGCAGTAAGATTTGCATATGAATGGCGTGATGATAGTGGCAATTGGTTCAGATCGTATGGGAACGAGAATTGGGAATTCGCTGATGACGGCTTAATGCAACGTAGATTTGCTTCGATTAATGACATGCCGATTAAGGAAGAAGATCGCAAATTTCATTGGCCTCTCGGCACGCGCCCCGCTGATCATCCAAGCCTAAGTGAGTTAAACCTATGACTCGTACTGTTTTTGAAAAAGCTGATGTCATCCCTCTCGTTGCTGAGGTATTTCGTGAATTAGGTTATGAGGGCGCATCTTTGAGTAAAATTACAGCCCGTACGCGTCTATCTAAAGGAAGCTTGTATTATTTTTTTCCGGGTGGAAAAGATGAGATGGCTGCTGAAATTCTTGCACATATTGATCAATGGTTTATCAAGAACATTTTTGAACCGCTCGAAAAGAATGAACCCCGGGCAGCCATTGATCATATGTGGCAAGAGGTCGATACTTATTTTCAATCCGGTCAGCGTATATGCCTTATTGGTGCATTCGCTTTGGACGAAACCAGAGATCGATTCGCTGCTGTTATTCGGCAATATTTTGTGAGATGGATTGAAGCCCTAAGCGCGGCACTAGTTCAAACAGGGATCTCTAAAGAGACTGCTGACCAAATTTCAGAGGAAACAATTGCTAGTATTCAAGGGGGATTAATTCTGAGTAGAGCTCTTCATGATGAATCCTATTTTGAACGTACGTTGGCAAATCTGTCACAACGAGTCTCAACTTATGTTTCTAAAAGCAAGTCTGGTCATTGACACAAAAGTGTATTTTAGTAAAACTGGCGGAATTTCTTCACCCCAAAAAAACAAGTGATTTTTTCTTAACGATTTCATTAGCGACTTTATCGGAGGTCAATATTATGAACAATTTTGTCGCAAAACAATTGGGATTTGTTCGCCGTCAGGCAATTGATTATGTGAGGAATATAAATGACTCTGCCTCGGAAATAATTCCAACAGGTTTGAAAAACAATATAAAGTGGAATCTAGGCCACATGTATGTTATACATGAGAAGTTCGCTTTTCAACTTACTGGGCAAGAAAGCAATTATCCTGCTAATTTTAATAAGTTGTTTGATTCAGGAACTAAACCATCTGACTGGAATATAGAGCCTCCAACGTTGTCTCAAATAATCGACTTGTTAATTGAACAAATTGAAAGGGTTGAATCGCTACTTTTAAGCAAATTGAAAGAAGAAATCAATCCTCATTACAAGTCTTCTACAGGACTTATCTTTACAAATGTAGAACAATTACTGGGTTTTCTGATTTACCATGAAGCAATGCATTTTGCAACAATTAAAAATATCAAGAGCATTATTGACAGTTAGGATTAGTAAAGGATTTGTTAAAACCAATGTCTCGCCACGAAATATTGAGTTTTCTTATTACATTATTAGTAGTGTCCCTTCACTTAAACGAACAAACCGACCTTAAATCCTACTAAAGTTGGAATAAGGTCGGTTTCTATGCTTTTGGAATTGCCCCTATTTGTTGAAGCAAGCCAAGCATATCGGGTTGACCATACTCTTCACTAATCTGGCCATTAGAGATCCGATAAAAATTCATTGCATTTACTTCGATTTTTTTTCGTGTTGGTGGAAAACCGAGAAGTGGAAGTTATTGGTTATGAGGGATCTCTTGAAGGGAACTCAACGATTCGGAGAACTTCGTAAAAGTATCCCGGAGATCAGTCAAAAGGTACTCACTGAAAATTTACGTTCAATGGAAGAGGATGGAATTGTCATTCGTACTGTTTTTGCGGAAGTTCCTCCGAGAGTTGTATACAGCTTAAGTGAATTAGGAAATTCGCTTAAGCCAATTATATTCTCTATGGAAACATGGGGACTTGGGTACCAGAAACTCAATGATGAACTTCCAAACGATACTCAGTAGAGTGAATGAGGTCAAAGGTTGCTTACGGTCATTTCAAAATAGAATAAACTCTTCTATTACTCCCAAGGAATCACAAATCATGTATTTTCACCTCCAAGTAAAATCAATGGAGGACTCATGTGTCCTCCATTGATTTGTAAGAGAAAGTTGATCTTTGAACACCAGTTTCTGCAATATTACTACTGCATGAAGATAAACCCAAAAGAGAGATTTCCCTTAGATAATTCTCTGATGTATTTTTAAAATATCTGCCGCCCCCCATCATTTTTATCCCAACAAAAACCCGTTAATCTCATACAGATTAACGGGTTTTAAAAAAAATAGGTTTTTGACATAAGTATTTATTTATAAGTTGATATCCAATTATTTGGAAGACCAAAGTTCCATACGCTGAGCATATTTTTCGTTGATGATATCTTCCACTTTCTCATCGCCAGCCTTTTTCATATCCTCCAGCATCTTGTCGAATACCGAATTGGCTTCGGCCTCACTTGGGGCAATAATGGCTCTCGTAATACTCTGATCCATAATATCCTTCACTTTCTGGGCCGTCAGAGCTTGAGGTGTTCCCCCATCCGGATTCAGGTTGTCATACTGCGCTGTATCCCATACGGAATCGCCCAGACTCTTAATGGCCAGTTCATCCACTTCACTGCGCTGGAATTTAACTGCCATGTCATACGGCTGTCCGTTCGGGTCCAGACCATTTTTGATAAACCATAACCATTTGCGAACGCCGCTTTTCTTCACCGTATCATCCCAATTATCCTTGAAGCTTTGCAGGAATTCAGGTTTTGGTTGTCGCTTGCCATCCACCATGGTGTACTGTTCGCCTTCCTTGCCCCACAGCAGCAAATGCTGTCCTTCATCACTCGCCAGATAATTAAACAGCTTTATCGTTTCTTCCGGGTGTTTGTTGTTTTTGGTAATGGCGATTGCATCCCATCCAAGCGAACTTCTTGGGCCAAACGTCGTTTGAGTCGGATCTACACCTGGAGCAACAACTTTGTAAGCAAAGAGTTGATTCTTTTCCCCGCCATCCTTCTTCAAGGCCGCATTGCCGTTCCCCGGGTCCCAATATGCACCTGGGGTAGCAAATACCGCACCAGTCGTCAGCTTTTGAATCCAGGTCTGTGTTTTGCTAATCGCAAATTCCTTTTCGATCAGACCTTCTCTATATAAGCGATTCATGTATAACAGCATCTCGCGATATTTGGGGTCCTTGACATCATATTGCAGACGTCCGTTGTTGTCATAATACGTTTTTAAGCCCCACATGCCTTTGAATGTGCCCAGATTCGCACCCATGTTCTCCCCGTTCATCGTCATCGGAATGGATTCTTTGCCATCAATCGTATTGTATTTCTCTTTAAAATTTTTCAGGAGTGCTTCGAATTCGTCTGTTGTGAGGGGCTGTGAACCATCTGCTTTGTCCGGAAGAAACTCTTCCAACAGGCTCTGTCTCATCAGCATACCAAAAACCGGATCACTGTCGAGTCCATACCAGTTTGCCAGATAGTAGTTCTTGCCGTCTGTATTACGTGTTTTGGTCAAGGTATCTCCGTACATTTCTTTCAGATCAGAACCATATTTCTCAATTAACTCATCCAGTGGAATGAATGCCCCACTTGAAATGTATTTGTCGAGGGAAGCATCTCCTCGGCTCATGACTACCACATCCGGATAGTCACCACTGGCGAGCATCAGGCTCAGTTTTTCCGTTGGGTTACCTGTTGGCTGCTGGATGGAGATCTCTATGCCAGTCTTTTTGGTGATTTCCTGGGCAACTGCATCGGTAAATGGTTCTCCTTTGGTATTGCCATCAAACCAAGTCAGCGTAATCGGCCCTTGTTCCCCGTCTTTACCTGCTGTATTGTTCTCCCCATCATTGGAGGAGCAACCCGCCAGCAAACCAACCGCTATTGCAGCTGTAATTCCCATGGTCATCCATTTTTTAGTCTTTGTCATTGACACCCTAATTCCTCCCAATGAATAAATTCCTGTTGTGCTAGATTGAGCATTTCCAAAACGATCTTTGCCCACCCCCTTTCAGGGAGAGACCACCGGACAAGCCTTCCCTGTAACCGGATTATGGAACAGATTAACTTTTCACCGCTCCCAAAGTCATGCCTTTAACAAAGTATTTTTGCAGGAACGGGTACACCATAACGATTGGTAAGGTGGCTACCATCGTAGCAGCCATTCGAATGGTATCGCTGGAAACGGCGTTTCGTTTGGCTGAATTAGCCAACATTTGCGTTTGGGAAATCATGCCACCGGTCTGAAATTGATTCAATATTTTGACAAGCACGGCCTGCAGAGTCTTCAGGTCTGAGCTGTAGGTAAACGCATAGGAGTCAAACCAGGCATTCCAATGTCCAATGGCTTGGAAAAGGCCCACCGTTGCAAGTACAGGTGTTGTCAGCGGCATCACAATTCGGAAGAAAATTGTCAGATCGTTAGCCCCGTCTACCCTCGCCGATTCTTCAATCTCATGGGGTAGCTGTTCCATGAAAGTACGGACAATGATCATATAGAAGACATTCATCAAACTTGGCAAAATGAACACCGAAAAGGTATCGATCATATTCAGCGCTTTAAGCACCATGTAGAACGGAATCAGTCCGCCACTGAAATACATGGTAAAGATAAAGTACAGGTTCCAGCCTTTGCGACCAATCAGATTCCGCCGACTTAGCGGATACGCAAGCATCGTAATGACGAGAACCGATAGCGGTGCGCCAATCAGCGTTCGTTTGACGGTTACCCACAGCCCGTTCAATATTTCGCTATCTTTCAGAATCTGCTGATAACTATCCAAGGTCAGATCCCTTGGCCACAGGTAGACGCCGCCTCGTACCGTATCTTCCGCGCTATTCAATGAAAGAACGAGTATATTCCAAAACGGAAGAAATGTAACCAGTAATACGAGAATAAGAATGAAATACACAATTATTTTGAAAATACGATCCCCGAATCGGTTCAGAATCATTACAAGCGCTCCCCTCTGTCTTCTGTAGTTAGAACAACGCCTGGTCGTTCACTTTTCTGGAAATCCGGTTCACGATAAGGACAAGAATGAAGGCGACAACGGATTTGAACATCCCCACAGCAGCACCATAAGAGAACATGCTGTTTTGTAGTCCGTATTTGTAAGCATAAATATCAATAACTTCGGAGTATTCAAGTACGGTGTTATTTTGCAGCAGATATTGCTGTTCAAATCCTGCATTCAAAATGCCTCCGACCGCGAGAATAGCCAATATGACAATGGTAGGGCGCATGGATGGCAGCGTTATATGCCACATTTGCTTGAATCGGCTGGCTCCGTCCACCCTGGCCGCTTCGTAGAGCTCCGGATTAATGGAAGCGATTGCAGCCAGATACATAATGGCACTGAACCCCATCTCTTTCCACATGTTCGACAATGCGATAATCCACCAGAACAGAGGACCGTTTTGCAAAAATGCAACGGGTTCTTTGACAATGCCCAGCAGAACCAGAATGTTGTTAAGCATTCCATCCGAAGCCAGCAGCGTAATCACAATGTTGGCTGCAATAACCCATGAGATAAAATGTGGCAGATAAGAAACCGTCTGCACAAAACGTTTGAAAAATCCCTGTCTCGCTTCATTCAGCACAAGCGCGAGGATGATCGGGGCAGGAAATCCGAAGAACAGCGTGAGCAAGCTTGTCGCAAGCGTATTACGCATAACCCGGTAGAAATCCCCTGTAGTAAAGAAATACTCAAACCATTGGAAACCTACAAATTCGGCATGGAAGAACTGGTAAAAGAACGATCCCCCACCCGGTTGATAATTTGTAAACGCCATATACAGTCCAAACATCGGACCATAGGAAAATAACAATGTCGCAATGAAGGCAGGAAGCATAAGCACGAATAACCATTTTTGCTCTTTTAGTCTGCTTATCAAGTTATTGCTCCTGACTGTTTTGATAGCGCTTACCTTATGCATTAAGTACCCTCCCTTTTTCTATACAGCAGCATGGTCGGCCATATCTTGATTCAACTTCTCTCCTATTAATCATAAATTTGACACGGATTACTCGCCATAGTTGAATTCTCCGAAAGATACCGCTTTTTAAAGATGTTTTTGTGCAAAGTGAGGATTGGATTTCCATATTCACTCTGCTATGATGAACTGTGCAACGAATATTCAGTCAAGAGAGGGCTTCCGGATGCGCCAATTCTATCGAAAATACATATACATGCCTTTTGTTAACCTGAGCTTTCGTTCCAAGTTGTTCATGGTATTTGTTCTGGTCACCATCATTCCAATGATGCTATTGGTTTATCTTTCCTATGAACTTACCAAAACGAAACTTACCGAGCAGATCTACATCAATATGACGAACTCAACAGCTCAGATCACTAAAAATCTGGAGAACAAACTGGATAGCTACGAACACATTTCCGCCTCCATTTATTTGGATAACCGCCTTGCCAATTACCTGACAAACGAGTATCAGGATGACCCATCCTATCTGGACGTCTATAATTACATTGGCAATCGAATTGACACCGTGATGGCTGCCTACCCTGATTTTGATAGCGCATTCATTTATTCGGATAATCCGTCGCTGCCCAAAGACAATTTTTATATCCGGCCGATCACACCCGAAGTTCAGACCACGGAACTGTTTCACAAGCTGCAGCAATCCTATGGGAACATTATTCATCTCTCAACGCCGCAGACAGAGAACGGTCCTGCCATGTTTACACTCGCCCGGCTGCTGAACAACAATAGTAATCAGTATCCCTACGGGATGCTGGTCTTTCAAATCTCGGAGTCGGTCATCTATTCCTTAATGGAAAAGGAAGCAGGCGGCAAAGATATTTTCATCATAAATGACAAAGGTATGATTCTGTCCTCCGCCGACAAACAGTTAATTAATACAAGCCTGCCCGAACTGCTTCATCAACATTTTGACGATGCGGCTTCAGGGAGATTTGATACAACGTATCAAGGCGTAAAGGCCCTAGCGGTCTATAACACGCTCAAAAACGGCTGGAAAACGGTATCCATTTTCCCTTATGACAGTATTATCAAGGATGCCAAAGCTCTCTCTCAGCTTATTATCAAAATTTCACTAGGCTTCATCGGCGTGGCGCTGCTGCTCATTTATATTACCGCATCGCTATTCAGCAAACGCATCAGGACGTTAATACGGATGATTCGGCGCATTGAACGGGGAGATTTCAACCCTACCCATGAGGAACAAATGGGCAGTGATGAGATCGGCCAGCTTCACTTTGCATTCGAACAGATGACAACCCGGTTGAAAAGCCTGGTGACGGAGGTCTACCAAAAGGAGCTGCAGAGCAAGGAAGCCGAGCTTGACCTGCTTCAAGCTCAGATCAATCCTCATTTTCTGTATAATACACTGGGCTCGATCTCCTCTCTGGCCGTAAAGCATCAAGATCCACAGATTCAGGATATGGTCCTTCATCTGGCCAAGTTTTATCGGATATCCCTGAATAAAGGAAAGAGTATCCTGACCATCAATGAGGAATTAAAACTGACGCAGAGCTATAATGCCATTCAGCTTATTCGATTTAAGGGAAAGCTGAACATCATCTACACGATAGATCAATCGATCCTGCCCTACTCGACCGTGAAGCTTGCGCTGCAGCCTTTTGTGGAGAATGCAGTCATTCACGCTCTTTGGAATCAGGATCGGCCTCTAAATATCCATATCAAGGGTGTCATTGAGAACAATAGTATCATCTTATCGGTTATAGACGACGGAATGGGCATGCGGCGAGAGAAGCTTGAGGCTTTGTTTGAAGAGAAAGAAGGACGGGGTTATGGGATTTCAAATGTGGATCGGCGGATTAAGCTGAAATTTGGTGAATACTACGGTGTTAAAGTGTATAGCAAAATTGGTATGGGAACTACCGTACAGATCCGTCTGCCGCAAAAAGAGATCCAATAAAAAAGGAGTGCAATGCAGCCACTAGTGGCTTGCAAAGCACTCCTTTTAAACAGTTCTTCCAGAACGTTATACTTGCTCAAGGATGCGATACACCAGGCTGTCGAAATCACCGCGTAGAGGCAATTCCACCCCAATGTTCATCAGTGCACGTCCACTAACCGATAACCCCAGCACTTCAATGAGATAGGTCTTGTCAGCCTGAAGACCTGCCAAACGGAGTCTTGGCAACGGTTCACCCAGCTTCTGCGAGTGAAGAAAGGCGAACAGCACATGGTCACTTCCGGCTGCATCGCTGTACTGGACAGCGGTAACTCCCTTATGACGAAGCGCAGTCAGGCGGAATTGTCTGCCGAATTGCACCAGGTGGCGAATGGCTTTGTACTGATCGATGAATTCCCCGGACTGCCCAATCCACTCATCACTCCACTCGTTCAGATTGGAACCAATACCAAGTGTGCCCATCATTGCACTGTGGAAGCGATACTTCAGAGAGACGTTGCGGCCGTTCATTCCTGTAGGCGACTCGGTTACCCAACAGGTCATCATACGTGGTGCGTATGTATACGAGAAGCCTTCCTGAATGCTCAAACGGTCGAACGCATCCGTATTGTCACTCGGCCAGGACTGATCGGCATAACGAAAGATGCCCAGATCAATCCGCGAGCCACCTCCTGCGCAGGTCTCAAACTCGACATCCGGGAACTTGGCTCGCAGCCGTGCCCAGATATCATACAAGCTCTGGACATGCCTTACCCATACTTCTTTCTGACGGTTAATGGGGTGACCCTTCATGCCCGGTTCCGTAATGGTCCGGTTCATATCCCATTTAATGAACTTAATCTCATGATTGCCAAGCAGTTCGGTCATAAAATCGATAATGTATTGCTTGACCTCTGGCTTGGAAATGTTCAACAGCAGCTGATTACGAAGCTCCGTACGTCCCCGTGTCTCAAAATGATATACCCAGTCCGGATGTGCTCTGTAGAGATCACTATCCGGGTTGACCGACTCCGGCTCCACCCATATGCCGAATTCCATCCCAAGTCCATGAACCCGGTCAATCAGCTCGACAAGTCCGTTCGGGAACTTCTCTTTGTTCACGTTCCAGTCACCCAACCCCGCACGGTCGGAATTCCGCTGCCCAAACCAGCCGTCATCCACAACGAATAGTTCCACACCCATTTTGGCTGCCCTTTCGGCAAGCGCCATTTGGTCCTGGGCATTAACATCGAAATAGGTAGCTTCCCAGGAGTTGTACAGCACTTTACCGATTTCACTGCGCGGCAGTATGTAATCATATTGATACTGATGCAAGCGGTGGCTCATGCCGCCAAAGCCCTCAGGGCTGAATCCGCCGACAAAGACAGGTGTCTCAAACGTTTCGCCGGCACCCAGCAACCATTCATTGTCAAAATCATGGATGCCACCTGTGACCCGCACATGCATGAATGGCGTCTTCTCAGCGACAATCTTCCAGTTGCCGCTCCAGGCGAGAGCACCAAACCATACCCCACCTCCTGTTTCAGTCGAAAGGCCGTCATCTATGGCAAACCATGGGTTGGCATGGCCGTCTGTGAAACCTCTCCGCGATTCAAGTACCTTTTTTCCCTCTGTCAAAATGGTATTGCGCAGTTGGAATTCACCCGACCATTTACCCGTAACATGCGTCAGACGGTAATCATGGAGATATGGCAAAGTCCAGGCTGCGGATTGCATGCTTTCCAGCACAATATCCTCCTGACCCGTATTTATGATATTGGCATAACGCTCCACCAAGTCGAATTCCGGGATGACCCGATAGACCAGCTGCGTTTCAAGTGCATATACCTGATCCTTCAACGTAATAATCAGCGTCTGTCTGCCATCCTGTTCAATGACCACGTGACGGTCATATCTAACCTGAAGATCGCGGACACCATCAGGCATCCGCAGTTTCAGAGATGGCTCTGTATAAGATGCTCCTCCCCAGAAGCTGTACTCCCCCACCTCTCCTTCCACTTCCGCGTCAAAAGAGCTATGGGATTGTAGTTGGAGCAACGGAGCGCTGTCCTCGATACTCACTGGATCTCCCCAATACAGATGCTGTAGGTGTTCTCTCTCATTAATTCCGAAAATATAGGATGAATGTTGTGTCTGTATTGCAAATATACGCAATTGTTCATGATATTGAATCGTCATGTTTACCCCTTTCAGGTTCCGTGTTTTGGTACCTATATGCTGTGTGTTGTGAACATACATATTATTGTAGGAAGCAGCAGGCGGATTAGCCATATCGCATTCTTACAATCCATAGGGGAAATCATCTGTCATCTCAAAATTATGAAAATAAGGCTGCGATATAATTCGCAGCCTTAAAGCTTACTTCAAAATCAGGTTATAGATGACCTGAGCCGCTTCTGCACGGGATGCGATCCCTTTAGGCACAAACTGTCCCTGTCTTTGGCCTTGGACCAGTCCTAGTCGGGCTGCATCCTTTACCGAATCAGCTGCCCATGAAGAAACCTGATCCATATCGGTAAACAAGATATCGGTAGAACCAACAGGCACGTTTCCAACATTCAGTTCATATGCCTTCATCAGCATCACCGTGATTTCCTCCCGGGTAATCTGTGAATCCGGCTGGAAGCTGACTGCGCTTCGTCCCTTCACAATACCGGCTTGTGTCGCAATCGAGATAGGTTCCGCGTACCAGGCATCTGTCGCAACATCTGAAAATTGTACTTCTCCTGGTACGGTCAGCCCCAGAGAATGAACGAGCATGGTGGTGAATTCCGCGCGGGTGACTGCACGTCCTGGCTCAAATCGTTCCTCGTTTGTGCCATCAACAAACAGCTTAGCCGCCAACTCTTTGATGACAGAGCTGGCCCAATGATTGGCCGGAACATCAGCGAACGTCCGATTCAGTTCCAGAACAGCATACTTGCTAAAGTGGCTCACTTTAGTCGTTAATACACCATTCGCATAATCCGATTTTAAAAATTCCAGTTCTCCATTTTCGTTAATATAATACATTCCTCCCTGTGAAGGGTCGAACCCCTCTTCCGCTGCCAGACTCAGCGTAACCGGGTGATCAAACGCAGCGAGTGTTTCGGTTGTACCTGATTTAGTTGTTGCCGAAAGACTGAATTCATAGATTTCTCCCTTAAGGGAAACCGTTGACCGGAAAGATGTTTCCACTGCTGCAACGACCTCCTTGGCCTTGCTGCCAAGCGGAACCATTTTCAAGGAAATTGTACTATCATCCTGTTGCCCTGCTGGTAACTTATCCAATAGCTGCTGGAACAAACTCGCAGGGATTTGCAAAGTTAACTTGCCTGATTTCACTTTCAGTGTATGGTTGCCGAGTTGGCGTAAGACAGGAGATGAAAGTTGCAACTCCTGAGTACCAGCCTTGATGTCTATGACGACTTTCCCTGCCTCACTGTCCACTTTCAGCATATCGGCTTTGATGACCAGTGTTGCTGTATCTTTCCCTTCAGCAGCGGTGCTGCCGGAGTTTCCGCTAATATTATTGTTGTTATTGCCATTGTTGCCAGGAGTGTCTGAATTTCCTGGATTACCTGGGTTTCCTGGGTTGCCTGGATTTTCAGGGATAATCGTTTTTTCGGTCAATTTAACCAACTTCGATTCAGCCGGCCCCAGCGAGATGGACCATGAACCTGTGGCTGACGAAGATTCACCTGTCCACAAGTCTTTTAAAGTATAGGTTTTGGAATCATTCAGTCCGGCGCGGCCCAGATCGATCGTTTTGTTTGCTGAACTGTTGCCGTTGTAATTAAATACAGCAAGGTAATAATCATTGCCTTCCTTCAGAACAAACGAATCTGCGGCATTTGCATTCGTATTTCCTTCAAGCGGCTTGAATACTTTGCCTTTCAGCGCCACCTGAAGAACATCCGTGTTATTGTACAATGATGTCATGTATTCCTGTGCCTTGGGATCGTTCACATCATCGGAATCCATCATCACCGTGCCGGCAATTACACCGGAATTTACCCGGCTGCGGGCTTCCTCCAAGCTTGATGCTCTGCTTAATGCCAGATGATCAGGGTCTGTATAGGAATAAATCGTCCCATTTTGCCAGAATCCATATGTCAATGAATTAAGCATGTACTCCGTCTCATTGATTTTGCCATAGGTGTCACAAGAGATCCGTCTGCTATGCGCATATTGACTTGGAAAGATCGGTGCAATGGACGCACTAATAAACATTTTCCCATCCAATCGCTCTTCGACATAACGCATCCCTTCATTGTAAGCCTGGATTCCTGTCGTCACGGTTGTATCATAATGCTGACCTTCCAGTGAGCCGTGTGTTAGGAAATCCAGTTTGATGAATGTGAATCCAAGTGATTTAAACTTATCCAGAAAATAATTCATGCGCATTTGACTCCCCGGATGTGTCACATCCAGTGCATATGCTCCGTCCAGTGTCGGCAGAGGTTCCCCCTTAGCATCCTTGAGCACAATATCACCATACGTATATTGCCCGTTGGTACCATCTACTTTTTGGCTCATATCATTGCCCCAATACACAAATGGTCCCCAATAGATGCCTGCATGCTGACCATTGTCCTTAATGACAGATACAGCTTGGGCAAGCTCAGCATCACTCAGATTATCCCAGTAGGAATCCATATTAATGAATACATTGCCGTTATTGTTGAACTTCTTAAGATTGTTCTTGAAATAATTGGACACATCCACTACATTCTGATACGACAGCCCGCTGTCATAGGCTCCCCAGCTATTCCAGCCCACTGGAACACCTTGTGGCAGCACTGGATTCAACGCCAGCGGAGGTGTGATAATCGCATTGGCTTTACCGTATTCTTCAAGCCCTATGCGGTAGTCACTGAAACCACCTACCATAATCAGTGGTGAGGACAGTTCAGTACCGGACAGGCTGCCATGTGGCTGGGAATCGCGGGTAACGTCACTCGCTGCCCCGCCATACACAGTAAATTCATTCAGACGATTAGCTGAGCCTTTCCAGTCAATACCGGTCTTCCAGGTGTCATGGGTTACTGAACCGATCACCAGACCGTTACGTGTCGAGTTATTGAATACCGTTGTCATCTCATAGCTGGTATCCGCCCGGTTCATGGTTTGAGATTTATAGCGAATCCATGCATCGTTGTCAAAAGGCACCGTAAGCACGCGGTTATCCGAGCTGACGCCGATATCCACACCACCCGTGTTTTTCACAGTAATTGGTGACATGTAATTACTCTGGATTTCTGTATCACTGATGGCGTCCAGACGGTTGAGGAAATACGATTGATCTTCATAAAACCGATAAATCTGCTTCATGGTTGGTTTACCAGTTGACGTATGAACAAAGCTCAACTCGATGCCTTTGCCGAATCCATCCTGAATCTCCAGCGGTGCTCCACCGCTCGTATGACTCTCATACCCTTTGGTTTCCACAAGACTCTCACCAATTTTAATGCTACTGAAGATACCCCGCATCTTCTGTCCGTCTGCCCAGCTATAACCGACGAATCCAGTCTGGGTATTATAAGACACTTCGTATTGTCCGTTCGATACCAGAAGGCCATGCGTGTAATCAGTCACTGTAATATCCCCGTATCGTTGCGAGTCACCCGGTGTTCCCAGATCATCATCTCCTTCACCAGGATTCTCGGGTTCTGTCTCTATCGCAGGCTCTACGATAATCCGGTCCAGATCGGGAGAATAGCCATTGTTGTCTGAAAAGGTAATCGTATTCTCGCCTTCAGTTAATGGGAGTGTAAGATCATACGTACCTACCGTATCCCAATCCGATGTTTTGGGCAGGTCATGGAACTGCTCTTCCCCACCATTCGCATGAACATAGAAACTCCGTGGATCACCGGAAAAATAATCTACCTTAACGCGGTAATCACCTGTCATGGGGGCTATAATTTTATTGAACGTCAAGGAGCTCCCGCCATTCAGATAGCCGACCTTTTTGCCGCCGGAAGCATTCGGACTCTCCGTTACACGCGCTTCACCAGTCAGCGTATTGCCCGAATCTTCGGCTTCATAACTAAGCGTATACGGGATGACTTCAATTCGGTCAAAATCGGGGGAGTACCAATCATGATCCGAGTACGTAATGATATTGACACCCTTATGAAGAGATACCTCCACATCATACATGCCAATCGTGTCCCAGCTTGCCGTTTTGGGCAGATCAATCATCTCGTCCGTGTCATTGTTCACCTGCATATAAACAGGTCGCTGATCACCGGAGATATAAGATATTCGGATCAAATATGTACCATCTGCCGGTACGTTGATATTCGTAAATTGGAGTGAACTGTTTTTGTTCAGATCGGCTACTTTCTTCCCACCCGAACTAATGCTGCTGTCTACCACCTTGGCATTGCCTTTCAAGATATTGTCGGCCGCTTCTGCCTCGATAACTGCACCATGCAAATTTTTCTTCCAGTCGTCTCCGTCCCCTTCTCCCGGGTGGCCACTGTCCAAACCGCGGATCACGATCTTGTCGATGTCGGGAGAATACCAGTTGTTGTCATCAATCAGGATTGTGTTGGTCCCAGCGTTCAACGGAAGGGTCACATCATATGTTCCCACCGTATCCCAGTCGAATGTCTTGGACGGTTCTTCATATTGCTTCTCCCCGCCATTCGCACTAATATTGAATGGCCGCGAATCACCTGAAATGTAGTAAACGGAAATCTTATAATTTCCTGTCTCACTTACAGCAATATTATTAAATTGCAAGGAACTGCCCTGATACATACCTCCAACCTTCTTGCCGCCTGAAGCCGTCGGGCTATCAGAGATCATCGCGTTACCTAGCAAAGTATTCCCTTCCGCTTCGGCTTCATAGGTATTCATATCATCGGAGTGAGCTGTTCGGGCGAACTGGCCCCCGCCAACTACCAAGCAAAAAATGATAAAGAACACAAATCCTTTTTTCATCATCCGTCCCAACATAACATGCCTCCATTATCTAATGATTGAGTTAGGTCTCCCTATGCCTATTCCTGCAGTGGTTCACAGTCATTTTTGTAATCGCTTTCATAAAGAGCTGTCAAATCAAATCCCCTCTCTCCTCCTTCCTTTCCTATATGCCTAATTGTAAAAAGGAGGAGGGGGATGTTCCATACCACAATGTTACTATTCATACAGGAAAGCCTCTTTCATTTGCCATATCAATACCAACATTACCAGACAGCCTCTATCGTCATATACTTTTCCTGTATTCGTTGGGTGTTACGCCCTGTGTCTTCAGGAATAGAGAAATAAAATAGGATGTACTCTCATAGCCCACGGTCTGCGCGATATCGTGAATCTTGAGCGAGCCGTCTGCCAGCAGTTCCCTGGCTTTATCCAGTCTGATGCGTGTCAGATAATCGTGAATTGTCATCCCTGTTTTGTCCTTGAAAATGGATCTCAAATAGTTCGGTGACAAATAGACCTGATCAGACAGGCTGTTGATGGTAATCGGCTGATTGTAATTCTGATCGATGAAGGTACGGACCTTGTGAATCAATTTTGCATTTTTGTCCATAAACCGCTCGCCCAGCATGCTCACCGCATCTTCCGCAGTACCGAGAATCAGATCCTCGATCTCATGCAGAGTCAGTGCATTATAGATGGAATGATATAGCTCAGCCCGCTTCGGAACAGGTTTATGAAGCTGCTCCAGCAGCTCATTCACGAGATCTATCGACCAGTCGCAGATGATTTTTTTCTTGACTCTCAGTGTTGCCAATCCCTCAATATACCCGTGCAGCTTCTGTGCCGCCCATTCAAAATCCAGTCGGTTAATGGCCTCAAACCATTCCTTTTGTTCAAAAGGGGGCATATGTTCTGTATAAAACTGGTTCGACAGCTTCCCCCCATGAATAATTGTGCCTGAACCTTCATAGAAACGCTCATTCAAGATGGTTCGCGTCTGTTCGTACAGACAGTGAATATGGGATAACGCGGTCTCTTGTCTGCCTACAGCAGCCGTCACCGTGAAATCCAGTGCACTACGAATAGCCTCAGCCAAGTCTTCCCACGCATAATGTCCCGGCTGCTGTGCCGCTTCCATAAATACACCTGTCTCTCCTTCCTTGTAATCCACAAAGATCGCTTTCATGTTTTTCGCCTTGAAGAAATGGTCGAGAAAAGCCACCAGCCGACCTGTACATTCCTCCAGACTTTGCTGTTCCTCTTCAGCCTCCTTGGGATCGATACTGAACAAGGCCATTGCATATCGGTCGGTCTCCGGTTGTCGGGTTAGACGGCTGTAACTACAAGCAAGATCATTAGCACGAGCCTCATTTTTTTCGTAAGATAACTCCTTCAGGATATTGGCTTTGGCCGCCTCCATGGAACGGTTCTTCATTGCAACCTCTTCACAACGCTGTTTAACTTTACTGATAACGCTTTCAATTTCGTTCATATCCAAAGGTTTTAACATATACCCCACGGCCCCTACGTTGATAGCCGATTTTACATATTGAAATTCATCGTGTCCGGTCAGAAACATCACCTGGATCGAGTCGTAGCTCTCATATATCTTTCTAGCCAGATCAATACCGTTCATGATCGGCATCTGAACATCGGTAAGAACGATATCCGGCTGGGTAGCCTCAATCTTCTCCAAGGCCTCCCTGCCATTACTCGCTGTTCCCATGATATAGATCCCCATCTCTTCCCAACGGATATAATCCCTCATCATCTCGAGTCCCAGCTCTTCATCGTCTACCAAAAAAATACTGTACATCCATGTCCCCTCCCTTTGTCTCTTTCTGTCTCTATTATATGTTTTTCCCCCCGTGGGACCATGGTTCATATCAATGAAAGTCATTTTCAAGTATAGATCGTTATTTTACCAACTCCAGCTCGCTATTGAAATAGTACATTTCGCCTGCTTCGGCATGAAGGATCGTTCTTTGTTTGCCCCAACAAATAGTGAACGTTCCTGCAGAGAAAGTTTGAATGTTCGTAGAAATTAACTGTCCGTTCTCCCAGACGATGTCAACCTCGGCATTCCCTTTTGCTCTCAGCCCGGTTATTGAGCCTGTGTTCCATGCCTGTGGCAGCGCTGGGAGAAGGTGAATCTCGCCCGCATAACTTTGCAGCAGCATCTCCGCTACGACAGCTGTACCGCCGAAATTTCCATCAACGACAAAAATATTACTCTCTGCTCCAGCAATTCCGGATTTGGAATAGGTGAACAGATTATCGAAGCACAGGCCGCCAATCAAATGTGAGAGGTGTTTATATGCCGTCTCCCCATCATGCAATCTCGCAAAACCCAGTCCAAACAAAGCAGCTGTAAATTCAACATCCTCCAACTCTTCCTGGACCATGCGGTTCTCCAACGTTATCCTTACTGCCGCACTGAGTTCCGGTGTATGGTCAGGTGTAATCCTACTGTCCGGATACAGCGCATACATATGAGACAAATGCCGATGCTCCGGCTGCGCCTCCTCATAATCCTCAAGCCACTCCTGTAACTGGCCTTTCTTGCCGATCCGTAGAGGTGGAAGATTGCCAATTGCTTCTTCCAGCTTGCGTCCGAGTTCTTCGTCTTTGTTCAAAAGTTCAACTGAATGAAGACAAAACTCAAAGAGTCTGCCCACCAGCATCTGGTCCATTGTCGTTCCCATGGACAGCTGTTGTGTCCCTTCTCTCGAATTACCGGGATAGAAATGGTTCTCCGGCGAATTGGAAGGACCCGTCACCAGCCAACCGTTCCGAGGATGCTCACACATGTAATCCAGATAGAAGGCCGCGGATTCTTTAAGTACAGGATAAGCCACATTCTCAAGGAAAACACGATCCTGACTGTACTCATAATGCTCAATCAGGTGTGTAGCCAGCCATAATCCGCCTGTAACGTTCAGCCCCCACGAGGTTTCCCATCCAGGCAGCGTAAAACCCCATACATTGGAGAAGACATGAGCGACCCATCCGTCGCAACCATACACATGACGAGCTGTTTCCCTGCCCGTCTGTGCCAGGTCCTCAATATACCGAAATAACGGAAGATGACTCTTCCCCAGATTTGTAATCTCTGTAGGGTAATAATTCATCTGAGTATTTACGTCAAGGTGATAATCACAGCTCCAGCCCATTCGGCACGCTTCACCATCATTCCAGATTCCCTGGAGATGGAGTGGCAATGGAGAGTTCTCGCGAGATCCCGCGA
This sequence comes from Paenibacillus sp. 37, assembly GCF_008386395.1. Taxonomy (NCBI): domain Bacteria; kingdom Bacillati; phylum Bacillota; class Bacilli; order Caryophanales; family Paenibacillaceae; genus Paenibacillus; species Paenibacillus sp. 37. The sequence continues at coordinate 3,834,857 of NZ_CP043761.1, read as the reverse complement.
TGGTCAAATACCGTCCATATTGAAAAAACAAGGCGAACAACTGCGGATCTTCATCCCCACCACTCTGTTCCAACAAACGAATACGCTGATCTGTAGTGAGATCGGATAACCCCTTGACCCCGAGCTGAATAGCTACCTTGTCAAATTGCTCACAGTAATCGCGGATATGATCCTCCCTCAGTGAGGTATAACCTTTATTTAAAGCCTTCAACAGCGTAGACTCGCTCTCTGTTTCCCAATCCTGATCAGTACGGCGATAATCCGTACTAACAACAAAATAAATCCATGCCTCATCCGCTCCGGTCACGATCAATTGACCATCTCTACTTGTGATGGTTCCCCCGGAAATAACCAACTTGACTAAACCCTTGGACCATACGCCACAAGTCCCATCGCTATGTACATTTTCCGTTGCCTGTCCTTGGAATGCAAGTGTATTGTCATCTAAGGCTACAACCTTGAATGATTCCGTGCCTGCCTGTAAGCCGAGTGTAAAGGCTACCCCACCCGGAACTTCGCTCCAGACTCTGGAGACCACTAGATCATCGACATTGGAAGCGAAAACTTCACGTCGAATCATGCTGTCGTCATCCTTCCAGAACGCTCCGACAAGCGCTTGAGTCAGATCCAGCTCACGTTGGAAATTTCCCCCTTCATCCGAATTCGAATTCTTCTTCTCCATATCAATAACAACTTCACATATTCCAAGATGGGTACCGAAATTACCCTTCTTTGGCTGCAAATGTTGTTTGGCAAGACGATCTCCTTCGTCATAATCGCCGGAGAAGAAATAGCTACGCATCTCTTCCAGTGCGGCCTTGCCTCCTTCGGAAGGCTGTTCTTGTTCAATCCGACCCGACCAGAAGGTAACCTCGCTCATACTCCATACCTCTCGATGCGAAGACGCCATAACTACTGCTCCTATCCTACCATTGCCCAGCGGCAGGCCTTGAGACCAATCCGTAGCAGGAGTTGAATACCATAAAGTAAAATCGTTCATATCATGTCCTCCAGTCCAATAATGATTATCTTTAGAAATAGACTCGTTCCCAAAATAGACAAACGCGCGATCTGTGAGATACATAAGCGCGCGTTTGACTTTGTTTTTATTTTAAAATGGAATCACGGCTTTGAATGGTCACCTCGCCCAGTCAGTTTCCCTTCACAGTCAATCTAAAGATTTTGGATTCCGCCGGTTCCAGTGAGACCGTGAGCTCTCCAGACGTTTCCCCTTGTGAGCCTTCCCACAGATCTTGCACATTGTATAGGGCATTGGCGTTTAGCCCTGCCCGTTTCAGCGAGATGGATTTCTCCGCAGCCTGTGCAGCATCAAAATTGAAGACGGCAAGAAAGAAACCCTTCTCTTCCGGCGATTCCAGGACAAACACGTCAGAAGACAGCTTCCCATAATCACCTTCAACTGGACGGAAGGTTTTGCCCATACGAGCAACGTTCAAAATATCCTTGTTGCCAAGCCATTCTTTTGCTCGTTCGGCTGCTTCCTCTTTGCGGAAGTCATCCCCAAGCAAGAGCACCGTACCGGCAATAACTGAAGCGGTCAGACGACTGCGTCCTTCATGCCAGCCGGTAGCTTCCTGGTTGAAGCTCTTGTACAACACCGAATGATCAGGATCATTGTAGCGATAGAGCGTATTGCTCATCCACCAGCCGTGTGTCAATGAGTTCAGCAGGTATTCCGTATCTGCAAGTGTACCGAAGACATCACAGGAAATACGGCGGCTGTGGGCAAAAGCATAAGGAAATAATGGAGCGATGGACAAGTTAATGAAAAACGGTCGTCCGATTACGTCTGGTGAGAGCTTATGCTGCAAATAAGACATGCCATAATGATAAGCCGCGATTCCTGTTGTAATATCCGGGTTGTGGTGCTGCCCTTCCAGCGCGCCATGCGCCAAGAAATCCAATTTGATATATTCGAAACCTTCCGAGATGAATTTGTCCGTGAACCAGTCAATCCTTTGCAGGTTTCCAGGATGTGTCGGGTCAATAGCCAGACCACCGTCTACATCCGGCAGGATCTCGCCTTCACTGTCACGCAACAGGATATCTGCATAGGTGTATTTGCCGTTCGTTCCTTCAACCACCTGACCGAACTGATCAGGCCCTCCCCAGAAGGCAAATGGGGTCCAGTAGGTGCCTGCTCTATGTCCATTTTGCCGTACCCGGTCCAACGCACTCTTCATTTCTTCCGGCGTAAAATTGTCCCAGAACGCATCAAAGTTGATGTATAACGTATTCTCATTCTCGAATCCAAGCGGCTGTACTTCATTTTTTAGAAAATCGCTGGTCGCTGTATACAGATCATAGTCCAGATCACTCATGGCCGCAGACCAGCTGTTCCACCCGATCGGAACACCGCCCTCCCAAGGCAATTGAGCCTCAATCCAGGTATTCGCCTGACCATAAGCTTCAAGACCTTCACGGTAGTCTTCATAGAACCCGACGAATACCAGGGGAGATTCCACTCTTTTTCCCTTCACATAACCATGAGGCTGGGAATCGCGAGTCAGTTCACTCACGGCACCACCGTACAGATCAAGTCCCTCAAGCTGTCCACTTTTTTCGCTTTGCATACGAATCCCTGTTTTCCATACTTTATGCGTAAGTGAACCCATCACAATTCCCCGGCGGCTCTGGGGCGCGAACAAGGCTGTCGCTTCGTAGCTTTCCACATCAAGCGGCGGCTTGACCACCGTATATCTGACCCATTTATCATTATCAAACGGAACGCATAGAATGCTTGGTTCATCTTGGCCGGATTCTCCGCCAAGGGATATGGTTTTGGATTGGATGACAGCCATGCGATTCGCCTTAAGCTCTTCATCACCTGCTATAGCGGTCTGCACCAGTACATACGGTGAGGATTCATACATATAGAAATGCTGCTCCAGTTGCGGCAGCAACGAGGCTGTATGCAGAACAACCAAGCGGATACCTTTTCCAAAACCTTCTCGAACAATATCTTCCTGTGTCGTTAGCTCATGGTTCTGATAATGATCCGTGCTGTATTCCCGGCCCTGCCAGCGAAAAGCACTACGAATGCCTTTCACTTGGGAAGAATGATTGCCGATGCATGACACTTCACCATTTTCAAGATTAATCTCCAGGCTCACGTGCCCATTTGTAACGCTTACAAGATTATTATCCTGTTGATGCACTTGTACGGCTATATCGCTAGTTAGCATGATGTGCCTCCTTATTGTTGCATGCTGTGCCCTGAGCGGAGCCGGTTATGTCTCTCCTGCCCAAGTCTGCCCTCATTATAAAGACCGAATAGAGTAGTTTCCATGCAACAATCTTCCGATACATGACGCGATTTAACTCAACTCAAGCGTTATCACAATTGATCTTCACCTCTATGCACACAGCCCCTGGAAGAGGCAGCGAAGTTGCGGTCGATCTGAAATGAAGGGTGTGCGCCAAGAAGATTCGGATCTAGAACAGGCTCGAGCCCGTGCTCTCGTCTCCCTGTCGCTCAAGGTAGGTTCTGGCGACGACAAATCAGCCTTTTAGTATTTCAGTTATAAAAAAAAGACCCATCGCCCTTACTTAGTTAATCAACTAATCGGCAATGGGAACATATTCTTGTTTTCTTGACTTCTTCTAGGAGCTCATCTTTAACGATGCATTGCTTGGCCTATGATGTTTTCGATAACAGCTAAAGATTTATAAATGTTTAGTGCAATTATACAGCGAACAGTTCCATCGCGATTGCCCTGTATTCAGCAGGGTAATCGATGTATTCAAGAGACTTTCTGTCATGTCGACATGGGGTACGAGTCTCTTCAGAGTCATTCCAAGGAATGCACCGTGACTCACAATTAATATTTTCTGGTCTGGGTGTCTTAATGATATGTCGGTAAGGCACTGCTTTCCTCTTTTTACAATCTCATCGTTTGATTCGATACCAAGATCTAGTCTGGACCATCCATATCCCCACCGTTTGACGCGTTCCTGTTCTGTCGTTCCTTCTATAAGCCCACAGTTCATTTCTCTTAAGCGCGGGTCTGTTCTCACTTCAATATTCTTGATCTTACCGATGATTTCCGCTGTTTCAAGTGCTCTGGACAAATCACTAGAATAAATATAGTCCCAATGTTCCATGCCAATTCTTTTGGACAATAGTTCAGCTTGGTTTCGACCTCTCTCATTAAGCGGAATATCGGAATGGCCTTGTGTTCGATATTCATCGTTCCAATCCGTGACTCCATGTCGTATCAATCCTAGCGTAGTCATTTATATCCCTCTTTTCCTACGTATTTATGTAAGTCGCTTTAATCTTGTCCATCGACACTCGCTACCAAGTATCATGATTCTGTGTATTTATTTCATTACTTTAATTGGAGCTGAGATCACTTGGGAATTATTAATCTCTCTAAGATGCAGTATTCACTCTATTAAGCGTCAACTATTTTCAGCCTATCATATTCCTTACATATTCAGAGCACTTTTGGACGAATTCATGTAACTTATTCAAGTCTACACATCGTTTTTCCATCAGTGGGTTATCCCAATCATAATCTTTAATTACCACCACAGCAAACTCCTTCCCATACCACCCAACATCAATAATAATATTCGTTCCACAATCATACCTGACTTGAAAAATATCTTCTTGATCCAAGAACAGGAATCAGTTTGCCGAGCTTGCTCTGCGACATCTGTTCGAGCATGCAGTCCACCAAACCGTATGCGTGCTTCTGAAGTTCCGACATATACCACACCCCACGAGCGAGCCTCACCAAATGGTTGAAGCCGATTAGCCTTACGTAGTAATCAACAACTAACTTCTGGTCCACCGGCGTAGAGTTACATTTACGAATGCTTCTGCGCTCCCTGATCAATTCCGCCAGACTCAAATGCTGAGGGATTTTCTCGATGCTTTCTCGCTGGGCGATACTTAGGAAATGCTCAATTTCTGTATTCTTGTGGTTCTCATATACATGTAAAAGACGAATAAATTGGTCATGAAGCAACTGTTTTGTTCGATCTTTTGAAGTCATCTTGTGATCGCTCCTTATTTACTGGTGAACAAAATAGCATGAATGATAATTATTATCAACTTCATTCTTTGACATTACAACATCACTTTACAATCCAGGACAGAGAACTGTACTCTGTCCTCATTCTGACCATATTAATCCATATGCTCAAGCTCGCGCAGACTAATGAACAATAAAAAACCGTTGATCATCTGAATCAGATCAACGGTTTTTTTAATTATGGAAACAGCTGTTTTATTACTGTTCTTTATACACGCGTACATAATCCACTTGCATAGTCGCCGGGATATCGGAGGCGTTCGGGATACGGCCGCCGTCAAAGTTTCCGCCGACTGCCAGGTTCATAATGAGGTAGAACGGCTCATCGAAAGGTGCATTCGGATTATTCGGTGCAGCTGCGGAATACCACTGCTCGTTAGTGACTTTATAGAAAAACTTGCCGTCTACATACCATTTAATGTTGTCCTCTTCCCAGACTACCGAGTATACATGATAATCGTTGGCAATAGTTTGCCCTGCCGGGAAGTGATAATCGCCGCCCGAATACTGGTTCCCGGGCCATTGTCCACCAAAGTGTATGGTACCGCTTACTGATCCAGGCAGACGGCCTCTCGCTTCCATAACATCAATTTCACCTGATGCAGCCCAAGTGCCGTATACCGAGTCTTGTGGAAGCATCCACAGTGCTGGCCATATACCATCACCGGTAGGAAGCTTGGCACGAAAATCGACTCTGCCATACTTCAAGGACAGTTTATCCTTGGTGTTAATCTTTCCTGAAGAATACTGTGCATACCGATTCGGGTCTTGCGGGAAAGATTTATTGTCGTTCATGGCTTTGATATTCAGCTTTCCGTCCTGTACATATACATTTTGGGTGTTGTTCGTGTAGTGCTGCAGCTCTGCATTACCCCACCCCCATGTACCGGGATCGTTGTTGAGATAATATCCTGTTTCATAGTTCCATTTACTTGTATCCAGCGTAGTTCCGTTAAACTCATCCTGCCAGATGAGGTTCATGCCCGCGATAGCCGGGTTGGTTGGTGTTCCGATTGAGATATCCTCTTGATCGGATACATCCGGACGTGGAGCATTGGGATTGCCGATAAAGGTATAGTTGACGAAGTTGTTGCCAATATTTCCGCCTGCCTGACCGTTCAGTGGATAGCCGATACGAATCTGCATATTCTCTTGGATCGGCTGGAACCAAAGGCCATAGACGTAATCGGCCCAGTATCCCCACTGGTTGGCATCGGACATATTGTTGTACCCATTACCGGAGTATGCAAATTTGCTCTGGCTGGAGTTACTCATATCAACCCATTGTCCATTGATGTTAATTTGGTATACAAAATTGCCCAATTCCTTGGCGATTGGCGCCCCCCCATCAATTTTCGGAAGCGGAACCCCAATGGAACCATTCGCATCTGCTGTGAAGGTTGTTCCTTCGTATGGCGTAATGACATATGAATTTCTTGTAGGTTCATTAAATGTAATCGTATAAACAAGATTAGCCGAAGAAGTCTTTGATTCCAATTTGACATTGATCGACTCCGTTACGTTAAACCAGTACCCACCGCCGCCATCCGTGAATTGGCCAAAATTTTGATCGTAGATCCAGCCGCTGGCTGCGTTATTGTCAATATCAATCCAGGTGCTGCTGTTTACAGGTTTGACATACACCTTCAAATCATCCGCAACAGCTTCATAAGTGACCGCAGGATTGTTGTTGAACGTTGGATATGTAAAGCCTGCACCGCCTGTGAAACTTGCTGTGATCTGTGGACCTTGTGTTGCATTCATCGCTGTAATGGTTGTTTTGTTGATGTTTTGAAATACAAGTTGATACTCCAGCTTAACACCATTCGCTTTGGAGTACAGTTGAATCTCGGTTGTTGCGGAGAGGGTGAACCAATAGCCAGTGAAGCCGCCATCGTTCCAGTGCCCCCAGTTTTGGTTATAGATATAACCGCCTGCCTGGTCGATATCAACCCAGTTGTTGCCCACTTTTACATTAACGCCTACATCACTGTAAACATCATTCCATGTCGCGGAGCCCCCATTGAACTTAGGCATAACAAATCCGTAGCTGGCCTTGCCAACCCCTGATTTTGAAATAACAGGCCCGTCTGCGGGTGAGAAGTACTCCATTGAGGTTACGGTAGTTCCCGCTGCCTGAACCTTTGAAGCTGGCAGTATGCCAACACTAGTCAGCATCACAACCACAAGCAACATACCGAGTACCTTTTTCATAAAGCGTTTCTCCCTAAAGTGAGATGGATTCATAATTGCCCTCCTTTAATAGAATAATAACTTCTCCCAATCCATGCGCATTAAGGAAATCGCTTACATGAAGGGATATCTTTATTCTATCGAATAGGTTAATTCGCTGAAAAGGTACAATTGTTTTTGTGGTATCCCATTTTTTTGGCTTTTGATTCAATCTGCCTTCTGCCGCATCATCTGTCGGTACTCTGTGGGTTGGATCTGCATCACATGTCGGAACGCCCGTGTAAAGCTTTTGTAGCTTTCATATCCAACCATAGCAGCCACCTCAACAATTTTATGATCAGTTTCGGCGAGAAGCCGCCGTGCTTTATCCAGACGCACATCTCGTAGGTATTCAGCAAAACCTTTACCCATATTCTTCTTAAACAGATTTGAAAAATAAGCATAATTAAGCGATACATGATTGGATACCATCGCAAGGTCCAGCGGTTTATGGTAACTCTCGTGTATATAACGAATGGCTTCATTTAGATCCTGCGAATGGCGATAGCTGCACTTATAGTCATAATAGAACTGATTCAGCCGGAGCAGCTGCTGTTGCAATGCTTGTATATAATCACGCATCCCTTGATAATCAAAGAGATTACGCAATGATTCAAGGTCCAGCTCGTCTTCCCCCATATAAGGACGGATAACTCGTTCGTATTCCTCCATCATCTGAACGGTGGCGGCGCAGAGCTGTTGGGTATAGCGAATAGGATAGCGCTGCAGTACCTTTTTGTGAAATAGTGCAGAAATACCCTGAGTAATTATTCCACTGTTATCTGTTCCAACTGATTGGAAGAGTCCATACAAGTCTTCATAGGGAAGTTGCCACTGCTGCTCCATGTGCTCAATATGTGCTGGGAAGATACTGCACTGATCAGGAAACAAGTAACTGTGGCGATAGAGCTCAAGTACTTGGTTATAGCTGTCTGGTAGTTCTTTTAACCCCTGAATCGGGTTAGTCATGGCCGTTATGGCATTGATATTTCCTTCCTTTAGCGCTGTAGGATAAACACTTGGATCTATGGACGCATCCACCGCAAGGATCAGGTATGGGCGATGTTGCAGGCAAATACAACCTTGTCTGCCAAACACACGATGAGCAATGGATTCCATACTATGGGTGCTGCTGGCTCCGGGCTGGTTAATGCCAACTTCTTCCCTCAGCAGGGCTAGGCGATAATTACGCCATAACGGATCATTTTTTTCCTCAATCTGAAGAATCCATGCGTCATCACTTAACGCACCTTGCATAAACATTCTTAATTCTTTACTCTCGGTCTCTTGGGCGAGACGGGATACATGCTGCATATTATGCGTAAGTGCCTGCCGTGTCTGAATCTCTTGCCATACATGCTCCAGGGAATTTTGCAGATCCTTTCGCTTCAAAGGTTTTAGCAAGTAGCCCTTTGCCCCAAGCCCGATCGCTTTTTGGGCATATGTAAAATCACTATAACCGCTGATAATGAGGTATTCCACATCCATGTATTCCTCTTTGGTTTGAGCCATGAGTGCCAACCCATCCATATCCGGCATCCTGATATCGGTAATAACGATGTGAATGCAATGCTGCCGCAATAGGCACAGCGCCTCCATCCCGCTCGCGGCACAATATATGTTGTTCAGTTCCAGAGGGAATTGATGCAGCATGGCCTGCAGGCCGTCACGAATGTGTTTTTGATCGTCCACAATCAGGATATTAATCATGCCCTACCACCCTCCAAGATTTACATTTTCCCAAGGCAAGCGTATCGTTACACAGGTGTATGCACCTTGCACACTATCAATCCAAAGACCGCAATTCTTGCCATAATGAAGCTGCAACCGCTTATTCACGTTTTCCAAACCAAGTCCACTTCTGCTAGTAACCATCGGCGTATCCGATTCGCTTCGCAGTACTGCCTGAAGACGGTGTAACATCTCAGGCTCTAACCCCTCTCCGTCGTCTCTTATGTTAATGAATAGCAGACTGTCATTCTCCACAGAAAAGGTAATTTCTATAGATACGCTACCGCCTGAAGGTGCCCCGTGATGAACAACATTTTCAACGATGGGCTGCATACACATCTTGGGAATGGCGTAGCGAAGTATCTCCTGCGGAAGATCTGCCGTCATAACGATATTGCCGCCTTCCATGAAGTTGATAAATTCAATATAACTTTGGATATTGGCAAGCTCCTCACGAACAGCAACGGTATCACTACGCCACTGCATGCTGTAGCGCAGCTGCGAGCCCAACGACACCAATGAATTGGCTATAGCAGGCTGCCTCTGTACCTCTGCCACCATCCGGATCGATTCCAGGGCGTTATATAAAAAATGGGAGTTAATCTGCGAATGCAGGGAGTGTAACTGTGCGTTTTTGGCAATTAACTGCTTATCCACGACCTGTGTCATTAAACGTTTGACCTCATGTAACATTTTATTGTAATTCACCGCCACCTCATCGATTTCATCTCCTCTTTCGTTCTCATCAAGGCCTGTATCAATTATTGCATCCAACTCGCCTTTCCGTACCTGACGCATTGAAACGAGTACGCTGTCCAATCGCCGGAAAATACGCCGCGTCGTTTGGGATACGAGTAGCATAAATAGCAGCAATACACATAATGTAATCGTTACCACAAATGCATACCAACTGCGCGGTCCCTTCATCAATGCCTGATGGGAAGCAATATCGACTACATAAGTGTTCAACGGAGCGATGTATCGATACAATACATAGTAACTCTGATCTCCCACCCTGATCTGAAGTGGGCTTTCCTGCGGCGATATATCCAGCTGGCGATGAATACTGCCAAGGATCTCCTCCAGCCCCAGCCCGTACTTCTCAGAAAACTCATGCTGGGGATTGTAAACATACTGGGGAGGATTACTTTCGTTCATCAACACCGAAAAGAAGTCCCCCTTGTTCTCCTGTAGCAGGTCGCTGAAAAACATGCTGTGGGGAACGCGCACTTCCATAATGCTAGGGCGTTTTTGCTCCTGCCCTTGAAGGCGAACCAGACGATAGTAGGATAAGGTGTGCTCACCATCCCTAAAAGAAAATAAGCGGTAAGCCGCACCACCTTCATCTCGAAGCTTTACCCAATAATCCTGCGGCGAAAATTTCTTGTAATGATAGATTTCAGGCCAGATTTCATACAAGTTTGGGTTATCGACGTAAAAGCTAAGCTCACTGATCATCGCATTGCTTTGAATGATATTGAGCATTTGCTCATACTGGTTTTGCTTGAACTTTACCAGACGCAGTCCATCCACAATCATATTGGAATGAATAAAATCCACAAATGACTTTTGAGTGAGGGCTGTATTGGAAACGTTCTCAATCATGTCCATTCTTCTGCGTAATTGTTCATTCAGCCATGAAACGTGGCTGTTGCCCGTTGCCATAGCGTCCTTATATAGCTGGTTTTCTTGCATACGGATATACACAAAGGATATCAAAATAACAGGTATCGCAATCATCAGGCTAAATGCCAGAAACAGCTTTTGGGATATACGGGCATTGCGATAAAGCTTCCTGAATCTCTTCAGCAGGTATTTCATTCTGATGTATTCACCACCTTTGTTATACCATATATTACTAGTTATCTCGTAGATAACGATGTATTAGGGAATGGTTATCTGGCTATCTTGGATTTTCGCAGCTCCAGTTCAGCCTGGCGATATTCCATCACCTGGTTAAAGCCGTAGTTCACACGACGTATCAGAAAATTTTCAAAAATTTTGTCAAAGGCAGCTTCATCCTTCGCTGTAATCAGTTCTGGCAGCACTTCTTCCCAATTCTGAGAAATACGTGACCAGGCTAACGCTATATCGGAATCTCCTACAGGATCGAGTCCCTTATAGATGCCGCTGTCCAGATCGGCGTGTTGGTTAGCGAACGCCTCCATTTGCTTAATGGACGGAGTATGCTCTGGTCTCCACGGGTTAACGAAAGCAGGGTTTCGCAGCATCCAGTAGGTATCCATAATGCCATATTCCTTTTCCAGCCGCTCCCGATCCGTGTCATGCAACTGGACCATTGCCGCCGTCAACCGGGGTTTGCCGTTCTCCATCGTCCAGGTTTCACCTTCTTTGCCCAAAAATAAATCCTTTTGGCCTTCTTCGCTGGCCAGATAGGTCAAAAAACGGATGGCTCGTTCAGGGTTTTTCGTGGATTTGCTAATCATCGTAACCATCCAGCCATCCATGCTGCCGGGGAATAGTTTGGCGGATTCTCCCCTGCTGCTCCGGGGTCCATCTACAGCAATATAGGTTGAATTCTGATTCGTAAGGACTTCCAATTTCGAATTGAGGTCCGATATGTCTGTCCATTCCCGAATCATCATAAAATATTGGGCATGGTGGGTTTTATCCTGCACCTGTGCACTGGAGTCGACCAGAAAATCAACATTAATCAGGCCCTGCTCGTAAGCGGTACGAAATGTTTTCAGCCACTCGATATAATCGGGATCTGTCATTCGATCATATACTTTACCGTTCTGCTCATGGGGGATTGCAAGCAGATTTTGCAAATATTCGGTCATCCCATAGGATGCATTCCCCTGTGCCCAAAATGGACTGATCAGCTGTCCTTTATAAACTGAATATTGATTCTTTAGCAACTGTAGTGCATTTAGAAAACCTTTCGGCGTGCTAAGGTCCGGTTTGCCCATCGATTCATACAGATCTTTACGTACGAGAAAGGTTTGGTTCGCTCCCGTCAAGCCGGTTGAACGCATCTGTTCGGGACTGTATGCATCATTAGGAATGACATAGGTATGCCCGTCTTCCTGCCGATACCACTGTAGAGCACCATCACCTGCTACCTTGTAAAAGTAAGGATCATACTGGTTGGCGAGCTCATCCAGGGCATAGATGAGATTACTCTCCCGAAGTTTGTTAACCGCACTCTCCCAGGAGCCGATGGTTATCAAATCCGGCAGACTACCGGTCGTCAACATCCGTGATAACATCTCGCTTGGTTCACCAGTAGGTACTTCAAATTCGATATTGACCCCTGTTTTTTGGGTGACATATTTGGAAGTCAGGCTTTCACCCCAAGTGTGCCCGTACCATTCGGCCCCAACGAACCACGTTAGATTCACGGGGGTGGTATCCAGCTTCCATGACGGTTCATCCAGATTCAGATTGAGGCTCTGCATCTCTTCTGTGAAGTCAGCCTTTGTCGAAGCACCCTTATCTTCCGCTTGCTCTGACTCAGAACAAGCAGCCAAACCTGACATCAGACACATCATCAACAAAGCTAAAATAAAAGAACTTCGAAACATGAACACCTAAGCGCCTCCTTTCTATACTCGCCATCTCCAATCCCCATCTGCACCAGCATTCATACGAGTGGTGGTACAACCGATTTTACTACCCTTGGATTAAAATGGAAATCATTTCATGGTCAATTCTCAGATGATCCGCAACATTCCCCCTAACGAAACATAACTTGTAATAAATCAATGGAAGGGAGACCAATTCGTGTATTTAATCTGGATAATCATTGTTGGTGGGCTAATTGGCTGGTTAAGCGGAAATCTGATTGGACGGGACGTGCCGGGAGGCGTACTCGGAAATATCATTGCTGGTTTTGTTGGATCATGGTTAGGGTATGAACTGTTGGGACCGAGGGGGCCGGTAGTGGGTGGATTTCATATCATACCCGCGATCGTTGGGTCAATCATTGCTCTCTTAATTTTCTATGCGCTGGCACGCGGTGGAGCGTTCCGAAGACGTTAACAGGCGGAGTACCAGATCATCTTGAAAATTTCTGACAGGGGCAGGTACGACGAGATTTGTATCTTTAACCAAAGTTTCAAGCCAGATAAGCTCTGATGCGACATTCCCTTTTGAGTGAATGGAAATCGTTGAGATATGGATTTTGATAAGATACTTTTGATTATCATCGTTGGTCTGAACTTGAAATGTAACATTATCACTCATTCCGAGATACACAAGTTTTTCCCAAATGATTGGGTATTGATGTAAAGCTTCTTTCGCCACCTTCGCATAATCTTCCTCGAAAGCATAGTATCCACTCCAGTTAATGTGATTTTCACTTCACAATTCTACCAAACACACTTTATTTTCTGGTGATAAAAGTTGATTATAACTAAACTTTACTGCTCAGTAATTGAATAAAGCCGCCGATCCTGTTGATCGGCGGCTTTATTTGGTTTTATGGAACTATTGTATCCCGTGCGTTAATGAACTGTTTTCCTAATTAAAACCCACCTCTAGAATGGATGATTTGTCCGGTGATCCATTGGGAATCGTCGCTTGCCAGAAAAGCAATCAGACGGGATACATCTTCAGGAAGACCGATCCTGCCCATCGGAAATCCCGGTAGCAAGGCTTTTTTCACTTCTTCTGACATCCAACCCGTATCGGTAGGACCGGGATCAACAGCATTCACAGTAATGTGAAAAGGAGCTAGTTCAGCAGACAGACATTCGGTAAAGGTGGAGACGGCGCCTTTTGTTGCGGCATAAGCGAGATTGCCAGGCATCGGCCCCTTACCCTGACCGGACGTAAGGTTGATGATCCGGCCGCTGTTAAGGGCCTGATGGCCGGCCAGTTCAACCTCCAGCATACGCGCAAATTCGGCCGATAGCATGAACGTACCTCGAATGTTCATGGCACAGTGCGCATCGATCAGTGATGCAGTCAATTGACGGAAATCAGCTGATACGCTGTACGTAGCGTTGTTGACGAGAATGGTCGGCAGCCCGACAGCCGACCGGCACGCATCAAGCACTCGCGCTGGAGAAGTGGGATCGGTAAGATCGACCTCCATATGCGCTGCCTTAATGCCATAAGAGCGAAGTTCTTCAGCGAAGAGATCCGGCCAGTTCTTGTCGGCATCTCCCGGATTCTCTGTCTTATCGTAATCGTACAGATGGGTATAGAACACATTAGCGCCTTCGTGTGCCAACGTGCGGCAGACGGCAGTTCCGATCCCTCCAGGGCGGCTTGTGCCTGTCACGATAGCGGTTTTTCCATGTAGTTTGGTCATTTTATTTCCTCCGTTTAATAAGGGAGGGAGAAATCCATTTTTCATTGGAGATGGAATTATCCTAGGTATAACAAAAACGGATACATCAAGTATCCGCGCCCGGGTTTGATCAAACGGTTCCTCGCGTCCCTTGAATGATTGCAGATCGGCATCACAAACGAGGCGTGTGGTAATAACCAAAACACCAAGTCGAGCGATCCAGTTTAGATAATCATTACAAGGAATTCCACATTGTCCAGCGAGTCCCCTTTCCTACATCTCCACTTCAAATATTACGAGTCAGACTCAATTACTGTCAAGATAATAAATACATGGGATTACAGTTCCAGTGAATATGGTTGGGTGGTCAAGCATCCAGCTAACCTGCAGACTGTTCACTTTTTTGAATGTAACTTTATATTCGATTTTTACAACTTCAATTCATATCGTATATCAGGTAAATTCTCTTCATTTTCTTGTCCTCTACCAGTGATTTCAAAACCATTATTCTCATAAAATCTTTGGGCATTTTTATTAACTTCAAATGTATATAAAGTTAATTTTCCATTTGCTTGTGCTTTTGCTTTATTAAGCAAGGTTCGCCCTATTCCATTCCCTTGATAATCAATATGAATATAAAGTTGGCTTATCTCAGTTTCACTATAGGCAATCATTCCAACTACTTTTTCATCAATTAAGGCTAAATCTATTTGATACTGTTTAGATAGTATATGATTTAAAAAATATAGATGGTTTTCGAAGCTATGGTTTTCAGCCTGACGAATTGCCCGTTCCTTACTATCTCTCCACATTTTCACTGTATGTTCAGCATACTTGGGATCATAGTTAGATACTTTAATTTCAAGTTTTTTCATTAATATACCTCCTTAAATAGAAAGATTTTCAAACGATGAAGTATTTACTCTATTAAGTGTCAACTATCTTCATCCTATTATTTCCCTTACATATTTAGAGCACTCTTGGACCAAGTTATGTAAATTATTCGAGGTGTAAGCAATAATTCTTGGTGAGAAATCAATGTCATCAAACATTAATGATGCTCCTCTCACTTTTATTTTTAAATATTGCAGTTTTTGTATGTCTCATAATCCAAACGACCATCCCCCGGTGGAATACCGAGAAACGGTCGTAGCGTAAATTTCGTCTTTTTGTCTACTTGACAGGATTATGACCATAAATAGTGACTTTCACTGAACTAATGTTCTTGTCCTTATACAATTTTTTCTAGACAATATTAAATCAGTGTTCTGGCCACCAGTTACCTCTGCCTGCCCTTCTGTTATATGCGTTCATTAATTCTGATCAATAATTTCTTTAAGATTTGCTTCTCCTCGTCATTAAGGGCTTGAACGATTTCATCCTCCACTTTTTGAAATGAGTTATTGAAGTCTTCAATCAAGTCAACCGCTTTTGGTAATACATAAATATTTTTTTGCCGTTCATTATTGGTCGGGATTTTACGTTCGATGAAACCTTTTTGCTCTAGACCTTGAAGCATGCTTGTAACGCTTGCCCCACGCAGATGGAACCGATCTGCAAGATCCTTTTGAATAATATGATTATCTTGATTCTCATAAATATAATCAATTACTTTTCCTTGTTGAGAACTTAATCCTAACTCTTTTATACTCTCATCCGCTCTTTTCTTTAACTTAAGACCGATAATTTGAAACAATTCCATATAAGGCGTATCTTCTCGGGAATGCATGACCGTCCATCGTCCCCTCCGTAATTGTTAGGAATCTAATTGTAAGTAGCTAAAATATACAGTGTTCCCAGTAGGCTTGTCAAACATTTGTTAGACTATTGACTGTTAGATACCTAACAGTTATACTCCGAAGTGTTGAATCACAAACACATTAGGAGGATTTTTTATGATGGAGAAATTAAATCAAAATACTGGATTAGAAGAAATTACGGCGATTACAAATGTACGGATCTTTGATGGATATCAAATTATTGCTCCCAGACATATTGTCATAAAAGGGGTGTCCATTATCTCAGTGGGCGGAGACATCCCGAGCGATGCAACAATTATCGATGGAGAAAATGCGACATTAATACCTGGTCTCATTGATGCACATGTTCATACCTCAATTGGCGGATTACGAGATGCCTTAAAATTCGGTGTTACAACAGAACTTGAAATGAACGGCGATTTTACTAAAAGAGGGCGCGAAATTCAGCTTAAAAATGTGGATGACATCGCAGACGTCCGATCTGCTGGTACAGCGATTACCGCTCCTGATGGGCACCCAGATGAATTAATGCCTGATGGAGATGAAATACCTGAATTTGTATTAAAGGAACTAGAGAAGTTATCGGAGGAAGACCGGGAAGCAATGTTGGCCGCCTACGCTCACGATCACGACGAAATACCTCAAGTGACGACGGTTGAAGAAGCGATCAAACATGTGCATACCCAAGTGGAGAATGGATCTGACTATATTAAGATCATGATTGAAGAGGGAACGGTCATGGGTGCACCTGGCCTGCCTGTTCTAAGTGACGAGATTCTAAAAACAGCTGTTACTGAAGCCCACAAATTTGATAAGTTGGTTATTGCCCACGTCTTGACGGCTCTTTCATCGAAGGCAGCCATCGATTTTGGAGTCGACGGTTTGGGGCACTTGTTTATCGACAGACCCGAGTACACGTCCGAATTGGTCAAATCCATAGCTGATTCTGGAGCTTTTGTTACACCGTGCTTGGTGTTGAATTCATCGATTATAGGTAATCCGGCATCAGAATTGGCTAATGATCCACGAGTTCATTCCAAATTAAGCCCAGATTGGATCGATATCTTGAACTCAAGCTTCAATACGTTCCCACAAGGCAATATGGAGAACAGCTTTAAAAATGTGATGGATCTTCACCGTGCCGGAGTTGATATTCTTGTAGGGACGGATGTTGCACCGGTTCCCGTTCCGAACCTTGGTGGCCTTGCTCATGGGGCCAGTGTTCACCACGAAATGCAGCTACTGGTGAAGGCTGGGTTCACTCCGATCGAAGCTCTTCAGTCGGCTACTTCCAAACCGGCCCGTTGCTTTGGTCTACATGATCGTGGCCGGATTACCGAAGGTGCACGTGCTGATCTTATTCTCATTAACGGTGATCCGATCACTAATATTTCAGATACCTTGTCAATCAAATCTGTGTGGTTCAATGGTTCGCAAAAACTAGGCTAAAACTAGTAGTTTATATTTCCTAATTGTAAAATCACTAAGAAGAGGGAGTGCAAAATGCAGTCTCTCTTCGACTTTAATCTATTTATCCATCTACTAATTTTTTGGAACGATGCCCAGCGAAAATGAGTTGCAATTAGATCCCCTTCTGCTACCAGCTCCTTAGTGGAAGGCGTTAAATTTGTTAATATAGTCATTTAGAGTACTTTCTATAACTGTACTTACATAGTATCTATAGATTTCTTTCCGTCTATACTTCGGGGTGAATACAATGTGGGATTTACACATCCACTTTTGTGTGAGCTAGGCTGCAGCTCTTGTTTGCCACCCTAGATCATTCCTTCACCCAGCCTGAACATCTAATTTTATCGGAACGGTCTTGGTGATCAAACCTCAGGTCCCCCCACCCGCATAGTGGGTGGTTTTTTGTTTCGCGCGTTACACGCACTCACTGAGCTAAAGCCATAAAACAAAAAAGCCGCTATAATAGCGACTCAACGGGAGCATATTCTTGTTCCTGACATTCTTTTTGCCTGAATACAACAAGAGGTACCTCCAATATTCTAGCTTATTTAATTAACTTATTTACAGTGATCATCAGTTCATCCAAAACTTTGTGATCGCCCTCTGAAATCCGTTCAATGACACAGCTTTTCATATGATGTTCCAAAAGCTGCTTTCCTACTCCATTCAACGCGGATTGAATGGAGGCAATTTGGTGCAATACGTCATCACAATACGTGTCCTTCTCAATCATTCCTTTTACTCCACGCACTTGCCCTTCAATCCGATTCAACCGGCTAATTAACTTTCGCTTTGTACTCTCCGAATGATGGCTTTTCCGCTCGTTTGAAGATGTATGGTCACATGAGGCGGCCTCAAGTATCGTATCATCCAAATAGATCAACTCCTTTATTAACACATTACCATCCCCCCCTACCCTATGTAAAGGGAGCAAGAAGTATCATGGTACGTGCTAAGAGAACGGCTTGTCAGGCGCGGAAGTTGACCAGGGTCATAACAGTTATTTAATTAACTCGCTGATTTCAGTGAGATTTTCCGCAAAGCCTACAAAGACCTTATCTCCAATGACAATGGTTGGAACAACCTGTTTGCCAGTCAACTTCCAGACTTCCTCAGCGTACTTGGCATCTTCTTCACAATTGTAATCCGTATAGGGAAGCTCACGCTCTTTAAAGTAACGTTTAGCATAATTGCAATCGCTGCAGGTTGGGATTGAATAAATTTGAATGGATTCCGTCATGCCCAATTACTCTCCCTTGTATTTCAATATATATTACGCTCCGACGTTATATCCTTTTTTACGGATCGCTTCTTCAATTTCAGCGATTTGAACTTTAGAATCGTCAAATCGAACTTCTACTGTTCCCTGTTCAAAATTTACGTGGCCTTCAGCGCCAAGAGCGCTAATTGCACCTTCAATTTTAGATACACAAGAACGGCAAGACATACCTAGAATTTTTACAGTTGCTTCTTTCACTGTTTTCACCCCCTTTCAAGCGTCATTGACTTCAAGTTTTCCAGTGTCATTCGATTAACGAATTTGCTGAACTTTTCTTTGCCTTTCGCATGTATCTTATAATAATCAATAATTGCGGTAACAAAAGGAATAAGCTGATCCTCCATTAATCCGGAATGTAGCAGCTTGGCGAAGGAGGGTTTAAGCCCCTTCGACTCGCCACCAACATAAACATCGAACTTATCGCGCATCTTTACGATCCCAATATCCTTAATCAACGGTTCACTAGTGCCTAAGGCGCATCCAGCATATCCAATCTTGAGTGGTGTAGGCGTATCGATACCGGAAATGGCTTGATTTAAACTTTTGGCTGTTTCCATGCCTGCTTCTTCTGCACCTCTACAAAAGTTGCAAGCGATCAGACTTTTGGTTACAAATCCTGCAGGGTTTATTTCAAGACCGTGATCTTCAAGTTTATTTTTGATCTGATCTCGTTGTTCAATCGATACTTCTGCGTAGAGTTGCTTAAAGGGTGTCATCTCCACTTTTGAATCTGGACCAGTAATCTCGCCAATTTTAACTAGTTGCTCCGGAGTGAATAAGCTTCCACCAAGTTGGATTGCTGGACTAATCGCTATTTTAATTTTATCTCCCATGCTCATACCTCTCTACTCACTTTACATCTACGACGAAAGGTACTGTAAAGACTTCCCCATCATGTTGGAATTGACCCCAGATTTTATAGGTTCCGCTATGCGGGAAAGAGGTCATAAATTCTGCTTTTGGACCTGTTGCCTTTTCCTCTGTTGGATGTACATGCAGATATTGCTCTGCATCCTCAGAAAGGATAACAACATGACCTACAGCACCGAGGTATTGTTCCAGATTATTGATCCCTTCGTCCGTTTTCGCATCCATGATATTAAAGGTCAGATTTACGTCTTCGTTGGCCTTTTTGGTATTCAATGAAAGTTCGATTTTTTTACCATCCACTTCTTTTATAAGGTTGGAATCCGCTTGAACAGGCTCTTGGGCTTTTTCTGGACCCCAAACGTTCACCCATTCACTGGGTGTAGTGCTCGCTCCACCTTTTGGAACAAAGTCGGCAAGGATTTTGTATTCTCCACCAGCTGGAAATGAAGTTTCAATCTCAAACTTTCCATCGCCTTTAAAATCTGGATGAATGTGATTAAAGTAAGAAAGATCTTTACTCACCACGATAAGGTGCATTCGTTTTTCGTGCCCCATTTCAAAATCATTAACCGGATTACCATCGACGTCCGTGATTTGGATTGTCAGAAGCGAATTTTCATTGGCCTTCACATCTGATGCAAAGGAGAACGAGGTTTCAAGGGCATTTGCTGTTGAATCAGCATGAGGCCCTGCGTGATCATGACTCGCACCTTCAGTTTCAGATTTCATCTCAGTATGATTCATACCACCATGTCCATCTGTATGTGCACTTTCTTTAGGGGTTCCGCAAGCAGACAACACACCGAAAGCTAAAACACCGGTTAACATTAGCATGATTTTTTTACTCCTCATCATCATTATGTTCGCTCCTGTTCTAGTACTTGACTAGTGACGTACTTTTACGCGTTGCAATCGCAGGGCGTTTAGAACGACGGATACCGAACTCAAGGCCATCGCTGCGCCTGCAACCCATGGTGCTAACAGACCGATAGCTGCAATAGGAATGCCTAAGGTGTTGTAACCAAGTGCCCAGAACAAGTTTTGCTTAATGTTGCGCATAGTCTTACGACTCATGTAGATAGCATCAGGAATACTGGATAGATCGCCGCGCATGAGTGTTACATCAGCTGCTTCCATCGCTACATCTGTCCCCGTACCAATCGCCATACCAATATCTGCAGTTGCCAAAGCGGGTGCATCATTGATACCATCGCCAACCATGGCCACTTTTTTACCTTGTGATTGCAGTTTTTTCACTTCTTCCGCTTTTCCTTCAGGTAAGACCTCTGCACGAACGTGCTCAATACCTACTTGAGCAGCGATGGCTTTTGCCGTCCGTTCATTGTCACCTGTAATCATAATGACCTGAATGCCCATTTCTTTCAGACGGTTTACTGCAGCTTTCGAAGTTTCTTTAATTGTGTCTGCCACAGCGACCATACCTGCATATTGACCATCAATGGCAACCAGCATCGCAGTTTTGCCCGCTTCTTCCAAACGTGACATCGAATGATAAGCTGCTTTTGCATCGATATTATACTTTTCCATCAGTCGACGTGTACCCACGAGTAGCTGTTTACCTTCAACCATTGCTTGGATTCCGAAACCCGGAAATGCTTCAAAGGATTGAGTTCCTGGTAGTTCGATATTTCGTTCCTGGATGCCTACAACGATGGCTTCTGCAAGTGGATGCTCAGAATTTTTCTCTGCAGCTCCAACAAGTTTCAGGAATTCATTTTCATTGCCAAGAGCGACGACGTCAGTCAATTCAGGTTTACCTTTTGTAACAGTACCGGTTTTATCCAGAAGGATCGCATCAATTTTATGCGTCTGCTCCAGATGTTCCCCGCCTTTGAACAACACCCCTAGTTCAGCCGAACGACCAGACCCCGCCATAATGGATGTTGGGGTTGCAAGTCCAAGTGCACAAGGACATGCGATAACAAGAATCGCAATTGCTTTTTCTAACGAACCTGCAAAATCGCCTGGTGTAACCCAGAAGTACCAAACCACAAAAGCAACTATTGCAATTCCTACAACGATCGGGACGAATATGCCCGAGATCACATCGGCTACCCGCTGAATTGGTGCTTTTGATCCCTGAGCTTCTTCAACAACCTTAATAATTTGTGCAAGAGCGGTTTCTTTACCTACTTTGGTTGCTTTGATCCGAAGAATACCGTTTTTATTAATCGTAGCTCCAATCACAGCATCCCCGACTTTTTTCTCTACTGGAAGGCTTTCACCCGTAAGCATGGATTCATCTACAGATGAGATCCCTTCCAGCACCTCTCCGTCTACAGGAACTTTATCTCCTGGACGAATAAGGACAACATCTCCTACAATGACTTCATCCACTGGAATGGTAAGTTCTTTGCCATCCCGAACCACTAATGCCGTCTTCGCCTGCAGACTCATCAGTGATTTAATCGCCTCTGATGTTCGGCCTTTCGCAAGTGATTCAAACAATTTACCCATAAGAACCAATGTAATCAGGACCGCACTCGTTTCATAATAGAGGGATGGACCATGATGCATCCCTTCAACCATACTTGACCATTGAATGGTTAAATATAAACTATAGAAGTAGGCTGCTGAGGTACCAAGTGATACCAACACATCCATGTTGGCACTCCCGTTCCGGAGAGCCTTATACGCACCCACATAGAACTGTCTACCAATATAAAATTGTACTGGTGAAGCCAGAATTAGTTGGAACCACGGATTCATAAACAATTCCGGTACATAGATCCATGAAGTGAACGAGAAGTGACCTACCATAGTCCACAACAGCGGCAAGGAAAGAATCGCCGCAATCAGTAATTTCCGTTTTTGATTACTCAGTTCTTTAGCACGATGGTCACTTGCACCATTGCTGGTACCGTCTTGCTTGACGATTGCCGTATAACCGAGTTTTTTCACCTTGTTTTTCATGTCTTCGATGGAAACTTCACCAGAGGAAAATTCAACTCGGGCAGTTTCCATGGCGAAGTTTACTGAAGCGTTAGTAACGCCGGGCAGCTTGTTCAGGCCTTTTTCAATTTTGTTCGCACATGCTGCACAGGTCATGCCTTCAAGATTGAATTGCGCAACCTCTGATACGGAACCATATCCAAGTTTTTTGATTTTTTCCTCAAGTTCTTTCATTTCCACTTTCGTGGGATCATACGTTACACTTGCCCTCTCCAAAGCAAAGTTAACATTCGCTGATGTGACCCCGTCCATTTTGCCGAGTCCTTTTTCGATTTTGTTTGCACAAGCTGCACAGGTCATACCTGTAATTTGTATACTCGACTGTTTCGTCTGAGCCTCTGCTGTAGCCAAAATAACTCACTCCCCTCTTCGTCCATTACTTACGCTACTTCGTAGCCTTGCTCTTCAATAACTTCTTTAATTTGCTCCAAGGAGACTTGATGTTCATCATACGTCGCTTCAACCGAATCATCACTGAGGTTCACCTTGCCACTCACTCCGATTTCTTTCAGAGCACCTTCGATGGAGTTTACACAATGTTGGCAGTTCATACCTTGTACATTCAAAACAATGTTTT
This sequence comes from Paenibacillus sp. 37, assembly GCF_008386395.1. Classification (NCBI taxonomy): domain Bacteria; kingdom Bacillati; phylum Bacillota; class Bacilli; order Caryophanales; family Paenibacillaceae; genus Paenibacillus; species Paenibacillus sp. 37. Next base: position 3,811,642 of record NZ_CP043761.1, on the reverse strand, counting down.
TCATCTAATTTCGTCCCTTCTTGTGGGTGATTTTTTGGTTTAGTTTGACCTAAACGATGGGCTAAACTCTCGAGGCCAGTTTTTCAGGTCTCATCAAGCTCTTGTACAATACAATACCCCCCTACCCTATATTAGTCAACATATTTTTATACCCCCATACCCTATATGGACTATCTTCTCGTTAGATCAATGAATTTATGGAGAGAAGAACCGATTATTTATACGCTGATTGGTAATCGGACCATGTTCTTGTCCTTGATTTGGGAATAAAACTTGTACCGATAAAACAAAAAAGCCGCTAAAATAGCGACTTCAATGGGACCATGATCTAGTCCCTCGATATGAAATTCCTTTATTTATTGTTGAATGATACTCCATCCGCTTACATCACATTGTCCATAATCATTATCACCCACAGCAACCATCGTACCATCCGATTTTAGTCCAATCGTATGGGCACAGCCCGCCGAAACAGCTCTAATGTCATGCCAGCCACTTACATCACATTGGTGATGTTTATTCGAACCCACAGCAACCATCGTACCATCAGACTTAAGACCAACGGTATGATAACTCCCAGCTGCAACTGCTACAATATCGCGCCAACCGCTTACGTCGCATTCGCCATTATTATTTCTACCCATAGCCAATACCGTGCCGTCCGATCTGAGCCCAACTGTATGAAGATACCCCGCCGAAACAGCTAATATGTCGCCCCAGTCGTGTACGTTACATTGGTTATACTTATTGTTACCAACCGCTGTTACCGTTCCGTCTATTTTTAGACCGACTGTATGCCAGTCACCCGTCGTGACCGATACAATATCATGCCAGCTGCTCACGTTGCATTCCCCTTCATTATTTCGCCCCACCGCAACCACGGTGCCATCTGATTTAACCCCAACCGTACGGCACCAACCTGCCGAAACGGTTACGATATCGCGCCATTCGCTTACATTGCATTGGTCATGCTTATTCCAACCTATAGCTGTTACCGTACCATCAGATTTAAGACCAACGGTATGGGCATTACCTGTATTCGTAGCCATATGAACATTACCCGCTGCAACTGCGACGATATCGCACCAATCGCTTACCTTACATTGACCATATTTATTATCACCCGCAGCTGTTACTGTTCCGTCAGATTTAAGAGCAACGGTATGACGACGACCCGCCGCTATGGTACAGTTACGGAGCCGTTTCGTCTCAAAAACCGCTTCATTCCGTGAGTTGTTGTAGTCCATTTCTTTCTCCCCTCCACAAATTGAAAATCCGCCGTTAGTTCAACTACAAGACATAACGTTTAGCGTTCATATCTTTCACAGAAAACATGCTCAAGAGGACATCAACATATTACTCTTATTCAACGTTGTATGTAATAATCTTGGCTGTCAAGATAACGGAACCACGCCGTACTAATCCAGGTATGTTGGTATCACCCTTCTGAAGGATTCATCCTTGTTTTAGTCGAAACAATATGGATAAATGTATCTGCCGCGTGATTTCTCTCATTTTATATGTTTAATATACCAATGCAAAATTTTGAGACAAAAAATACCGACCCTTCAATTTCAAAGGTCGGTTTACCCAAATCGGGAGAAGAAAACAATGGTTATAGCTGTATTATATCCACCCCATGACGTTATATACTGTATTCTGCTCTAACTCTATGTTTATGTTGGCATATCAGTAATATCAACGCTCATATGTTCCGTAAGCATTAAGGTCACATCCACTTTCACTTTGCTCCACAATAATGTCATTTTGTGAAGGTAACCTCTTACCGAATAATTTACTGTTAAACTCAGCTCGGATCTCTCCTCTTCAATGATTTTTATATGATGTTCCTTTAAACTTTGTTTTGATTTGTACATCTCTAAAGCAATTTTCTTTTGGGTACCGTCCAGGTAATCAATATACACCGATTTCATTTTAAAGTTTGAAGCGTATATTTTATGCTTATCTACCTCCAGAGCACCTAAAAGATACGGAAGCTCTACCAGCCTCTTTACGAGTGCAAGTTCCTCAGAAGTTTGTCTCACCGTACACACCTCCTCCTTCTTCAAACTTTACAGTGACCAATTGATCAAAATCGACCCATTCAAATCCATTATCCATTTCAATTTTTATTTTTTTTCCAAAGGCGCTGACTGAAGTGACGATTCCGTGTATATACCGATTGCCTGACTCATTAAACACTTCAAAGGTGGCTTGCAACGTATAGTTGAGGGACATATCTATATGTTGAGCAATAATCTCCCACTCATCTTCATGAATCAGTGGTTTCGCTTGATGATGAATTTGAGTACGATGCTGTATAATTCGTTCTTTATGTTGTGGAAGCATCATGCGGCTCGATTCCCATAATCCATTGGCCTCCAGTTTTTTGCTCATTTGTAATGCCCCCCAATTTTAGATGCTCTATCAATCGCTTGACCCGCAGCCGTAATGGAGCTCGCTCGAAGAATGGCAATGTCGCCATATCGATCCTTAATGTTGTCCATCACCTGATCAATGGCTCGTTTCTGCTCTTGATCATCAAAGAAAGATAGTTGATATGTATCCGCATTGGATAATTGAGACAGGGATACGCCTACACGGCGCACAGGTTGCCCATCCCAATGTTGATGGAATATGCGTTTGGCGATCTTGCACACATCAACGGTTATGTTTGTAGGATCAGACAGTTTAACTTGCCTGTGAAAACCAGTGGGGTGATCAAAATCTGCTCCCGATACACTCACAGATATGACACTACCCATCAGCCCTTTTTTACGGGCTCTTCTGCACACTTCTGTACAGATATCGAGAATAACCACTTCGATCTCCCATGCTTCTGTGAAATCCCTAGGCAGGGTCATTCCGTTTCCGATATCCTTTTGTGTGCTGTGTGTGTTGACGGTTACCGGCGAATTGTCGAGTCCATTGGCGACTCTCCAGATGACTTCTCCATTAACACCCCACTTGCTTCTTAATTTGGAAAGAGGCGTATTCGCCAGGTCTTTAATGGTTCGGATACCCATCTTCCACAGATGTTTTTCCATTCTTGAGCCAATCCCCCACATATCGCGGATGAGCTTATCTCCAATGTGAAGATGCAACTCCTCTTTCTTTAAGTGAAAAATGCCACCCTCCGCTTTTTTAGCAATCATATCGCAGCACAATTTACTGATAATTTTGTTTTCACCAATCCCTGCTCTGGCATAAACCCCTGTTTCATTATAGATTTTGTCTTGAATTTGTTTGGCCAGATCGATTGGATCATTACCAAATAGATGCATAGACCCTGTAACATCAGCAAATAATTCGTCTATACTGTATGGCTCGACCAGATCGGTGAATTCCTCAATAATGGACATGATCTGAGTGGAAACTTCGATGTATTCTTGCATGTGAGGTTTTACAATGATCAGTTCAGGGCATTTCTGAAGAGACTGCCAGAGTGGTTCCGCGGTAGATACACCTTTAGCTTTGGCCAACGGACAAGCGGCAAGGATAATGCCAGAACGTCTTGCTGGATCGCCTGCAACGGCGAGTGGTTTATTTTTGTATTGGGGCATTTTTGCCTTTTCGACTGAAGCATAAAAACTCTGCATATCAATGAGCATAATGGTTCGCTGCTTAGTCCACACTGAAATCACTCCTGTACATTTAAGAACGTATGTTTCTATATATTATAAACCGAACATACGTTCTTTATGCAAGAGGTAAATATTTATATTTGGCATATGACCATCGAATTCGGAGCGTCCGATTTATACAAACCCCATTTACTATAGAATTACGCAGCTCCAGGGTTCTGTTCGTTGACATCCACCTTTAAGTGGTGTCTTTTGTAAGCCCCTTGTCCTCATGTTCCCTCCCCTTATAAAGCTAGATATTGTAGAATAAAGCTAGAGATGATCGTTCTTATTCTACAGGAGGAAATGACATGTTGAAGGAAAAGTGTCCCACAGAGAACGGCTCTATTTTTTCAAAGCTGGCACTCGGTCTAGTTTTGATGTTTATGCTGATTGTACTGATCTTCTGGTGGATCTATCGATTAAATGTGGAAGATATTCAACGAGAGTTAGAAAAGAATAAATTGGGCGAAGTGCGATTCATGTCCTCCCAGCTATCGAATCAATTTGAGCAGGTATTAATGAATGCGCTAACATTATCAGAGGATCAATCCGTCAGAGGTTATACATATGTTCTTCATTACGGAAATGATTTTGCTAAATACAAGGCCAAGCTGGAGCTCATTGAGAAGCTGGCATTAAACAGTGCTTCCACCTCATGGAACAATACCATTATTTTGTATTATCCGGATCAAAAGGACACGGTATCTTCTGATCCCCAGTTTTCATTTCTATCATTCTCCATGTCCAAAGATCCGCTCGATCAATGGATATTACATATGAACAAGGATGGTACAGGTTATTATTCACATCTCACCAAGGGACATCGAGGGCCGATGTATATCGAGATCAGGATCTCATTAGATGTTTTGCAGAAAATGATGTCTGATTATACATCCGGAACACCGATGCTGTATGATTCCCATTTTAAAACAGCCATTCGAGGTTCAGGCTCCCTTGGACTTGCCCAGGCTGATGCTCAGGTTGTTCCACAGCTCAGAAATGACAGAGGTTTCTTTGAAATCTCCTTTCAGGACAGGAATTACTTCATCACTTATATGAAAGCAAGTATTCTGGATTTGTACTTTATCGACTATCATCCAACCAATCAGCTTCAGCAATCGATTTCACGTAACAATACGCTGTTTGTGCTGGCACTTGTAGCCCTGCTGCTTCTTTCGCTTTTGTACATCTTGGCTCTGCGTAATCAGATTCAACAACCCATTATTCGGTTGCGTAAAGCGATCGACCGGTTTGACCGGGGAGATTTCTCCAGCCGTGTCGACGAAACTCAAATTATGGAATTTAAAATCCTGGGTCGATCGTTCAACCGAATGGCTGAGAATACGCAGACATTAATTGAGCAGGTCCTTATTGGAGAACTTTCCGTCAAAGAGGCCAGACTCAAGCAGTATCAGGCTCAGATCAATCCCCATTTCCTATACAACTGTCTCAACTATATCCAGAGCAAATCGAGTGTAAAGGATTATGAATCGGTCACAGCCATGACCTTGGAGCTGGCTTCCTACTGCCGTTATATTCATCGTATTGAAGATATGGATTCGACGCTGGGTGAAGAGCTTCGTTTTGTGAATCATTACATGTCCATTATTCATATGCGAAAAAAAACGATCACTTTTGATATCGATGTACCCAAAGAGCTTCTCTCGGTCCGTATCCCTCGTATGATTTTGCAGCCACTCGTTGAAAATGGGGTCAAACATGGGATTGAACCCTCCATGGGTTCAGGGAAAATTACGATTCGCGCGGAGCAGGACCATGAGGTCATCCGTATCATCGTTGCAGATAATGGTGTGGGCATGCCGGAAGAGCGACTGTCACTGATCTGCAAACACATGAATGAACTAACCCGCCCAGAGGAACAGATCGGAACAGGAGTTCGAAATGTCAATCAGCGAATCAGACTCACATATGGTAAACGATCGGGCTTTTCCGTTCAATCCAGCTTATATGAAGGTACCCTGTGCATCATTACTATACATAAGGAGGATATTGCAGATGCATCAGATTCTGTTGGTTGACGATGAATCCTATGTGATTGACGATCTTGAGATCTCATTTCCATGGGATGAATATCGGATCGAGCGTATTCACAAAGCATATTCCGGAATGCAGGCTTTATCCATTCTGGATGAACAGACCGTAGATATCGTGATTACCGATATTTCAATGCCGGTGATGAACGGACTTGAGCTGATTCGGCAGATCAAGGCGGCTAAACCCAACCTGCCCTGTATTTTGCTCACCGGTTATGCCGAGTTCGAGTATGCGAAAGAAGCGACCAGACACGGGGTTGTTGAGTATTTGCTAAAACCGCTTGATGTCGAAAAACTGGCGGCATGTCTGGAAAAGACGGTGCTGTCCATTGAGGAACAAATCCGCAGAGCCTTGTCCTATGAACAGGCGATGAACTCGTTTCGCGAGCACCTGCCTTCGTTGAAGGACAGGCTGCTGAATCAGTTGATTGAAGGTAATCGTTATGCAGAAGATGCTTTGAACGACAAGTTGGCACACTATCATCTGCCCTTCCATGCCGAAGATGAAGTTCAACTCGTTCTGGTACGCCTGGAAGAACATTTTACCAGGCATACAACGAGCAGCTTGCAGTTGTTTGAGTATGCCGTGACCAACATCGCATGTGAGTTATACAACACAGCTTTTCATACCTGGCATTGTCGTGATCATTACGATTATCTGGTTTTCTTGTTAAAGTTAAGTCACAGTAAGCAATTGCCGGAGCAGGATCAGCTGGAGGATCAGCTGGAGGATCAGCTGGAGGATCAGAATCAGGGTCTCACGCATATCTCCCTACAGCTGCATCATAATGTCAATGAATATCTGAAAGGTGGCATTTCCGTCATCCTGAGCCAGAAGGGTAAACTCCAGCATGATATCCGGGACATGTATGAGCAAGCCCAGTCCGCTCTGAAAAAGCAGGTAGGTAACGGTACAGGGTACTTCCTTTCCCTTCAGGAAAGCTATCGTCCTGTGTCCATTCGTTCCTTGCATATATTATATGAACCACCAACCTTCAATCATTTGCTTGAAACGGGACAATGGGAAGTATTCAAAGAACGTCTGCACCGAATTGAGGCTGGGTATAGCACGCTGCCTGAACAAACTGTAGAACATCTGGATGAGATTCAGATTATATTGTTATCGGCTTTTCATTACATTGCCCACAAAAATCATGCGCTGTTATCCGATTTGGTCGGAAACGAATGGGTTCCGCGTATGCCTTTTCGGTCTGTATCCCAACTTACAGATTGGGCTGAAAACATGCTTGATCGGCTGCGAACGAAGCTGGAAGAACAGTCTTTAGATGAGCAACATGATGTCATACATCAGATCAAGACGTTTGTTTCCATCCATCTGCACTCCCTCAGTCTCCAATCGATCGCAGATCATGTATCCTTGCATCCGGTTTATGTCTCCAAACTGTTTAAACAATTACAAGGCATCAGCTTGAGTGAGTACATTCTAAGTGTCAAAATGGATCTTGCCCTCTACCTGCTTAATCATTCGCAGGATAAGGTATATGAGATTTCCGATAAACTGGGCTACGCCAACTCCCAATACTTCATCAAGGTGTTTCGCGATAATTTCGGTATGACGCCTCAGGATTACCGTGAGCAATAAAGTTAAAAAACCGCACTTCATGTACACAGGTAAATGAAACTCCTTATACATGAAGTGCGGTTCGTTTTTTTTATTTTATCGTGTCATACCATGCGTTTACTTCTTCCGTGATCTGTTTACCGCCAGAAGACATGTACTGTTGCACAAATGCATCAAAATCATCAACAGGTGCTTGGCCATAAATGATTTTATTCAACACTTCCTTTTCCAGCTTGCTCAGCATATCGCCTCGGGAAACTTGTGTTTTCGTGGGTACACCCGTGAACATCTCAGGCATGATAATATCTTTTTGGTCAATGACAATCTTGGCGGCCTTAATCTGTTCAGGGATACGGTCTGCCAGGTTTTTCTCATACTGAGTGGTTGGTTCTTTACCCCCTGCAAGTTCTGCCAGGGTATTCATCATCAGGTTAGGGATAATCGCGCCGTCAAACGTCAACGTATAACGGATCGCATCAATCCAGCCGCCAGGAATTTTGTCGCTTTGCAGTTCTTTATAGACGGTTCCGTCTGGAGCGATGTCATAATCATAACCTTTAGCAAATCCGTGCACGAACGTTGTGCTGTCCGGATTAGCCCAGTGATCAAACAAATAGTTCTGATATACAAAGAATGCATCTTTATGTTCCATATCCTTATTAATGAGAACGGCTCCTGTACTTATTGGCGTTCCATGTCGTCCCATCTTCCCGTCAGGGCCGGCCGGAAGTGGATATGCTTTATACTCAGCATCAGGCACGTTTTTTTGCAGATCCGGGAGCGGCCAGCCTGTCATCCAGTAAGGGCCAACGATTATACCGGACTTGCCTGCAGTAAACGCCTCCGTTGCTTTGGGCTCATCATAAAGTCCCGCTTCCTTATCAATGTATCCTTTTTCCATCCATTCTTTCATTTTCGTCAGTGCGGGTTTCATCTCTGGCTGGATGGAGCCGTAGGCAAGTGAACCGTCTGCGGCTTTGTTCCACTGATTAGGCATCGCTCCAAACATGCCAAAAATCCAGCCGGATTCCGACATCCAGGTGTTCAGATCATTCTTGAAACCTACAGACAGAGCCATCGTATCCTTCTTGCCGTTGCCATCCGGATCTTGATTGACGAAGGCATCCATCACCGCCTCCAACTCGGCTAAAGTGGTTGGTGCTTTCAAGTTTAACTTCTTGAGCCAATCTTCCCGAATGTACATGACGGGATCATTATTGTAAGCGTTCTCCAGAATTGGAATAGCCATTCGCTTGCCATCACGGATATAAGGGTTCCATACGTTTGGATCTTCCGCCATCGCTTTTTTGTATACATCGGAGGCATATTTATCAAATAATTCCCCCGCATCCGTAAATTGACCGGATTCGATCAAATCACTGATTAGCGTAGAGTCACCACGGAAAGAGATAATATCCGGCATTTTCTGACCCGAGGTTAACATGAGACGAAGTTTGGTCTGGTACGCATTATTTTGTTCACTCACCGTCCATAAGTATTTAATATCGATCCCCAGTGTATCGTGAGCCCACTTCGTATGAACGTTATTTTCAATGTTTTCCCCATTTTTGAACTTCAAGCTGCTGGTGATCGGAAATACAGTCGAAATGGTAACCGGTTCAACATATTTACCATTTTCAAACGGAGCGGAATAAAATTCATTACTGTCGCTAGGCTTGTTCTCTGATGTCGATTCATTGCTGCACGCTGCGAGCACACCAGATAACATTGTGGCAGCCATCAATATGCGAAGCGGTTTTTGCCATGTTTTAAACATGTTGTCTCCCCCATATCATTCTAAATTGGTTAGATCTGAATCCGTCTTACTCTTTAACAGCACCAAGTACAATCCCTTTAACAAAAAAGCGTTGCAGTAAGGGGTATACAACCAAAATCGGTGCCATGCCAATGAATATCTGAGCTGCCTTGATCGTCCGTTGTGAGATGTTCTCCAAGTCTTCAGGTCGCACGGAAACTTTACTGAAGTCCTGCTGTACGATGATCGTCTGGAGGAAGGTGGCTAAAGGATACTTTTCGTGATCCGTCAGGAAAATCAACCCATCGAACCAGGCGTTCCAGTGTCCTACCATGGAGAACAGGGATAGTGTAGCGATGGCTGGCATCGACACGGGCAAAAAGACAGAGATCAATGTTCGAAAGTAACCCGCACCATCGATGAAGGCAGCCTCCTCCAGCTCTTTGGGAACGTTGCGGAAGAAATTCAATAAAAGAATCATGTTCCAGACAGATACCGCTCCAGGAAGGATAAGCACCCACATCGTGTTGAGTAAATTGAGTTTCTGGATAAGAATGTAGAATGGAATTAATCCTCCGCTGAACAGCATCGTAAATACAAAATACCAGGTGTAGATGTTACGTCGTTTGAAGCTGCGACTCTCCCGGGATAAAGGGTAGGCCGCCAGCGTGACAATAACCATACTCAGGATTGTACCCAGCACGGTTCGCTGTATTGCAATCCATAGGGAACGAAGGAAGTTCTCATTGGCCAATGTTTTCTCATAAGCATCAAGTGTAAATTCCACCGGAAAGAGTCCAACCAGATTCGCATTGGCAGCTGCTTTACCGCTGAAGGAGACTGCGAGAATGTGAATCAACGGGATTATACAGAGTAGTGATAATAAAATTAAGAACGTATAGTTAAACACGGTGAATACTTTGTACGGCTTGGTTTTATGATACATGCGGTGAGGTCTCCTTTCTAGAAAATACGGTAGTTCGCAAATTTATACGCTGCACGGTATGCGATCACGATCAGCACGAATCCAACCACCGATTTGAAAAGTCCGACTGCAGCCGAGAATCCAAACTTACCATCGATGAGACCTACCCGATAAACAAAGGTGTCGATGATATCTCCCTTATCGTAAACGAGCGGATTATACAGATTGAAAATCTGATCGAATCCTCCGTTCAGGATATTCCCGAGGGACAACGTTCCTACAACAATCATGATGGGAATGAGAGCCGGAATCGTAATGGACCAGGTCTGCTGCCAGCGACTTGCTCCGTCCACCTCAGCTGCCTCGTACAGTGCTGGATTAATGCCTGCCAGCGAGGCAAGAAAGATAATGGCACCAAACCCGAATTCCTTCCAGATATCACTTGTAACAACGACGATTCTAAACCAAGTGCCATCCCCAAGGAAAAAGATCGGTTCAAGACCAAACACCGCCCCAAGAAACTGATTGATCATACCTTTTGTTGCAAGCATGTCCAGCAAAATTCCGCCTAGTATGACCCATGACAGAAAGTGCGGCAGATAAACGAACGTTTGTATACTCTTCTTGAAGGTTTCCTTTCGTACTTCGTTAAGGAGTAAGGCAAAGATCAGCGGTGCAATCAGACCTCCAATCAGTTTCAAACCTGCAATAATCAGGGTGTTCCAGATCACCTGCACATTCTCCGGCATACTGAACAGGAATTGGAAATGCTCCAGTCCGATCCAGGAAGACTTTGCAAACCCGAGCCAGGGCTTATAATCCTGAAAAGCAATGACCAATCCGCCCATCGGTATGTACGCAAATATGAACGTCAAAATAACTGCTGGCAATAACATCAGATCCAGTGCCAGCGTTCGGCTGGAGCCTTTTTTGCGTTTGGTACGCCGGGGACTCGGACGAATCACATCGACTTGGGTGGGTGTGGTGGCTTTGGCATTACTCATTCGTGTGCTCCCCCTCTTTCTCTATTGGTTTCAGAGACGTCAGTCAAGGTTCTGTTTAATCTCCGTAGGTTTAAGTATAGATTGGCTCCCTCCAAGTCAACATGATAAAACCATAGCTTCGATAACAAATTGTTAATATGACTTGTTGTTTGCACGAAAAGAACCCCCGTACATATGGATCGTTCTCTCCACAAGTACGAGGGTTCTGACTTTACAGTGATAACTAACGAAGATTTAATGTTTGTCTTTTCCTACAAAAGAGAGAATGCCATACGCTATCCTCAGAGATGTAAGGCGTTTCAATGAATAGTTTCAGCTCAGCAGGGTCATCGCTGTACTGGAATGTTCCAGTGACCTTATGCCAAGTATTCCATTGCGCTTTAAGGATCTGTAAGCTGTCGATCGAATTCCAGCTTTCGGCAGCTGAAGCAGCTCTTTCATCGAGAACATGGGTCCATGATAGGAGCGTTCACGGTTGGCAACTAAGATGCTTGACTTCCCTTCATGTGCTTCCTTTTCTGTTACTGTGAGGTTTTTCGTACCAATCCGTGCAGTCCATCCCTGAAGTGTACCATCTTCAAAAAAACAAAATGTTATCATCTGCTATGTAGAGCGTCATAAACTATGCTGCATCAGAATGTCTACTACCGTTATTACTTAGAAATCGCATCGGGGATATATCCTCCAGCTTCAAGAACTACGGGTGATCCAACGAAGAGCCTTTTGGGTTTTGCACGAGGTTAGCCAGCTTGGTTGTAAATTCTTCGACCATGTTAGAAAGCGGTTCATCTGTTCGTGTGATTCTCCCCAAGATGGCTTTCTCAGAGCTGAATTGTTGTAAAGGAACTGTTACGAATTGTTCACGATAGGTGGAAGACAACGCATTTAATATAAAATCTGGAGCAATCGTTATAGCATTGCCGTAAACAATCATTTGGCACAATGCATCGATGTTATTCGTGATCAAGGCGATACGGTTGGTAAGATTAGTGGACATTAACGTATGAGCGATATTTTCAATATGTTCGTCTTTGTATAAAACAAATACTTCATTATGCAAGTCTTCAGGTGAAATTGTTTTGAAAAAGCGTAATGACGACCGGTTGTTTATGATCAACACTGCGTTGCCTTCAACGATAGGAACCCATTCGAACAAGTTGTCGCGTTGGCTTTTATTATATGAGAGTAATCCCATGTGCGCATAACCCTCTTGAACATGTTTCATCACCGTTAGTGTATCTCCTTCGATCATCTGAACTTTGAGTGTGGGATATGTATTCATCAGTTCCAACATGGTCTGCACCACTTGAGGAACAAATCCAGGAATGGTGGAAATCGTGATGCACACTGAGGATTCTTCCTTGAAACTGAGCAATGCACTCTGCATGTGTTCAATATTTTTGAGGACGGCTGCCACATGCTGCAGAATAAGCTCTCCTTCTGCTGTTGGTACGACTCCTTTTTTGGTACGGTAAAAAATAACGGTATCCATCTCTTCTTCCAATTGTTTGATGGACTGACTAATCGTTGGCACGGTGAGATGATGCACGCTCGCGGCCTTCGTGAATGAACCCCACTGTGCAGCAGATAATAAATATTGCAACTGTGAAATATTCATTTCATCCCTCTTATCCTTAAAATAATATTTATGATACTAAATTATATTTAAATATATTTTATGATTGTATTCAAGTATTCTTTATATAGGAGGTCGATATGATGCGGAGTATACGAAGTTTCTTAGTCGAATTGTTGCTGAGAATGACCAAAAAGAAGCTTGATGTGAATGAGTTTATGGAGGAACGCGGAAAGAGTAACAGCATGCCCTATGAATTACCTGCCAAACTTAAGCAGAAGTATAATATTACCAAAGAACACAGTCTCCCGGTAGACACGTATATGTTGAAATCCAAATCTCGCTCGGGCGAACGAGTTGTTCTGTATTTGCCTGGTGGAGGATATGTTGAGCAACCACTGATATGGCACTGGCATTTTTTAAACAACTTAACGGAGCAACTTCATTGCACGGTGTATGCGCCAATTTACCCGAAAGCACCGAATTATCAGTACATGGATGCAATTGAGAGTGTTCTTAGGGTATATGAGCATGTATTAAAAATAACTAAACCGGAAAACATCGTCTTAATGGGCGATTCTGCTGGTGGTGGTCTTTCCTTGGCTTTTGCGCAATATTTATTGGAACAAGGATTGCCACAGCCAAAGGACATTATTTTGCTGTCTCCATGGCTTGATATTACATTAAGCAACCCTGAAGTAATCGCCATGATGGATAAAGAGCCGATGTTGAACTGGGACATGCTGGTTGAGTCTGGGAAAAGATATGCAGGTGAAACCCCGCACTCACACTACTTGCTCAGTCCGATTCATGGGGAAATTAAAAATTTGGGTAAAATTTCACTGTTTATAGGAACACATGAATTATTCCTTCCGGATGCCCGAAAATTCAAAGAAAAAGCTATCCGGCAATCGGTTGATATCAACTATTTCGAGTATCCCAAAATGAATCATGTCTTCCCCGTTTTTCCTATACCCGAAGCCAAAAAGGCGCTTAAACAGATGGTGGATATTATCCAGAGTCGAGGTAAGTAGGAGCGATCGCGTTAGAAGTGAAGTGTAGATATCAAAAAATCAGCGCAAGAAAAGAGCAAGCCATCTTCTGGATGACCTGCTCTTTTTCTTCATTGTAGGTATCCTCATCAGGACATTGCCTAAGATAACAGGAAGGCAACAAGACGGCCTACTTCTTCAGGTTTACCAAAACGTCTTTTGAACCGTATAATCTACATATTTTTGAACAGCTTGCTTATCTGATACATCAGCAGTACGTAGAAGAACTTCAGTCTCAGGTGCAACTTCCAGAATCAAGTCTATTCGTAAATTTCATTCATTAATATTTTCTTGGCTTTAGCTCCACTATTAGAGTAATCAAACATTGACATACTCCCCCACTCACTGAAATCAGGAGCTATATTGTTATTCTGGAATCTTTTCCATACGATTAGCATGGGATAGATTATGAAAGGTGGTATAGATATGAAAATTCTCATCGTTGGTTATTTTAACGAAACTGCAAAATCAAATATTACAGCGTATTTTCCGCAAGACTGGAACGTTGGCATTGATTGATGGATGAGAATCAATTGGACTATACAGGGAGTGAGTTAAAGGGGAAAACGATTGGGATTATCGGTTTGGGCGCTATTGGGCAAGAAGTGGCTTCGTTTTGCAGGGTTTTTGATATGAATGTGCAGGCTTATGCAAGAAAAGCTGTTGTAAAATCTGAGGACGTGGTGAAAATGACGGATTTCGATACACTTATAAGCACATCGGACATCGTCAGTGTACATATTCCCTTGAATCAGCAAATCAAGCAGCTCATCAACAAAAATGCATTCAAGAAAATGAGAAATACCACTCTTTTTACCAATACAGCCCGCGGTGGGATTGTTAACGAAAGAGACTTGATTGATGCATTAAAAAACGCAGATATTTCAGGCGCATGCCTGGATGCGTTTGAATCTGAACCACTTCCTATGGATAGTGAGCTTCGGAATCTGAGTAATGTGATACTTACTCCCCATACAGCCGGAATGCCTGATGGTCGGAAATTTCATAAAATAAGATATGATTTCTTTATAAATAATATAAAACGTGTAGAAAATGGTGAAGAGCCTGAAAGTAAATTCAATTAGATATTCACCTAACATTCGTCTGTTCATTTTCTTCAAGTTCCCAGGAGTGCACCTGCTTTGCAAATTGCAAGAAGAAAGCAGAGTCGCTTAAAGCCCCCCAAATATATGCTACAGCATGTATTTGGGGGGCTTTAAAACCTAGCGTGTCAATTCGGTTAATCCTCTTGCACATTCATGTACAGTTTTTCTAATATTACTTTTAACTGTTTTAGTTCCTCCGGCTCTAACCCTCGTGTGACGTAATTATGAGCGTCTTTGACCGTTAACAACAACTGTTGCTTTACTTCTTCTCCTTTAGGAGACAAATATAAATGATGTGAACGCTTATCTTGATCATTAATCATACGTCGAACCATTTCTTTACGTTCTAACGAATGTATCATCCTCACGACAGTTGTTTGATCCCGATCGATTGCCTCTGCCAGCTCTTTTTGAGTCGTAGCTTTATCAATATCCATATAAAAAATAATACTCCATTGTTCAGGCGTGACCTTATAAGGTTTCAATTGTTTGATAAAATAATTTGTAAGCTTAAGATCAGTACGGTGAATTAAAAAACCAGTCACATCGTATAAGTCCATTGTTGTACCCTCATTCATCATGTTCTTACACCAATTATAGGTGATCTGAACGATTGTTACAAACTACTTTATATCGCCATCATGCCTTAAATAAGTCGTTTAAAAGAAATGATACATCGACACCATCAAGCTAAGAACAAACAAAATGAGTGCAGGAATGGCCTTTTGTATGGGGTCTTTGGCTAAAACAATCAAGGTAAACGCCCCAGCAAGCATCGTTCCACCTAGAAGCACACCCGCCAAAAGTGCAAAAATAGGTATCCATATGCCAACGATCATACCAATGGCTCCCACAATCTCAAACGAACCGGTCAGAACATTAAAGTAAGAGGGCAATCCAAATCGTTTGAATTCGTCGGCCATTTTACCCGAAATAATTTTGCTTCCTGTGAATAGGAAAAAGAGACCTAAAAGAATCTGTAAAACGGTAATAAAAATGAACATAGCTATCCTTCTTTCATTAAGTTGTACATATAGGATTAATATATGCTATAGCATGTATTTTGTGTGATATGATTCAATTTGTCAACCTTTAAGAGATATTTAAAGTACACTAACTTCCTTTCAAAGGATACCACCAATCCAAAATTTACTCGTATTGAATTGATTGTTCATACAATGAAATTAATAATATCTGATGTCGATTAGAAAATTAATCACTTTCAAGTACATGCTATAACATATGCTTGAAAGTGATTTTAACGATCTAACCGCAATTCCTATTGAACAGGGTTACGATACTCCAGAAGGTCCTTCAAATTCGAGATTTTCTGCAGCAGCTTCTCCCCAACATTGGTTTCCTTCACCAGTTTCCGTTCCAGTTCTTTGTCCACCAGTCTTTTCACAGACAATACGTCCGTTCCGTTGCATAACACATCTTCTTTTGATTTAAATTTCTGGTGGGCGACGAGCTGCATGCCAAAAGAATTGTACAGCAAGGTATATCCGGCAATGCCTGTGGTGGATTGATAGGCTTTGGAAAAACCGCCGTCAATCACGATCATTTTTCCGTTTGCTTTAACAGGGCTCTCTCCACTTATTTCTTTGACTGGCGTGTGCCCGTTAATGACATGTCCATGATCCGGATTCAAATCAAACTCCTGCAAGATTCTTCGACAGATCTCTTCATTTTCACGTAAATGGTAGTAAGGATTTTTTTTCTCCTTATGTGCTTCTTTTTCTTGAATAAAATAACGTTCAAAAGTGGTCATTTCTCTCTTGCCAAAGAGTGAGGAACATTCCCCTGTCCAGATGTACCATACCATATCCGTCGCCAGATCTTCTGTTTCTTCCGGATGTGCAAAGGCGTAACGTAAATAATCCTCAAAAACATCAAGCAATTGACGGCCCGCATATGTCTTGTCTTCAATCTGCATTTCTTCCATATTTCCTTCTTCATCCAAAGGAATACAGCCGTGGATTAACAAATTCCCATTGTATTTTAAATAAAGGCTACCCTTTTTCATGAGGAAATTCATATGTCTGGCCATCTTTTCGGAATGCTGAACGGAGAACAGCAGTTTTTCCATCACCTGGCGTTCTTCCTCCAGCAATTGTTCAGGCTTCTGCGGATTTACGGTTGCGAAACAGGTGTTTTCCAGCAGGTAGGTTTTACCGCAGATGTTGATTTCATTGTTGTCGTAATCAATCTGCTCCAGCAAAAGTCTTTCAGACATATTAAAGTATGGGCGTCTCTTGATAATCGGAATTTCAAGTTTAAACTGAATCATGGCAATGGCTTGGTGAATTTTGGTGATCTGCAGAATTTCCTGCTCCGATACATTATGGCCAGCCTGTAACTTAGGTCTGAAGGACGGATTGTCTTCATAATATTTCTCCGCCAGATTTAGCAGTGGGCGCAGATTGATTCCGTATACATCTTCAATGATGTCCAGATTGTCATATCTGGCGCAGATCCGAATAATATTCGCAAGGCAGACCAGAGAACCTGCGTAGGCTCCGATCCAGAGGACATCATGGTTCCCCCACTGTATGTCTACAGAATGGTAGTTGATCAA
Source organism: Paenibacillus sp. 37 (assembly GCF_008386395.1). Taxonomy (NCBI): domain Bacteria; kingdom Bacillati; phylum Bacillota; class Bacilli; order Caryophanales; family Paenibacillaceae; genus Paenibacillus; species Paenibacillus sp. 37. Next base: position 3,794,383 of record NZ_CP043761.1, on the reverse strand, counting down.
TGTATCCATAATTTTATCGGGGTACGGCCCCCGGTCATAGATATCTCCAACCACATGAAGATGGTCAACCACCAGGCGTTGTGTCGTATAAGCAAGGCCGATAATGAGATTGTCCGCCTGGCCCAAGGATATAATTTGCCGATATATTTCCTCGTAATAAGGATCCTTATTGTTGGTCGAATCCGTCTTGTATAAAAGCTCTTCTACAATATATACATATTGCTCCGGCAGAGCTTTACGCAATTTTGAGCGTGTATACTTGGAAGAGGCATAAGAAATAAGCTTAAGCATGTGCTCAATTGTTAGTCTATACCACTGGTTCAAAGCCTGTTTATTGCTCAGTTCCCCTATAACCAGCTGTATTTTTTCTTCCGGGTAATAAACCAATGCCGCAAAATCATGGATTTCTTGATCCGTCCAAGTTTCCCGGAATAATTCTTTGATCTTCTCTTTGACGGTACCCGAACCGTTTCTTAGTACATGCTGAAAAGCCTGAAACTCCCCATGCAAATCACTGACAAAATGCTCGGTTCCCTTCGGGAGATTGGAGATCGCTTCAAGGTTGATGATCTCTGTTATGATTTTTTCTTCCGTATCATATTTCTCGGCCAATAAATCTAGAAACTGCTCATCCAAAACAGATGTCCCCCTTCAAGGAAGTATGGTGTTGTGTAGCCGGGTCCAAAAGCTTTAGACCTATATAAAATTACACGCTATACTTGGTATTGATTATATGATAATTATCAGCATCGCCTTCCCCCATCATACTCCAGTTCATCATATATGAACAAATTTCATTGAATGGATTTGAATGAAATTTGTCTGTAGTTATTTTAGGAATAAGAATTGTGTTCAATGGGTACTTGTCCCTCGATATTTTCTTCACTAACTGCTATTTTACACAATGAAAAATAAACGATCTATTCTCAGAATTTGCTTGTTTAAATTCCCAATCACCATATGTTTTGATTTTTGAAAAACCGATTTGTTTCAGCGACTCTTCGAATTCTTCTTGATTTCGAAACCTCAGCTGCATTTTTTCATGAACTAACACTTTGTCTGTTTTGGTATTTTTTACAATTTCATAGAAAGTGTAAATATCTCCCTCAAACCCTTCATATTCTGTGTGAATTTCTAAAGGATCTCCGCTTAGTCTATCTTTAGCGAAGTCAGGAGTTTTGTCCTTCTCCCATTCTTCCCATACTTTTACCAAAGGGTTTCTTGTATCAAAAATAAAGTGCCCCCCCATTTTTAGGGATCGGAATACGTCTGAGATCACTCGCTTCCAACTATCATCTGTAAGAAATACCTGTGCAACATTGGCTGTCATAATCACCGCATCATAGGTATTGGTTTGTAAATCCGCACTATCACCTATAATCCAATTCACATTTCCAGAATTATCTTTACTTCGCGCCATCTCAATCGCTTCTTCATTGGGATCTATAGCGGTAATTTTATAACCGCGCTGAACAAGATGAGTAGTCCATCTTCCTGTTCCACAGCCCAGGTCAGCTATAAATTCTACTTTTTGTCTCTTTAACAATGCAAGGAAAAATTCATCGTCTTTTCCCCAATGGTTAATCTGGTCATATACTAATGGAATCATAAATAATATTTCCCCACTTTCAACAGCGTTTTACTGTGCTCAACAGTTTGATGTCTCGTACATAAGCTATACGGTTTTATTCTCACTCTGTGAACCAAAAATTTCCCTGGTTGCTTCTATAAAAGATAACATCATTGGTGAAATCCATTTGTCTTTATGCCACAACATCTGTGTATATACCTGCAAGTCCGGAATTTGCCATGGGAGGACAACAAGTTCTCCACGTTCAACTTCAGACTCCACGACGATCTCAGGAAGAAAGGCAATACCGATGCCTGAAATTGCACATTGTTTAATGGCTTCAGCACTTTGAAACTCTAAATATGTAATGCTATCAATCCCCTCTTTCTCAAATGACCGATCAAACATCGTTCGATATGGACAACCCTTCTCATTTGTCAGGAACACTTCTTCATGAAAATCTTCCAATTGCAGCACAGTTCGTTTGGCGAGTGGGTGATCTGGAGCAGCTAACAATCGGAAATGTTCTTCCAGCAAAGGTTCCACGGAAAGTCCACTCGAGCGAATGGGTTCATCCAACATATAAACAATATCCGTGGTTCCCTCAAAGAGCGTTTGCTTGAGCTCTTGATTCGGCACTGAGCGGAAAATTAGGCGAACTCCCGGATGCTGCGAACGAAACCGTTGGAAGACAGGTGGAAGCCGGTAGGAGCAAATAACCTCATTTGCACTTATCGTTAAGGTACCACTTAGTTTTTCATTATCATGGACAGCACTGCGAGCTTCGTCCATTTTTTCAAGAACGCCTTGGGCGTGTGTTAAAAAGCGTTTACCCGCAGTTGTGAGCGCGAGTTGCTTGCCCAACCGATCAAAGAGGCGAACACCTAGCTCATCTTCCAATGCTTTAATTTGCATCGTGACGTTGGAAGGAACGTAGCTCAGCGCTTCTGCTGCTCGTGTGAAATTCAACGTTGTTGCAACCGTACAAAACGTATTCAGTTGACGCAATTCCATCCAATGATCCCCCTTCATCTTTCAATTTTATTGAATACTATCTTGAATTATATTCACTTTTATTGAGGGTAACACAGCTCTATACTCAGTACAAGAGATCACAGTGAACATGTGGTTTTTCATTTTGAAGGGAGCTATTATACGATGGATTATGAAATTTTTAATTTGGGTGATGTACTCTTACAATCAGGAGTGACGTTACCAAACGCTTTTCTTGCTTACAAAACTTACGGAAAATTAAATGAACAGAAGGATAATGTTATTGTCTATCCAACGGCTTTTGGGGATCAGCATGTTCAGAATGAATGGCTTATTGGCAGTGGGATGGCACTGGATCCAGAGAAATATTTTATTATCGTTCCCAATTTGCTGGGGAATGGACTCTCTTCCTCTCCCAGTAACACGCCTCTTCCATTCGATCGGGCTAACTTTCCACAGGTAACCATCTATGACAACGTTCGATTCCAGCACCAACTGCTGACCGAAAAATTCGGTATTCAAAAGATTGCTCTCGTCGTCGGGTGGTCGATGGGAGGCATTCAGGCATTTCAATGGGGGGCAAGTTACCCGGAGATGGTCGAACGAATCGCATCTTTCGGAGGCATCGCCAAACCTTGGCCACACACATTTGTGGTCCTGGAAGGCGTGAAAGCTTCCCTGCTATCTGCAGTTGGCTTCGACTCAAGTAAATTAAACCAACTAAGTTCGACAGACATGCGTGCCGTTGGTCGGGTCTATGCAGGATGGGGACTATCACATGCGTTTTATAGAGAAGAGCTTTACCGTGAGATGGGATTTGACACATTGGAGGATTTTGTAGCTGGTGTCTGGGAAAATAGCTTTATGAATATGGATCCGCATAATGTTCTGGCCATGTTATGGACAGGTCAACATGCAGATATCAGTGCAAACCCCTCCTATAACGGAGACTTTGATAAAGCACTTCATAGCATAAAAGCTTTTGCCTGTATCATGCCCGGAAGCACGGATCTCTTCTGCACTGCGGCCGATAATGAATACGAAGCTAAGCGTATACCTAATGCTGTCTTGAAACCAATCCAATCGATCTGGGGCCATTTTGCTGGTCGTGGAATCAACAGTGCCGATAATCAATTTATTGATGACAATCTAAAACACTTGTTGTCACTTAACACTAATGAATAGATCGTCACTTGCATGGGATGTCTGTCAGGCCTAGCAAGATTCCCTGTTCTGCTCTAAACAGTGCAATTTTCCATTTAGATACCTGTACCTCTGCCAGTCTCATTTCTATGGCTTTCATCTTTAGTTCCACCGGATAACTCACTCTGGTTGCTATTACAAATACACCTCCAAGATGATCTCCCTATCTTACGACAAGGTTTCATTCTCTTGAAGGTGTGTTTGATTAATACATATTCCTAATGATTATAACTACAATTAAGTAAGTACAGTCATCGCCTCTCTTGTAAATGGAACCAGATCACCAGTACGTCCTTCTTGAATTTTCTTAGCCCATTCAGGGTCGACCAGAATAGCACGTCCAACAGCAACCAGATCAAACTCATCATTCTGAAGTCGTTGTACCAATCCCTCGATACCGACGTTACTTGCGCCTTTACCTTCTGTGAACAGACTTGTAAAGTCACCATCAAGACCAATCGATCCAACAGTAATTGTTGGTTTGCCAGTCAGTTTTTTGGTCCATCCAGCAAAATTCAGATCAGACCCTTCGAATTCCGGTTCCCAGAAACGGCGTGTGGAACAGTGGAAGATATCAACTCCAGCTTGAACCAACGGTGCGAGAAGCTGCTCCAGTAATTCCGGTGTTTCAGCCAATTTAGCCTGATAATCATCTGTCTTCCACTGAGATAAACGCAGTACAATAGGGAATTCCGATCCCACTACTTTACGGCAAGCCTCAATCACTTCAACTGCAAAACGTGTGCGAGCCATCATATCTCCACCATAACGATCCGTACGAGAGTTGGTTTTCTCATACAGGAATTGGTCGATCAGATAGCCGTGTGCTCCATGAATTTCAACACCATCGAACCCAACGCGTTTCGCTTCTGAGGCTGCTTGTGCGAATTCCTGAACGATTGTTGCAATCTCAGCTTCCGAATAATCATTAACATGACCCTTGGCTCCCATATGCCAGATCTGTGGAATAATTCGACCGCCAGCTTCATGTACTTCAGATACAACATGTGCCCAACCATTCATTGCAGCTTCGCCATAAAAGTGCGGCACATTGGCTTGATTGGATGCATCCGGATGATTAATTATTGTCCCTTCTGTCACAATAAGCCCCACTGCGTTCTCTGCTCTGCGGCGGTAATAGCCCGCAACATTCGAACCCGGGATACCGTCCGAAGAAAATTGACGCGTCATCGGCGCCATCACGATCCGATTGGATAACTTCAAGTGACCTAACTCTATAGGTTGGAACAATGCTTCTACGGATTGAGAATAATTCATAATAACCTCCACAAATTTTGTTTTATATAAATTGACCTAGGAGATGTTAAACAGCAACCAGCCTGGTTAACAGCTAGACGTTATTTCCAAATGAATCAATACACGCTTTTTATCGAAAAGCCCCACCTCCTTCAAGGTTTCGTGGTGGTTTAATCCGCCTTCAATTATTTTTGACTTTGTAGTCAAGAATTTCACAAAAAAAAGATCAAGACATGATCATGCCAAATGAAATACGCAGAACCGTCTCGATCTGTTCACGGGATGAACCTGATTTCTCCATAACTCTCACACCAAGAATGGTGTTATTTAGGTAAGATGCAAGCTCTATACTCGTATACCGGGTGGAAATTAATTGTTGTTTCTGGCCACTACTTATGATCTTCTCTAATACCAGTTGAACCTCTTCTACCATGAGCTCAGCTTCGCGTGTGACCTGCTCGTCATCTGTTCCGAATTCGAGTGATGCATTCACAATTAGACACCCTTGGCAGCCAGTTTCATCGTCTAGAAGGGAATATCGTAAGGCATCCAGTTTATCAACGGGAGACGAATCCAGGGCTTCAATCTCTTTCAGTTTCGCTATAACCTGTTCACGGTAAAGTGCCAGCGCCTTCAGGAACAACGATCGCTTGTCTTTAAAAACACAGTACAAACTTTGCTTTTTGACTCCTGTAGTACGCGTAAGGTCCTCATAAGAAGTTGCTTTGAAGCCTTGATTCCAGAACACTTCCATAGACTGGTGTAATACACGATCGACATCAAATTCTCTTGGTCTGCTCATGGGATTAATGTATCAGTTATTGACCGCGCAGTCAAGAACTGATCGTTTTACATCCTATTTGAAAGAAGATGGTTACAATGGATAAACATAAATTTTTATATAAATGAACAAAAATCACCGATCCTCCCCAAAGTTTGAAGACTGGTTCTTCATATGTCCGTTTTTAATGGTCCTTACATTAAACTAAACACAAAAGAGAATGGTGCTATATTTAACTTGACTCTATTCATTTCCACAACTCCATTGAATGCGGTCTAACTCTTCCGGTAAGCAACCTTGTGAAAAGCATTGATATAACGAAACAGTGCTTCACCATCGTCAGGCACATGCGTATTTGTATCCAGTGGCAGCATCATTGCCTGATACGGCTCTGGCACCATTCTATATTGATGGACATAGGAGGTTAGGATGAACCCGTTGCGTTGCCAGAACTGAATGCGTTCCTGATGAGCCTCCGTTGTCCCGAACTCCGCCTCGATAATCATACCTTTGATCCGGTGTTCCCTTAACGCCCAGGCTCTGATCTGCTTCAGCATCCAGGTCCCTATGCTCAACCCTCGCAGCTTCTGTTCAACCGCGAGGTAATCGATGATCAGGATGCGGTCCGCAACCTTCCCCTCCAGTCCAGTAACAGCCATCGCAACCACTTCTCCATGATGCATGCCCGCGTGTAAATAACCAATTTTGCGGTCCAGCATACTGTGCAAAATCGCTTTTGTCTTAGCACCGCTTTGAAAAGCCTCATGATAGATTCGCTCCATCCGCGCCCACAATGCTTCATCCCACTCCTCTATAGTAGTAAACTCTAATTCAAGCATCTCCTTCGCCTCCAGCGTTAATTCAGATTTTCGTGATCACCCTTCTCTTGCCTGACGATAGGCTAATACAGTCATTATACTTTTTATGAATTTTATTACAAACCTTCAACATCAGATAACAATGAATAAAACAAAAAATGCTGTAATAGTGACTTCAATGGCAGTATGTTATCGTCCCGCGACATTTGTAGTGTAACTATTGATTGTCTCGGGTTGGATACTGACCAAGTCATCAACTGGAAAATGTAGGATAGTTCAGACTTTATTACTCTTTAAGGTTAATGAGTTATGAATTATAAAACAAAGAAAGCAGCTGATCACTTGGGTCAGCTGCTTTCTTATTGTTATAGAGGTTTTGTATATCGTTAACCGGCATGTATCAAAGAAAGATAATACAAGTGATTATTTATTGCAAAGATTGTTTCGTTTGTTTTCTTTTAGATAGAGAGTTTCAAGCAGCGTTGTTACGATGCCAATCACAAGGGCAAGCGCACCGATCCATGGAATATAGTTCAACAAGTTGTGGTTGACAGCAATACCCCCAACTCCAGCTCCGGCAGCCATTCCAACTTGTCCAATCGCGCTATGCAGACTCAGTACAATGCCAGAAGCGGCAGGAGCGAGACTTATAAGCTGAAATTGGATCGGCGTACCTGAGGACCAGGCTGCTAGTGCCCAGAAAATAAGTAATATATATAGAAGAAATATGGATTGGCCTATAAACGGGAACAACAGTAATACAATGGCATGGAGTATCATTCCACCAGCTAGGGTACGGAATGTACCCCATTTATCTGTACTGAGTCCTCCTATTTTGGAACCAATAGCACTGGCAATACCAAATATAAACAGGGCTACCGTTACACCTTGATCACTCATGTTAAATATATTTAGGAGATACGGCGAAATGTACGTAAATAAAATGGAATATGAACCTAACCACACGAACGTAATCAGCAACGCTGCTGCAATACGGGGTTGCATAATGAACGTAAACTGATCACGCAAAGGAACCGCTTTTTCAGCAACGACTTTAGGTATGATCAGCAGCGCTAGGCATAAGAGAATAAGTCCGGCTACTCCAAGACCAATAAAGATAATGTTCCAATCATAATGGGAAGCTACAACCCTGCCTATAGGTACACCGATAACTAATGCCGTACTATTTCCCATGATAACAGTAGCAATTGAACTGCCTTGTTTGCCTGGAGCAGCCAAAGCTGCAGCAAGAGTAAGGAGCGTAACCTGAATAACACCGGCACTAAGTGCTGAAATAATTCTAGCTACGATAAGCATCTCATATCCTGTGATCGTTGCAATTAAAATGTTAACAACAGAGAATACCGTTAATGCATAAACTAAGAGCTTTTTTCGGTCTAATTTAGATGTAAAAGCAATTAAGAAAGGAGTCCCTACACCAAAAGCTATAGAGAACACAGTAATGAGCTGTCCAGCAGAAGAAACTGAAATGTTGCTAGATTCAGCTACTTTGTCCAGGATTCCGGCAATAACATATTCTGATGATCCATTAAGAAAACTAATTACAGCTAATAAATATATTTTCCACATATTTTTCAACAATTGCACCTTCTTATTTCTATATTTCTAGAAAAATAGATATATTAAATATTCTCAACCAGATACTATTGAATTAGTAGCTAGAGACTTTCCCACAGAAAAACAGCCCCTAAGCGAATGGTTAGATTCATTTGTGTTCCACCTTTCAGTGTTAAATCCATAAGAGATTCTCATTTGCATAACTTATGTTACTTTTATTGTTCAAATAAATATATACCTTTCAGCCTTTTAGTTTGAATTAACATGAGATCACATTTGTTACTCAAATGTTACGCAGTGTTTTGTATCAGCTTAATATTATGTAGAAGGAGTTTTTTGGGTTTTGCTATGCAACATCAAGACAAAAACGACAGTATTCCAAAGATGCTTTGGAACACTGTCGTTATGGATATAACCAGATTAAACTTTGACTGTATACATCCATTCTTTTTCAAGAATATTGGTACGACCAGCTGATTCCACATCGGTATATTGATGCATATTCGTAATAATGACCGGCGTAATCATGTTGTAACCCGCTTTTTCAATCTCTTCACGGTCAAATTCCATCAATAGGTCGCCTACGGATACTTTTGCTCCAGCCTGTACCTTTGGCGAGAAAAATTGGCCTTTCAACTTTACCGTATCAATCCCAATGTGAATGAGCATCTCTGCGCCAAGATCACTTACGAGACCAATAGCGTGACCACTCTTAGAAACAGAGAATACTGTGCCGTTAACTGGGGAAACTGCACGTCCTTCTGCAGGTTGAATGGCAAATCCTTTACCCATCATTTCTTCTGAAAAAGCAGGGTCTGGAACCAGGCTAAGTGGCTTAACTTCCCCACTGATAGGGCTGAATATTTGTTCATCCTGTAATTCAGTGTCTTCAGTTACTACAGATATAGTTGCAGACGTTGCTGATGGTGCAGGTACCTCTTCCTGGAAGCCCAGAATATAAGTAATGACGCTAGCGACAACGAATGCAATCAAAGCAGCAATTAGTGCATAGAGCAGGTTGCTAATGTCTGGACCGACATATGAGGCAGCTCCCGGAAGACCTACAGTGCTAATGAAATAGGCTTTAACCGAAAAGGCTCCCAGAAACGCTCCAGCGACTGCGCCCCCAATGAGCGCTGCAATAAATGGTTTTTTGAATTTCATGTTAATTCCGTACATGGCTGGCTCCGTAATTCCCATAAGAGCGGTCAGTCCTGTAGAATATGAAAGTGATTTGGTTTGGGTATTTTTAGACTTGAAGCCCACACCAAATGCGGCACCACCCTGGGCCATATTAGCTGCGAACATTAATGGAACGATAAAATCGTAACCAAGTGTTGCAATCGAACCAACTGCAAGCGGCAACAGTGCGTAATGCATGCCAGTAATAATCAGTACAGACATCGTGCCACCAATTAAAATACTTGCAAAAATGGATGCGTTATCAAATAACCATCTGATACCCCCAGATAAACCGTTTCCAATAATGCCACCCAGTGGCCCGATCGCGATCAAGGTTAGCGGTACCATAATAAGTAACGTTACAGTGGGTACAACAATCATTTTGAGTGAAGCATGCGTAACATGGTCTATAGCTCTCTCCACGTAAGCAGAGATCCAGATTGCAATGACGATGGGAATAACCGATGATGCATAGGATGTAGCAATAACTGTAATGCCTGCAAACGATGTATTACCCTCTTGAAACAAGGCTGTAATGGTTGGGTGCATAAGACCAGCCGCTAATGCAGCTCCCACATAAACATTGCTACCCATTTTCTTCGCAGCACTAACGGCCAGAAGAATAGGCAGGAAGTAGAATGCACCATCGCCAACGGCGGATAAAATGATATAGGTTGAGCTTGTATTCGTCATCCAACCAAGAGCCACCAGAATGGACACGATCCCTTTGATCATACCTGCGCCAGCAATTGCTGGCAGAATTGGCGTGAACATGCCCGAGATGAAGTCAAATAATGCGCTGATCGGATTCCTTTGTTTCTTTCCACCTTTTGGAGCACTCTCTGCGTTAGGCTTCATGCTCATATTGGTCACTAGTGCTCTGTACACTTCGGAAACTTCATTGCCAATAATCACCTGAAACTGTCCACCGTTTTCCATTACACCCATAACGCCAGGTGTGTTTTTTAACGTTGTTCTGTCTGCTTGATTGTTATCGTTTAGATTGAATCTGAGTCGAGTCATGCAGTGTGTAACTTGATCGATATTCTCTTCCCCACCAACCAGTTTGAGAATATCTTTGGACAATTGTTGTTTATCCATGTTGTAAGGCTCCTTCGACGTATAATAAGGTATTCTCTGACCATGGACGCGTCTAGCCAGTTATAATGGAAGTGCGAAACATATGTTATAACGTCATGTTACTCAGAACAGAAAAGAAAATATATATGATTTAAGTGTTTAGTTTCCTTTGACACGAGATGATTTTTGTTACAAAAATGTAACACGTTGTTTTTTAAACAAAGGTAATGTATACTGCCTAAGCAGGTTACCTATTATTTTTATTATGGTCTAAGGGAGTGCATATCCATGTTCACCAGTGAGCAAATCTCATCCTATAACGAATTGGAACTATCTTTATATAACTATATTTCTCAGAACATGGAAAAAGTGGCGTACATGCGTATCAGAGAACTGGCCGATGAAACTCATGTATCTACAGCCAGCATTCTGCGATTTTGCAGAAAGAATCAATGTGAGGGATTTTCCGAATTTAAAGTAAAACTTAAGATGCTCGTTTCCCAACAAGATAAACTAACGAAGCAGGAGTTGAAAAGTCCACATCATGCAGTGTATGGGTTTTTTGAACGTTCTCAAGCTCCTGAATTGGAGGAGAAAATTCGGACGGCAGCAAAGTTAATTGCTAATGCCAGTAGCGTTATTTTTATTGGTATCGGGAGCTCCGGAATAATAGGAGAGTATGGAGCCCGATTTTTCTCAAATCTAGGGATCTGTTCCGTGTACATAAAAGATCCTCATTACCCCATCCATACCAGAATTCAAAAAGACAGTGTTACGATTGCATTATCTACGCGAGGTGAAAACCCGTTTGTGCTACCTTATCTCCAACGGATCAAGCAGGAGAAAAATAAAATTGTGGCGATAACGAACGATCGCCAATCCACCATGGCTAAAATATCAGATGTAAGTATCCCTTATTATGTAAAAGAAGAGTATTACGAATCCACGAACATCACCACTCAGGTTCCTGTTACTTTCCTGTTGGAATGGCTGGGACGAGAGGTTTTCAAAGAAATGGTAAATACAGAATTGGAGCTATGAGAAAGAACTCGATCTCTCTATAAATAAAGACCAGAAAGAGAGCCTTTTGGGCTCTCTTTTAAGTCACTATGGCTCTCGATGGGATGAGTACGTTAGACGCTTTCCATTACTTTTTTCCTTCGTGTTGCTGCAATTTGCGTCATAATCATTAGAATGATGATCACAATCATTCCAATCATAGCAGGTGTGAAACTATTGGAAGCATCATGAATCCAGCCTAGCAATATTGGACCCAGCGCTCCAATAACATACCCGGCAGATTGCTGCATCGCTGACCAGGAAGTTGCATCGTTCACATTGGTTGTAGAATCAATCGGTAACATCAGGTTTAAGGTGAACAAGCCCCCTGCTCCAACTCCAAAGAGTACAACGGAAACCATCGGTATGAAATTCATCATCAATAAAATCAACCCAACAATCATGAACAGAGATTCACCAACCATCCATACTCTTCTTGAAGGAAAGTTCTTCAATAATACTGGAAGGACAAAGCTAATCGGGATTTGGATGACAACAAATATGGTCAGACAAAGCGTTGCATAGGATTTGCTATACCCCATTTCCTGAATCATTAACGGGAGCCACGCTGTAAAAGAATAAAACAACATAGCCATTAATCCAAATGAAAGCGTAAGCGTCCATGCGCTTCTATTTCCCCAAGGAAGTTTAATTATCGGACGTTCTTTTATTTCACTCACATTAGCATTAGCAGATTCAGATCGAGGCTTCACCATGATCCACCAAATGATCGCTGCTACAAAGGCAATGACTGCCCACCCTCCTACTGCTATCTGCCAAGAGTTGAAGTATGTCTTTAAGGGAATCGATACCATTGAACTGACCGCAGCCCCTAAAGTGATTGCAATACTATAGAGTGCAATCATAGATGGAACATGATCGGGAAAATACTTTTTAATAAAACCTGAAGTTAACGGGCCGATCGAAGCGATCCCGATACCTACGATCAATGCTGATAAAAGTAAAACGGACGTAGACTGTGTAAATAGCCGAGTAGCTATTCCGATTCCGACCACGATCAGGGAATATCCTATGATTCGTTCTATTCCCCATCTCCCACTTGCTTTGACGGCAAAAGGTGAAAATACGCCCATACATAGTACAGGTATTGAAGTTAGCAAACTGGCTAGTGCAGCGCTCATCCCCAGATCCTCCCGAATCGTATCTAGCAGCGGAGATATGGAATTAATAGCCGGGCGCAAATTCAATGTAGCAACAAATAAAGCAATAATTAAAAACATTTTTCTTCTCATCTTCTACTCCCTAATCGTTCAAATATCAATTATTAGACTAAGAAAGAGCCGCTGACTGGCGGCCCTTTCTTAGTTTTATTCTGTAGGCCTTTAAGCTGATCTGTATTCAACAATGTTCCAACATTAGCACCTGCTACTCACGAAACAAGCTGCTCCCGTTGCTCTGAATGACATCTTTATACCAGTGGAAGGACTTCTTACGATAGCGTTCCAATGTTCCTGAACCATCATCATGACGATCCACATAGATAAAGCCGTACCGTTTTTTCATTTCTGCAGTTGTTGCACTAACCAAATCAATACAACCCCATGATGCATATCCGATTAATTCAACACCATCTTGAATGGCTTCAGCGACTTGAAGCAAGTGCTCCTTCAAATATTTAATGCGATAATCATCAATAACGGTTTTATTACCATTTTCGTCCGTGATCAGTTCATCTACGGCTCCTAATCCATTTTCAACGATGAACAATGGCTTCTGATAACGATCATACATTGCATTCATGATGTACCTTAAGCCTTTGGGGTCGATCTGCCAACCCCAATCACTCGCAGTCAAGAGCGGATTAGGAACACCACCAATCAGGTTTCCTTCTCCTTTAATTTGCTTGGCAGGATCAGCCGTTTCGCAACTACTTTGATAATAGCTAAAGGAAATAAAGTCAACGGTGTTTTTCAAAATTTCTTCGTCGCCAGGCTCGAAATGAATGGTAATCCCGTTATCTTTCAAATAACGTTTCATGTAACCTGGGTAATAACCACGCACGTGAACATCCGTAAAACCTGTGTTCTTATGATCCGCTTCCATCACTTTGATCATATCATTAGGGTCAGGAGTCAATGGGTAAATCGGCATAGCAATGACCATACAACCAATTTTGAAATCCGGGTTAATTTCATGCCCAATTTTAACCGCCATTGCACTTGCAACAAACTCGTGGTGAACCGCTTGGTACAGGGCCTGTTTGCTAAGTTGATCCTTATGCGTGTTAATCCCGCCACTTGCAAACGGGTGTTCAAGAATCGAATTAATCTCGTTAAATGTGAGCCAATACTTCACTTTGCTTTTGTATCTCTCAAAAATGGTTCGCACATATCGTTCATAGAAATCGACCATTTTTCGATTCGCCCAGCCATCGTATTCCCTAACGAGATGTAGAGGAGTCTCATAATGAGAGATCGTAACTAGAGGTTCAATCCCGTATTTCCGGCACTCGTCAAAGAGGTTGTCGTAAAATTGGAGACCTTTTTCGTTTGGCTCAAGTTCATCCCCTTTCGGGAAGATTCTGGACCAAGCTATAGACGTACGAAAAACTTTGAAACCCATTTCTGCAAGAAGTTTAATATCTTCTTTATATCGGTGATAGAAGTCAATCGCAAATAACTTCATATTATCCTCTGTTGGTTCAATCGTCGGAGGTGTCTGAATGCCGTTTGGCATGATATCCTGAATGGAAAGTCCTTTTCCGTCTTCTTGGTATGCACCTTCAATTTGGTTTGCAGAGACGGAACCTCCCCACAAAAAACCATTCGGAAATTGAAATGTTTGACTCATTTGGTAAGCCACCTTTCTTTTAAACCTTGAGCGGATCTGGATATAAATGAATCTCGCTTTATCGGTTTTTTATCATGTATTTGTTTTCACAACTTATGTTACATAGATTAATGCATAAAATACATGTTATTTCGTATTTAGTACAAGGTATCAGAGATTCACATTTGTAACATAAAAGTAACGTAGTGTTTCATTTTTTTAAAGGATTGTTGCATGTTAGCTCAAAGGTAACTGTACTTCTAACACGCCATCATAATAGACACAAAATAAAAAAGCCGTCAAAATGACGACTTCATCATGATAAGTTATCCATTAAAAGAGGCAGGCTCAAGTGTTTCCAGCAGTTTCTTAATCTCTTCATCATATTCGGGTTGGAATAATGGAATGATCTCATCTAATTTTTGCTGGAACAAATCCGAATCCTGGACACGAAGCGCTGCTCTTAATTCAATTTCTTCTTCTGAACCATTGTCGTTTAGAATCATGTCCAGGACATCCGCTTTGAAATATTCACTTGGAGGAAGGATCAAAGCATTCATTAGGAATTGCATAAAAAAGAGATGGTTATCTTTTTCCTGATCTGCTTTTTTCATCGCTTGCTTCGTAAATAAGTTGATATATTTCTGAGCAAAATCCACTCCTTTCAGTTCATAAGGCCCACCATGTTCTACCCCTCTCCAACGCAGGTCAGCCACGGAACTAAGCCACCAAGCCGGATCGATGGCCTGCTGCATACGAAGCAATATGTTCCGTTCAAACTGCGGATCGGGATGCAAGCGCTTTGCTTCCAAAGACTTTCCTATAGTCTCAGCTTCGACCGCAGCAACGGTGATACCTTGTCCGTGAATAGGATCAAAGCTACAAAATGCATCACCAAGGACGAGTAAACCAGAGGGCCAATCTTCCATGAGTTCAAAATGCTGACGAACAGACTCGGAAATACGGTACCCCCTAGGCCCTTGCAATGGCTCCAACTGCTCCATTAACTTCACAATTTTATCTGAAGCAAATAGATGCTTGATTTGATCTTGAAACTCTTCGGGCTGAGTGGACGGATACTCATCTCCTCCAGCATTGAAAAGAATGAGTCCAGCGATATCATCCTCAATGCGCGTAAATATGCCTGCACGAATACCTTGCTCAGGATCTGAATCAGACATCACCCATTCGTTCGGAATGGAGGATTTAATGTTGTAATAACGGGTGCTATAACCAAGAGATACCTTTAGCACTTCTGGTTCTGGCACATTCAACCCTAATTTATCAAGCCACCTAATCAATTTGGAAGAACGTCCTGAAGCATCAATAACCATATCCGCTGGAAGTTGGTCTTTCCTTTTTTCACCGCTTCTTTCTTTGATATAAATGCCTGTAACAGCATGCTGGTCTTCAGATACGATGAGTCCAGTAACTTCCATACTTGTTAAGAAGCTTATATGAGGGATATTTTGGATTCGTTTGCGCAGCACCCATTCCAGCAAAGCTCTGCTGCACGATGCAATTTTAAATGAAGAAGGATCCTCCTTGTTAACTAATGTACCGTATCGATTAGTAACTATAAGCTTCTCATCGTGTGAAGAGATCGCTCCCAATGCTATCAATTCGTCATTGTATCCTGGGAAGTAATGTTCCATAATCAGCGCGCCGCGTGGTTGTACGCGGTGTGGATGAAAAGATTGAGGCACACCCTGTCGGTTATTTGGCTCCGAAGGGAATTCATCCCTTTCAATCACACATACTTCCTCATAATAATCAGCTAACATTCTTGCAGTAATTAATCCAGCAATCCCTGCTCCGATCACCACAGCTTTTTTCATGTCGGACACCGAAGATTCATCCTTTCTAGAAATTAGATTTTAATCTACACTTGTTGAAAAATCAAAATATTACTTATAATACCAATATAATCAAAATTTCTTTTATAGTAAGAATCAATATAGGGATGGTATATAGTTAAACTACGATATGGAAGTGGTGTAGATGAAAATCAATGAAAAAAAGCTTGATTTAAGAGTTGCCCGGACTCATAAATTGTTAATTACGGCCTTTAGAGATCTGTTATCTGAGCAAGGCAAACTATTCAGCAATATCACGATTAATGAGATATGTGACAAAGCGATGGTTCACCGTACAACGTTTTACAAACATTTTGAGGATAAATTTGCGCTGTTATCCGCTACCCTCACGTGGGTTCTTCAGGATTATTTACAAATGAGTATAGAAGATCGGCTTCGGCAGCCCTTGCAAAGCCTATCTAGATTCATGTTGGAGAATTTACTGGAGCCAATTGTTCAAAACCAGAAGAATGACAAGGGATTTACTGACTTTTTCAAAAACTATATCGGAGATATATCCAGAAGAGATTTTCTGGAACTAAAAAGAAGAGGAAAACCATTTTCACCTCCCATAGAACTCTTAGCCGAATATCATTCAGGGGTCATTAGTTTACTTGTGACGTGGTGGATATATCATCTTGAAGAAGATGTTACGGCGGAACAGATGGATGAGTATTACTATCAAATGGTTAACGAGAAAATCATGTTAGACTAGCATGAAGCTCACTCTACGCTACGCACATAGCAAAATTATCCCATATGACATATTTTCACCAGAATAAGAAGGTATCTTATTGTTGAGATAAAATAAAAACCGATGGGCATTTTACTTATGTAAAGTCCCATCGGTTTCTTTGGTTTTAGGATAGTTCGATTGAAGGCCTCAGATGCTGTGAATCTTAAATATAAGTCGAAAAAATTATGCCTACTGATCAAAAAAATGGGTTACTATGTAGCAAATCAGCAATGGTTGCTTACCAGAGACCTATGAAGTAACAACCACCTATATTCATCTTACGAGTTATATTCATTGTAAGCATCTTCAGTCGTCTGCACGTTCTTCAGATACACAATCTGCCCTGACTCGTTCACACGCATAATATCTATACCCGCCTTCGCATACACCGTGCCATCTACTGCTTGCCCGCATACTGCCCAGTTAGTTCGATAACTGCCGTCGGGCTGAAGAACCCATGCATCCCACATATGTTTAATGTCTTTATTGTATTCATAAAAAGTCTTAATAACCACCTCGAATCCTGTACGACTGCTACCGTTTGAAACAATTTCAGGATTCTGCGTGAACAGGGATAACAAATCCTTCATAGCCCGGTCGTCAGTGCGAGATGCATCAAACAAGCGAAAATAGTTATTTAACATCGTGATGTTTGCATCGGTGTTCAGTGAATTGTTAGTATTGCCAGCGGTTGCTGTATTGGACATGTTATTACCTCCTATATTGTCTATACTGTCTTATGCAGTGTAGTTTCAGTTCGAATATTTTCGAACTGTTTGGCCTGAAAAGAAATATATCACACTTCCCACATAGCTGCAATACATAATTCGAAAATTTTCGAACAATAAAAAGAGGTTGAAAATGCTAGTATCTATCTTATGAGAACTCTAAGAATTCCCTACAGGTTCAGAGAGAGGTCAATCGAGGGCCGTTTGTTCGAGGTTGATCTTGTGCAGAAAACGGACGGGAAGCTTGTAGCCAGACATGATTGGACGCAGAAGCTATAGCCGGATTTAACCGCTCATCGGGGACGAAACGTAACAAAGTTTCAGTTTGCAAACTCGCTTATCATGGGTTGCATTTGCCCAAGCAGCGCTTCATTTAAAAGTCCTAAAATGAAGCTAACCCTCAATACTCCTTTTCAGGATGTAAGAGGGTTAACTTTCATTTTATACAGGTGTTAAAGGTGGATCGAATGAATGGCTTGCCAACATCGATCACTAAATATTAGTCCAGAAGGCTGAAGATCTGAATGCTCTCTACCTTGGCATCCTTGATATGAAACGACATCACATCCACATAATTGGATGGCTCGTAACGGAAATCATCCTCCTCATCAGGGGCTCCATCACCAAGCAGTTTCCCCTCAGGGTATGCGTTTTTGAGTGTATCCAGGCTATCTCCTGCTTTAATGTTTCGCACTGTCGCGTACTTAGGATCTGTGATTTCGATATGAAAGATGGAGTCTTGTTTCCCCTTCGGTATACTGATTGTTTTAATCTCCAGACCAGGATACGTGTACACTTTTTCCGTAAAACCGATTAAGTTATCCATATTTGTTCCATCGTCGGCACTGTACGTATGAGATTTCAGGTTATCCGGTTTGCCCAGCATCTGTTCCATCTGATCTTCATTCGCTGTATCCGAAATCGCAATGGTGTGCTCATTATAGACAAAAGCAAGTTCCTTCAGCACCACATTGCCTTCCTTCTCCATCGAACCTTCTTTAATAGCTTCAGTACCCTTTTCTTCAGAACTTCCGGAAGCAGGCGCAGTAGCATTTGTTGCACCTTCGCCTGTGTTCTGTTCATTTGCAGTGTTCTGTCCGGTTGCTGGCGATGTAGCTTCACTGGATTGACAGCCCGTTAATGCCACCGTTAGTAAAGCACCTAGTACGATAAAACCTGCAGCTTTGTTTATCAATTTCATCATGATCCCTCCATAAATGTGTGATTTGTTCTTATGAAGTGATTATAAATAAAACATTTGTTAGTCTCATAACAGAAATGTACCAATCTTGTAACGTTACCTATTTAGGCTTGGGTTTAGATGCAGGTCTACGCACGAGGCAAAACAATTGTAACGGTTGTCCCTTTTCCCACTTGACTTTCGATGTCGATATATCCATTAAACCGCTCTACAATCTCTTTGCAAATGGAAAGTCCAAGACCTGAACCGTTTGCTGTACTTGCATTTTTCGCCCGGTAAAAGCGTTCCTGCACTCGCTCCAGCTCGTCGCCCGCGATGCCTATGCCTTGATCACGTATCCGTATAACTACCTCACTTGGCGTATGTTCCAACTTCAATTCGATCAGCGATGGACTGCCTGAATATTTGATGGCATTGTCTACAAGGTTGGCGATCGCATGGGACATCAGCATTGGATTCACGTTGGCGTGCACTCTTGTCGTACCCTCATCATCCGGTTCTTCCTCCGCCTGACTAACTCTGATCTCGATCCCTTTATCCTTAGCCTTCGCTCCCATATTCATTACAACTTGCTGAATTAGTTCGTTCATTTCGGTCTTCTCGACTTCCAAATCGTTAGAACCAGCCTTATCGAATCGGGATAGCAACAACAGTTCATTAATCAAGCGGGTGAGCCGATCCGATTCCTGCAACAGATGAGCATAGATTTTTTGCAGCTCCTTGTTCTCGGTCTCCCCTTCAACCAAGTATTGAGAGAAACCACGAATGGCTGCCAAGGGTGTTTTTAACTCGTGAGATACGTTGGAGACAAATTGTTTCTGGTACTGAATGTAATCATGAAGCTGCCGCCCCATGGAATCCAGCCCATCTGCCAGCATGCCCAGCTCATCCTTCCGTTTTAGATGAACTCTCCGAAACTCCTGTCTGGAGAAACTTTGCGCAGCGCCAAGCAGTATCTTAATCGGCTTGGTTGTGTTGCGCGCAATCCACAGGCTGGATAACGTAATCAGCACAATAAATCCGCCTGCACCGACAAACAGGATATAACGAATTTGATCCATGATCGCATAAAAGTAGGAAATGTCATCCACGAATTCATACACATAAGCGTTTTCGTAGAATTGATCCTGAATGGGCGTCGCAAAATAAAGCAGATGATCTTCCGTGACGGTGTAGGCATAACTGCCCCTTAGTGCTTTCTCAATATTTTTGTCAAAAATAAGCGGTTTGCCATCATTAATGATGATGCCATCCACAGCTAGGCCCAGCAACTGCTTGGAGCTGTCATAGATACGTACTTCCTTGCCTGAAGCTTTCAGCTTCTCCAGAGCAAGTCTGACAATTTCCTTCGTCTGGGGCTCTCCTGACGAGGACCTATGCTGTGCCAACACCTCACGGAAGGACAACTCCGACAGATCTGCCTTCTCCATCATCTGTTTCTCAATGGTAACGAAGCTATAGTAATCGATAGCTTTATTTACCGCAAAAATGATGATGCCAAAAGACAGCACGGAGAAAAATAAATAATTCAGCAGTAACCGGGTTGCATACTTCAGGCCTCGCCACCTCCAAGTTGATAGCCAAATCCATAGATCGTTTTGACGTACTTCGGTTCGTCCGCGTTATCCTCGAGCTTCTTCCGTAGTCGCATGATGGTCATATCCACACTGCGACTGTCTCCCATAAAGTCATATCCCCATCCAATCTGCAGCAGCTCATCCCGGGTATAAATTTTGTCTGGCCTTTTGAGTAACGTTTCCAGTATTTTGAACTCTTTGGCCGTTAAAGACACGGGTACACCGTTTTTAAGTACCCTGCGGCTTTCCAGATCAAATGTCAGCTCTTCATGAATGATGCGTGTAGATTTCACTTCTGTTTCTTCGCTGGATTCTTCCTTGCTCTCGTTTCTTCTCAGAATCACCTTGATCCGAGCGAGCAATTCACGATTGTCAAAGGGTTTGGTCATGTAATCTTCCGCCCCTAACTCTAGTCCGAGCACCTTGTCGATTACCTCGTTTTTGGCAGAGAGCATGATCACAGGAATGGCACGTTTTCCGGTAATTACCTTACACAAGTCATATCCGGAGCAGTCTGGCAGCATCAGGTCAAGTACCACTAAATCGGGTTGAAAAGAGTCGAGCAGCTGCAGGCCCGTTTTGCCGTCCTCTGCGGTCTGCACATCATAGTTTTCTCGCCTTAGCACCAGCTCAATTAAATCTCGAATTGCGATTTCATCATCAATGACTAGGATTTTCTTCAAATGTACAAGCACCCCTATCTAGCTTGTTCTCCAGCTTCAATCATATATTAACCCATATTAGCACAGACGCTTTAGATTCCTCCACCAACAGGAAGATGAGGTATATTCCAACGAACCCAACATAACTTGTATTAAACCCGAAGAAAGGCGAACAATCCATGGATCTGCTCTGGGTACTCATTGTTGGTGGACTTATTGGTTGGTTAAGCGGCAACTTGATTGGGCGAGACGTACCGGGCGGTGTACTTGGGAACGTTATTGCGGGTTTTATCGGTTCCTGGTTAGGAACGGAATTGCTGGGACCAAGGGGACCGGTGATTGGCGGATTTCATATTATTCCAGCCATTGTTGGCTCGGTTATTGCCCTGCTCATCTTCTTCGCTCTGGCACGTGGCGGAGCCTTCCGAAGACGTTAACAAAGAGAGGCGGAAACCGATCCCGTGGTTTATTAGTACGGGATAAACATAAAAGGACCGAAAGTATTCATCGATAGAAGATGAATGTTTACAGTCCTTTTTTTATATTTGAACAAAATCGCATTCAGTATGATGGTTGATCTTCCTTTTGAACGCTACGAGGCGCATAAGCGCAAAGAAAGACACGTACCCCTTCAGTGATGATACGTTTGGTTTGTTCCTCTTCCAATGCCTCTGTTTTTCTAGGTTGATTAAATACCAATAAAAACGTTAATGCAGCGAAGTGCTTTGTAGCCATTTCAGGATCGGGCACATGGAGCAATCCGGTTTGTCCAAACTCTGTAAACCTCTTGATAATCCCCTCTTCAGTGGCATTATCCAGCCTATCAAAAAACGAGTCTGGCAGGTTGGCGGTTTCCACCATAACCAGACGGATCAAAGCCATGTAATCGGACGAACCGTTCGCAGAAGCTACGATTTGTTCGCAAAATAAGATGAGCGCCTGCTTCAGATCCTCGAATTCCAAGAGGTGATCTGAAATCCCTTGCTCAATCATGTCAAGAACCGCCAAACTGGATTCTTCAACAACGGCAAGCAGTAGATTCTGTTTGTCGCCATAATAATCATAAACTGTCCGTTTGGAAACTCCCGCTTTAGCTGCGACCGCATCGACGCTGGATCGATCAAACCCATCGGAAAGAAACAGGTCTCGTGCTGCCGCAATAATTTTAGCTCTTTTGTCTGAAGAGCCTTTGCGGATTTTCTTGTTTTCCGTATAATCCATTCTTACGTTGCCCCCTTATAGGTATACCATCAGAAATTGATTAGAGTTCTGTTCTGTTTACAAACTACACTGCACGGTGTAGTATAACAAATGTAGCATATCAAATCAATGATCAAGGAGGATTCTATTCATGAATACCAAGCCGTCTTTTGTTGATGTTCTTATTGTCGGGGCCGGTCCTACAGGGCTTACCCTTGCCTGTGATCTGGCCCGTCGAAACATCGACCATCGTATTATTGAACGAAGCTCCTTATTTAACGTTGCTTCTCGCGCCAAAGGAATACAGCCTCGCTCGCTTGAAGTTGTGGATGATTTGGAGGCCGTCCACTACATTATTGACACAGGTGTTGTGGATTTGCCTGTTCGTTATTATACCGCAGATGGCAGGAGTGTGGACAAGCCGTCTATTACCGTTGCAGCCAGCCCCGAACTTGAAACACCCTATCGCGATCCGGTCTGGATTGCTCAATATGATGTAGAAAAAGCATTGCGCGACCGATATGCAATGCTTGACGGTCAAGTTGAGTTGGGCATGGAAGCCATAAGTCTTGTTCAGGATGAGGATGGTGTAACGATAACCGTGAATTCACCACAAGGAGAAGAGCAAATTCGCGCTCGTTATGTAGTTGGCGCTGACGGGGGCAAAAGCAATATCCGCAAGTTTATTCACTTACCGCTGGTTGGGGAAACACACGATCAAGAGCGATGGTATCTTGGCGATGTACGATTGGAAGGGTTAGATCGTGACCATATCCATATCTGGACTTCTTCGGAGGGGATGATCGGGGTGACCCCTCTGCCAAAATCCGATATTTGGCAACTGCAGGCTACAATTCCGGAAGACATCGAAGAACCAGAGCAGCCTTCGCTAGAGGCGTATCAAGCCATGTTTGATCGTCGCGCAGGGGCCGGACGTGTTCGGCTTACGGCTGCTTCCTGGCTGTCCATCTACCGGGTGAACGTTCGTATGGTTGAATGTTACCGCAACGGCCGGGTCTTCCTTGCCGGCGATGCTGCTCATGTTCATTCGCCGGCCGGTGGTCAAGGCATGAATACGGGGATGCAGGACGCGTACAATCTCGGCTGGAAGCTGGCGGATGTGATACGAGGAGCGGACACCGCCTTACTCGACACGTACGATGAGGAGCGCCGCCCAGTGGCTCAAGCTGTTCTTGAGGACAGCACGAAGAAGATGGGAGTGGTCATAGGAACGGCGACTGAAGGCGGAGGGTTGTCCCAATCGTTGAGCACCATATCCGACGATCTGACGAGTGGGCTACTCATTTCCTATCGCTCAAGTTCGCTTACCCGTCGTTCTGCTCGAACAAATGCTACCCGTTCATTTCCTGGGGATCGTGCTCCTAATGCTACGGGCCTGCAAGGCACCGGATTTGCAGGAAGTCTCTTTGACCTATTGCGAGGCCAACACTGGACGCTTTTGGCTTTTGCAAACAGCGTCGATCCTTCGCTGAAGAACTTCACCAACAACGAACTCAACATACATTATATTCTGCCATCCAACGTGGAGAGGGCAGCGGAAGGTTTAATAGACACAGCAGGTAATGCCTATCGAATTTACGATGTAACAAGTAAAGAACTTGTATTGATTCGTCCTGACGGATATATTGCAATGCGTACCTCCATTGATGATGCTTCATCAATTTCGAATTACTTGAATTCCATATATCGGGCAAACTGATTTGGACAAGACCAACGGGAAATAAGATAAATACAAGAGGAAATCAAAGAAGGGCAACTTTTGTCACCAAAAGCGGCCCCTCTCTTTTTACTTCAATCCATTTTTTTAAATTTTTCCTCTTGAAATACAATCTTTGATCTAATTTGACACTCCGGCTAGCTGTAAAACATCTTCTAATGTCAATTTTCCAATAACCTCATACCCTTTTTGATCTCCCAGTGGTTTTAGAATAACGGTCTCCATACTCGCAAGTTCTCCTACTCCTATCCCGGGAGGAAAAGAGTGGGCTATAATTACTCTGTTAACATGAGTCGGAGGTATTTGCTCAATTTCATTTGTAAATGCTCGCAATGTACTATTTATTTTTTCAGTGCTCGGATTTTGACTGAGATTATATATGTTTAACCAGAAATCATTTACTTTTACCTGTTGTGTACCAAAAGCAATCTGAGCCGTTTGGAGGGTTCTACATAAAGGACTTGCTTCTACAGGTATTTGGAGGGGAATGTTTAATTTACGGATAGCCTCGCCATATTTTTCAGCTTGTTCCTTTCCCAATACACTTAAATTCCGCTGCGTAGTGCAATCTGTTAGACTAAAGTTTTGTTGATCTGCCCCTACAGTTGCATCTCCATGTCGGATATAAAGGATGTATCCGCCTTTTTGAAGATCTTTTATGAGAGAAGATCCGGTAATCTCTGCTCCCCAGGCACTATAAGTTGTTCCAAGCAACAGAAAAAAACAGGGTATCAAAATGAATAATCGGAACATTTCTCTTCCACCTTTTTTCTTCTACACTCCCCATTATTGCGATAACTTATACAGCGCGCTTCATCATTCTACGGAATCGTTCGAGAAAATCTACGCCATGTTACAATCCAGACTACTGAAAAATCGTTCAACCAAAACATCACCATATATTTTCTTCATATGGGCTGTGTTAAAAATATATTGTTCCATAGGCTCAAGCCTGCGAAGACAGCGTACCAGTACCTTCCGATCATCTTCAGATAGATTAGGGTCATCGTCTATCTTCATCAAAGCATTTTTCACACGTGCGGATATCTGTTCAACATACAGATGATTTTTGGATTTTGACGGAATACATTGTGTCAGGTCACTTGTCGGTAAAGGAACAATTGACGATATTCGCCGCTTGTAAAATCCGGTCATTGAATCTACATTTATAAAAAGTACAGTCGATAAACGTAGCATTCTCCAATGTCATCCCTCTCATATCGCAGGAGGAAAATTCGCAATTGGTGAAAACAGCTTCGTCTTTGGCGATGCCAACAGAGCGCAAGTCGGAACGAATAAATGTACAATGATCAATCGTACTACCGGCAAAAAATCTCGCATTTGTAAGATCGCAGGTATCAAATATAAGATGTTGCAGGTTACAGCTCCAAAATATGGGTGAACCAACATTTGAGTTGATTATGGTCGTACCGCCTATCGTTTCGTGTTCGTACCTGACAATATCAGAAAATAATTCGCTGTTTACTGACATATTAGACTCAAGTCTTCTCACCCCTATCACCCTATCAGTCCCTCGACATGAATTGTTATTACTAATATATGTTCCCTAATTTGAGCTAGGAATGGAACGCCCCTCCATGCTTGGTCTCAGTCCTACCATGGGTGTGCAGACAAGCGTGGGTGCTTCTTTTTTTGATTTCTTCAGGGAGCAAAAACCTCCGGGTAATCCTTTCGCCAAGCGCCGATACATCCAACTAAACAGGCAGTATAACATGTCATTGCACTGTCGTCCTCGTTCTTTTCATACTCAATGGCGACATTGATGCCGGATTCACGCCAAGCCAGAAACGGACCGCTGCCCCCGAGCCATTCCCCTTCTTCATACAATGCAGGTTGACCGTATTCACGAATCAACATATCTGGCGTTGAGTTCATTGTCATTCCGGCAGGAAGCTGTCCTGGAAACGGGGTATGGATTCGGTCATCCGATCCAGGAGCAAGAAAATGGACGGCGCCGATTATCCATTCATCCGTGTTCAGATCGTCACGTCCAGTCAGTTCATGAATTTTCGGTGAGCGATAAACGTCTAGGCGGATAGATGACTTTACAGACCAAATAATGTCGTCACTAAAATAATCACTCGCCTTCGGCATACGTTTGACACCGAAGGATTGCAATACTTGTAGAACACGCCTGGAATCATAAGGCTGACCTAGCATGGCAATGAGGTGTTCAGATGGTTCTTTCATGGATAGTGACACACCTTTCTCTTTGCTCAAGCACATCCAGCTTTGGATACATCATTGTGCACAAAGCAACTTTTATAGCATAATTATCAACATATTTCGTGCTCTGATTCCCATTTTCCTGCAATAAAAAAGGGAAAACATTTATCACAAAATAACGATTAGATTAAAACAGAAGCAATGTTGCTAATAAACTTGCTGAACATTCAGCCCTTCTCCAACATCCTTTTCTGTTAAAAATCCCCTTTATAATGCCTCCTCATAATCAAAAAAAGCATTGAATCTCATCCCTCCTACATTACATAGGCCCTAGTGGGGATTAAGACTCAATGCTTTGGAAACTCCTTCTCATTTCACTCTAAAATTGTTTTGAGCATATTTGGTTACGAGAAGGACAGCAATGGATAGATAGGCTATAGTCAACACGATGATAATAGCGGTTAGTACCCATAGCGGAGGTCCTAGATACATCGCCACAACAAAACTCAATGAAATAAGGCCGTTTACGAATGAGAAAAGAGGACTATTGGTTTCCAACTCAGTGGTATAAGGTTGAATCACATAGTATAACAACAGATGATGTACTGAGAAAAATACAGCCAGTGCAATGGTTGTAACCCAGATAGGAAGTAGTGAACTTATATCTTGTCCTCCAGTTAATACAAGTATAGATACACTTACTACAGCTGCTAAACAAGAACCTAACTTAAGATTTATGCTTAATATACTTCTAAATCGTAACAGAAAATGCTGCTTCGCATGCTGGCGGTAAAATGGATAGCGCATCAACGGCTCATCAACATGGTAGAATAGAGCCTTACAAATCTGGCTACCTACGGTCAGATTTAGCATGAACATAATGATCAAAGGTGAGAATCTTTCAATTGAATCTAGTGAAAGATGATTTTTGAAAATGAGTACCAATAAAGGTAGGAGTATGCCTATGATCATAATAGCCAATAAACGTCTGTGGAACGGTGCACGGAGGAGAGCGGTGTGCCTGGTAACCAAAATTTCATGTAATTGCTCGTATCCCTTTTTTTCTAATGTGCGCTGCTCGTTGACATGAAGGTTAGACGACGTAGGGCTACTAAGATCATGTTCTTTTGACTGAACCATTCTCTGTTGAAGATCAGCCATCCGTATTTCTGGATTTAACAATGGATCAGCATGGTTTATTACTGCGCGCACTGCAGATGTGAAATCCGTATGTTTTAGTAAAACATACCCACAGATAGCCCCGAACAACGATATCAGTATCAAAAGCCCCGGTTGATCCAATATCACAGATCCAAATAGAGGAAGGTTTAGTTTTGTGAAGGGAAGGTAAGCAAAAGTCAGTGCCAGCAACATGCTCAAACTCGTAGCCCATATTTTCTGTACAAGAATAATGCCTTTCCATTTAAATAATGCCAAATGTAAAGATTCACATATCACTCGCCAAAAAGTCATCATTCCCACAATCAGCAATGCATGAGGAATTGAAAATTTAAAAAGTACCGCAACCAGAGTCATAGCAATCCCTTGATAGATGAAAAATGTCGTATACCGATAAAATAGCGTAGCTCGCATAAATTTGGTTGGGTTTATCCGCATAAGTCGGATAGATGTATACTTCATTTTGTTTGATTCCAACACTTTTGCACTCGTTACCCCAGCCATTACGCCACTTATGCAAAAATACATGTGAAGAAGAAGGTTAAAATGCTCCGTAGGATTAACATTCTCTGTCCATAAGAGCATGGGCAATACAAACATTCCCCCGAAATATAATAAGCTTTCCAATAAACCAGCGACAAATAATAAAATAACCGCAATTGCACCAATTGCACGTTTCGTCCGAAAAGCAGCATAAGTTTGTTCACTGATTAAATGACCTACAAACGGTAACTTTTGCGTGAAATAGACCAAACGGTTGACCAGCGTAATCATCTGTAACTGCCATATGCGAGAAATTGTACTAATCATTCCCGTCATCGGCGTTCTCCTTCGTACTTCCGCTTTGGCTTTCATTCCGTAATAATTCAATTACCTGTTCTTCAAAGTCGGGCTGAGTAAGGATTTCGGGTGAAATCTGTGTTAAACTCCCATAATTTAAAATAATTAACTCATCACACAGATCCGTTGCCAATTGCAATATATAGGTCGAGAAAATTAGGATATGATCTTTTTTTAAATCACTTTTTTCATCCCATGCGAGTAATGTTTAATGAGCTTATGTCGGTCATCCTGAGCAATGTGCATCATATCAAACAGGGCATCAATATTGTTTCCTCGTCCTTCAATCACATCTACGTTAACATCGATGAAAAAACGTACAAATTCATATCCTGTCAGAAATTCTGGTAACAGTGGCAAAGAGTAAACGTATCCTACATCATCCATTTCCAAGTCACGCGTTTTAGATCCGTTGACAAGTTTCATTTTGCCGCCATCCACTTGGATCTCGCCACCTAAACAATTGAATAACGTTGTTTTTCCGACGCCATTGCGCCCAAGAAGGCCATAGATCTTTCCCTTTTCAAATTGAAAACTTAAATTGGCTAATACTTTTTTTTCACCAAAACTCTTCTCTACATTTTGTAAGACCAATTTCATTTATTTGTTCCTCGCTTTCAAACCAATTCATTTTTTGTTTACCTGGAATTTCAATAAAACCGTACATGCCGTTGTTCACGTTATTATTCATATCTAATAATTGTTTAGTTTTCATCCGTATCAATCCCTTCAATTTTTTCATAAAAGGATAAGAAGTAATATCCCTTTAATAGGTGAATCGTGTCACTTGACCAATATTACTAATATTGGAAGTAGACAATCACTCTAAACTAGAATTCTATTTTGAACGTTATAACTCCTTGTATTTACAGATAAAAGTCTATGTGATACAACAAAAAGCCGCAAAAATAGCGACCATAATGGGTATTCGTTCTTATGCATAAATAATTATGCTCGGATTCTGAATTAATACAAATATCCTAATTAAATCCTGAATCTTTGTCACTAATTCCTCACTAAAAAGGGAACGAATAAACCGACGGGTGTTTCATTACACTGCAGTTTGTTTTAAGTTATCAAAAGCTAGCTTTCCGAAATATTACAAGTCGGACTAGCACATACTAAGGAACAGTTGGCTGAAGCTTACATAACGGAGGTCTCATCATGGTATTTACAATCACAATTATCATCGTTGCACTATTTGCAATATGGGGAGCCGTCGCTCCTGATCAGCTGGCGGATGTGGCTAATGTTGCCTACAACTTCTCTATTCAGAATTTTGGCTGGTTTTATTTGCTAGCGACACTGTTCTTCCTGGTCTTTGCTTTTTATCTGGCGTTCAGCCGATTTGGCGGTATTAGGCTTGGGGATGACGATGATGAGCCGGAGTATTCTACGCTTTCCTGGCTGTCCATGCTGTTTAGCGCTGGTATGGGCATTGGGCTGGTTTTTTGGGGAGTAGCTGAACCGCTATCCCACTATTTATCTGCCCCTGAGGGGGCGGTACCCGAAACAACGCAAGCAGCCATACTTTCAATGCGTTATTCCTTTTTCCACTGGGGGCTGCATCCTTGGGCTATCTATACCGTCATCGGCCTAGCGCTTGCTTACTTCCAGTTCCGGAAAGGATACAAAGGGCTGATCAGTTCCACCTTTATTCCTCTGATAGGTGAGCGTCTTGCTGCAGGCTGGCTTGGAAAGGTCATTGATATTCTGGCGGTCATTTCCACCATCTTTGGTGTTGCGACCTCGCTTGGGCTGGGTGCACTTCAGATCGGCGGGGGTCTGAATCACTTATTCGGTATTCCTAACTCGACTCTGTCTCAGGTTGTCATTATCATAGTTGTAACCGTACTGTTTTTGATCTCGGCAACCACCGGTCTGGATAAAGGGATTAAGATTCTGAGCAACACCAACCTCGTTATAGCTGTGCTATTGATGATGTTTGTATTAGTGACTGGTCCGACTTCTTTCATATTTGACACATTCACGACGACCTTGGGCAGTTACATGCAGAACATTATTAACATGAGTTTGAGACTGACCCCGTTCTCAAGAGAAACCTGGATTGGAGCATGGACGTTATTTTACTGGGCATGGTGGATCTCGTGGGCTCCTTTTGTCGGCACTTTTATCGCAAGGGTATCCAGAGGAAGAACCATAAAGGAATTTGTAATTTACGTCATGGTTATTCCAAGTCTTTTCGGATTTATCTGGTTCTCCGTCTTTGGCGGAACAGGACTTCACATGGAATTGTTCAATGCCGCTCATCTGGCGGAGGCTGTCAAGGAAGATACAACAACCGCTTTATTCCTTATGCTGGAGCAGCTGCCTTTGGGCACGATCGTGGCATTCATCGCCACAATGCTGATCATGATCTTCTTTATTACGTCGGCTGATTCAGCTACCTTTGTACTGGGCATGCTTACTTCAGATGGCAAGCTGGACCCAAGTGCAAGAGTGAAATTAACCTGGGGAATCATGCAGTCCTCTATCGCGGTAGTACTGCTAATCAGCGGGGGGTTAACTGGCCTCCAGACGGCATCCATTGTAACCGCATTGCCGTTCGCTATTGTCCTTATTGGTATGTGTTTCTCCCTGCTCAAGGCTCTAAAGGCTGAGGACAAAGAGCGCCGTCAGAAGGAAAAACGGCAGCGCCAAAAGCTGAAACGACTGCTGGAGGAACAAGAAATCTCGCTGAATGAAATTTCCGGCAGGTAATGTATACTTGATGTTAAAACGAACAAAAGCCCGCGTTTTTGCGGGCTTTTTATTATTTCATGGTATTGAGTTTTTGAGATCTGTCATGAATTCTGTTTGAACCCCAAGCGGAATGATTTCTAACACTTATTTATACTATTAACGTTCTCCAGTTCCTAGAGGGTTAATGTACAATGAGGACCGGGCAACTTGATAGCTGTGAAACCTTGTGGCTGACACTTCCAAGCATCATTTCTTTTATGCCCCTTAGCCCACGGCTTCCGATAATAACAAGTTGCTGCTCGGTATCCCTTGCATAATTCAATATTTCATGCCCGGGATCTCCCTTAAGATGAACAGTTTCCGGGTTAATTCCCGCAGACTTTAATTTAGATTTGGCTTGATACAACTGTTCCAAACTCGCTTTCTCCATTTCGTTCATTATGTCTTCCAGAAAATTCTCTGGTAAAAACGTCATGCCGATTGGCACATAACTCTGGCTAACATGAACCAAGGTAACTTGAACTTGTTTATTTTGGGCTATTTCAACGGTTGCATCAAGGAGTTTGTTCGTTATTTCACCTTTATCAATGGCGACCAGAATTTTGTCAAACATAGTTATCATCCTTTCCGTGAGATTTCGTATCTATTTTGACTACCTACAACACGATTACTCGCTGCTCCGATACCAACTAAAAAGAGTAAGACCGAAGCCCCAAGAAGAATGAAAAGTGGCAGGTTCCAACTATTTGTTGCATCGTGCAGATATCCTATAAGGGCTGGACCGATTGCGGCAAGAAGATATCCGATCGATTGGGCCATGCCAGATAGTTCCGCTGCTTGATGCGCATTTTCAGTGCGCAATCCGAAAAACATCATGGCCAAACTAAAGGCGAAACCTCCACCAATTCCGAGTATGACGATCCACAACAGAATGACATTGGAACTTCCGTAAAGAAGTCCGAGTGTCCCCGTCAAAAGCAAAATGGTTGTGATGATTACTAACAAACGTTGGTTAGACATACGCCCAGCAATAACAGGGACAATAAAGGTAAATGGAAGCATCGCTAACTGCATGATCGAGAGGTACCAGCCTGATTGGTTGGATTCAATTCCTTGCTGCTTTAAAATTTCGGGCAACCATGCGATCAACACATAGAAAACCATGGACTGTATCCCCATAAAGATTGTTACTTGCCAGGCAAGCGGAGATCGCCAGACATTCACATCGTTGCTGGCCATCTGTTGACTCGTCTTGGCTGTTTGGTTCGTTTGATTTCTTAATTGGGGTAACCAACACAGGATCGATACAAAGCTTAGTATCCCCCATACCGCAAGTGCTCCTTGCCATTTTAGCCCTCCGTTTATGGCTAGCGGTACACTGACTCCCGAAGCGATTGCCCCAGATAAATTCATTGAAATGGAGTAAACGCCTGTCATGGATCCAATTTTATTTGGGAAATCCCGTTTAATTATACTGGGCAATAATACATTACAAACGGCAATGGCGAATCCAAGAACTGCTGTTCCAATAAAGAGATTAGCTGCGCCAGATAAAGATCGTATTACAATACCAACAGTCAGAAAGATTAGGGCAATCAAAATGATACGCTCAACCCCATACCTCCGTCCTAATTTTGGTACAAGAGGTGATAATAAAGCAAAAGCAAGCAAGGGTACCGTTGTGATCAGACCTGCTAATGTATTTGAAATATGAACGTCATCCCTTATAAAACCCACTAAAGGACCAACTGAGGTTAAGGGAGTACGTAAATTAGCTGCAATAACAATAATGCCGAGAATGATCAGCGCTGCAGAGGCTGGCACGAATTTATTATTTTGTTTATTCGGCATTCTTCATTTCTCCTTCCTGAATTATTACGTCTTATTTTTGCTACTTGTTGGCTGAAAACTTTGCTATAACATCCGCGCGAATAACAAAAGTATAGTATAATATACTTTAATAAACAATAATTATTTTATGATATACTAAAATTGAATAAAAAATACAACTCTGAATTCCCGTCATGGAATTCGGAGTTGCATTTAATAAGTGAATTTTCGACGACTAGAAACCATATTTTAAGGAAATATGGAGCACTGTTTCGTTATTCGTATGATTGGTATAAGCGTGCGGATAATCTGCACGAAAACTGATCGTATCATATTGATTCAATGTGTAAATCTCTCCATTGACTTGTAACTCGATGGAACCCGTCATTACTGTCGCAATTTCAGTGGTATTCACATGGTGACCTTCAGGGTAATACGAGCTATTTGGCTGTAAGTAAGCCCGACACATTTCAATATCGTTGCTTTTAAAGACGGGTTCAATGATCCAATTTTTCTCATCATTAGAAAACCGCAGTCCCTCCCCTGCTCGATACAAACTAACAGGTTTCTCTGATGTGAACAAAGCCAATAGCGGTAAAGATATACCTTTTGAAATTTTCCATATGATGGCCAAAGTTGGATTTGTCTCACCACGTTCGATATTCCCCAGAGTAAGTTTGCTTACGCCCGTTAATTCTGATAAGTCGTCTAAGGTCATGTTTTTTTCTTTTCTATACTTTTTTAATGCACCGCCGATTTGTAGTACAATTTGTTTTGACTCATCGATTTCATCCATTTGATATTCACCTCAATAAAAAACTATATAGCTAGTATATTGTTTATCTTGATTCTTTTCCATTCCAATTCAATAGAACTTGGCGAGATTTTCTTGATAAAATTGTATTAAAAGGATAAAATGACGTGCATCAATCGGGTTTTATTCGAAGAACGGTATAGCTTATGAAAGGTGGCTTAGCAATGAAAATTCTCATCGTTGGCTATTTTAGCGAGACCTCAAAATCAAATATTACAAGGTGTTTTCCGCAAGACTGGAACGTTGTAATTGTTCCGCCCGGAAAAGAAATGTTGGATCATATTGAAGATAGCCAGGTAATCATCCCTGAACATATTAAAGTGGATCACAGTCTGCTTTCTAACGCAAAAAAATTAAAATTGGTACAGACGGGTGCAGGATTTGATAATGTGGATGTCCCTGCCTGTACACAGCGCGGCATTTGGGTGGCCAATGCTGGAGGAGTGAATGCACAGGCAGTGGCCGAACACGTAATGGCACTGATATTGTCTTATTATAAAAACATACCGTTTCTTGATACTTTCATGAAAAACAAGATGGATGAAAATCAATTGGACTATGCAGGGAGTGAGTTAAAAGGAAAAACGATTGGAATTATCGGTTTGGGTGCTATTGGAAAAAAAGTAGCTTCGTTTTGCAGGGTTTTTGATATGAATGTGCTGGCGAATGCGAAAAATGCCACTGTACAATCGGACGCTTTTGTGAAAATGACGGACTTCGATACTCTTGTAAGCACATCGGACATCGTCAGTGTACATGTACCCTTGAATCAGCAAACCAAACAGCTGATCAACAAAGCGGCATTCAAAAAAATGAAAAATACCACTCTTTTTATCAATACAGCCCGCGGCGGCATTGTTAACGAAAGAGACTTGATTGATGCATTAAAAAACGGGGATATTTCAGGTGCATGCCTGGATGTGTTTGAATCTGAACCGCTTCCGATTGACAGTGAGCTCCGGAATCTGGGTAATGTGATACTTACTCCCCATACAGCAGGAATGCCTGATGGTCGGAAATTTCATAAAACAAGATATGATTTCTTTATAAAGAATATAAAACGTGTAGAAAATGGTGAAGAGCCTGAAAGCAAGCTCAATCAGTTATGATGTTTTGGTGCAGCGGCCCCTTTCCTTTCACTTCAATCCATTTTTAAAATTTTGTCTCTTGTTTACACAATGTTACAATCCAGACTGCTGAAAAATTGTTCAACAAAAAAATCACCATATATTTTCTTCATCTGCGCTGTGTTAAATATATATTGTTCCATTTGCGCCAGCTTGCGCAGACTGCGTATCAGTACTTTCCGATCATCGTCAGATAGAGTAGGGTCATCGTCTATCTTCGTCAGAGCATTTTTCACACGTGCGGATACCTGTTCAACATATAAATGGTTTTTGGATTTTGGCGGTATACATTGCGTCAGATCACAGCTTACAAAACGAACACCGTCAAGGATGCAGTTTTCAAAATTGGCGATTAGCTTTTGTTGGCCATTTCCCTCAAACGTAATATCCACTAGCTTGCCGGTAAAGGAACAATTGACGATATTCGCTGCTTGTAAAATCCGGTCATTGAATCTACATTTATAAAAAGTACAGTCGATAAACGTAGCGTTCTCCAATGTCATCCCTCTCATATCACAGGAGGAAAATTCGCAATTGGTGAAAACAGCTTCGTCTTTGGCGATGCCAACAGAGCGCAAGTCGGAACGAATAAATGTACAATGATCAATCGTACTACCGGCAAAAAATCTCGCATTTGTAAGATCGCAGGTATCAAATATAAGATGTTGCAGGTTACAGTTCCAAAATATGGGTGAACCAACATTTGAGTTGATTATGGTCGTACCGCTTATCGTTTCGTGTTCGTACCTGACAATATCAGAAAACAATTCGTTGTTTACTGACATATCCGACTCAAGTCTTCTCATCCCTATCACCCTATCAGTCCCTCGACATGAATTGTTATTACTAATATAAGTTCCCTACTTTGAGTCAGGCATGGAACGCAACTCCATGATTAGTCTCTGTCATACCTGTGATTGTACTGCCATTCTCCTTCTTCATACAATGCAGGTTGACCGTATCTGGGATACGAACTTGTACCGATATAATAAAAAGTCGCCTAAAATAGTGACCTTGATGGGAGTATGTTCTTGTCCGTCGACAAAAAACATCTCCGAAAATATAGTATCATATCTCCAGAGATGTTGTCCTTCAATAGCATGTGTATTATTATTTTTATTCGCTATCTGGTTTATTCTCCTGCTCTTCATATATGAATGGATAGACTTGACTTCCGAGCAACATTCTTCGCCCTTGGAACTCATCATACAGATTGATTCGAACTGTCCCACTAGTTACGATTTTGCTGAAGTTGGTATTCAAGTTCATGAAGTATGATTTATTGTTGCCAACGGTTAAATCGGTACCGAGTGTTAATATCTTCTCTATGGATTTCCCGCTCGGGTCAATGACTTCCATAATGAGCTTATGGTCAGTAGAACCTGTCTCATAATCTCCATTTCTTAAGAGATCATAATAAATAACAATATTAAGCATATCTTTCCCTGCGCTAAGCGTCCCCTCACCTCTCGTAATGTTGAGCTGATACGGAAACAATTCCACATGTTGCAGGTTCGTTGCTGGTTGTACAACTCTAGGGCTAAGTGCTAAACGAACAGTATTAATAGAGCCCGTGAGTTCATCCCCGACATCTGCCATCTTTCCATTCGCAACCCCTTCTCCGACATACAGTTCAAGCTGCGAAGTATTCACATTTAGTGGAAGCTTGCTCCAGACCGTCACCAGGTTTTTTCCTTTCGGACTGGTCTTGGCGGACGATTGGCTGACCTCTGCCTCAAAATACTCGTTATCTGGTGTTTTGTAGTAAGCAACTAACTGTGACTGCTTGGATTGCCGTTTTTCCTGGTTGGTCATTTCCAGTTCCGTGTACATTAGATTGGACTTAGCATCATGGTAAATGGTGGTCAAGCGTTCACGGACTTCTGTTTTCTTGCCTGGAGTATGGATGGGATAAGCGTCGCCTGCAGGAACCAGGCTCATAGCGTTGTTGAACGGGTTGAAGTTCAACGACAGAAATTTAGTAACGTCTTCGCCTGCTGTTTCCTGGAGCTCAATTCGTAATTGATTGAAATTATACGAATACGGCATGTTAGCAAGGACATAGAGTTCCGCGGTTTCATTGGGCGCCAAGGTCGTTTGGTTATCCTGTACCACGATTTGGCCTGTACTACTGAGATCCCGCATTCCAGCATTTATTGCTGCTTTCAGCACAGGCAGCTGCACGGTCGTCGTTTTGGTATTACGAATGCTGATTCGGGCTACGATCTGATCTTTATCTCCCCATGGCAGCCGCTGATATGAGCTAAGCTTCACGCCAAATGTCCCGTGACTATTCTCAATGATATCTTCTAAGCCCGGATGGCTTTTGCCTTCTTGAGCATATGGAACTTTATAAAGTGCCGTCGGGAAGCTAATCTTCCCTTCCGTAGCAGGCTCCGTCAATTGCAGCTGCAGCGTATTCTGTTTCATATGCAATGGCACATCTACATCCAGATCAATAAGCTTCTCCTCCATCGGCTTCAGGGTAACATGGTCAATTGCCTTGGCGTTCACCGGAATGCTGTAGCCTTCATCCGTATTAATAGAAAGCTCATAAGCTGGCAGCTTCACGGATTTTTCACCGAGATTTTTAATGCGGAATTGAATATTCCATTTGCCAGTATTGTTCTCAGTATATACAGAAGCATATTTCAGCTGCGTTTCAATCGTTTGATGGCTCATCGAAATTTTTCTGATGCCATAATCCGGCACAGGCTTATCAGCGGTAACAGCTGGCAGCTTGAAGGTTTTTACGGGTAGCATCATGTTCAACGTTTCGTCTTCTTGCGTAAATTGCATCGTCATAAGTTCTGCTTTAAGGTTGGATGGAACCTCTGCTAAATAATATATCGTTCGTTTCTGCCCTGGCTGGATCTTGAAGCTGCTCCCTGTATCATCCTCAGGCACAAGATCGAATACTGAGCCCCCGGCCGATTTCAGTTGTGCTTTATATCCGGGATCGCTTAGTACCTTCTTGCCCCTGTTTGCATATTGAACGGCCACTCTCATGTATACTTTTCCATTATGATTCATTCGCTGCATCCGTTCCGCCTTGACCGTGACTGGCTGCTGTTTCATCATGATCTTGGTGCTTTTGCCCTGCACTACAGCAACATCCGGGGCTGCATCGGGAAGGTTGAACGATTGCACTGGGATCTGGATCTTCAATACTTCATCTTCCTGCGCAAGCTGCAGAGTCATGCCATGTGTCTTCATCGTGGAGGGTATCTCAGCCCAATAACTGATGACTCTGCTCTCCTGAGACTGAAGCTTGTAGCCTGAGCTGGCTGAATCGGGTACAAGCTGAAATGTTGAACCGCCCGCTGACCTTAGATATGCTTTATATCCAGGGTCACTCAGCATTTTGGTTCCTCCGTTTGAGAGCCTGAGTCCCAATTGAACATACACTTTTCCATTAATTTTATACCTCTGCAAGGTATCCACCTTGGCTGTAACAGGAAGATTATTTATTGTGATCTTTTTGCTCTTACCTATCGGAATTACAGATGAGTACTGGGCAGGAACCGTGAATTGTCCCAGCTTTTTCTGATAATTTGTACTGTTAAAATCCCATCCGAACATGGAAATTTTGATCCCATTGACCTTTGTCGAGTTTCCAATGTTTGCATAGTACGTCACAGACAGGCTGCTGTTCGCAGGCACCGTTCGTTTATCAGCATCACGGGTCACTGCTTTTCCTTTTATAGTCGTACCACTCGGCGTAGAAACCTTGGAAAAATAATCGATAAGATCCATTCTATTGCCGCTGCTGTTACTGTAACGAAGCGTATATATGAGAATACTTCCACCTGGCTGAGTAAAAACATCCATCTCCGTCAGCTTTACATGGACGCTCTGCTTCAACGAAACTGATCCCAGTTGATCTAATGTCAGACCAGACGTGGCTACAGTAGATTTGGAAACGAGGTGATCAGCCGTGGATGCCCCGTATACGTCAAGGGCCATGAAATGACCCAACACGGCGGCAGTGAGTAGTATTGTCACATATGTTTTTTTCGGCCTATACATGAATCTACCTCCCTGTATAAAAAGACATTTGCCCGCTTTTCATTCTGTGAAGCAGGAAGCATAGCACGAATGCAGGCTGCTTCCCGCCATTTACCTATTCGTTTAGATAAG
Source organism: Paenibacillus sp. 37 (assembly GCF_008386395.1). NCBI lineage: Bacteria > Bacillati > Bacillota > Bacilli > Caryophanales > Paenibacillaceae > Paenibacillus > Paenibacillus sp. 37. The sequence continues at coordinate 3,755,554 of NZ_CP043761.1, read as the reverse complement.
TTGTGACCCGGTTTTGGATCAGTTTGGCTACTTCCTCGGCAGTTTTCTGTCCGCTGAAGAATGCAACGGACTCTTCTCCGGCAATACTTAACACTTTAACATCCAGATCTACATATTGATCGGCGGATTGAACAACTTGTTTAAACACGGCGAACTGTTCATCCGATACTTTTGCCATCTCCCCATTTGGAAGCTTGTATTCGCCATTTTTAACTTTTTCTCGAAGATTATCAATCTTATTTTCATTCACGGATTTAAGCATCGAGAATCCTTCTCGATCTTGTAACATTTGCACTTCTTCCGACAATAAGAAGCTGATGAAATTCCAGGCCTCATCCTTTACGGGCGATTTGGCATGGATTGCGAACTGTTTTATAGTAGATACTCGCGAGCCTTTTCGATCTCCGGTTTCTCCCGCCTGCGGTGATTGCAGCAGCTTGGGTTGATCAAAAAGCATGTAGGGACCTTCGATAAAATCAATTGGCGACGTAATTGATGTGGAATTGAACATTTGATTGCCCGGCTTTGCTTCTTCCGATGTCACAATCTCTTCCTCGTACATTTGTTTAACCTGCTCGAACAGATTCACAAATTCGGGAGAATCGAATGTTGCCTTTTTGGCCGAAGGATCGACAAATGCAGCGTAGTTCTCAACAAGCATCTCCTGAAAGAGGAGTTCCGGCGGGTAGGACGCTAAGGCATAAAGCTTATCGGTACCACTTTTCTTTTGGATTACTTCCTTTGAAACCTTCTCAAACTCCTTCCAGTTCCAGGTCTTATCATCAAACTTAACATTAGCGTTGCTCAGCATTTCCCCATCTCCTACAAATGCTCGTAACCTGTACCCCAAAGGTACGGTATACATTCCATCATTCACCTTCAAACCGTCCAAAATATTCATTTGCAAATCGTCTTTATCCAATGTCTGATCTTTATTGAGCAAGTCGTTCATGTCGAGAAGAAAACCTTTGCTTACATATTCTTTCAACGGTAGGTCATCAACTTCAATGATATCCATGCTTTTTCCCGATAACATGGCTGTATTCATAGAATTCCGATACTTCTCGTATTCCCCTGATCCCCATTGTTCTCCCGTCTTATATGCATTGATCTGAAGATCGATGTCCGGGTATTTCTCTTCGAATTTTTTCTCCACTGTTTGATAGAATGGGGTCGACTCTGTCACAGACAGGGTAAGCACTGTTTTTCCATCTTTCGATGTCACTTTATCTGCTGTACTACTTCCCCCTGAACTGCATGCGGTTAAACTCGTGATAATAGCCCCCATAGAAAGGAGCAAAAGCCATTTTTTCATTGTAAAATTCCTCCTGAACTCTTCTTATTGTTACGTCTCACTATTCCAAGCGGATACGGTCACCATCTTGCAGAGGCTCGCTACTGTTCAGAATGATCTTATCCTCTGCGTAGATGATGTCGGTTTGGATCATCGTTTCTTTGTCATTCTTCTCGCTGGACTCAATCTTGACTTTGCGAACAACAAATACATTACCGAGTGCCCCCGGCTTCTCCTCGACTACAAAAACATAAGTGCCTTCCCGGTCCTGATGAATAGCTTCATTGGAAACAAGCAGCCCTTGATCGAGAGAACTTTTCTCGATTTTAATCCGAGCCTGCTCACCTCCCTTCAGTTCGGCATTGAGGAGCTTAATACGAAGGATCTTTTGCGGGATGGTTACCATCCCCGCTCCTTTATCAGAGGCTCCCTCTATAAGTGGCTCCGCATTAATGATTTCTTCAATGATGCCATCCATGCTGTTGGCTTGCTGCTCTTGATCTGTATCTACCTCTACCTTGACCTGTTCTCCGATGGATACCCCTAACCTGGATAAACGCTTTGCATCCGCATTAACCTCGAACTTGTAACCTTCCCCGCTGTTCGAGACAATGATATCTGGTTCGCCTGCGGAAGCCAGTCCTTCTACCGCGTTCAACTTCGTTATAATACCGTCGAACGGAGCGGTCAGTACCTGATCTTTGGACAGTTTTTCTCTCATTTCGTTGATCTTGCGCTCCTGCGCAGCAATATCAAGTTTGCCTTTTTCAATTTCACGTTGTGCGCTGCGCAGCTTAAGTTCATCTTCTTCGAGGGACGATTGGATGAATTGGTCCTGAAAATTCTGCTGCTCGATCTTCTGCTTATCCAGATTTGTTACTTCAAGTTCAATTTCTTGTTTTGTCGATTGACTATCATAGGTGATAAGCTTCTGTCCTTTCTTTACACGTTCGCCTTCTTTCACAAGAATCTGCTGAGTCTTCCGTTCTGTTGAACCGGATAACTTGGCTTCAGCAATCGGCTGAAGGATTCCGCTACCTTCAATAACTAACTGAATGTCTCCCATTTTGGGCTGCTCCGTAGTCACTTTCGGTAAGGTCAGCGATTGCAGCGTATTGCTAAACAATGTGAAGAGCAGCAGCAATCCCATAAAGCTTATGAACACGACTACAATAATTCGCTTTCGTCTTTGCTCAGCAGCCCCTGTATTTAACTCCATATCCTTTCTTCTCCTCCCAAAACCAGCACTGAAAAGTTAACCTTTAACTCCGGATAATTGAATACCCTCAATGAAATACGACTCCGCATACAGAAATACCATCACCATCGGGGCCATATAGAGCATGGATGCAGCAAAAGCGATACCCTTGTCACTTTGATTAATCGTAGATAAAAAGACGGACAGCGGCTGCTTGAACGGGTCGTCTAAAAAAATAAGAGGCTGTTCCACCATGTTCCAATAATCAACGAAGAGCAAAATCACAAGTGCCGCTAATCCTGGCTTGATCATCGGAACAATCATCGTAACAAATATCCTTAAATGTCCTGCTCCGTCCATTTTGGCAGCTTCAATATAGGCGTAGGGAATGTCCAGCATGAATTGTCTGAGCATAAACACGCCAAAAGCTGCGAAGATGCCAGGAAGAATGATAGCACTTGTAGTATTCAGCATCCCAAGCATATCGACCATAATGTAATTGGGTACCAGCGTGACTTGGAATGGCATGAGCATCGTCATGACATATACCAAAAACATAGAGTCCCGGCCGCGAAATTTTAGCTTGGAGAATGCATAGGCAGCCAGAGCCGCAACAAGAGTCTGACCTACAATAATCGGTACGACCATGAACACCGAATTCCAGAACATCATCAGATATTTCGGGTTGTCGAGAAATACCTTGCCGTACTGTGCAAAGGACACCTTATCCGGTATCAGTTTCAAGTTTGCAAATACACCATCTCTACCGACGGCTGATTCATTCATTTGCCCGATGAGACCATAATTGATCCCAATTTCCAGTTCTGTCATCATAGAATTTGTGAATATAATCACAATAGGTGATATTAAGATCAAGGCAATAACACTCAGGATGAATGTTAACACACCATTTTTCAATATGTAGACTATTCGCACAGACTTTGCTTCACCTCCTATTCCATGTACTGCCGATGCCGACGCTCCATCGCAAACAGAGCTAGAACAACCAGCAGTATACTGACAAACATCAAGGATGCCGCTGCGGTTAGTTTCTGAATGTCGAGTGATATGAACATATTGTTCATATAGTGCTGCATCATGTAAATACTGTCATGGGGATAGTCGCCTGCAATCAGATACGTTTCCCGAAACACTTTAAATGAGTTAATAATGGACATAATCACTACAAAAAACATCGTTGAAGTCAGATAAACCAGTGTAACACTCCCAAATTGCCGTAAACGACCTGCACCTTCAATACGAGCCGTTTCATAGTAATCCTTCGGTATTTGCTGAAGCCCGGCAAGGAATAAGATAACGTTGTAACCTATGTTCTTCCATATATAGACCATAATCACGACTATACGTGCCGATTCGGATTTCATCCAATCCACCCGTCCGTATCCGAAACTATCCAGCCAGGCGTTAAGGGACCCATTCCAATCAAAAAGGATCTGCCAAATCATGATGATCGAGGCGGCGGGCACAACAAGCGGCATCACATAAGCTGTTCGAAGCCATTTTTGAATATAGACATTTTTATGCAGAAGCATCGCGAGCCCCAATGACAGCAGGATCATAAGTGGAACACTGATCGTACTGAAGTATAACGTGTTGGAAGCTGCTTTGAGGAAAGAAGCACTTCCGAGCAGCTCACGATAATTATCGAGTCCCACAAAATGACCGTCTACCGAATGGCTCATAAACGAATAATACACGCCCATGGCAAACGGGATAAGGTAAAAGAGTGCAAATCCGATGCCGCTTGGCACAAGGAAGAACATGGCCGCCGAAGCATCCTTACGGAGCCATTTATTCATGGTTTTCTAAATTCCTCCTTTCACTGTTAACTTTAGTCTTTCATTCTGTTTCCTGTTTTGCCTCCCTTTCCACTCATTTTAGAAAAGAGTGTTTAAGAAAATAGTGGTAAGATATTAAAAAATTCTAAAGTTTATTACTGATTTTGCGGTTTCGTGAACAGCTTAACGAATTAAAGGGAAAATAACGATTAGATACGCCTAATAGGCATTTGGTAGAAGTTCTTGCACCGCAGCATCACTTTACTTTTTTTCTATTCTTATTTCATCTAGGCATGCATTTTTTCAATGCATAATGATACAGAAAAAAACCTCAGCCGGGTTAACCGAGCTGAGGTTTTTTTAACTTTCTAGCAGGTCTCGCGTATGCTTTATTTAATAACTTCAACCTTTTTATCCCCTGCTGACTTCGCTACTTCTAACGTTGTTGTACCTTGAATAGCGACTATTACGCCAGTAGCCAGCATAGAAACGATTAAAGCTGCACTGAGTGCTGTGGACATTTTCTTCTTGACCCTAATCATACCTCCTATATTTATTATGTAATAAGCGGCTCAAGACGATGACGAGCCGAGGTTTTCCATTTGGAGTCTCATCCCATCATCTCCACCCCTACAGCAGTTCAAAATGAAGTTGAGTCTCAGGTAACTCCGTATTTCCTTTCCACTGATTCTCACCGTATCCCAATTCCAGAACCGCAGCAATGCGCTCGTTACTCAGTACACCAAACATTTCAGTACGGCTCGGGTCGTACATCCAGTCATGCAAGGAACAACGCACGCCCAGACTTTGCTCATGAGCCAGCAAGCGGAAATTCTGAATTAGGCAGCAGACAGCCGCAAAGTCTTCTTCTCGCTTATGTTGATCCGCCTCTTCCTTCACCAAGACCAGAAGATATGCAGGGGCAGGCCCCTGTAATCCCTGCATGATGTCCCCATACCGGTTATCGGCAAAGATGAATCGCCACGGCTCTCGGAGGCCATCATTTGGCGCCCATACGGCATGATTGAGCATTTCAAGGATTAGATCCTGCGATACCGGTTGTTCCAAAAACTCACTCGGACCGTCCATGTCTCCTTCCAGATCTGACAATTTCATTTTCATATCCTCCTCTTCTATGTAGACTGTCCTCGCAATACGGTCCACTTTTGCTCGGCTGGTGTCCTTTTCCGACTTCTTGGCGCTTTGTCGTAATATCCTATATGAAGAATCCCAACAAATCTTTCATCCTCACGTAAGCCAATACCATTGAAGAACCCTTCATGCTGAATCATGGACTCTGTATCCCACAACATGCCTAACCCTCGTTCCCAGCCCAGCAGTTGGAAGCTCTGCATCACCCCGCAGGCAGCCGCATAATTACGGTCATTGGTCAGACGATTCGGTCCTACAGTGGACATAACAATGACGTGGGCAGGAATATCGGTAAATCTCTTTTTAAAAACATCCAGAAGTTTCCCGGGAATCAGCTTGCCGAGCTTGCTCTGTGACATCTGTTCCAGCATGCAGTCCACCAACCGTTTGCGCGCTTCCGGCGTTCCGGCATATACTACACGCCACGAGCCAGACTCAACAAATGGTTGAAGCCGTATAGCCTTACGCAGTAATTCTACAATTAACTCCTGGTCCACCGGCGTAGAGTTACATTTACGAATACTCCTGCGCTCCCTGATCAATTCCGCCAGACTCAAATGTTTCACTCTCCTTTGTTCTATCTGGATTCAATATTTATACTGCTGTCTTGAAGAAATTGATGGATTACTTTTAGCTCCGTTTCCGAATATTTGTCGAGAGTACGATAGAAGCGCTCTGCTTCATGTATATGCAGACGTTCATGCAGTTCAAAGATTTTTTTGCCTTGCGGTGACAACCGGAAATAGCTCTCCTTTTTGTTGTCATTCATTTTCGTACGTTTGACGAATCCTTCTTCCAGCAGTTTGTTGCCAATTTTGGTGATACTTGCTTTGGACAAATTCATCGCCTCGGCAATACCCGTGTTGTTAATGGGCTCATGCTTGCCAATGCAATCTATCATATGAACCGCGGTCAAATGCTGAGGGATTTTCTCGATGCTTTCTCGCTGGGCGATACTTAGGAAATGCTCGATTTCTGTATCCTTGTGGTTCTCATACACATGTAAAAAACGGATAAATTGGTCATAAAGCAACTGTTTTGTTCGATCTTTTGAGATCATTCTTTGATCGCTCCTTATTTACTTGTAAACAAAAATATCAATTTTAAAAATGGGGTGTTTCTGAATAAATTCTTATATTTAGTTTACTGGTTAACAATATATCATGGATGATAATTCTTATCAACTATATATTCTGGCATTACAACACTACTCGATAATCAGAGACCTGCCTTGAACGGATTATCTTTTAAGCTGCTCGTTAGTTAATAAAAAACAGCCGATCACGCTGATCGGCTGTCTTCTTAAACTTGGGTTATTGGACTCAGTATCATTCTCTCTACTTAAATTATACCGTTATTTTTTATTTTTTTATAGACTGTTTTTTTTGAAATTCCTACACTATACTGCTAAATACAATACTAAAAAAGAGGTGGATCAGTATGGATGACAAAAAAGTGATCATAGATCAAGGTCCTTTTTTTCATGGTACAAAAGCAGAACTGCAAATTGGTGATTTATTAGAACCACAGTTCTTATCAAATTACCAAGAGAAAAATTCTAACCATATATACTTTACTGCAACATTAAATGCTGCCAAATGGGGTGCTGAATTGGCAAGATCTAATGCAAAAGAAAGAATCTACATTGTAGAACCATTAGGAGATTTTGAAAGTGATCCAAACGTAACTGATAAAAGGTTTCCTGGAAACCCAACACGTTCATATCGATCTAAATCGCCACTTAAAATAGTAGCTGAATTAGCTTCATGGGAAAGACACACTGAAGAAGAGATTAATCACATGATTACATCTTTGAGAAAACTAAGTGAAGAAGGAAAAAATATAATATATGATTGATTCCTCTCGTTAAAAGAAAAAAGCCGCTATAATAGCGACTTGAATAGAACAATGTTCCTGTCCCGCGGCACTTCTTTATTGGAATATCTATGAGATATGCCATCATGCAATAAATTTTAATTACTTCGTTAATATCCATTTTTGTCGATCAAGTGATGGATTCAGTTCATTTAGGAAGAGTTCGGTCCCATCTTCCGATACTTCTAATGCTTTTTGATGATGAGCTGAAGTAATATGAACTGATCCGTCTTTGTTCTCGTGAAGGACCCAACGCTGGTTATTGTACCCTAAGTAATGATACAGCTGAAGTTTGTTTTGCCCTATATCCAGATCAAGCGTCTGACCGCCCGTAGTACGAATCGAATACGAATCTGCTTCGTCGCCTGTCGGAACAAATACCCACTTCTGGACGGAAGCCGCACTTGCATCCTGCAAGGTAACGGGCTCCCCGTTGACAAGGTTCACTGTATAAATGGATTTCTGTGTTACGGTATTTACAAGGCTGGACTTGGTGATGTTTGCAGGTTCATCGTTGCTGACATTGACGTTCTGATAAGATGCGGAGCCGCCAAATACATGGAGTCCAAAGTGGCCTTCTGCAAAAGTACCATCCATGATATCTATGACTTTTTGACTGTCCACGTGAACAACAATATGCGGACCATTCGCTTCTATTTTCACCTTATACGTTTGACCTGGCTGAATGAAAGATGGTACTTTTGCAAGAACCTGCCGTTCTTCAAATCCTCCATTGATTTTATAGAACAGACGGATTGCCTTCATGTTAGGGTCTAGATTCAGATAATAACCACTGCGACCATCTTCGCTAGCCCTGAACAAAATAGAACCTGCCCCTCCTGTTTCACTGAGCATCATGTCTGCTTCATACGTAAAATTCCCAGCCTTCTCTTTGGCAATATAATTCGCATCGCTAAAATATTTACCACGAATCCCATGTTCACTAACTAACCATGAAGCAGCAGACAGATCTTTAGTCCATCCACTGAGGTTTGTCCGGAACTCGCCACCTATGACTTTAACGAGCACACTAGTGGAAGTTTTACCATTCGGAGTAGATACAGTGACTGTGGACTCCCCTTCTTTTTTTGCCTTAATAACTGCGTGTGAGTTGTCTGCCAAGTCTATGGTTATTACTTCGTTATTACTGGAATTCCACTTAAGCGGTTGAACGCCTAAACCTGGTCCGTACTCAACCATCGCCTGCAGTGTATCCGACTCGCCTACCCCCAGTTCCCGAACACTCGTATCCATCTTTATTTGAGCTTTTGAAGGAATATCCTCATTCCAGACAGATTCAAGTTGATGCACTTTCAAGGAAACAACGTTCACATTCCCACCTTTTACGTAAAAACTCATTGCTCTACTAGCAGGATCCGGAAATATAACATCTGAAAAGACGACTTTGCCGTCGTTACCAAAGGCTTCAAGGGAAGACTCATCCACAAGAATACGCATCTTGATCCGATTATTCTCCATTTGCATAGGTGCTTCATGTTTCTTACTGAAAAGGTTAGAAAAATCCGTTTCGCCCGATGCAGTTCGGTCCACAAACATACGACTATCGCTTGCCTTATAACCCACGACCGTCTTCTGATCTGCACCCTCACGAATGTTAAAGCCAAACTCGGTCACTGTGCTGGTTTCAGGGATTTCAATTTCAGCTTCAATTTCGTAAGCACCTGAAATAATACCTTTTAGCAGATTCCCGGAAGAAGGGCTCACCGACTTGTTAGAAGCAGAATACAAAGGTTTACGCAGTGATTCCAATTCTTTGATTGGACTTTGCACCATACGAATTCCATCTTCGGTCGTTACCAATGATACTTCTCTCGGGATGGTTAGTTCACCTTTCCAATTGGACGTTGGGAAAGCGAACGGATAGTCCCAATTCGTCATCCACGCCATCATCACTGTGCGATGATCAGGCATGTTAGCGAAAGACATCGAAGCGTAAAATTCTTTACCAAAATCTGTTCTTAGCACCTTACCCGCCGGATTATCGTTCACGAATTTACCATCAGCTGTTAAATGACCGATAAAATACTCGGCATCTGATCCGCCTGTTTTGGGATTCGCTCCTGTACTGATCATCAGAACCCACTTCTTCTGTGACGTTCCGTCTACCGGAAGCTGGAACAAATCAGGGCATTCCCATACGCCTCCGCGGACGTAATCCCCATATCCCCAATTATCTGTCAATGTCCAGTCAAGTAAATTCGTTGAGGTGTAGAAACGAATATGATCTCCTCCGGACACAACCATAACCCAGCGGTTATTCTCGTCATCACGGATCACTTTCGGATCGCGAAAATCCCAATTCCCAACTTCATTTCCGCTCTTACCTGGGTTCTCGATCACAATCGGGCGCTCCTTCGAATACTCCCAAGTACGGCCTAGGTCTTTACTGTAGGCCAAACCTATACGCTGGTTCCCATTTGGGCTATCCGGATTAAAGGAAGTGTAGTATGCAATAAGGCCCTTGCCTCCTGAATCTCCGAATAAACCAGATGCATTTGTCATATCCGCAACAGCCGACCCAGACCAGACATGTCCGTGATCATTCCAGGGAAGTGCAATCGGAAGCCGTTTCCAGTTCAGCATATCTTTACTTACCGCATGCGCCCATGTTCCCCCATCCTGATGGAAGAGATGATATTCTCCTTCGAAGTAGACAAGTCCATTCGGATCACTCGCTGAACCACGTATTGGTGTGTAGTGATATTGTGGACGATATATCTCATTGTAATATTGGCTCTGTTCTGTCACATAAGTATCCTGAAAGTAAGCCGTTCCCTTTTTTACGACGATTCCAGTACTTCCACTTCTGTAGGTTGAATCTTTCACGTCAATCGCGGCCGTAGTGTACCCGTCCAGGAAGACCTGAATTCGATCTCCCTTTGCCTTGATTTCCACATGATGTTTGGCTCCCATCTGACTCGGATAAGTACGTTGCGAACTTGCAATCACTGTTCCTTTTGTATTCGTCAAACTTACACGGACCTGATCTCCTTCCTTCGTAAGAGTAGCTTCATATCCTTCAGCTCCATCGCTTGAAGATCGAAATGCGAGAGCTGCAATAGAATCAGGACGAAGGGTAATATTCCCTTCATAGACCATATCAGTTGCCTCTTTATTATAGATTTGCTGTGCTTTGCTCTCCTGTTCTACCGTCCCTCTTTTTCCGTTGATATCAGGCTGCCATTTTCCCTTGTTAGAAAGCACCGTACCCAAATTACCTTTCAGATCGCTCACCACGATGTTCGAAAACAAGGCGGATCCATCCCATACATGGAGTCCAAGCTTACCGCTTTGATACGAAATGTCTTGAACATCAATTAATGGTTTATATTGATTGCCCCAATATACTTTTAGCGAGGAACCCACTGCCTTCACTTTGAGATGATAGATTTGCCCCATTTCAACAGAAACTTTACGCTCCTCCTTTAATCTCCCATCTCCATTTCTTGAATCTCTTAACCGAATCAGACCTGCGTCCGGAACGATTTGCAGCATGTACGAGCTAAAGCCATCCTCATTAGATCGAAACAACAATGTTGCATCTGCCTTCGTATCCCTGATCATGACATCAGCTTCATAGATAAAATCATCGGACACTGTCTCTGAGATGGCCATTACATTTTCTTTAGGCTGTGAAGTTAGCAAGATTCCTTCTGAAGTATTCTCTAATCCTCCTTTTCCTTTCAAATGCCAGCCTATCAGATTGGTATTTGATTTGGATGCGCTTTCAAAAATATCAAGCTCCTCCTTTGTCTGTTTATTTGTTTCCTGATCAGCGAGTACAGCACTAGACGCAATTGATTTAGATGTAAAAATACCGTTTGAAGTCAGAGTTAATCCCGTTGCCATCAGAAGACATATTGCGAATTTAGATTTATCGTTCATTCCATACCCTCTTTTCTAATAGAATCGTAAAAGGTGTCTAAAAAATACATTCCTTCTTAACAAAATAATCCACTCGTTTTCATTTGTCAAAGTTTTTTTGGATAAATGAACATTTAGTCATATATTAATATCTATTTAAGTTTACATTTGCACAATTTATGACTGATTATTTGAAAATAACAACTTTTATTTAAGTTGATCTAATCATTTCTTTATTTTTTAAAAACAAAATGATTACAAATGTAAATTAAAGATGGCTGTTGAAAAGCGCTTATTCGGCAGTCAGTGCATCTCCTTGATTTTGAATTCGAATGTTGCAATTAGTAGGGCACGTACAATCAAAAGTTTACATCTAGGTTTCTCTTTAATTTGTTCGACAAAATATCGTTAGTATTATAAACCCAATAAAAGCACAATTTTTTATGTATTAATCCTGCGTTACATTCTCGATTTCATGCTCATCGAATGAATTATTGGATTATGGTCTTGTCCTTGGCTCGGGACAAGAACTTGTACCGCTAAAATAAAAAAGCCGCTATATTAGCGACTTCAATGGAACTATGCTCTTGCCCCACGACATTACTTGGATTTGCACTATTCTTAGACAGCTTGCAAAATTTGTTTCGATATATTCCATGGCACTATTCATAATGATAAGGGTTCATCGCGATAGCTGAAGCGGTAAGTTTTGGTACAGTTCACTGTGTCATCGTAGGAAAACTTCTTTTCGAAAGCTGAAGAACCATTTTAAAAGAATTGAGGGCGCTTACCATCAGCGCCCTCGCCGGGCTGTTCGTACGATTCCATCTACAACCGTTTCAAACAATGGTGCCGGCAGATCATGTCCCATGCCATTAAGTAACATAAATTCTGCACCAGAGATGGATTGAGCCGTATCTTGTCCGCATGCTGGCACAAACATAGGGTCTTCCACCCCGTGGATTACTAAAGATGGAACCTTCACTTTTGCAAGTTGTGGACGACGGTCTCCAGAAACTGCAATAGCTGCAATTTGCCGCCCAATACTCCCCGGATCATAAGCTCGCCGAACCTCTTCTCGAATCATTAAACGATATTCGTTCTCTTCAAATGGATAACCCGTACCCGCAATACGTGTGGCAAAAGCTACACTATGAGCTAAGTACATAGCTTCATCCTTCATCGGGTTTGGTGCTGGCCGAGTCATTAACGCCATTACATCAGGCGATGTTGGTGGAAGTTCGGGATTTCCTGTTGTTGACATGATGGAAGTAAGCGAGAGAACCCGCTCCGGATATCGGCTGGCAACAAGCTGGGCAATTATGCCGCCCATCGAACGTCCAACGACATGTGCATTTTTTATCCCCAGGGCATCTAACAATCCAATTGTATCATCAGACATGTCATCAAGTGTGTATGGAATAACCGGGAGTTGTCCCGACATGAGTGTTTTAGCAAGTGCTTCAAAATCCAATGTGTCGTGATGGCTAAAGTGTGTGGATAAACCCGTGTCCCGATTGTCAAAACGAATTACTCTATATCCCCGGGTCGCCAGCATTTCACAAAATGGAACGGTCCAACGGATCATCTGGGTACCGAGCCCCGCAATCAACAGAATGGTTTCATCCGTTTCGCTGCCATAACTGTCATAGGCGAGTTCTATGCCGTTGGCTCTTAACATATTCATTGTTATGTTCTCCTTACACTTAATTTTATGGTAACTCTGTTATGGGCAATGGTCGAGAATCTTCAATGGCGGCAGTTCGCCGTCCAGTCCCTTCCAAGTAGGATACATGATTTGAAAAGGCCAGGAACGACGCTGTGTTGCTCTGACGAACATGACAAAATCCCAATGTTCAGTTTCGGGACCAGTTTTAGTCGGTTCAATGTAACGAGATGATTCAGTCACGTTACATACCCCACTTTCCTTCTTTATCTGCTGTTGTGAACGTCGTTTAAGTGGTTATTAACTCTCTTCCTGTATGAATGCACCCTTGGCTAAAGTCTTAATATAGTCTCTGATATCGGGTGTCCAATCATCAATTAATCCGTAAAAGTGATCTTTATTCCCGGCATACAGTGCTCTCAAAGCCTCCTCATATTGAGGGAAATCGCCCGCCATTGCAGTCATAAAATGATAACTTGCTTCTTGTGCGGCGCGAACTTTACTTTCGTTCTCTCCCAAGCGGCGAGCTTCATCAACCAGTTTTCGCAGCGTTACGGAGGCTCCTCCGGGTTGAGCTTTAAGCCAGTCCCAATGTCGAGGAAGCAAAGTAACTTCACCGGACACCACTCCCAGCTTAGGACGGCCAACCCTGCGAGAGGGTTGTTCATTTTCTTTCGTATCCGATATATGTCCAGCCTGGCTGTTTAACCGCTCAAGCACCTCAGCTGTTTTTCCACGAAAATCAATATCTAGTGGTTTACCCGTCAAATCGTCAAAAATAAGCAGTTGTACGAACTTACTGTCCTCCAAGGTATCTTTTACGATTCCGACAACGTAATCTAAAGTGCCTTTGGCAAAACAATCTTTCTCTAAAAAAGCAGTACAGCTTATTTGAGCAGGTGAAGCCTCCATGTTATACCTCCTTTTTCTTCCTTGCCCAATAATTATACCCGGGTAAAAAGATAAAATCAATATTACCCGGGTATAATTATTTTGTGTTAAGTTTTAATATTACAAATAGTCTGTGCTGTAAAATCCTAGTCTCGTTCAGCTCATTACAAAAGGCAGCCTGCTGGAGGCGGTATCAAGCCATACAGAAAGCTATTATCTGACGAAGTATGACACCTATGAAGATCTTCACAGCGCGGTTAAGCGGTACGTGCGCTACTATAACAACTACCGTTACACAGAGCGTTTGGGCGGTATGTCACCGAACGAATACCGAAGAGCAGCATAATAAAATGCCTTAGCACGTCATCCGAGCCAAGGCATCTCAATGAAACCATTATTTTGTTTTTTTAACTGTCAACTTGACAGGGAGTAGTTCATAATCGACTGTTTTCTTGGTTTTATTGGACTAACGTTTCCCGTTAGCTCGGTTTTGATATTTTAAAGAAACGTAAATAATTCAATTTCTAAGGTTCGCCCTTTCTCTTCTATCACCAGTAGAAGGATTTTTCTGTACCCAGAGAGTATCATATACGCTGCTTATAGTCAGATTTTTTAGAAAAGATCCAGGTGGCAATCAACATCACACAAGCCACCAATATACCCGACTCACCCGTCCATAGGAAGACATTTTCTCCTTTTGTTGACTCGTCAAATGCATCTTGAATGATGGCATTCCAGGAAGCGTGAAGCAGAATTGCGGGCCAAATGCTGCCTGTGCTCAATCGCAGGTGACTAATTATGAAGTTAAAAGAACTGATGGTAATCAGGAACAGTACAATGGACAAGGCGAGTGACGGTCCCGAATAATAGTTCCCTAGCAGAATGGCCGGAATATGCCACGCTCCCCAGATCAAACCGCTTGTTAAAATGGGTTTAGGCACTCTCGCTTTGATGAGTCTGGTGAGCATGTATCCCCTCCATCCCAACTCTTCTCCCGCGCTGCTGATCACACCGATGGCCGTGCCTACGAACATTTGGTAGATAATAGATAGTACAAGGCTGACAATAAAGACATCTCCTGACTTCACATAGTCCACTAACCCCGTAACCCAGGCGAATCCGTAAGCACATAAACCAATGATAACCGGTAATAGCAACACAAATGGGATGGCCTTTAAGGTTCGTTTTCCTCCGATCCGCAGTGAAATATCCGAAAATCCTTCATGCAGTACTAAACGGGCAAATATGGAGGATAGGCCAGGTGCCCACATGAGCAGCAGACCAAACACGGGTGATACGTTTAAGGCCAGAACATAGCTGATAATCGTTAATGGAATCAGCATAGCGAAAAAAACGAATAACCCTTTCCTTGATGATTGAATCGTGCTTCCGTCCTCGGAGTTCTTTTTTCTGTCTTTTATCATATATGTACTCAATTCATACCACTCCTTTAAGTATATGTATTCCGATTAGGAGTTTAACACTGTGTTAGAATTCGCGAAACAAACCTGAGCCTAGCACCCAATCGAGACTTTAGTCTAGTTAGAATAAGACTGGAGACGGATATAGGGTCACTGATAATAAGGATGGTAAGAACTGAACTAAACGTATACATATCTAAGCGTCAAATGGTATTGGACGAAAACGTATGTTAAGCTGCCCCCTCTTTCTCTCACGCCAAAAACGCTAGTAAATAGCTTGGGTGAGGCATTCCGCAATTGGCTGAATGAGATTCATTGGAAGGCGTTTGGAATACGAAAAAAACGCTGTTTAAGGGGCTTGTTTCAGTACAAGTACGACTGGATTTTCAAAATAGAAAATTTGCACATCAACATCTATCCGCAATCGGTACAAGTTCTTGTCCTTAGCCCAGGACCCGAACATGTACCGATAAAACAAAAAAAGTCGCTAAAATAGCGACTTTAATTGGAATATGTTCTTGTCCCGCTACAGGTTAATTAATGTCTTGCTTTCATTTAATAACTTCAACCTTTTTATCCCCTGCTGACTTCGCTACCTCTAACGTTGTTTTACCTTCAATAGCGACGATCACGCCAGTAGCCAGCATAGAAACGATTAAAGCTGCACTGATGGCTGTCGAAATTTTCTTCTTGACCATAACCATACCTCCGATATCTATTATGTTGTAATAAGCGGCTCAAGAATATGACGAGCCGAGTGTGGCTAGATATTACAATATTTCACTTTTTTTGTCGGGTAATCTACGTGGTGATTGTATTATAAACGTACTGACAATCATTGTAAAAGGATTTTTTCCTTGTGTTCAATTCCCGGACTTATTACTAGCTGGAACGTAAGGTCATTGATTCATATAATGGGCATATAGTTGCTCAAAGGTTGTATAACGTTCGACTTCTCTGCCGACCTTATCATACTCTTCTAGATATTCA
Organism: Paenibacillus sp. 37; assembly: GCF_008386395.1. NCBI lineage: Bacteria > Bacillati > Bacillota > Bacilli > Caryophanales > Paenibacillaceae > Paenibacillus > Paenibacillus sp. 37. The sequence continues at coordinate 3,739,383 of NZ_CP043761.1, read as the reverse complement.
TCCATCACTTCAAGGAGCTTCTCTTTCATAACTGGTAAATTGCTTGCATCAAAGTATTGCATAAGTTCATATTTCTTGGTGCCTTTCTCCGTGGCCATTTCATCAAGATACTCATGTGCTCCAAAGGCCGAAAGAAAGACGTAGGAAGCATCGTTCGTTGTAACACTGTTCAAAATTTTATTGCGGTAGTTGCACCACAGTTCTTCGTATGTTCCTCCAAGATTATCAAAGGTCGGAACCGGTTTAACAATGAAGTTATCACACATCGTGCTATGTAACCTCGTAACGCTATTCAACATATTAAAAGATGTTTTTCGAATATCTTCAATGGTATGAGCTTCGATGATTGACATGCATAAGGATTCGAGATCATCCGGAACATAACGAAACGAACGTATCTCTTCCAAATATCGCTTGATCCCTCGTTTAATGCACGTGTTATTCATACTCACCAAGGCATTGACTAGATTGTACAGAACCCCAGCAGATGCATATCGCACTGAACCGATATCTTCACCAAGCATCGTATTGCTGTATGCTTGCTTAGCCAGATCGATCCATTTATTTGCCCGATTAAGACACGCTTCTCCTATCGGATTCGCAAGTGCATCAAGAGCTTTTTGCTGGAACTCGTTCAATTTTTCCAAATCCTCAGGCGTTGCATAGTAGAGTATTTTTAGGTCGGTTAGGCTGGATACGTTGGAACTCTCCAAGGTGGATTGCTCTTGTATTCTTGAATCCCATGGCGTGCAATAGATATCATATCCAACGTCATCCAAGATGAAGCAATCGGATATTTCCCATCCCTTTTCTGTATTATTTATGATAACTAAATCAAGATCGCTCTTCTCGTGAAAGTCACCGGTGCTAAATGAACCAGTAAGCCCAATAATGGCGATATCCTCTAGAAAATCTCTTTTTACGCGTTCAATCACCATGTTAATGAGCAGTTCATTTTTGTCCAGCAGCTTCTTCTTTATGATTTCGTTCATTCGTTACACCTCTTTGTATGATCCGGCCGTCCTTCATCACAACAACCTTAACTTGAGTCTATCGATTTAGAGGTGCGGTTACTATGTATAAGTTGATTTAAGTCATCTTTGCACAAAATCCGCTAAACCGTCGAAATGACGAGATAGCGGATTTCATTAGTTCTTTGTATAGACTATTTTCTTTATGCTTTCGCAGGACAAGAAATACCGACCCGCCAACTCCTCTATCCTGACTCCATTGCAGAATAAGGATTTGATCTCAGCGTTTCGAGCAGAGACCCTACTCTTGCTCTCTGTTTTCTCGCCCCATTTTAGGTGCGCCTCTTTGGGTTTTGGGATATAAACCAATTCCCCTTGAACGTATTCTTGAATGATCCGTAACAATTCTTCCGGAAAAATAGACTCGGCTTTTGAATATTTCATGGGCCTCACTCCTTATTTAATAGATCAATAAGGTGCAAAGCCAGTTAGTAGAATATTACGATTCGTCGTTGGCAATGTGATTATTCCCGGGCTCTATGCAAAGCATTGCCATATCCTTCACTGGCTTTGCATAGAGCCGTGCATGTAAGAACCCTACCCCGATTGTTTTCAATAGCCTCACCTCCATAGAAAATAGATAGTTGCTATTTGCTTATTATATCAGGGCTTGTTGTTGAAATGTTTAATCATCTCTTTTTGGGCTGACACGTTCTGATTATTCGCTGTACTCATCTTGATTAGCTGCTCTCTAATTGAATTAACTAACATTGAACTCAAGGCTCCAGCCCCCATGACATCTCCCAAAAATCAAGCTCAAAACGACTGCACATCACGAAAATATCCTCCATCCGTTGGTACGTTCCCTCGCTACAGCCTTCTAATAGTTTATCCGTTAACGTCACAAGGGATTGATTGCTGTTGTTGTATTCAGAGGAAGCATATCCTGTGATCCACTCTCCGTAAAAAGGATGCTCAGCTGCACCTGGTTTTTGAGCAAGGACTTGACCAATCTCTGCATAACTCCATGAGCAGGCCAGAATGGATACAAGTACTTCTGCTATGCCACCCGCATGGGAAACAGAGAGCATATAGTTAGTGTAAGCTGCATTTTTCAGTGCAGGTTTTACCTGAAAAACATGATCCTCTGTAATTCCTAATCGCTCCATATAAGAACGATGAATTTTCATTTCGCCATTCAAGATGTTATCTACGTTTTTACTAAAAAACTGCATCAATTTGGGATCGTGCGACTTGACGATACCTAGTGCAAATACACGGGCATAATCATACAGGTACAAGTAGTCTTGCAGCAAATAATAACGAAATTGTTCGACCGGTAAGGAACCATCTCCGATTCCTTTAACAAAGGGATGCTCGAGACATTCCTTCCACACGGGCTGTGCTGCCTGATACAGTCTCTCTGAAATAGTCAACATATGTTCCTCCAATTCATAATGTACGTATTTAAAAACAAAAAAACGAAACATCCTATGGATGTTTCGCAGACAAATACACTAAAACAAGGGGGTTCGCATGAGCTACCCAAGTCAGCGTTTCATCGTTGCATCCCTACGTTGGCATTATCCAAATCAGGTAAGGTCGGTTTAACACCCTCTCAGCCGGTTAAGGCTCCCTCGCAAACGGTTGTATGTAGTTGATAACTTTCTTATCCCCATAAAAGAGAAAATAACATCCATTTAGTATATCAAGGGCTGTTAAATATAGTCAAGGCAGATTGTATCGCCCCTTATCACCCTTCGGTGACTTATGTAAACGATGAAAACCATCACAACAATGGTTGAGTTTTAGCCACTGTTATGATGGTTTCTATTCTTGCAATTACTGCCGATGGTTTAATGCCCGAGTTTGTTCTTTCCAACAAAAGTGATTATTCCGTACTGGGAAGTGTTTCTCCAGCTCTCATTGGTCATATCATTCCACTTGGCTACGTTCTGCTTACCTCCGCCCTGGTTGTCATTAATTTGAAGCTCGAAACCGAGAACATTTCCTGCTTTGGGTGTCAGTGAATGTAATTGGATTCTGGCTTCTACGAGATATCCTTGATTTGTTTTCTTCACAGCACTTACAAGGCGTCCGGGTGAGGCCCCCCCTGCAAAGGTTCCCACATTGTCTGCACTGATTCTGAACTGGGCATCATCATATTGAAAATACGGTGTGCGCTGGTGATTCTCGTCCAGGAAAATCTCAACCGAATCCTGATCCCATGGGTTAATGCTGTCTGTAATGATGTTTGGATCAGTGACGTCGATCAGCAGGTATAGATACTCACCTGACCACATTGCGCGAGCCACTGCCTCTGCACCTTCGCTCTGGTTCAACCGTTTTACTTCAAATGGTACAGCCTTATTCCATAGGGCGTCTTTCTTCCCATCAATCTGAACAATCCCTTGCACAGCTTGTGCTGATTTGGGCATAGGAGCAAGTTGAATCACGCCGTATTTGCTTGTATCTTGCTCCTGTGATTGTGTTCGATCATTCCAGTACAGTGGATTATAAGGTTGTGTCCCACTTGCACCGCCATCAGTCACACGGATATCCAAGCCGGCTTCATATTCTGATCCGACTTGGATACCACCCCATGGAATGGACAATTCAACCTGATATCCGGCTTTTGTCTCACGTACACGATATGAACGTTGCTCCGCGCCCTCAGCTTTACCCGACCGCTTAATGATTACGTGTCGGTCATCTGCTTCATATGAGGTGGTCTTGCCATTATTGAGATCAACAAAGAGTTCTACTCTGTCATTCACGTCTGCCTTCGCATCCTGAACATCCACAAGGATATATAGGTTACTTTGATCCCATAAGGTGCGGAAACTAGCTGATCCTGAAGAATCACCCTTCAGTGGAGTAGACACCGCTTTGTTCCAGAGCGGATCTTGTGACTGTTTTTTGATATCCGGTTTACCCGAAAGTGAGACGGCTCTCTGTGTCAACACAGGCAAGCTGGATTCATCCACGAGTCCCCAGTATGCTTTTTTGGCCTTCAGGGCTGAATCAAACAGCATAGCCTGGTTGTTGTAAGACTTCTCATCTTGGAGTCCCCATAAGGTAACTGAAGAAATGTGATCTTTGTGTTTTTTGTACAAATCCAACAGTTCCTTATATCGATACGCCTGCTTTACCGCAACTTCATCGGACATCTCTTCACCAAATGGAATTCCGCTATCCACATCCAGTTCCGTGATCTGAATATCCAATCCAAGTTCGGCGAACATGTTGATCGTTTTTTCAATTTCCTTGATGGGCGGGGATTCCAGGTTATAGTGGGATTGCAAACCCACACCATCAATGAGCCCTTTCTCTTTCAGTCGTTTGACCAACCGATACATATGCTCTCTTTTCTCAGGGATTTCCGTGAAGTATTCGTTGTAGTATAATTTGGCATCCGGATCGGCTGCACGGGCGAATTCATAGGTTTTCTCAATGTAATCCGGACCGATTAGTTCATAAAAGGGACTTTTACGTAAACCGTTGGCATCACCATTGCTATCCGCAATCGCCTCGTTTACCACATCCCAGGCATAGATCTTACCTTTGTATCGGGTCATGACGGTTTCAACGTAATCCTGAATCCGGGCAAGTATTAATTCTCGACTCGCAGGGTTACCCTGAGGATCCTTGAACATCCACTCTGCAGCATCAATATGCCACAACAACGCATGTGCGCGTACGCCCATACCATGTTCCTCGGCGAACTGAACATATTGATCGGCTGCCTCGAACTCATAAACACCTTCGGAAGGAGACATGTACTTCGGTTTCATCTCATAGGTTGCGGTCAAGCTGTTAAAGTGTTTTGTGAGCAGTTGACCATATGCGCCTTCCAACTGCCAGCGATACACCGCTGCACCAATGGGGAAATCATCTTGATACAGGTCCTCCAGAGACTGAATCCCTTCTTCGATCTCCAGTTGCTCGGCCAGAGTAAATGATACATCATCCACATAGAACGATAACGTATCTACGCTATCTTCAGAGATGTAGGGTGTTTCGATGAACAAATTCAATTCAGTGGGATCATCGCTATACTGAAATTTTCCGGTGATCTTGTGCCATGTATTCCATTCTGTTTTGGCAATCTTCACGCTGCCGATCGGGTTCCAGCTTTCGGCAGTTGTTTTTTTATATGTGGTGAGCTGTAGTGTTTGATCCGTGGTGGGCTCCTGGGTAAGTCTTACATATGCCGCAATTTCGTACTCTTGGTTACGCTTAAGCAGATCCTTCATCGATAACATCGGTCCATGATAGGAACGCTCACGGTTGGCGACCAGCATACTGGACTGACCTTCGTGTGCTTCCTGTTGTGTCACTGTCAGCCTTTCGTTACCTGTACGTGGAGTCCATCCCTGAAGTGTACCGTCTTCAAAGTTTGTGCTCAAATGACCTCCCTCCACTTCCGTAACTGCCTTGGCTGCATGTGAGACATTCGAAAATGGAAGCATGGCGAGTACCAGCACAAGAACCAAGGCTGTTATATTCCATCGACCTAACCGTTTCATACAATTCCTCCTCTAGATTTGATCTAATTATTCTGAACGGATTAACATCCAGATAAATAGATTATAGTTCTTTGGATAGCGCTTACACATAACAAATTTCCAATAATTATAATAAAAAGTTATCATTTGGTAATCTCGTGTGAGTTTAGGAAGCTGGAAATCCAACTCTGTTTTTGCTTTGGTCCGTTATTTTTGCCTGAATCCGATTTGGATATAAAAAAGACCAAAACGATATGCCTTCCCCTACTCACATAAGGTAAATGCAAAATCATTTTGGTCATGCCTGCTTTACTAGTAACAGCCAAACACTGCTAATATTCAATTCGTTATAATAAATTAGTTAGCAATCACTTTATTCGACATTTTTCTGCAATTTAATTTACTTGATTCGACTTGATTTTTAGCGGCCTTCTATAGGCTTCCACCCATTCCCCTGCTCAATTGCCTACATACAATACATTAGACTAATGAACAGGAGTGATGTGATATGACATTTTTACCTCCTTTTGGACCTGGTGGAGGCTTTGGCGGACCTGGGGGTCCCGGAGGACCAGGAGGACCCGGCGGATTTCCTGGTCCGCCATCGTTCCCCGGGGGTGGAGGCGGCGGACCACAAGGCGTGCAGGCACCCACCGGACCGCCACCATCATTCATTCCACAGCAACCCGCTTCGTTATATGCGGTAGATCCAAGAGCCATATCCGGCTGTCTGTTTCGCTACACATATATTTGGCCGGATCGTGGTCCCGGCTTCTGGATGTACCCGGTATTTGTAGGTAGAAATTCGGTGGCTGGCTTCCGTTGGAATGGCTTCTTCTGGCTATACACCGGCATTGATCTGCAGCGAATCAGCTCGTTTAGCTGTTTCTAGAAGTAAATCCCCCTGAATGAGGAGTAATCCACATTCAGGGGGATTTAGATTTATGCAATATTCACCTTGTCTAAAGCAACTTAATCAGCTCTTCTAGTTCATCAACCAAACTCTTTGCAAGTTCAAAATTAGTATCTTTTAAAGCCAATTCAATTTTCATTTCGACAGACTTTTTCTTTTGTTCATTTTCTAGATAGTTTTCATCAAAATGACTCGCATAAATCATCTGTCTGAATTCTTCTATACTCATTTTACTAATCGTTTTGTCCTCGATAATTAAAACATAATCCATACCATTTACAACAGAATAGAAATCATGAGAAATCATGATAATCGCACCTTTGTAGTCTTCAATTGCTTTCTCCAAAGCAATTTGTGTATAGATGTCCAGATGGCTTGTCGGTTCGTCTAGGAGCAATACGTTGGCTTGACTGGCAGAAACTTTAGCCAATTGAAGCATGTTTTTTTCTCCGCCAGATAACGATTCAATCTTTTGATCAAGGATTTCTCCTTCAAAGCCATAGTTTGGAAGATACGATCTAATCTCGTCATAAGTTTGAAAACCAGCATCTATGAATTCATTTAGTATGGTATTCGAATCTTTTAGCATTTCGCCTTGAACCTGAGATAAATAAGCCACGTTAACATCAGTATTGATTTCAATGAAATCCTGATTATTTTTGAAGATTTCTCGGAGTAAAGTCGTTTTCCCGGTACCGTTAGGACCGATCAGGGCTACTTTATCTGTTGATTTGATCTCAAAGTTCACATTTTCCAAAAGCAACTCGTCAAAGGAAACGCTATAGTTATTGACGTTAACCACAACGGTGTCTTCCATTTCCTTATCAATTCCAAAACGGATATTTGGCTGTTTGATATCGACAAATGGCTCTTTTATTCGACGTGCTTCCAATCTCTCTTGAAACTTGACTCTGGCTTTTAACGCTCTGCCTCTGGAGGCTTCTGAATTATACGTGGCGATCTCTCTAAGATTGTCGATGATATGATCATATCTCTCAATTTCTTCAGCTTCAGCAACTGCGATTTCTTGCAGCTCAATTTTAGTCTGAAGCAGCGAGAAGTTATAATCGATATATCGCCCGTCAAACTCCTGGAGCTCTGTGTTTTCGAGGTGTATGATTTTGTTGAAACAATGATTCAACAGATAACGGTTGTGCGTAACAACGAGCAGCATTCCCTTGTGGGTGTTAATCAATTTTTTAAGCGCGTTCAAGTTTTCAAAGTCTAAAAATACATCGGGTTCGTCCATAATCATGAAGTCTGGACGATTCAGCATTTCCTTCATCACTTGAATAAGTTTGAATTCCCCGCCGCTTACGGCGGATATACTAAGATCTTTGAGCTTCATGAGGTTGGCAAGGTTTAACTGTTTATTGATGTTTTTTTCGAAATTGTCCCCATCCATCGCTTCGAAGGCATCCAAAGCCAATTGAAGCTTTTCCATCAGGGAATCCATATCCGATGTGGTGGCCATCTCCGCATAAATTGCTGTAATTTCATCTTGTATCTTGATGAATTCTTCTGCGATATATTCAAAAACGGTCATTTCTTTTGTTTTGTCTACTTGCAAAAACTGACTCACATACCCAATTCTGCAATCGGGGTCTATCTCTAACTTGCCCTCGAACAAATATCGTTCCGGATCCATCAGGATATCGATCAATGTACTTTTTCCACTGCCGCTTGTTCCGATAAAAGCACAATGTTGTGCCTCTTCAAACGTAAATGAAATGTTTTTATATAGTTCCTTTTGTGGAAATGAGAAGGATAAGTTTTCAACTTTTATCATAGTGTTACCTTTCTTTATAACTAAATTGGTGGCTAGTGTTGAATATATTGTCGAACACAGACTTTTAGAGTAACACTGTTTACCACCAAGTACAATCGATTTTTAGCAAGTACCCTCACTTTAAAACTCTAATACTTTCTATAGAATGATGGCTAGTGGACGGTGGTTTCTTCATAAAACACTACTGACATACTGTTGTCAGTAGTGTATTTGTATAGTTGGAGTAAGCAATTGTAAAGGAGTAGAAGTAAATACGAAGTGTTTTTGATCCAAAATGTATTACTTATTATAGGAAGGATGATATCTCGTGAATTTTGCTTCTGTGCGCATCATTACTGATGACGTGGATCGTCTCGTCGAGTTCTATGAGAAAATTATGGGTGTTTCAGCAGAACGCCCTGCACCTGTCTTTGCCGAACTCGTTATGCCATCGTGCACTCTAGCGATCGGCCACTCCCAGACGGTGCAACTATTTGGCGCTGGTTCCGCTGTGGCGGCCAACAATCGTACTGTCATTATTGAGTTCCACGTCCACGATGTTGATGCCGAATACGAGCGTTTGAAGCCGTTTGTCGATGAGTGGGTAAAGGAACCTACCACAATGCCGTGGGGGAATCGTGCTGTGCTGTTTCGCGATCCTGACGGTAATCTGGTTAATCTCTTCACGCCGATGACCGAGGAAGCAATCCAACGGTTCAATGGTAGAGTATAAAGGACAGTTGAAATGAGCAGGCACTTTTTTGTTAATCTTTATGACCAGCAGAAAGAGACCATAGTGATGAGCTATAGTCTCTTCATTTTTGTCTAAAGCGGAAGAAGTATTTTAACGGGAAATTAACAGAAGACACTCTTCTCATTTCTTACCATAGGGAGGCATGATTTCTAACGATCTCGATAAAAGCTTCCACTTGGGGAGAGATCCACTTGTTTTTGGGATATAACAACTGCGTAGCTAGATTCTGTTTGTACTGCTGACCTGAAAGTTGTTCTTCCTTCAGTTCCCTCTCTACCGTAATTCGAGGTAACAAGGATATGCCCATACCGCTCAATATCGACTGTTTCACAGCTTCAATACTCCAGAATTCAATATTGGAAGTAATCCCGATCTGATACTCTTCAATGCATTTTGAACTCTTCAATAGTAGGTGGAAAACGATAGATCAACAACGTTTCCCCAATACTGATCACGATATTACCTGTTAATTCCCATTGTGCAGCAGTCACTTCCTTAATCATATGATACAGCTCAAGCATTTTTTGGGCATGTAGCAACAATTTTTTCCCAGTCTCCGTTAAAATAACCCGCTTATCAATTCGATCAAATAAAGGGTAAGTAGCTCACTATAATGCAAAATATACTGAATTCAATAGAACAGATTTACCCGAGCTGAAGGTTCCTGTTCAAGTTCTATGGGGAGAGGAAGATGATGGCAGCCCCTCGCTTATGCAAAGAGGTTTGTCCAGGATATCCCTCATGCTTGTCTACATGCCATTCCCAAAGCTGGTGGAGCTTTTTTGGTAATGACAACGTTTCTTGATGCAAGACGTAACTTCTACATTCGGGTTTAGTGCACTGGTAGCACAAATGATCATATTCTCCTACGTATATGTATATACAAATTTAGTGTTAGTCTTCATTTCCCCCTCCAATATTACGATAAATAGTATGGGGTTATACGAATAACCATATTTACTTTATTACATCCAAGGGGGAACCGTACGTGAGTCAGACTCGCAAAAAAAAGATGGATTTAAGGTTCAAACTGTATTTGATTATTCTGGTTCCGCTACTGGCTATGGGCGGTCTAATCATATGGGCCACCATCGACTCCAGTGAAAATGCATCATTAATGACCATGCAGCATAACAATCAGCAGCTGGCTGTGAATACCGCCTCTCAACTAGGTCAGGAGTCGGAATTAATTAAGACATTATCTTCTACTGCTTCAGAGGAGAGCAACGAATATAAAAGTCTTAGGGACGAACTCGTTAAAGTTAGGCTTCAATCGGGAGCCTTGTATGTTTATATGTATAACAAAACTTCAGACGGGTGGTTCTACACCGTAGATGGAGCTGATTGGGACGATACGGAATATAGCCCTTACGCGACTCCAATGGAATTTAATCCCCAGATTCAGGAACGCTTGTTACGCGGTGAAGTCGTCACAACAGGCATTGTAGATGATCCAACTTGGGGACAGCTATTGTCCTCCTTTACACCAATCAAGGATTCGCAAGGTATTGTCATTGGCTATCTGGGCATTGATATTTCTGCTGGAGCAGTGAATCAAGTCTCCGCGACATCTCTGAATAATGCATATTCGACCATAATCCCGATTTTTGTGATTGTACTGATTCTTTCTTTGATCATGATGTTATTCGTAGTACGAGGTATTCTTAGACAAGTACGCGATATTAAGTCAAGCCTCGAACAGGTTGCTGATGGGAATCTCAAAGTCGTATCCACACATATGACCAATGATCAACTCGGTGACATCAGTGATTTGATTAACATCATGGTTGCCCAATTGACGAACATTCTGATGGGAATACAGCAAGGTTCAGATACATTACAACAGTCATCAAAAGATATTTCGGAAACCGCTCAGACAAACCAGCGTCAAAGCGAAGAACTTTCCAGAGCGATTGAGGAAATTGCCATAGGTTCAATGAAACAGGCTGAAGAGACAGAACACTCCGTCCAGCATTCAGAGAATCTGAGCAAAATAATGGATGAAGTAGGTTCATATGTGAAACAGTTTACTTATACTTCAGAGCAGCTATCTTCTGTTCAAGTACAAGTTACACGTGAACATGAGGTTCTGCTTGAGAAGGGCCGAGAGAATGCCAAGCGTGTTGAGCATCAACAGGATATTTCCAGGTCTCTGACGACTCAATCCGAACTCGCTTCCTCTATTAGCGGTCAAATTCACAACATTTTAAAACAAACTCAAATACTATCCCTGAATGCTTCAATTGAAGCAGCCCGAGCTGGAGAAGCGGGTAAAGGCTTTGCAGTCGTTGCAGGTGAAATGGGACAGCTCGCTCAACAATCCGAACGTTCGATCCAGGAGATTGATGAGATACTGGGTTCATTTGTTCAAGAGATACATCGGATGGGCAGTCATTTTGATGCGAATATGGTAGCTGTTAAGGAACAGGAAAAACAGATCGCTGATTGCCTCCAGGCATTTGGACAGGTTAGCCGCTTATCGACCGAAGTGCATGAGTTGGCTCAGAGTTTAGACAGCCGGACGATGGATATGCACTCTATTCGTCAGGAGCTGGAACAAAACCTCAGTTATATTGCTTCCGCAACCGAGGAAACTTCAGCCATGGCCGAAGAAGTCACGGCTAGTGCTGTGGAACAGCAACGGTCGGCAAGCGAACTGTCGAACATCTCCGGGGAACTCGCCGGTCTTGCAGGCAATCTCAAATCATATTCCGATCAATTTCAGATCGAAGTGACTAAATCACAATCTCATTAAAGGTGTTGTTAGATGATGTGTGCGAGGCGGATGAGAAATACCTCTGGAAGAGAATGATCAGTATAGGACAGCATCCACCAACGTATTAGGAGATTTGTCACGTTGACTAATTAACGATTCCTCATTTATAATTCGGACATTGAGAGCCAAGCAGATACTGCTTGCCATGTAAGCCTGAACTTATAGATCTGTAAATAAACTCAACAGTGAAAGATGTGAGGAATTATGAGTAAACAAAAGTTATACTACGGCAAAGATATCGAGGTCATGTTTAATTCGGATGTCTGCATTCATTCTGGGATTTGCGTAAAGGGCCTCCCTGCTGTTTTTGATTTAAGCAAGCGTCCTTGGGTTGATCCTGATGGTGACACTTCGGAGGCCATTGCCCGGCATATTGACACATGTCCAAGCGGAGCTTTGACGTATAAGCTTCTGGACGGTGAATATTCAACAAAGAAAGAGGATGAACATGCATAACGTAGAACATGAACCTGCCAATAAAAGATTCCTTATTCAAGATAACGGTGACATTGCTGCGGTGATGACCTATGTAATCTCGAGTCCAGAGCTATACATAATTGATCACACTTTGGTGGAAAATGCTTACCGAGGACAAGGGCTTGGCGATGAACTTATCAAAGCTATGGTGGAATACGCGCGAGAAAACGGTATTAAGATTTTACCTTTATGCCCGTTTGCCAAGGGACGTTTCGAACGTATCTCTGAATACGCGGATGTTCTCCATCAATAAAACGAATATTCGCAGCTGATTTCATGTGGTTAACAAATGTAACGGTTTATTGGTGAATTTTGATACTCCTGCCAAACAACAATAAAAAGCGTCTATATCATTCAGACCATGATATAGACGCTTTATTACGTTTCCTGCTTATACATTATCACTGAAACCAACGATTGTTTCGAACGGTCGCAACACCAGTGGCAGCATGCCATTCTCATAGTTGGTAAGCCAGATCTCTGAAAAGTTGAGGCCAAGCTCATTTTCCTCAAGCTCCACCATGTGTTCAGTAAGATTGATTACTACCAGCACCTGTTCGTCTGCCAGTGTACGTGTATATGCATATACACTCGGATGATCCGGCAAAAGAAGCTCATAAATACCATAAGTCAACGTATCGTGTTTTTTTCGCAGCTGAATCATTTGTTTATAAAATTGAAGAATAGAACGTGGTTCCTGAAGTTGTTTCTCTACATTAATATTGACGTAGTTTTTATTCACTTTTAACCATGGCGTACCGGTGGTAAACCCGGCCTGTTTGGACGAAGACCACTGCATCGGCGTTCTGGAATTATCGCGACTTGAAGCCCAGATGATGTTCATGATCTCCTCATGCGACATCCCCTCTTCGCGTTTGATCTGATACATATTCCGATCAGCGATGTCGTTATAATCTTCTATAGATGGGTAAGCCACGTTGGTCATGCCTATTTCTTGCCCTTGATATATGAAAGGCGTACCTTGCATGAAAAAGTACATGGCACCAAGCGCAGTGGCACTTTCATACCAATAAGCACTGTCATTTCCCCAAGATGAAACTTTGCGGGGCTGATCATGATTTTCAATAAACAAAGCATTCCAACCGACGTTTTCCAGGGATTTCTGCCACTTGGTCAAGACGTTTTTCAATTTGAGGATATCCAGTTCTCTGTCCGTGCTGTTTTTCCAAAGGTCAAGATGTTCGAATTGGAAAACCATATTAAATTTACCTCTGACTTCACAGATCCAATCCAGCAGATCTTCTTGGTCCTCTACCTTAACTCCATTTGCTTCCCCAATAGTCACCACGTCATATCTGGACAATGTATTCTCTTTCATTTCTTGCAGATAACTCTGAATTCCTTTGACATTCATATGCTTTTCAAAAGAGGAGATGTACTTGACGCCTTCTTTAACAGGCATGTCCAAGAGGCCCTCTTCTTTGTGAATATGGCTGATTGCATCAACACGGAAACCATCAATCCCTTTATCCAGCCACCAATTCATCATTTCATATATTGATTTACGAACATCTTTGTTTGCCCAATTCAAATCCGGTTGTTTTTTGGAGAACAGATGGAGATAGTACTGTCCGGAGACTTTATCATATTCCCAAGCAGAACCGCCAAAGATGCTCTCCCAGTTGTTCGGTTCGTCCCCATTCTTCCCATCTCTCCAGATGTACCAATCTCGTTTGGGATTATCCAGTGAAGCTCTGGATTCAATAAACCACGGGTGTTCGTCACTTGTATGATTGATTACCAAGTCCATAATGAGTTTCATGCCACGGTGATGCACTTCATACAGTAATTGATCAAAGTCCGCCATCGTGCCGAATTCATCCATAATGGAACAGTAATCACTGATGTCATAACCATTATCATCGTTAGGTGACTTATACATCGGACAGATCCATATCAGATCAATACCGAGATCTTGAATGTAATCCAGTTTGGATATGATCCCCTTGATGTCACCAACCCCATCTCCGTTGGAATCCATAAAACTTCTCGGATAGATTTGATAAGCTACTGCTTCTTTCCACCATACTCTTTTCATTGAATACAATCCTTCTTTCTTGAGAACTGAACATTATATAACGTATTATGCTTTAATCATGGATAAGGTACATTCTAGCTTCGTATGGACGTAATTCGCTCTCCGATAGTTCACCTGTATAGTTAGCTATCAAAAGCTGATAGGACCCTGTTAATTGCTCCTGAAGCGGAAGTTCGGTCGTATATCCCTGGAAATTGCATACCACAAGAATTGTCGTACCATTCAGCGTTCGGGTATATGCAAACACGTCTGGGTTCTCTGGAAAGATCAGCTGATAATCACCATATACGATGACTTCATGATCTTTTCGTAATTGGATTAACTTCCGGTAATAATGAAATATGGATTCAGGGTTATTCAAACTTTCCTCGGCATGGATCTGCTTATAATTTGGATTCACCTTAATCCAAGGTTCCCCTTGTGTAAAACCCGCGTTATCGGAAGTATCCCATTGCATAGGTGTGCGTGCATTATCACGTCCCTTGGCGTAGATCGACTCCATCACGTTGCTTTCAGGATAACCTTTCCCCATTCTTTCCTTATAAAAGTTGAGCAATTCAATATCCCGATAATCCTCGATCGAATATTGAACATTCGTCATACCCAACTCTTCACCTTGATATATGTAAGGCGTACCTTGCATGCCATGAAGAAGGGTAGCCAACATTTTAGCCGATTCAACTCTGAATTCTCCATCATTTCCCCAACGTGATACGATACGTGGCAAATCGTGGTTGTTCCAGAACAGACTGTTCCAAGCATCACCCTTGAGCTCCGTCTGCCACTTGGACAGCACTTTTTTTAATGCCATCACATCCAAAGGTTTAAGATCCCACTTTCCTTTGCCTTCTTGTTCATCCAAACTGATGTGTTCAAATTGGAAGACCATTGAAAACTCACTACCGTCTGGATTGCTGTACAGCTTGGCGATTTCCGGAGTGGCGCCCCATGTTTCTCCAACCGTTAGTAGGTCTTCCGCTTTTTGAAACGTCTCCTTGCTCAGTTCCCTGATATATTGATGCAGATTAGGTCCATTTCCCGT
Organism: Paenibacillus sp. 37; assembly: GCF_008386395.1. NCBI lineage: Bacteria > Bacillati > Bacillota > Bacilli > Caryophanales > Paenibacillaceae > Paenibacillus > Paenibacillus sp. 37. The sequence continues at coordinate 3,724,115 of NZ_CP043761.1, read as the reverse complement.
AATCTTTGCATCTGGCTCTTTACCGATTAAGTCGATCACGTCAAGTCGAAAACCACCCACACCCTTGTCGATCCACCAATTGATCATGTTGTATATTTCCTGTCGGACTTTCGGGTTTTCCCAGTTGAGATCTGGCTGTTTTACGGAAAATAGATGCAAATAATATTGCCCGATTTCAGGCACCCATTCCCAAGCTGAACCACCAAAGGTGGACCCCAAGTCGTTCGGAGGTGTTCCTTCAACACCATCTCTCCAGACGTAGTAGTCATGGTACGGATTGTCTTTGCCTTTTTTGGCTTCTTGAAACCAGGGATGTTCATCCGATGTATGGTTCAACACCAGATCCATGATGATCCGAATATTTCGTTTCTTGGCTTCAAGAATTAACGTTTCCATATCTTCTAAAGACCCAAACATCGGATCAATGTCCTGATAATCTGAAATATCATATCCGTAATCATCTTGAGGAGACTTGCAAACGGGTGATAACCAGATCGCACCAATGCCGAGTTGCTGCAAATAATCCAATCGGGACACAATGCCCTTCAAGTCGCCGATGCCATCTCCGTTGCTATCTTGAAAGCTCCGTGGATATATTTGATACACAACGGTTTCTTTCCACCATTTTTTATTTTCCATGTTCATTAAACCTCCTTAACGTTATTCTTTGACCGATCCGACGACAATGCCAGTCACAAAGTATTTTTGCAGTAACGGATAAATCAGCAAAAGCGGGATAACAGCGACCACGATTTTGGCTGCGTTCAGGTTTTTGTTCGAAATTTCAGTCAGGTTGCTGAGTTCACTGGAATTGGTGCCTGCTTGAAGCAAATCGGCAATATTCACGTTAAGGGACTGAATATAGGTCATTAGCGGGTAATTGCTAACTTTGGTCATATAGATCAAACCACTGAAGAAGTCATTCCATGTACCCACGATACTGAATAAGGCGACTGTCGCCAGCGCAGGAATGGACACAGGGACATACACTTTGAACAAGACCTGAATGGGATTTGCTCCATCGATGAACGCTGCTTCTTCAAGCGCCTTAGGTACAGCGGAGAAGAAATTCATCACGAGGATGACACTGAATATGGGGACAGCACCTGGCAGAACGAGTGCCCATATCGTATTCAGCATGTCCAGGTTTTTGATCAGCAGGTAACTCGGAATCATGCCTCCGCTAAACAACATGGCAAAAATCATGATATTCATATAAATGTTTCTGCCTTTGAAATCCCTCTTCGATTTGGATAGCGGATAAGCCATTAAAATAATCAAAACCATGTTAAGCACAAGGGTAAGCGCGACACGTAGAACAGATATGCCAAAGGAACGCCAGAACTGTGCATCATCAATAATTTTGGTGTACGCTGCTGTTGTAAAATTGACTGGAACGAGACCTACTGCATTTGCGGATACCGCCTCGCTGCTGCTGAATGAAATGGCAACGATATTCCATAACGGAAGAAGGCAGACCAATGCCAGCATGATGACGATGGCATAGATGACAAACCGGCCAATTCGATCTTTGAAGTTTGCAGAATAGGACACAGGTTTGGCCTCCTTAGAATATTTTTCGATCCGTATATTTTTTGGCCAACTGGTTGGCAGACAAGAGCAAAACAATGCCGATTACGGACTTGAACAAACCAACAGCTGTACCGAAGCTATACTGTCGTCCAACGAGACCGATCCGATAGACATAGGTATCCAGAATGTCGCCTGACTCATAGACAACCGGGTTATACAGATTATAGACTTGGTCGAAACCGGCGCTCAAAATGTTGGTCAGACTCATTACGCCCATGAGCAGAATAATAGGCAGCATGCCTGGCAATGTAATATGCCATACTTTTCTCCACCAACTGGCTCCATCCATTCCTGCCGCTTCATACAGACCGGGATCAATGGACGTAATGGCAGCCAGATAGACGATGGAACTGTAACCAAATTCTTTCCATACATCAGTTCCTATAATCAGTGGCTGGAACCAGGTGTTACTGCCAAGGAAATTAATATTTTCGAGGCCAAAAAACGCCAACATTTGATTCACAATGCCATCCAGACTGAACATGTTGACAACGACCGATGCCAGTACAACCCAGGATAGAAAGTGCGGCAGATAAACGATCGTCTGCACGGATTTTTTAACGTATTTGACACGAATTTCATTTAACAAAACGGAAAAAATGATGGCCATCATCGTTCCAAGCAAAATCTTGCCAATCGCTATCACCAACGTATTGCTGACGACCTGCGCGATATCCGGCAGCTTGAACATATAAGTGAAATGTTTCAGCCCTACAAATTCAGAGCCAAACATGCCTTTGGCCGGTATATAGTCCTGAAAAGCCGTAATGATACCGACCATTGGAACATAGCTGAATACCAGCAAAAACAAAATGCCTGGTAGCATCATCATATGGTACATGGCACCTGGGCCAAGCCGGCCTCTCGCTTTCAATTTCCCCTGTTTCATGGATGAACCCCTTTCCTTGAAGAAAGGCTGCTTATCGCAGCCCTGCTACTGTGCATGGATATTATTGTTTGGATGCGATCTCATCTTCAATTTCCTGAATGACTTGATCACCGCCTTGTTTTTTCCAGTTATTCACGAATGTATCGAAGTAATCCAAAGGTTCTGAACCCGTTATAATTTTGATAAACGATTCCTGCTCCAACTTCGTCAGATTGGCCCACGTCTGTTTCATGCTTGGTGTAGTGCCGGAGAAAGCAGGTGTCATCCATACGAATTTGTTTTCCTGTGTCAGTTTGTCGATCAGCCCCACTCCGTTGATCCGTGAATGATATTTGGACCAAGCAGTCACATCATCCGTATCCATGTCGCTCAAATAAGTTTTGATGCTGCCGATATTGTTTTTCGATTCGGTTGTTCGAACCTCATCCAGGCCAATCTCACCTTTGATCCCACGAACAACGTCAGAGTAATCATCCAGCAGCGATGTAGCCGAATTGACTTCGATATTAAAAGGTCTCGTAGATCCGTCTACCCCGGTCTCCTGATATTTGGCAGCTTCTGGCATGGTTGTTGCGGCATCTTTATCATTGGCCAATTTATCGTAGAACAGGTTAAGAATCTTAACGGCCAGTTCAGGGTGTTCGTATCCCTTTCTCACCACGATAAACTGATTGGATGGATTGGCATGCGCTACGTTTACTTTGCCGTTTGCATCCTCCAGCGTATAAGCCGAGAATTTCGCATTTTTATCCATCTGTTTTGCACTGATCAGTCCCCAGTCAGGGATATGCCACGGTCCAAAAGCAATACCGCTTTGGCCATTGGCGTAGAGTGCCGTAATATCGTCAAACGTGCGGGTTCCAAATTGCGGGTCGATGATACCATTCTTGAACCAATCCGCCATGATACCCAGCATCTTCTTCGTTGCTTCTGTCGTGGAACCATACACGATTTTGCCGTCTTCACCATTCATCCAATATTGCGGGAAGGCTCTCTCGGTTGAGGCCACACCCAGCATCGTATATGCAGAACCATTATAATCTGTTGTATTCATCGTATTCACAAATGGAATACCTACCGGGTTCCCCGATTGGCCAGGGTCTCTTTCCAGGAATTCCTGTGCCGTTTTCTCTACTTCATCGAGCGAGATGGCACCGTCTCCGTCTGCATCAAGTTGTATCCCCAACAGATCCAACCAGTCCTGACGAACCCAAACCATCGTGGGTGCGGAATCCAGAGAAGTCGCCGGAAGTCCCATCAGACGTCCATCAATCGTTGCATTTTCTAATGCACGGCCATCATAGGAATCGTATATCTGCTTGATATTATCCGTAGCATATTGATCATATATGGTTGTCAGATCCTCAATCAGATCGTTATCCACCAGCTCTTTCAATTCATCTTTGGAATCAACACGCATCATGTCTGGCAATTCCCCGGACGCGATGGCGAGCGAAACCTGACGGCTATAATCTTCGCCATTGGCTTCAAATTGATCTGAAATCTGTGCGTTAAACGTGTCTTTGACCAGCCTTGTATACGCGTTGTTCTCATAGGTATCACCACTCGGCAGTTTCGGGTTGGCTGTGGTTACCCGTCCCATGGTAACGGTAATTTCGTCTTTATAGGCACTGAACGGATCTCCCGGCGTTACCTCATATTTGCCTGCTTCTTCTGCAGTAGGAGGAGTGGAAGAATCTCCACATGCCGCTAGGGCAGCAACCATTAAGGCAGACATGGACAGCACGGCCAGACGTTTCGTCAACCGTTTGCTTTTCATGGACCATTTTGTTCTCATCTAGTTCGATTCCCCTTTTTCTGATATTTAATATTTGTTTGCGCTTTCATTATAAAATGGAGTGAAGCCCCATCGTGATAGGGATTACACGTCCGTTTGGATAGAGAAATGATTACAGTTTTTCAGTCCGCATTATGAAGTATGGTTAACTTGTGAGCATTTACCCTACCTACGGATCTACATTCGTCTAACCACCCTTACTCTTAATCAAAAACAAAAGCCGGCAGCTCCTAAAACAGGAGCTGTCGGCTATTTATTTCCCCTACCCAGCTGCCGATATTCGCTTGGCAGAAGACCGGTCAGTTCGCGGAAAATGCGGCTGAAATACTTTTCATCCGTATACCCCACTCGCTCCGCAATCCAGAAAATCGTATTATTCGTATTGAGCAAATATTCTTTGGACTTCTCTACCCGGATAAATCGGGAGTACTCATTAAAGGTTTTGCCCATCAGATCTTTGAAACATTGACTGAAATAACTTCGGCTGATGTTAAGTTGTTGCGACAGACCTGAAGCTGTATAGGGATGCTCCAAATCATTTTGCACGATCATCACCGCTTTCTTAACGGCATCGATGATTTCCTGCGAATACGAAGTCTGTTCATCTGCTTTTTGAATGCTTGCAGCTGTCTGCTTGATCCATGCTTCAACCTCGTACCAGGACTCGAAAGAATGTATCATGGCGATTCTTCCAAGCGTAGTTTGGGCAAAAAGGTGGTTCCATTCCATAACGATCGAGTACAGCAATCCCATCAACTGACCTTTATGTAATCGTAATGATATAAACTGGTCAATGAGTTGATTGTAGTAACTGTCGTGGTGGGTCCATGGTGTCTGGAACCAACTTTGCTTAATCCGATCCATCTCTTCATCCTGCGGTTCTTTTAAACATGTGTTGTCCTCATTCATCGAAACGGTAATGACTTGGTTATTGGGGTTGTACGCATAGAATAAAGACGTATCTGTATAATTCATAATCCAGTTTTTGATCTGTGACCATGTGCGCTCTTGTACATCAGACAAAACCAACAACGTACCATGGGGAACTTGATGCAGCGATTCCTTCAATTGATGAAATAGTTGATCCTCTTTCGACGGGTGAACAGCCCACATGCAGCTATTCCGCTCAACCTCCCACCTTACCTCATCTTCATGCGCAGTTATCTCCATTGGCCACTTATGCTCTGATTTTCGATCCTGTGAAACAAGTGCATACACATGTTGATAATGGACATTGATTTCATTCTGCGAAGGCATCTTTCTGATCGTGTTTGTCAACCCGTTGATTCGGGTATGTATCCGTTGCAGAACATGTTCAAATTGCTCTTTCTCCAGCTGGACTTTGGCTATATAGTCAATGGCTCCGAGTCTGAGTGCTTCCTGGATATAATCGAAATCCTGATGCAGTGTTAACACAACGATGTGAAGTTCCGGATAGAGCTGCCTCGCAGCTCGCATCAGTTCAATCCCTGACATAACGGGCATCGCAAGATCCGTCAGCATCAGATCGACCGGTTGGGTTTTCAGGAAATCCAGTGCTTTCGCCCCGTTACTCGCCTCTCCTACAACCTCCATGCTGAACTCTTTCCATGGCATCGCAGAGCTAATGCCTTTGCGCACCAACTTATCATCATCTACAATTAATACCTTAATCATGCCGAGATATCTTCTCCTTTAATAGGCAAAACGAGCAGGATGCTTGTCCCTGTTCCCAATTCACTCTCAATCACCAGTTGTGCTTGATCCCCGTACTGTGCTTTCAACATGCGGTGAACGTAATTGAGTCCGATGCCCATTCCTACTTTTTGTTGTTCAGCTTCACGATTGTTCAGCAGATTATGAATGGTTTCCTCAGTCATACCTGCACCATTATCTTGTATCATAATGTTCAACGTTGAAGTGCATGTTACTTCAATCTGAATAAAACCTTCGTCACTCAATCCATGATATAACGAATTTTCAACCAGCGGTTGCAGAATGAAGCGGGGCACAGGAATTTGAAGCACTTGTTCATCTGCAGTAATACGGACGTCAAATTCAAAATCATAGCGAATTTGCTGCAAAATCAGATACTGTCTTAACGCATCAATCTCCTCTTCCATCGTGGAGACTTGCCCTAATTTGCCCAAATTGTAATACAGTAACTTGTTTAATGACTGCACCAGCTTGTCGATCTCTCCTTGTCCGTTCATGACGGCCAACCAGTGCACCGTATCGAGCGTATTCATCAGAAAGTGCGGGTTGATCTGATAGAGCAGTTTTTCCACTTCCAGGTCTGCACGTATCTTCTCTTTCTGCTGAACTTCCTTGAAGAGGTCACCAATCTGATGCTGCATATTCGAAAATTCACCGAGCAGAAAATCAAATTCAGGAATCTGAGTGCGAGCTCGGTTCCCTTTCGTTTGTGGATTTTTGGACATCCCATTGATCTCCGAATGGAACAGACCGAGTGGTTTGTAGACCATCTTCCACAGGAGCCAAGCGAGAAACACGGTAAATCCGAGAAAAAATAAAGCGACCAGCAAAATTTGAAGCAACCACTGGTTTTTCTCCTGTTGATATTGAGACTGCGAAATGACCGATACGACACTCCATTTCTGTGAGGAATCCTCCTTGAACCAGTGATACCCCCGGGATATCCCGTCCTTGGCAGGATCTACTGTCAAGCTGGAGAAATTCTCCCCTACCTTCATGGCTTCCGGTATTTCGCTGTACACAATGTTGCCTTCACCATCCAGGATGAGATGAGATAATGCGCCATTGTATTGATTGTAGCCCAAGATATCCTGTGTGAGGCGAAAGCCTGATTCTACGTAAATGAACACGTCGTTCCTCTCGGAAAGTTGTACTTTACGCATAGCAGACAGAACAAGTTGATCATCAAATCGGTTCATACTCATATGGGGGCCATAGTACTTAATGCCATAGGTTTGGAAGAGCACAGGCAGAGACTCAGGAGAGAAACGATCCTTAATTGGAAAGTTTCCGAACTGAGTAGTACCTTCTTTTTCAAAGTAATATAACGTCAGTCCGATGTTGGGATTGGTAAATGTGACCACACTTAACTCGCTCTTTAATTCGTCCCTGGCCTCAATTAATTCGAAGATATCAGAGGACGGATTCAAGAATTCATCCATGCTTTTGCCCAAAGTTCCTCTGTAGGACAATTGCTGGGTAACGTGATTCATATTGGTGATTGAATTCTCCAATGAGGACGTGACCTGCTGTAAATTGCTACGGATGCCATCATCAATTTTGTTGGCGAAGATGGAGTCAATAGTATAATAAGAGATTACAAATATGCTGATAAAAGGGATAAACGCACTGAGAAAGAACAATAAAAAGATTCTTTTTTTAAGTGTCATTCTGACTTATTCTCCTTCTGAAAATGAAACAGCAAGCCTCCTGATATGGAAGCTTGCTGTGGATATACATAGAGCTATGCCGATTATCGATTTTTCCATAGCCCTCGTCCAAGTCCAATTTCCTTTCATCATTATAGATTGATATTCAAATAAGTCAAACGCTTTCATAGAGGAGGGTAACATCTAAGAGATTAATAGATGAAGTTCTCTAAAAGAGATCGAAATTTGCTCAATAAAGTGTTATTGAATTCGACATAATGAGTTCCATAAACTCATTCAGATGATTAGCCACTTTTTTAATTTCTTCAAATTCTGGTTCTTCTCCATATACAATCGCTCCTATTTCATTGGATAAGTCAATAGCATAGAAGGAATAGACACCGTTAACAGAAATCATGATTGGTAGATAATGATTCCACCATGTCGTTATTTCTGATCTCCATTGATCGTCTCCGTTTGTTGCTTCCAAGCTGAGCAGTTCAAATTCATTCCATTGAAAATCAGCATCTGAACTATTTTTGTATTCACTCTCACAAAGGAACCATGTCTTTTCATCAGGGGTAATGCATTGTTCCATCACACGTAAAAAATCTAAATATTCTTCCGGAATAACTTTGTATCTAGTTATGAAACTGACATCTAAATCTAAATGATAATTCGATTTCTGAGTTATTATCCAACCGTTTGACTCAGCCCAAATCATAAATTCATGGATTTTGCTGCTCAAAGTACACCTTCTTCCCTCAAAATGGACTCTCTTTACAATTTTATCGCAAAATAAGTAAAAAGTGCTACTCCTCAAATGGATGAGGAATAGCACTTTTTTATAAACCTAACCTACTTTAATTCATTGTGGATAATGGAATGCCTCAAACATTTCAGTCTACTCTCGTACCGTCACATTTAATTTGTGTGATCTGGTTTCCCCTGAAGAATTACGAAGTACAGCTTCATACTCGTAGATTCCAAGTGCTCTTCCAGAGATAGAGGTAACCGCAGACTGTGCACCAGGCGAATGAGATTGCAGCGGTTGTGTGTCAATCAATACACCATTTTCGTAAAGTTCGTATTCGGTTGCGTTTGTTCCCCACCACAGATTCATGGTGACATTATAGTTGCCGTCACCGTCCCAGTTGTCGTTCGACAGAACGGCTTGCCCCGGAGAAGCATCCGTGACGATGACTGTCAGTGGAACACTCATGGTTGAACCCAGTGCATTAATCAATTCTCCAGTATAGATATAGGTGCCATTTTTCTTTCCAGTAATATCAACTTGAACAGATTGGGCGGATGGAGATTGATCGACCAGAGAAATTTCTTTAATCAATTCACCATTCTCATACAGCTTGAACTGATTGCCGTTATTCCCCCACCACAGATTCATCGTGATTGTATAGTCTCCGTCTTTGAGCCCCGTGTCGTAACCATTATTATCAGATAACACCGGAGTGCCAGGGGCACCGTTTGCTAGTGGCGTTGTCTGATGGAGCCATTCCTCCCACTTAATCAGTACACTTGCCTGCTCATCCGTAAATACGGTTCCTCTAGCTAATTGAACGTCATTACCGTAGGATGCAAGCAATTGACGCGCTTTTGCTCCTTCACGATCGTTTGCTGCCTGTTTGGCCTGCTGTAACGTGTTTGTGAGCTGATCAGCAAGAACACCAGCATTAGGATCGATCGATTCATCAGCAAAGGCGTTGGTCAGATTAATCAGGCTGTCGAATGTAGCAATAACGCCAAAACGATATTCTACCGTCTGTTCCCAGCCAGCCAAATCGGAGACCGTTGCCGTCACCTGGTTCAGGCCGGGTTCCAGTGTATACGCAGGAGTGTCGAGAAGCACACCCTCCGGTTCTTTCACACCGGATACCGAATCGGAAGCTGTATAACCAATTTCCACATGCTGATCAATGGTGTATTCAGCTTGACCATGAATTTCAATGGTTGGAGGTATAAGATCAATGGATATGGATAAAGACTGTTCGCTCTCTTTATTACCGTCAACATCGACACTCCAGTAGATAATGGTATGTGTACCTTCTTCAGTTAGAGTCAACTGTGTGCCACTAACCGTTTCGCCCCCATTGATTTGATAATAGGTCCCTTCGAGATCGGAATCTTCATCGCTTGCTGTGAAGGTTACTTGTGCCGGAGAAGTATACCAGTCGTTCTGCGATTCTCCTTCCACAGTTGCCGTAGTATGCGGGGCCTTCTGCTCCGGAGATTCCCCTTCCAACGTAACAAAATCAGATAAAGGTATATTCAATTCCTTCACAAGACGTGCCACGAGTTCAGAAACCTTGATTGCACCGTTCATTTGCAAATGTGTATTGTCCTCGGTTGTACCTACCCACATGAATATCGATTTGGTTCCTTCTGTGCCAAGCTCCTGGAAATGCTCCCAACTGGCTTGGTTCAGATCAATGATGAGTGTTTCCGTCTCCTGCGCTGTTTCTTTCATCGCCTGTACGTATTCCGGGAAGCTCTTGTTCAGCACTTCGCCGGTAAAATCACGACGATTCACTGGCGTGACCAGAACTGGAATCGCACCTCTCTGCAGAGCACCGTTAATGTATTCTTTTAGATATACCTTAAACTGCTCAGGCGTAAGATAACGCTCTGGACGTGAAGGTGTGGAATCGTTATGAGACCACTGCATGAACAGATAATCGCCTTCTTGAATGTCGAGTAAAATATCGTTGAGATATCCACCGACCAGGAAGGTCTTGCTGCTCAATCCTCCAATTGCCCGGTTATCAATACTGACTTCATTTGCATCAAAATATCCACCCAACGTTTCGCCCCAACCTGCTTGCGGACGGTAGTTCTCCGCATAATTGGCCACAGTGGAATCGCTGGCCAAATAAATAACAGGTTTATCGCTTGCACTGTGATCTGGCAGACGCTCCAGCTTCAGCGCATTGATCTTCGGTGCATTTCCGGTGAAGTTGAAGTTAAATACCCCATCAATCAGGGCAATGTCGTACGTAATTTCTTTGAATTCGCCCTTGGCAACGGTTGTGAGCGGCAACTTGGTCATTTGCTCCACAACAACATTTGCGCTAGTTGATTCCTCCGTATCCCCGATGGTCATCGTTACCCGATAATTGGCCGGCTCCATTTCCGCCAGGAAAGAGGTACCATTTACTCGTGTGAAATCTTCCTTGAGCAAATCTCCGGTTTCCCGGTTCTCATCTTTGGTCAGCGCAGTATCAGCAAAGCCGTACCCATTGCCTTCAATGTACGCTCTTTTGGCATCTACCTTGATGTATCCGTCGGCTGCGTCGCCAGAACCAAAGTCAAATTTGTATTCACTTATCTCTTCGCTTGGTTCACTTGTCAATGAATCCTTCGCCACAGTTAACATGTTAAACGTATGGTCAACTTGAGACTGCGTGGCTTCCGTATTGAATATGGCTTCCGCAGCTGCCAAAGCCCGGTTCACCACGGCCTTCGATGCATCCGTATAATCCGACAGATTCAGTGCTTTGATCTCATCGTACAGAGCTATCAAGGCCGTCTGATCGCCACTCTCTGAAGAGAGCTGAGTGCCTTCAATTCGTACGTTGTCGATCTGGGTAGTCCAGTTCAACGTGCCTCCACCGCCTTTTCTCGTTCCCAGGAACCGCATGGATCTGACGTTGTCCGCATATGCGGCGGAACTCAGCGAGATATCTGCAATCGTTTGGGTAACTGTCGGATCGGCTAGGTTCGTTAATGTCAGATCCAATGTTTTCTCGGCAAAATTAACGGTTGCATCCACATTGACCCACTGGTTCTTGGAAATATCTGTAGCCGTTCCCCCTTCGGGTATAGCTGTATCCCCTGTGCCGTAGTCTGGGTTATATGCACCGACAAAATAATGAATTTTGGTGCTTCCGGTTTTGGTATACAGCGTGAACAGTGCATTTTCGTTAGAATCCTGTATTGTGAGGTGACCTTCTGAAGGATAGGCACTCACATTACCGGATTGCCAGTCAAAGTTCACGTTCACCTGATCGCCGTTTACGGCATCGAACAGACGGAATACTTTGGCCCGATTGCCCGATCCGGAACCCGCTACGGACAGTACTTTATTTCCAGACTGTTCAACAACGGTTCCCGTCATGGTCCCTGCAATACCCGTGGCATTGACCATCGCATATTGGTAGCCCGCAGCATCACCTTCAAAATTCTCCTCATATAGCTGGGCTTCCGGCTCTGGCTCTGGCTCGGAAATATCCGGGTCAATGACCAGTGATGAAATGCTCAGCTCCATGTCTTTGACTGCACCAGCAACGAGTCCGGCAATTTTCTGTGCACCATAGCTGCTGAAATGCGTATTATCGTTGATACCATTTGGGTATTTTGGATATTCACCCGGATTAGCATATAAGAACACTTTTTCCGTAGCTGTGTTACCAATTTTGTCGTAGTAAGCAATACTCAACTTGCTCAGATCAATCAGTGGCACGTCCTGCTCTTCAGCTCCTTCTTTGGCAGCCTGAACATATGCCGGGAAGCTAACGTTGAATTCTTGAGTCACTGTATTAAAATCTCTGCGTCCAACCGGAGTCAGCAATACCGGTGTAGCGCCCCGCTGTTTGGCACCGTTTACATAACGAGCCAAATAAATTTTATAGTCCTCCGGTGATGCGTATCGGTCCGGTATCCCTGCACTGGCGTCGTTATGACCAAAGGAAATGAAGAAGAAGTCCCCCGGCTTAATTCGCTGCAGGATCGTATCGAGACGACCGTCTACCATAAAGGATTTACTGCTTCGACCACCGATCGCATCGTTCACGACGACTGCCCCATTGGAGAAATAACGTCCGAACTGCTGGCCCCATCCTTCTTGAGGAGCCTGCGCTTCACTGTAAGATTGCATGGTTGAATCACCAGCCATATAGATCGTTGTTGCCGCACCAGCCGCTTTCTCTGGATATTTTTCGATGATGACATCCTGGATGTCTATGGCTGTACCAGCGAAGAGCAGATCAAGCTGTCCATCCACCAATGCAACATCATAGGAATACTCCAGTGGTGTTCCAGCGGTCACATTTGTTATGGCGAGCTTCTGAACGAATTCGGATTTGACCCCCACGTTCGAATCATTGGTATCATTGCCCAATCGCAGCGTCACCTTATAGTTCGCATTGGGCAGATCAACGGCAAATGTCGTGCCCGCCGGGACCGAAACCTGTTTTGCCCCTACCGTAACACCATTTGTATCCTTGAAGCCGTATCCCGGATCTTGTGCGTAGAGCGTATCCTGTATGTTCGTACTTCCTGACGCAGTCTCTGTGCCAAAATTAAAACGGTAAACCTGCTCCGGCATTTCTGCTTCGCGAGTCAGCGCCAGATCAGCTTTAGGGAATGCTGTAGCTTCCGCTCCAAGATAAAAGCCGGTATGAGGCGGCTGGTTGTAGGCTACATTTTGCCAGGCTATGCCAAGTCGATACACAGGGTCCTGCATCAGCGTAGGGATGCGATAGTCTGAAGAAATGGTCGTTGTGTAGAGACGATACTCCGAACTATCTTCGCTCCGCAGCAGAAGCTCCTCACGCCAGTCGCCCAGAATGTCCGCCTGAAGTGCCGGATTGCCTTTGGTATGGTTGTTCGTTAACGTACCAGTTGCCCGGAAGATTTCATTCAGCTTTTTGTTTTGGTAATCCCACTTATAGATGAGCGGAATTCCTTTGGCTGTGCTATTATCCCACTCATGGTCCAACAGCTCCCGCTGAAGATCTCCATCCCACCAGATGGCAAAGTTGGCGGTTTTGGGCCCTTCGTCCACAGTGTAGATAGCCTCTCCTGCTGCTGAATAGGTATTGGTTACAGGTACACTTTGCCCGTTGGTAACGGTCGTGGCCCATGATTCGTAACCTGGATAGTTCGGATCAATGTCCGCCGACATCCCGCGACCGGTGTCAAAACCTGTTTTCTCACCCCAGAGGATTTCACCTGTTGCCGCATTGCGCATCTCCAGTCCGTATGCTGCATCCGAATGCTCGTGCACGCTTACGACCTGATAGCCCTCCCGGTTCGGATTGAGCTGGCCAGCGTGCATGGCGTCACCGTGGCCGAGTCCGGTGCTGTACAGCAAGCTGCCGTCATCATCAATGGCCAAAGCGCCAAACATAATTTCGTCCTTGCCATCCTGGTCAACATCCAGCACACTTAGATTATGGTTGCCCTGTGATTGATATTGTGAACCTACTTCGTTTGTGTCGAACGTCCAGCGTTTGACGAGTTTCCCGCCAACATAATCATAAGCAACAAGCACTGTACGGGTATAATAACCCCGGCTCATCACGACACTTGGCTTCGTACCGTCCAGATAAGCAATCGCGCCAAGGAACCGATCTACACGGTTGCCATAGCCGTCACCCCAATCGTTGACGTTGCCTCTTGGCGGATCATAATTCACAGTGGATACAGCCGCGCCAGTCTCACCGTTAAACAGCGTCAGATATTCCGGTCCTGACAGTATGTATCCGCCATCGTTGCGATAATCCTTCGTGCCGTCACCGATGACCGTGCCTTGGCCATCCTTTGTGCCGTCCGCCGTCTTGACAACAACCTCGGCCTTTCCGTTGCCATCGAGGTCATACACCATTAACTGCGTATAATGCGCTCCGGCCCGGATGTTGACTCCCAGGTCAATTCTCCACAGCTTGGTGCCGTCCAGTTTGATGGCATCGATATAGACATTGCCCGTATAACCGGCCTGCGAATTGTCCTTGGAATTGCTCGGACTCCACAGGAAAACAATTTCATATTCGCCATCCCCGTCCAAGTCAGCTACGGAAGCATCTCCTGCATAATAGGAGTAGGTTCCACCATCCTTGGTCCGGCCATCGGCCGGTTTATCGAGCGGAATAGGCAGATAATCGTTATGCCAGACCGATACAACCTCCGGTTGCATTTGCTCTTTGCCTGCAATAACGGTCGAGATCTGATATTGCGAGCTATCGAAACCAGTGGTGTCCACATAGTTCGTCACATCGCTTATGGGCGATGCGTTCACTTTGGTTCCATTTTTATATATATTAAAAGCGATATCATCTGGATCGTTGTTTAAATACCTCCAGCTCAGAAAAACGCCGTTGTCTACAAGAACCGCAACCAATCCCCGGTTAAGATACTCTGCTTGGCGACCCGGCAGGCTGCTTGATGACTCTGCGCGTATCGGCGCCGGAGGGACAGCCAGTGAAATAACCATAAGGAGTGCTAAAAAAGATACAAACATCGATTTCTGGATGGAAACAGTTCTTCGGATCATTCGATTAACTCCTCCTTATCTAAAAATTCATTTGTAGAATCATCAGTTCGATCCTGCCCAGCTTGTTGTCATATGAACACAATTTACAGCCACCTCCTTTTTATGTTACCGCTTACATTTATCTTACAGGTCTAAAAAAAGACAGACAATCTAAAAAATGTGACGTATTATATAAGATAATTGACTTTTTTAGGAAGGAGACGAAACGATGGTTCATACGGTTTCTTATGCTTTTCGTAATGACGATACATCAATCATGACACTGGACTCTATTGGATGGCAGATCGTTTCTAGCGAAGAGTATCGTTGTCCAAGTGATGATAGACCGGACCCGGGGCACGTCGTTTTTCAATACACACTTAATGGTCAGGGTTATCTGGATATTGAAAATCAAACGATTCCTTTACCAAAGGGACATGCCCTACTTGTTAAAATCTCCGGAGAACATTGCTATTACTACAAACAAGAGAACAATGAACCATGGGAATTTATATGGATCAACATTCGCGGGGATGAAGCCAACCGAATTTGGGATATGATTCATGATAATGAGGGACATGTCATTCGACGAAACGCGGACTCTCCCTTGATTCAAGAGTTATGGCAAATTATCCATTTGATTCATCAAGAGAAAGTCACCGACAAATATCGGTTGTCTATGCAAATCTATCGTTGGTTACTCATCTTGGTGCAGACGAGTCGGGATGCAGAGAGGGATATCGGTGCCCTTTCCATAACAACGATTGAGAAATGTAAAAAGTTCATCCGAGAGAATTATGCATCTCCATTGACGTTGGATCTTCTAGCCAGCCATTGCGATATCAATAAACACTACTTGTGCAGGTTATTTCAGAAATCCGAGAAAACATCACCGCTAGCCTATCTCAAAGACAGACGCATTGAGGTGGCAGTTCGACTTCTCCGCACAACGGAACTCCCGATTTCCCAAATCGGTCAACAATGCGGCTTTGAGAGCCCCAGCTATTTCGGCAAAGTTTTTCGGCAATATATGTCCATGTCACCCAAAGAATATCGCATGAATAAGTTGGAGTTTCCTTACGAGGCTATCTATTATGAATAGCTGTTTGCTAGTTGTCCTTGGATTGGGAACTGCTCTTATACCAATACAATAAAAAAAGCCGCTAGAATAGCGACTTTTAATGGAACTATGTTCTTTGTGTGCTTCGGAATTGCTGAACTTATTGAGCGGTGTATCCTCCGTCTATGATCAGGCTATTTCCTGTCATATATGAAGAATCGTCACTAGCTAGGAACAGAACGGCTTTCGCCATCTCTTCTGCTTGACCCAGACGTTTCATTGGCGTTGCCGCAGAAAGTGCTTGCTTGCTCTCTTCCGGAATAATCGGTGTATCGATGAAACCTGGACAAAGGGAGTTCACTCGAATATTCTGCTCAGCATACTCCAGCGCGAGGGAACGAGTCAGATTCACAACGCCACCTTTAGCTGCATTGTAAGCTGCTGAACCAGGCGAACCAACCCATCCGTACATGGATGCCGTGTTGACGATTGTGCCTCCGCCGATTTTCAGCATTTCGCGGATCGATTCACGAGCGACCAAGAATACGCCGTCCAGATCAACATTGACTGTATTGCGCCATTCGGCATAATCAAGCTCATGCGTCGGATGAACACGTCCGATTCCCGCATTGTTGAATACGATATCCACTTGACCAAATGCTTCTACGGTTTGTTTGAAAATCTCAGAAACCTCTTCTTCACTTGTTATGTTTGCTTTAATAAAGAGAGCCTCTGCTTTAAGCGCATTTAGTTCCTGCTCAAACGCCTTACCTTTTTCTTCATTCAGATCCACCAAGACCACTTTAGCTCCTTCGGAAACGAATAAGCGAGCTGTCGCTGCACCAATTCCGGATGCTCCTCCTGTGATGACTGCAACTTTATCTTGAAGTTTGCCCATGAATAAATCCCCCAGTATAATATTTTGAATAGCGCCTATATAAATAGTGCTATATGATGTTTACAAAACTAATTCTATGCTTAAAATTGTAACATTCCAATCATTAAGATATGACCAAGTGTCTACCTCGTAGACACTTCATAAAAATATGTCTATATTTATAGGAGTTTTTTTGAATGAATAATGAACTTACTGTGACAGCTCAACATCGTAATCGAACCAAGGAGCACCTAAAAACCGCTCTGATTCAGCTTATTAAGAAAAAAGGATTCCATGGTGTTTCTGTCAAAGACATCGTTGATCAGGCGGGTTATAATCGCAGCACGTTTTATTTACACTACCAGGATAAATATATACTCGCCGAAGAGTTGTTGACTATGACACTCGAAGGATTGAGGGGTGCAGTAGGTAAACCCTATTGGCACGGCCAAAAGGTTTCAACAAACAAGCTGGATGCCGAATCTTTTCAAATCGTGGATTATATCTACGAACACCGTGACTTCTTCGAACTGATTCAATACGATGATACGTTACCTGGTCTACATACAGGCTTTCCACAAACCATACTCAAAATCTATCAGGAGCAATTTGTCTTTGAGACGATCAACAATTACCCAGTCAACATGGACTATTTCAAGTACTACACCGCTTACGGTTTTTTTGGACTGTTGAACAATTGGATATTAAGCGGATATCGTGAATCACGTGAGGCATTTATCAAAAACGTGATTGAACTCACCAAAACGCATATTCACTCTTTTCATTATGTGGGTAAGACGTTTGATTCTTGATCTCGTGAATAAGCTAGTCATCTGGGCATCGAAAGATATGTCTGCCGAAGATAACAGGCCAGTTGCAGATGGAGCAGATGCTCCTGATTACTCAGGGCTTCGCCCAGACACCAATGGGACGCAAAATCACAAGGGGATTTACAGCATAAATAAAAACGGGCATGTCATTTATACGAGAGAAATGTAATTCTCAAGATAAATACATGCCTAATAATAAAAGAGACCATGACACCAGCTGGACAATGTTTTCTAGCAGCCAAATAATTAATGTTCTAGGGTTACAGAAAATTTTTCAGTGCCTGTTTTATTAATTAAAGCAACTTCGAAATCAGATACCCATGTAAGCTCCCCTAGATGTTCAGCATAGGCAAATTCATCTGGTTGTTCTGATATGACCTTCTCTAAAAGTACTTGCGTGCCATCAGGTTGTAAAATAGATAGGAATATATTCATACTTTCTACGTTATGATGACATATGACTTTAGCAATGTACTTCTTATTAGGGCTCTTTACGTCTTTTTTCCAAGTCCATTCATTTACATACTCTAACTCCTCGATTTGCAAAGCTATCTCCCTAAACGGATCAATATCCCAATTATTACAAAGAACCAGTTTCTCTATGCCTTCCATTAGCAGTCGAAGCGTAGTCTTTTTTTTCTCCAACTCATTTTTTTCACTAAAGTCATTCAAACTAAATTGGATTGGTACCGAACACACACCAGAATGGTTAACAATACGTTCATCCGTAATGTTTTCTACACATTCTATTAGGACTTTCCAACAATCTTTCGTTTTGTATTTCCCCAACAGCCGTTCATACATCGCTGTAATACAGCGGGTTTCCAAACTAAAAGAGCGTCTTTTCCATTTCCAATTTAATGCATAATCTAATTTTGTTGCTTCGTTGTACTCACATTTTTGTTTTGTCATTATAGATTCAATATTTTCATCATCTACAATATACGGTAAGTCTATATCGAATTCTTTTAGATACATATGGTTCTCTCCTTAAATTACTCCCGATGGTTAGTGCATTATTAACTTCTATCCAAACTTGAAGCCCAATTTTTAAAGCAATTAAGCATCTCTTCCAAATTTTTTGCTCCCCCTGCACTATGAAACACGCCATCTCTTACGATACAGTAGAACCAATCTTCTTCATTTCTCTCTTCTTCAATCGAATCAAATGGTACATCTTCTAAATATGTATCCGTCAAGTCGATTTCGACAGACCAACCAGGATTATCCACCGTATCAATTCGCATACCGTATGAATGTTCCCAATCACCGTCACAGTTTTCATAATACCAGCTTTGAATCCAGTTGAGAGTATCCATCGTCATGACCTCTTTTTTTATTTTTTCTACTCTTTTAACTTATTATATAAAGGAATCCTTATGCAATGTGTGATCTCCCATTATCCTATCCACAATATGTTGAGCGTCCCACACAGCTGCAATTTCTAATCCCTGGCATTCTTCTGGCTCAGAACGTTCAATCTTTCCCTTGTACTATGTCGGATATTCTTCCTGTCAGTTGATCAATTATACACGCAGGAGGCGGTCAAGCCTCTTCTTCATCTTCAAAAGGTCGGTTTTCTACGACAGGCCAATCACCTGATTTTAAGGCATCATCATATATCCCGACAATAAATTGATAATCCTCTTGCTGTGGTGTATCCTCCATGGTGCTACCAATGCAATTATAAATGGCTATACTTGCATCTTTAAATCTTCTTCCAAATGCATAATTACCATTAGACAGAGGTATGGCATATAGATCTCCCAATTTGATGCGTTTACGTTTTGTATTTTTCATGATTTTCCCAACTCCTTCTTCGTAGTTAAGGGAGATTATACGGCTATCTTCCATGGCTCGATATTACTATGGAAGAGAAGATATGCAGGTCGAACTCCGCGGAAACATGACCTGGCAAGTCCTGCTCATGGTGAGATTAGAGAATAATTTTAACGATCAGTCTGATACGAATGAAGACAAGAGCTCAGATTGAAATTGTTTTGCTGTGAAATTAAGCTCACGATTTTTGTGTACGATTAGACCATGTATAAAACTCATTTTAGAGTCAAAGGGAAGAATTTGTAGTGTACCTTTCTTTAATTCATTTTGAATCGCTATTTCAGGAATTAGAGCAAAACCTTTTCCACAGCTTACATATTGTTTTATCATTTCCAAACTCGGCAGTTCCAGCGCATCTTTTACCCGAATCCCGATATTTTTCAAAACATCTACGGCAGACGTATGATACAAGCATGATGTGCCGTTACTGATAAACTGTTGGTCCTGTAGAATCTGGCCTCCCGAATCGCGCACTTTCCGAGCAATATCCTCAGATGCTGCAAACACGATCGTCTCGTCTAATAGAGGGTAAAAAAGAATATCCTGACGATTCGGATTCTGAGGAACAATACCAAAATCCAGCTCATAGTCCAGCACACCTTTCAGGATATCTTGATACGTTCCCTGTTCTATACGCAGATTCACAGCTGGAGCATTTTTGGTGTATTCCTGGACAAAGGGCAGCATCCGAGTAAGAAAAAAAGATTCTTGTGTTCTGATACGGATGGTTCCGCTTGGCTGATCGAGCTCCTTCATGCGTTCTGAAAGGCATTCGACGAGATGAACATACTGATAAGCATATTTGGAAAATGCGTGCCCTGCCTCCGTGAGTTCTACTCCTCGCGGATATCGATGAAACAATTTTTGTCCGATAATTCTTTCTAACTGCTGGATATGAGTGGTTACCGTAGATTGAACATAACCCAAACGGTCTGCAGCCCGACTGAAACTTTTTTCCTCCAATAAGGCAATAAACGCTTGGAAGAAACGTCCTTCTAATGCATCAATCACGTTGCATCACCTTTCGTTATTTGAATTAGAAATAGCAGGTATTCGATCTATTCGTTAGTCAGATGGATAATGGTATTGTACGATATCTATAGTAGTTTGACACCAATAACTATAAGGAGATGTCTCTATGAAGATTAGTTATCAGCGGCAAAAAGTTGGAGAGGTCGATGTTTTTTATCGTGAAGCGGGTCCCAAGGATGGTCCAATTATGTTGTTATTACATGGGTTCCCCTCTTCGAGTCATATGTTTCGCGACCTGATTCCCAAACTGGCAGTACATTACCGTGTCATTGCCCCGGATCTCGCTGGATTTGGTCAAACAAAAACGCCGCCCCGCAGTCAATTCAACTTCACATTTGAGAACCTGTTCCAGGTGATTGAAGGTTTTACTCAAGCCCTATCTCTCAATAAGTATGTACTATATGTATTTGATTACGGTGCACCTGTAGGGTATAGATTGGCCGTTGCTCATCCGGAAAAGGTTCAAGCTATCATTAGTCAGAATGGGAATGCATATATGGAGGGATTTAGTGACGCATGGGGAGCCTGGGAGACGTACTGGCAGTTACCGACACCGGAGAACCGTGAAGCATGTCGTGATTCCTTGAGCCCTGAAACCATTCGTGATTTTCAGTATCTGCACGGTGCCGATGCCAGCCTGGTTTCACCTGACGGGTATACACTGGATATCGCGTACATGTCACGACTGGAAGCGGAAGAAATTCAACTGGACCTGATTCTGGATTATCGGACCAATGTGGATCGTTATCCGGACTTTCAGGCATATTTTCGTAAGTATCAACCTGCACTTTTAGCTGTATGGGGCAAAAATGATCCTGCCTTCCTCCCTGCTGGTGCAAAGGCATACAAGCGTGATATTCCATCGGCGCAAATCCATTTGCTGGATACGGGACATTTTGCTCTCGAAACACATGCTGATGAGATTAGTGAGCTCATTCAGCAGTTTTTGGCACCCCTCTCCGCCTATTAGGAAGTTAATACAGTCGTACACGCAGACCATGGAATTCTCTTTGTCCAGATGTGCTCATTGATTCTGTTTCAATTTCTTTATTTTAATCCGATGGATTCACAGAAAATCCAGTTGGGGAATTCAGTATCTTCTCTCCCATATAGGATCGTATCTCCTTTAGCTAAAACGATGGGATCAGGATAGTTTGAATTATGGGGTTGAACAACTTTATATAATTTCATAATACGCCTCCAACTAATATATTCGACCTGTTACCGACAAACATAATATCATATTATTATGTAGTTATTCATCCCTATTTTATAAAGAAGCGCCCCCTTCACAAGGGAGCGCTTCTTTATCCGAATAGAAATATTTTAACATGAGTCCACCTTATAACATTTGGGTAATATTACACAATATTCTAATTTCTAGATAACTCTCCAGACACACCATCCGCAGAATCTATATGGCCTAATGCATTCAATTCATGCTTTGTTTCTCTATACACAAAGTAATCAAAATCGGCATGTTTTCGTGTTCCGCCGAGGTCCTGCACACAAAGTCCAATGTAGGCTCCCGTAAACCGAATATATTCCGGAGATTCATCGGACAGATGTGTGATATCAACCCACTCGCCTGCATGATTCCAGGATGAATCACTATTTAACGCATAGTAAAAGCGGGCGCGATCATGATCAACCACTACTTTTAAGCGGAGCGTATTCACAGACTCTAGCGGAATATCCTCCAACAGTTCGTCGTAAACCCCGTACTTGGACTGAATAATTCCCAA
Organism: Paenibacillus sp. 37; assembly: GCF_008386395.1. NCBI lineage: Bacteria > Bacillati > Bacillota > Bacilli > Caryophanales > Paenibacillaceae > Paenibacillus > Paenibacillus sp. 37. Next base: position 3,701,841 of record NZ_CP043761.1, on the reverse strand, counting down.
GCACAGCCCCTTCTCTTCATGATAAGTTACTCGTAAATAGAGATAGTCCTTGGTATCGTAGTACAAAATCAATCCTGCCATTTGCCGTGGATGGTCCGGCGCAAATTCCAGAGCTGTTTCGGCTTCACACTCAAACGTTTGCAATCTTCGCGCGATCATGCTTTGCCTATGCGTTGAACTCATCGACTCCATACCGTGCAAGCGCAAGTAACCGGGACGTTCCATTAAGCTGAGCCAAGTCGGGTCGGGTGGAATGCGAAGAGTATTCCAGTCATTCCGAAGCTCGAATTGATCAAAGTGATCCATTTCCGCTATCGGTTCAAACGGATGTGCCGTAATATTTGGTGCAATGACCTGGACCTCGGGATACCGGTTACCGCTCGCAAGCTTCAGCCAGCCGTCCTCGCTCCACGTACACTTCTGAAGTGCGGTCTCACGTCCAAGAATGCAATACTTTTGATGAATTGGTCGTCCGACCAGATGAGCCATGTACCATTCGCCGGTATGTGTTTCAACAAGGCTGCCGTGGCCTGCCTTCTGCAGAGACAAATCCGTTCTGCCATATGAAGTAAGGATCGGATTGGCAGGATCAACCTCGTAAGGGCCTTGTAGTGTACGGGAACGTGCTACTGTAACCGCATGCTCATACCCCGTTCCCCCTTCAGCTGTAATGAGATAATAATAGTCCTTGTGTTTATACAGATGAGGTGCTTCGGTTAATCCTAAAGCGGTTCCTTTAAAAATGTTCTTGGCTGGCCCGACCAGCTTTTGTTCCCGAACCGAATACTCCTGCAGAACGATGCCTGCAAACCGGTTTTTGCCCTTGCGGTGATCCCATATCATATTGACCAGCCACTTGCGTCCGTCCTCATCATGAAACAAGGAAGGATCAAAACCGCTACTGTTGAGAAATACCGGTTCGGACCAAGGTCCTTCAATATCGGTTGCAGTCACAAGGTAATTGTGAGTGTCTTTAAAGGCACCTACCCGGCTTTTGACATCGGTGTAGATCAGGTAAAACACACCGTTCTCGTAACTAAGACATGGTGCCCATACACCTCCGGAGTTAATGTTGCCCTCCATGTTCAACTGCGTTGCACGAGTCAGCGGTGAAGTGATTGGTCGCCAATGAACCAGATCTCGCGAATGGTGTATGCGTACACCGGGGAACCATTCGAAGGTGGATGTGGCAATATAATAATCTTCTCCCGCCCGGCATATGGACGGATCTGGATGAAATCCGGGGAGGATGGGATTGGTGATCATTTTCTTGGTCATGTTCATGGAAGAAACCTCCGGTATGAAAGTGATGATCTGTACAACAGCAGATACACAAAAGGTAGAAATCAGTACCAGCCCAGCGCTTTTTTGCCGGCTTCCAGAGCAGTTATAATACGCTCTACATCATATACATTCCCTCTCCATGTTCCACCACTGACCGATTGCAATGCAGCCCAGAGCTTTGTATCATCCGGCAAAGCTTCATCAGGTCTCATATCCGGATGGAAGGTCCTTTGTGCCAGAATGACAGCACCTTCTTCTGGAGAAACCTCGATCTCTCCTTCTCCGATAAAGTTAATGCTGCCTTCCAGCGTGTTACGATCCACCGCGATGTCAATCAGGTCTCCGTTCCGCAGCTTGCCAATCGGTCCGCCTGCCAGCGCTTCGGGGCCAACATGACCAATACACGCTCCGGTGGAAACACCGGAGAAGCGGGCATCCGTAATCAATGACACGTATTTGCCAAAAGGCAAATGTTTAAGCGCAGATGTAAGCTGGTACGTCTCCTCCATTCCGGTTCCCGATGGACCTCGCCCAAGAAGCACAACGACATCTCCAGCCAGAATACCCCCAGTTTTAATCGCATGGATCGCCTCACGTTCAGTGGTAAATACCTTGGCTCTGCCACGATGACGGTACACACCATTTTCATCCAGCACAGCAGGATCAATAGAGGTGGATTTGATGACAGAACCTTCCGGAGCGATATTCCCGGTTGGAAATGTTACGGTCGAAGAGATGCCAAGTCGCTGGGCGTGATCTACACTCATGATGACACTGTCCGGATCAATGCCGTCCTGCTCTTTCAACTGCTTCCGCATGAGATGACGGCGCTCCGACGATTCCCACCAATCCAGCACCTGCCCCAATGACGTACCTGTAACCGTTGGTACAGACTCATCCAACAGACCAAGTTGTCTGAGGTGAAGCATGACCTCTGGTACACCTCCGGCCTGAAAGACGCGAATAGTCGGATAAAAGATCGGTCCGTTTGGCAGGGCACTAACCAGTCTTGGAACATTCTTGTTGACCTGTATCCAGTCCTGTACCGTAGGCACGGTTAAACCAGCCGCATGGGCTATCGCCGGTATGTGAAGAAGCAGATTGGTCGATCCGCCAAACGCAGCATGCACGGTCATTGCATTACGAATGGATGCATCCGTGACAATGTCCGCCATCCTCATCCCCTGAGACTCCATATGGATGAGTGCACGTGACGATTGGCGCGCCATTTCAAACCAGATGGGCTGCCCGGAAGGTGCAAGCGCGGCATGTGGCACTGTCATACCCAATGCCTCTGCTACAACCTGGGCTGTAGCCGCGGTACCCAGAAACTGACAGCCTCCTCCCGGTGTAGCACAAGCTCGGCATCCTAAATCGGACGCCATTTCCAGAGAAAGTTCCCCGTTGACATACCGTGCACCGATGGTCTGAATTTTACCGGCGTCCTCTCCATCGGTAGGCGGAAGTGTGACGCCACCGGGAACGATTACACCAGGCAATTGAGGCATGCCGGCAAGCGCGAGCATCATCGCTGGAAGACCTTTGTCACAAGTGGCGACACCAAGCACGCCTTTACGCGTTGGCAGCGAGCGAATCAGTCTGCGAAATACCATAGCGGCATCATTCCGGTACGGAAGCGAGTCAAACATGCCGGTTGTCCCCTGTGATCTGCCGTCACACGGATCGCTGACATATCCGGCAAACGGGATTCCTCCACGGCTTGACAGTTCTTCTGCGGCAGCCTTCATCAGCAGGCCGACCTCCCAGTGGCCCGTATGGTAACCGAGTGCTGCCGGGCTGCCGTCTTCATTGCGTATGCCACCTTGAGTACTCAAGATCAGAAATTGTTTTCCGTTCAATTCCCCAGGCTTCCAGCCCATTCCAACATTCTGGGACATGCCAAACAAGTCGCCGCTTGGAGCATTCCGCAGCAAATCATCCGTTAAAGGAAGACGTCCGGCAGCCCCTGGAGCATGGGCTATGATATCAAAGCAGTTGGATGCGGTCTCTCCCATAATCGACGTAATCTGTTCGTACATGGTAGCCTCCCACAGTTTATGACTTCACGAAGACCGTTTTGATGGCCGTGAAAAATTCGATAGCCACTTGCCCCTGTTCTCTTGAATGCGAACTTGACATCTTCATTCCGCCGAACGGAGCCTGCAGCTCTACGCCGGCCGTTTCTGCATTAATTCTGACGAGTCCTGCATCCATGTCCCGGATGAAGGACAGCATCGCCCCTACGTTCTGAGTATAGATGGAAGCACTTAAGCCGTAGTCGCTGTCATTCGCCGCTTCAATCGCTTCCTCCAGGGAATCTACTGCAATCAAGGCCAGAACCGGGCCAAAGATTTCTTCCCGAGCGATGGACATATGGGATTCGACCCCTTCAAATACGGTCGGCTGCACATAGAATCCCTCTTCCAGTCCAGGACCGTCCCCTCTTTTTCCGCCAGCGAGCAGAACGGCACCTTCATCCTGGCCTTTTTGAATATAACTCAACACGGTATTGAGCTGTCCTTCACTTGCACATGGACCCATCCAGCTTCCAGAAGACATGCCGTCACCCAACCGGATTTCCTGGATTTGCGAGAGCAGCTTTTCTTTGAAAGCATCGTATACGTTTCGTTCAATAATGACCTTGCTGGTGGCCGTACATTTTTGCCCGGTCGATTTCAACCCACCGCTGATGGTGGCTTCCACAGCCAAATCCAGGTCAGCGTCAGCCGCAATGATGATTGGGTTTTTGCCACCCATCTCAAGTTGATACTTGGCCCCACGTGCCAGCGCTGCAGCGCCGACCCGTTTCCCCACTTCATTGGAACCCGTGAACGTTATTCCCCCCACATCCGGATGCTCGGCAAGTGCAGATCCGATCACTGAGCCTCTGCCGCATACCAGATTAAGAACGCCTGCCGGGATGCCCGCCTCTTCAAAACATTCCATGACTTTAGCCGCTGTGACCGCAGTTTCCTGAGCAGGCTTCAACACAACCGTATTGCCGTAAATCAAGGCCGGAGCCGTTTTCCAAATCGGAATGGCTACTGGGAAATTCCAAGGAGCAATAACCCCTACAACGCCAAGGGGTACGCGGGTCGTAAACATCAGCGCTTCGCTATCCGTTGATGGAATGACATCACCGGTTTTTCGCATGCCTTCTCCAGCGTAATACCTTAATATCGCGACACCGCGCAGTGTCTCTCCTTTGGCTTCGGGGAGTGTTTTGCCCATTTCCCTGGTCATCGCCTCTGCAACTTCATCGGCCCGGCGTTCCAGCACATTGGCTGCTTGAAATAGATAGTTTCCGCGTTCCGCGCCTGATAACCTCCGCCAATCTTTTGCTGCTTCCTTCGCGGCTGAAACAGCCCGATTCAGATCCTCTATGCCTGAGGTGGGTACATAGCCAACTACCTCCTTCCGATTCGCAGGGTTGATGCTTGGTTCGGTTTCACCGGATGTAGCCTTCACCCATTCTCCGTTAATATAATTGCTGTATGTCTGCTCTACCTGAAATGTGGTCATCGCATTCATCCTCCTTGTACATTAGTGTGAAATGACTGGATTAATAAGTGTCCCGATATCGCTAATGGATATTTCAATGCGGTCCCCTGGTGCAAGTGTAAAATCATTAGGGGGCACAATGCTTGTACCTGTTAATAACACCGTGCCGTCAAACAGATCGTTATCTCTGGCCAGAAAAGAGACCAGCTCATCGAGTTTTCGGTTTAACTCACTTGTGCTTGCCTCGCTTTTGACAACTACTTCACCTTCGCGATATATTTCGCAGACGATGTTGAACGCATATGGATTCTGCACCGTTTCCGCCAGACGAATGGCTGGCCCTATGGAGCAAGAATTGCGCCACATTTTTGCTTGTGGCAGATACAGCGGGTTTTCCCCTTCAATATCGCGGCAGCTCATGTCATTGCCAACGATGTATCCCACAATGCTGCCATCCGCGGCAAGCACCAACCCCAGCTCAGGCTCCGGGATCTGCCAATTGGAATCGCTACGAAGTGTGACAGCCTCATTGGGTCCGACGGTGCGGGCTGCTGTGGATTTAAAAAAGATCTCCGGTCTTTCGGCATCGTAAACTTTATCGTAAAAGGTCTTTGCATCCAGCTTGCCTTCCGTTGCTTCGTAATTTCGCGCTTCCCGGCTGCGCTGATAAGTCACACCCGCCGCCCATACTTCCGGAGCTTCCAATGGAGTGATTAGATGCAATGAAGTCCAATCGTCAGTTAACTTGTTTAATGGTTTAAAAGCGCTTTCAACAAGTTGAACTGGGGAAACCCCCTGCTTTCTTGCTTGATAGATCAAAGTCATAAAATCTGCTTGCGGCAAACGATACGCTTGTTCATCATCCGTAACGGCTGCCAGCCACTTCTGTTGTCCGTCCAGAAATCGAATAATTCTCATTCAAGCTTGCCTCCATTTTTCCCCATCGGGTTGATAATACTACCATAGCACCCGCTATGGTTCATGACGATGTTCTAATCACTCCGACGATTTACCCTTTTCACGCATTTTTTTTCTGTTAAGATGAGGTTAGATCCGTTGAACTAAAGATGATTTACGAGGATACTCCGATGACAGGATTTTGGAATATAGAATAGTACAAGGGGGTTGGTCTGTTGTGACCAAGCTTTCGGATGCTGTGTATTTAGGTCGTCTGCCCGATGTTCGCATGTCTTTTCAATTATTGGGGCTCCATGCAAGAAAAGTAGATTCCAGCTGGACTTATCCGTCTCACGAACATTCAATGTATGAAGTCCACTGGATGATGGACGGGCAGATGAACATGGTTGTCAACGGGCAGTCTTACCGTCAGTCGGTTGGCGACCTTCTGTTCATCCGGCCTGGTATGACCCACTCTTGCACGGGAGCCGGACCGGAGGGATTCACTTATTTTTCCGTCCATTTCAGCATACACGATACATCCTTTTGCAGAGAACTTAACCGTTGCAAAGACATCTATTATCCGGCAAATTCGAATTTGGCTCTGGGGCTCTCTTCTTCCCTGTCTACCTTGTATGGTCTGGCTACAGAGCATTTGTCTAGCTCGCTATCTTCCTCCAAACAAATGAAGGTACATGCCGCTGTGTTTGAACTGCTTGGTTCCCTGGTCGGCCAGTTATCTCAGCAAGCATCCGTTACGTTGTCTAGAAAAGAAACCATTGCCCATCAGATTGCTGAGCACATTGAGGATTCGGTAAGATATATCCATCTTCACGGGGAAATTCAGGAGAGCGATCGAACTTGGATTCAGGATATTGCCAAGTCGCTGAGCATTAGCCCGTCACAGGTTAATCGTATTTTTCGGCAGGTGTACGGTATCGCTCCGCGTAAGTTTCTATCCGAAACCCTTCTGAACGAAGCGCAGCGTTTGTTAAAGCAAACCGACCTGAACATAGACCATATTGCGATGATGCTGGGGTATAAGACTAATGCGCATTTCAGTCGCCAGTTCAAGCGGTGGACAGGTATCGCGCCAAGTGAATTTCGCAGTCATTCGCAGCAGGCCGGAGAAGCCAACAATGCGGATGACTAAAAGTATAATCATAAAAACTTCAATTGTCTGAGCCGCAGAGCCTGATCGGTCAACAAAGCAGCCACTGAATGACCAGCAGCTGCTTTGTTTTGCCTGGATTGCTCAGATCATGTTTGGAGGATTACGCTAAAATAAATGATGCAAGGCTGGCACTTCCTGAACCTCTGTACGTAAAATACAAAGCCTGTATACCATCCGGTATCGTTATCTCGGCTGAATAGGGTTTCCAATGATTTGTGAAATGTACCGGGATTGTACCCAGGACAGGACCGTCCCATGCGGTTTTGACCTCAAATGCCCCGTGACAATATCCCCGTACCTTGATCGAGACCTGGCGAATTCCTTTGCAATCAAAATACTTAAACCCTGCCGTTGCGGATTCAACCATGTTGGCAATATAACCGATCTCTTCATCACCATCTCTACCATCCTGGGTTATCTTCGGAAATCGGCTGTCCAGCCAGGCGCCTGCCCCGAAACCTCCAGTGTACTTCTGATCATCTCTGGTCAAAAGATTACATGCAAGATATGCGGGGTACTCGCCTTTTCCTTCAAGCGGTCTACCACTCGGACCACAGGAGGTCATTTCCACCTGAGGAATGCTGCCGTCCTCTTCAAAAGATATCTTCTCAATACAACCCTGGCGGTTGAATGCGTCCCCATTGGTATGACGGTGATAGAAGACATACCAGTCTCCGTTAATCTCCACAATGCTGCCATGGTTATTGCCTCCATAATACATGGGTTTGTCAGCAGGTTTGTAGGAGTTGATATGGAGATCACAGTTGCTTATGATGACGCCCTGATATGTAAATCCTCTATTTGGGAATAGGCTGGTGGCATAACATAATTCATGCATAACGATGGAGGAATACACCAGGTAGTAGGTATCCCCTCTCTTCCGGATGGAGGGCGCTTCAAAAAATTCATGGCCCTCATAACCACTGCCCTTACTATAAGGTTCGCTCGGTGCTACGAATACCGGTTCTTCCACAATCGTCAGCATATCCGGACCTAACATCGTGGCCATCGCGCCATGTCTTGATTGATCTCCGGCCGCACAGAAGCCGGTATACAGATAAGTGTGCTGTCCTTCAGTCATCACACCTGGATCGAACTGGGGCTCATCCCCTTCTCTTTCACCTAGACGAGTGCCGTCGCCATATTGTACATAACCATAGAATTCATATTTGCCGGCAGGTGTATCACATACAGCCACCGAAACAACGGGTACCTTATCCAGCACATAATACAGATAATACCGCCCATCGGGACCCACTGTTACATCTGGCGCATACAGGCACATATGGCCATTCGGATTCAGCGGATCATCTGTTTTCCGGTAGATCACGCCTTCATTTCTCCAATCCCCAAGGTCATTCACGGGTGCAGACCAGCATACATAATCGTTCAGACAGAAGGCATGTCCGTTAAAACGGTCATGTGAACCATACACATACACTCTTTCATTGAATACAAAAGGCTCACTATCAGGTACGTACTCCCAGGATGGAAGATATGGGTTGAAACCCTGCTTGTTCATTCCAGCTACACTCCTCATATAATCGTAATAGTACATTTGTTCTATGAAATGAAGATAACTCTCGTATAATAGAAAATAGCTTAAGTAGTGTATTAACTATTCTTATCTACAACTTAAAGAGAAAGGGGGAAGAACTATGACCTCTATTTTTTATGTGGAATGTGACGCGGTACATCAGAACCATTTTGTTTTTGATATCCCTGAAGGGCATGATGCCTGGCTATTGGTTATTACACAGACCCCTGCACAGTTCTGGGTTGATGGACAACTCAAGGAATACCCGGCTCATTGTGCTGTGCTTTTCAAACCTTATCAGAAAATATATTATCAGGCTTGTTCAGAGCGTTATATTAATGATTGGATTCGTTTTGAAAGTGATGAACCGTTTGTAACCGATACCTCCCTTCCGTCAGGCACACCTTTCCCGCTGGATGATCCGGAATACTGTCATAAGCTGTTCCAACTGCTTGTTGCAGAGCATTCTTTTCAGAACGATTACCGGGAATCGTCCATCAATTGCCTGCTGCGAACCTTGTTCAATAAATTGCTTGAGTCTTGTGTCCAAGAGGATATTAGTCCTCAGCACTATCCTCTGTTGAAGCTTCGAACGGCAATTCATAACCATCCCAGTCATCCGTGGACAATATCAGAAATGGCGAAGATCATAAACGTCAGTCCGGGGTACCTGCAGTTGATGTACAAGAAATCGTTTGGCCTCTCGTGTATGGAGGATGTTATTCATAGCCGAATACGTTTGGCCAAAGAATATCTCACACATCATATGTATACGGTTGCAGAGATTGCTGATCGATGCGGTTACCGTAATGTCGAGCATTTTTGCAGGCAGTTCAAACAAATGACCGGTTCCTCACCTAAACAGTTTCATAAACGACGTGAAGGTGTCGCGGCTGACATAACAGAGTTGGGATATAAATAAATCTCACTTTTAAGCGGGATGTACGTAGATCAATGGAAAAATTCCCACGCTGTCCAATGGGTGTTTATACATAACTTAGCCATCCAACCGGTAGAACGTCATCGAGGTTGTTAGCGTTCTCTGCTGTCATTTTAAGTTAAGGTTTTAGACTGTATGATGCAATGACATATTCTCAAGCATAATTGATCTATTATCATATTGTGATACCTTATAATGACATCTTGTTTTTGGCATATGCAGCCGCGCCGATCATTCCTGCTTGTCCACCTAACTTTGCTTGTACGATATGACAAACACCTGATGAGAGATGCAATGCATGATTTTTAACCGTGTCACGTACTGTATTCAGCAAGCGATCACCCGCTGCCGACATTCCTCCACCAACGATAATCACTTCCGGATTGAATAGATTAATTACATTGGAAAGACCAAATCCAAGAATCTCTCCGGTCTCATGCATTACCTCAACAGCAAGTGAATCTCCAAGATCGTAAGCTTCCGAGATCATACGGGCAGTAATTGCCGTCCAATCTCCTTTCACCCACTTCATAATCATACTCGAGCGCCCTTCCTCAAGCTTGTCTGTAAGGGTTTTGACCATTCCTATTGCGGACACATATCTTCCCAGACAGCCTGAGCTTCCACAACGACACGGGCGCCCCTCCCGATACATATTCATATGACCGATTTCACCTGCACTCGATGTAGTACCGTAAAGAACCTTTCCATCATTGACAATACCAGATCCCAGACCGGTGCCTAAGGTTATCAATATCAGGTTTTTATACCCGCTGCCTGCACCGAACAGCCATTCACCATACAGATTAACCCGAACATCGTTGTCGATATAAGCAGGAAATTCAAAATGATTTATCATATGATTCACGACATGAATGTTTTCCCAGTCTGGAAAATTAGGTGAAAATAGAGAGAGCCCCTGCTCAGGATCTAATAATCCAGGAATGCCCATACCCATGCATAGAATAGATTCTGGCTGGATTCCCTCATACGTCAGCATCTCTTGAATAATGCCTACCATTCGGTTTAATACATGAGATGGTCCCTTTGCCGCTTCTGTAGGGTCGGATCTTTCGTGAATTTTTTGAAACTCCAGGTTGAAAATGGCGGACTTAATATTGGTTCCACCCAGGTCAATTCCGATGATGTATTTTCGCATAATGATCTCCGCTCTTATTTATTTTGATATCTCATGCTCTATTCTGCCATGATGATGTAATGCGATTCTCATTATAACTTTGTTATACACCAAAAAGATCTCTTTTGCAGTGAATGCTGAAGAGATCTTTTTTTATTTACATATAACGGATGATTGCATCTCAACAAAGCCAATTACTTTAGAAGCAAGAATTACCATCACTGAAATTACACTGGATCTGTCGTTCCAATCCTGCTTCTCGATTTCTTAAATAGCAGTATGGCAAGAAGTAAAGCAATTCCTACAGCTCCAAAACCCAACCAATTTAAATACAGGACAGATGTACGACTGATCACAAGCCCACCTAATCCAGATCCCAGTGCAAAACCAAATTGGATAAACGACGTATTTACGCTAAGGGCAATGTCAGGATTACGAGGTGCCAGTGTAACCAGATATAGTTGCTGGGCCGGAGATATGCTCCACGTTGCCAACATAAAGATCATTAAAACCAAGATTAACATCACAAGATTAACTCCAGCTAGAGCAAACAAAAGAAGAGTTACGCCTTGTAACAGAAGGCCTAGACAGATTGTAAACTTTGATCCCTTTGCATCTGCCAATTGTCCGCCCACTTTTGATCCGACAAAGCTGCAAATTCCCGCGAGAAACAGAACACCGCTTATCTCGGTCATGGTAAGAGTGGATGTGGCTTGCAAGAAAGGCGTAATATACGTGAACAGTGTCGAATAGCCGCCGATATACAATAATGTAATAAGCAAGGCAGTCAGAATGAGAGGATTTTTTAAAATGGAGAGCTGCATTCTGAGGGTGATTTTTTCTTCCTCTTTGATTGCCGGAACCTTTTTGTAGATAATAAGTAATGGAAGAACACTTAACAAACCGATTAAAACAAATAGAACTCTCCATCCAAACATTTCACTAAAAAATGTGCCTAGAGGGACACCTAGTACCAGCGAACTGCTTAGCCCCATCAAAATGATGCCGATGGCATTGCCCCTTTTTTCTTTTTCAACCAGTCGTGTCGACACGGCCATTGCTACTACGGTAGCCACTCCTCCGCTAGCCCCTTGAATAATTCGCACCCATAGTAAAGTTTCGTAAGAAAGGTCAACAAGCATAAGTCCGTTGCTGGCAATAAACACACTGAGGGCAGACAACAGTAACTTCTTGCGATCCATATTTATTGTAATTGCAATGAGAATCGGAGCGATAATGGCCGCTGCCAGAGCGAATACAGTCACCAGTAAACCCACTTCGGAAGTAGATACGCTCAAGTCTGAGGCGATCATTTCTATGACTCCTGTAATAATGTACTCAAGGGTTCCGATCAGAAAAACAGCCAATGCCAAAATATATATAATCCATTTATTTTTCACTTTAATCCACTCCGTCTTCTTCAGTTATCTATTTAGTATTGGAATTTGTATTTCTATAAACTGTACATCTTGTTCTTGAGATAAGGGTAAGTATAACTCCCTACCAGCTCCGTTCTCCTTGATCTGATAGTTATTCTTCTCAATCCATGTAGCTAGATGGACACAGGCTTTACAGGCAAAGGTGGCATTGGAACGATAAGCTATGGTGGCCATCATGGGCTCGGCAGGAAGAGTCCGCAGTTGAAATGGGTCGGGAGGTGATCGCAGCTCACAGCTTAAGAAGTAACCTATTTCAAACTCGAATTCTTCCTCTTGTCCTGCGATTTCTTTCCACAAAACAACCTGAGGTCCGTCGATCAGTTGGCGCATTTCTTTTGTTAATGACTGATCAAACTGATGAAATAAACTCGGGATCTCCTCTTCCCTCCCGCACCCTGTCTGAAAAAGAAACGGTCGAGCACCTTCCTCTTTGATTCGGATTTCTTGCCCAGTTTCGACATGCCCCTCTTCCTCTATAAGCTGCATGCGTTCCTCAATTCGGACGAGTTTGGCTTGTTCCGTATCGATAATCTGCTGAATTTCGCTTCTTTTTAGCTTAAACATGCCTTGCATATTCTCCAATGTAATATGTTCCTGTAACAGCTGTTTGATTTGTGGCAACGTAAACCCCAATTCTTTATAAATGATGATTCGGTTGAGCTCAAGAAGCTGATCTGCGGAATAGTAACGGTAACCCGTATCGTGATCTACCTTTCTCGGTTTAAGTATGCCAATCTGGTCATAATAACGCAGTGTTTTTAATGAGACCCTGCTCAGCCTGGAAAATGCACTGATTTTGAACAACATATCAACTCCAATCTATTAACTTAATGCGAGTATATAGTTTCCCGTACAGGGGAAAGTCAAGGGGATGTGCTTCTCATTTGCTAGCTAAAATCAACCACCTTCCTTGTCATCACTCTATGTTGGGGTTATGGGTAAGTCAAAGAACCGTTTCTGAATGAAACGTTCATTTTTTTTGAACAAAAAAAATGCCACTTATCATGGCATTCTCTCGGTACTCATTCAATTATCCTGTTCAGTCAGGTTTGTATTATTTTCCGGTTTCAGCAAATGTTTTAATACGCTCCCCGATCTGGTCACGAACCCTTTGGAATACGGCCCATTTCTCTTCATCTGTACCTTGCGCTTTGGCAGGATCATCAAATCCCCAGTGCTCTCGCTTCACATGTGGAGGCGTCATTGGACATTTATCTGCGGCATCCCCACACAACGTGACTACGAAATCAGCGTTGTTCAACAACTCTGAATGAATGATGTCCGAGGTTTGAGTTGAAATATCCAGATCAACTTCGTTCATGGCTTCAACCGCTTTTGGATTCAGACCGTGGGCCTCAATTCCTGCGCTATAGATATTCCAGTCCTCACTCAGATATTTCTTGGCCCAGCCTTCGGCCATTTGACTCCGGCAAGAGTTGCCTGTGCACAGGAAGTACAGTGTTTTTTTACTCATGTTCATCGTCTCCTCGTTACTTGAATTATAGATTGCTTTTATAGAATGCTTAACCACAGATACAGACCCACTAGCGTAATAAACAGAGTCGGAATGGTGATTATGATACCCGTCTTGAAGTAAGTGCCCCATGAGATTTTGACACCTTTGGTGCTGAGAACATGAAGCCAAAGCAGGGTCGCGAGTGAACCAATCGGGGTAATCTTGGGACCCAGGTCTGATCCAATAATATTGGCATAGATGAGCGCATCCCGAACCGTTCCCGTAGCCGTTGTTGCATCAATGGCAAGTGCATCAATCAAAACGGTAGGCATATTGTTCATCAGGGATGAGATGATTGCTGCGATAAAGCCCATACCCATTGTTGCAGCAAACAATCCTTGATCAGCTACAGCCTGAATGACTACGGCCAATAGATCGGTCAAACCTACGTTACGTAGACCATAAACTACGACATACATGCCGATGGAGAAAAATACAATGGCCCACGGCGCTTCTTTGACAACCAATGTTGCTGGTACAGCTGAACTGCGGGAAGCCATGATCAGGAAGAATATCGCGACAATACCTGCCACAAGAGATACGGGAATTCCGATAAATTCACTGGTAAAGTATCCAATGAGAAGAACCGCTAACACCACCCACGACAACCGAAACATCTTCATATCCTTAATGGCAGTTACCGGAGGTTTCAATTCACTGGCATCAAATCGTTTGGGAATACTCTTGCGGAAAAAGAGATACAGTACACCTATACTCGCCGCCAGTGAGAACAGATTTGGAACAAACATCCTTCCTGCGTACTCCATAAACGTAATACCAAAGAAATCGGCAGACACTATGTTGACCAGGTTACTTACAACCAATGGCAAGGAAGTTGTATCCGCAATAAATCCACTGGCGATAATAAATGGAAATACTCTCTTCTCATCGAAATTCAGTGCACGTACCATGGCTAAAACAATCGGTGTCAGAATCAGTGCACCTCCATCATTGGCAAAGAAAGCAGAAACCACTGCACCAAGGATGGAGACATAAATAAACATACGTACACCATTGCCATGAGCGGCTTTGGCCATATGTAAGGCAGCCCATTCAAAAAAGCCGATACGATCCAGAATTAATGAGATCAGAATGATTGCCACAAAAGCAAGCGTGGCGTTCCATACGATTTGTGTCACATCCCATACATCTTCCAAATTGACCACACCCACAAGTAAAGCAAGGATTGCTCCGCCGCAAGCAGACCAACCAATGGACAGGTTTTTAGGCTGCCAAATAACGAGTACAAGTGTAATCAAAAAGATGATGCAGGCTAACAGCGTAGAAAACAAAACGATACACCCCCTTTCAGTTCATCTTAATTTACATTGCTATATAATGATATGCTTATATATTGATCAAAAATTAATTACATACTGATGTAAAGTTTTCTTTATTTAACGATTTAAGAATAGTTGCTGTATCCGGCATCAATTCCAGGACAGATGAAATATAGGGTGTATTCTCTACATTTAAAGAGTAGTATACCCACTGACCACGTTTACTTTCTTTAACCAAGCCTTGATCCTTCAGTTTGCGCAAATGTTGACTAATTCCAGGTTGTGACATGTCTAAAATCTCTACAAATTCACACACGCACCATACACGTTCCTTGAGGAGTGTAAGGATCGTAAGGCGTGTTTTATCACCGAGCAATTTAAGCTTATCCGCTATCTCTTGCATAGAATCCATAGCACGTCCTCCTTCAATTAAATATAAGTGTATGCTTATATTATAATACCAAAAAAATGAAGTCAAATTTTTACTTGATGACTAAGTCCAAAAAGCGTTGGTTCGAATTCGAACCAACGCTTTTTGGAGTTTGTGATAAATTTTTAAATAAACAGATTATGATTTGCTTGTGAGGCTTGACCAAGATAGTAACCGACACCACCGATTTTGACTTGGTCTATTAATTCTTCACGCTGGATTCCCATTAAATCCATAGACATTTGGCAGGCAACGATCTCTGCTCCTTGTGCAATTACACTCTCTATCAATTCTTCCAACGAAGGCACATGATGTTTTTTCATCAGACCACGGATCATTTTCGGGCCTGCTCCGAGCATATTCATTTGGGACATGCCAAGCTTCTGGCTGCCGCGAGGCAGCATCATATCAAACATACGGCCGATCATGGTTTTGGATAACTTTTGCGGTTGCGGCTTACGAATGATACTCAATCCCCAAAATGTGAAAAATAGAGTTACTTTCCGTCCACTGGCTGCGGCCCCATTTGCAATAATGAGTGAGGCAATCGCTTTATCCAGATCGCCACTGAAGACTACCATTGTACTGGCAGGATCGCTGACGGGAGAATCCGATACCGGTTGTGCTGTATTTTTAACAAGGACAGACTCAATTGTACCGCCTTTCAGTCTTTCCAACTGCAAGATGGTGGAACCTGACATCGTGGCCCATGCTTTGACATCTTCATAGAAGCCTGGATCGGAAGCTTTCACACGCAGGGTTTCTCCGTTCGAGAGTTGATCCATTTTCTGCTTCACTTGGATTAGCGGACCAGGACAACTCAATCCGCATACATTCAAGTCATGATCAATACGTTGTGGCTGTGTCGAGTCAGCTGGAATAGACTTCTTTCCCTTAGCTTCCAGCGCAGGATCATGATGATCTTGTTTTCCAGCAGGAATTGGAGCAGGCTTAAACTGGGCTTGACGGTATGTTTTATAACCACCACTCAAGTTTTTCACGCTAAAACCATGCTGACGCAGAATTTGCGAAGCTGTGTAACCACGTAAGCCGACTTGACAGTATAGCCAGATTTCTTTGGATGGGTCTAATTCATCTAATCGCTCACGAAGCTCATCAACTGGAATAGAGAGTGAACCCGGAATATGACCATTTTGATGCTCCATTTCACTGCGAACATCCAGAAGTATTGATTGCTCCGGCAGACGATCAGCCAGTTGATTATAGGTGAACGTCTGAACACGTCCAGTAATCATATTCTCTGCTGCATATCCAGCCATATTCACGGGATCTTTGGCAGAAGAATAAGGTGGTGCGTAACTCAGTTCAAGCTCTGTCAAATCCCGGACATGTCCTCCAAAATGAATGGCAACAGCAATGTCATCAATTCGTTTATCCACTCCATCATACCCGACTGCTTGTGCGCCTAAAATTTTACCTTCCGGAGTAAACAGCAGTTTAAGAGTAATTGCGCTAGAACCCGGATAATACGATGCATGAGAAGCAGGGTGTACGATAACGGTTTGATATTCCACGCCGAGACGCTGGAGTGTTTTCTCATTACTGCCTGTTGTGGCTGCGGTCATTCCAAATACTTTGATAATGGACGTACCTTGTGTTCCTTTATAGGTAGAATGAAGCCCTGCGATACGGTCAGCAACAATACGACCTTGTTTGTTGGCAGGTCCGGCAAGTGGTATCGTTGCCTTCGTACCATGAATGGTTTCCGTTACTTCGATGGCATCCCCAACAGCATAGATATGTGGCACATTGCTTTCTAAGGCTTCATTTACGATAATATGTCCACGTGCACCCAGAGAAACACCGCTATCTTTCAAGAAATAGGTGTCCGGCGTTACGCCTATCGCAAGAATAACCATGTCAGCTGTTAGCGTATGACCATCCGCAAGTTCAACCCCAATGCCCTGCTCCAGGGAAAGGAATCCCTGAACACGCTTGGAAAACAGCAGCTTCACACCATGATTCTCCATTTCCTGTGACAATGCAGCTGCTAATTCGGGATCATATGGTGTGAGTACTTGTGCGTTCCCCTCAACCAGCGTTACATTCAGACCAGCTTCCTTTAAATTCTCAGCCATTTCCACACCTATAAATCCACCACCTATGACGATCGCAGACTTGTTGTTAGAAGAACTTACCTGGTCTTTGATCCGATCAATATCTGGAATACTTCGTACGGTATAAATTAGTGGATTGTCCTTACCCGGCAGATCGGGAATGATCGGTTTTGCACCTGGTGACAATATCAACTCGTCATAGCTTTCTTCATATGCACCGCGTTCCTGCGACTGTATCTTAACCACTCGCTTCTGCGAATCGATAGCTACAACCTTACTTCTTGTGCGAACATCGATACGAAAACGATCAGCCATCCCTTTTGGCGTTTGCACCAGCAGACGCTCTCGGTCATCGATTGATCCCCCTACATAATAAGGTAAGCCACAATTGGCAAATGAGATATAAGGCCCTTTCTCAAAGATAATAATCTCGGCATGTTCATCCAGACGGCGAAGACGTGCAGCTGAAGATGCACCTCCAGCTACCCCGCCAACAATCAGTACTTTTTTACTCATGATTCACAATCATCCTTTTCAAATAAAGTATTTATAATCTGTTCAACCCGTGGATCAGCAAGCACATAGTTCACTTCAAGACCATTGCGCTCTGTAGCAACAATACCTGCACTACGAAGCTTCTGGAGGTGTTGTGACACTGTAGATTGGGGAAGATCTAGACATTCCTGCATATAAGAAACATTACATTTTTTTTTCATCATCAGTCCCCGCACAATGCATAAACGAATGGGGTGAGATAAAGCTTTCAGCAGATTAGCAGGTTCATCGAACTGTTTAATATTATTGCTGTCAAAAGCGGGAATGTTCAAAAGTATCCCTCCTAAATCGTTATATCGTTATATCGTAATAATACGATTTATTGATATGGATGTCAAATGCATTCTCAAATGAAGGAGTTCAATAAGTTACACCCCCTCCTCAACCCTACAGTATGGGCTTGTTTTAGGTGGATGACAAAAATGCCTGCCAAAACCGCTAAAAGCGAATTCTGACAGGCGTTTCAAAGTGTATCCGTTCTTCATAAAATAGCGATTTAGCGATTCAATTGAAAGTCTTATGTTAGGTTAGAGTATAACAGGCTGAATCAGTCCGTCCTTACCAAAAAGAAGCGGGTCCATACATATTTCGCGGTGATAGCCCTTTCCAGAGGAGAATCTGGATAGTGGCGTGACAAAACGGTGATAGGCTATCCGGTACTGATCAGTTTCGGAATCATTAAAGATACAGTGATGACCTGTGCCCAGCATGCCCTTCTCGACATTTTTGCTCAAAATCGGGTATTGATAGGTAATTGGACCGTATAATTGCTCTGACGTACCGTAATTCACATGATAGTTTTCGCTGCCTGTATCATCACAGGACCACGTAAAGTGGTAAAGTCCTCCCCGCTTCAACACCGTTACCGCCTCACGAAAATCATGGAGCCCTGAGAGATTACTCATGGTGTCCTCCAAGACACTTGTCATGTTTTCATTAAGCTCCACAATGGCAGCATGTCCATTGCCAAATAGCAGATACGGTCTTCCATCTTCCTCAACATAGATGGAGGGATCAATAGCCTGGCCCATGGTAATGCCCAGACGTTTCAACTGCTCCATTGTGATCAAAGGTTGCGACTCGGCCAGGAATGGACCAATCGGTGTATCCGCTACAGCAACGCCGATGGCACTCACGCCGTTCAGCATTTTGCCACAGAAATAAAAATAGAACTTCCCGTTTCGGCTGGAAATTGCCGGTGCCCAGGCATTACCGGTTGCCCAAGGGACATCCTCTGTTCCCAGATCAAGGATCACACCTTCGTCTTGCCAATGCTGGAGGTCTGAAGAAGAAAACACCTTGAACTGTGTTCCCGACCACCCCTCGAAGCCATCTGTTGTCGGATACATATAGTAACGATCCTCAAACTTGGCGACATCAGGATCGGCATATTGTCCCGGAAGCACCTGATGACCATCCCCGAAAGCCGCGAGAAGCCGGCTGCACTCATCAGTTGTGATGGGCAGGACACTTCCATGCCGCTTTTGAGTCGTTCCCATATCAAAATCACTATCAGGGACAATTCGGAATTCTCCGCTTCCCAGATCTGTAGTCAACAGAGGAAGATACCCTTTGCCTTCTGCAAATCGATCAACAATCAGGCACCATTCCTCCCTGTCATTGAATTTAAAGATCTGAGGTCCCTCCACACCTGCCACAGCCTCCAGGATAGGGGCTTGCAGCGTAACGAAAGCTCCTTTGTCGAGAGAGTCTCCTTTTTCTACCCGTATGTTTTTGGTTGTTTCATCCTTGGAGTATCGATAGTAACAACCAGCCGAAGGAAGGATCGTTGTATCAATAATATGATTATCCCGCTCAATGTATTTTTCCGATGTGGAGAACGTACGGAAGTCTTTTGTACGAGCGCTGTATATTTTTTGCTTTCGTTCTTTCTCCTGAGGTTCTTGCGTTGCAGAAGCCCAAAATACGAGAAACTCATCTGTTTTTTCATCATACACAGCTTCGGGTGCCCAGACACATCCAGCCCCCTCAACACCCAGTGTAACGTTCCATGGGGATGACCAATTCACGAGATTGCTGGATTCCCATATAATTACGTCCCGGCTCCCCGCATTAACGGCATGAGTCCATCCTTTGCCGCTTGCGATGCGGAGATCCGTAGCAATCAGGTAGAATTTATTTTCCTTGACTGAACGAATCAGAAACGGGTCCCGTACCCCCTTTTCTCCAAGATCGGAAAACAGCACAGGCATTCCACTATTAAGATCCTTCCAGTGAAGACCATCCTCGCTATAGGAGAAATAAACCTGCTCTCCGTCTGGTTGTTCGCCAATAAAATGTACAAAGAGATACCCATTATAATTTGGAGTTGGTGTGGTCAATGGTAAGAGCCTCCTGAAATGAAATTGGATTTAAACTAACCTAAATAAAAAAATGAAAGCGTTCTACTTATGATGTATCATACTTCAAAAATAGAGGCATGAGTATATTTTTATAATCTCTTCTGTTGCAGATCATGTGAATCTTTCGTTGGAACCCTATTGTCCTGATTGGGATGTTTGACTTACTGCTCATGCAAAGAATTAACACATCGCCTTATTTTACCTTAGGTATACAAAATTCTTGGTTTTCATTTACAAATGAATGATAACCTTTTTAATGATGAACAAATGAATATAGATTCATGCATTCATTTTTGTTTTCGAGATATGATGAGGAGGAATCATTGTGAAATTATCCAAAAGAGTATTACCAGCGGTAGCGCTGACTCTGGCTGTATCGGCTTCTAGTCTCTTGTCTGCCGGACAAGCAAGTGCCGTTCAAGCTGTAAGTGTAGAGAAAAAACAAATCAAGAACATCATCTTCCTCATTGGGGATGGTATGGGGACCTCTTATACTTCTGCCTACCGTTATATGAAGGATGATCCTTCAACGAAGGGCATGGACAGAACCGTATTTGACCCTTATCTTGTCGGGGCACAGATGACTTATCCAGATGATGATAAACAAAATGTGACGGATTCCGCTTCCGCAGCAACAGCCATGTCCGCAGGCGTTAAAACCTACAATGCTGCTATTGCGGTCGACCCCGCACAGAAGGAAGTCAAAACCGTACTGGAGCAGGCCAAAGAAAACGGGAAAGCCACCGGGCTCGTGGCTACATCGGAGATCACTCATGCCACACCGGCTGCATTCGGTGCCCATGATATCAGTCGAAAAAACATGGATGCCATTGCGGACGATTATTATGATGAATTGATTAATGGCAAGCATAAGGTTGATGTCCTACTGGGTGGAGGGAAATCCAATTTTGTGCGCGAGGGTCGTGACCTGACGAAGGAGTTCCAAAAGGCCGGATTCAGCTATGTGACGGATCGTTCCGCTCTCCTTGCTGATAAGAATCAACAAGTGCTTGGACTGTTTGCCGATGGAGGATTGGACAAGATGATCGATCGTACTGCTACAACGCCATCATTGGCTGAGATGACCAATACAGCGATTGATCGCCTCAGTTCGAACGACAAAGGGTTCTTTCTAATGGTCGAAGGAAGCCAAATTGACTGGGCAGGACATGATAATGATATCGTTGGCGCAATGAGTGAAATGGAAGATTTCGCGGCAGCATTTCAGGCAGCTATTGATTTTGCCAAAAAAGATGGTGAAACACTTGTCGTAGCTACTGCCGACCACTCCACGGGCGGACTTACGCTTGGAAAAGACGGCGAATACAACTTCTTCGTAGACCCGATTAAAGCTGCACTGCGGACACCAGACTTCATGGCCGCACAAATTGCGAAGGGTGCTTCGGTTGAAGAAACACTGAAAAGTTATCTGAAACTCGAGTTGAAGGCGGAAGAGATTGAATCGGTGAAAGAAGCAGCCAAAAGTGCAGATGTAACGAAGATTGATAATGCCATTGAAGCAATTATTAATAGTCGTTCGTTTACGGGTTGGACCACAGGTGGACATACAGGTGAAGATGTTCCTGTCTATGCCTACGGCCCGGCAAGTCATCGCTTCGCCGGTTTGATCGACAACACAGATAATGCCAAGATCATATTTGATATCCTCAGCAAGCACCAATAATTTCACCATAATTCGGTAGTTTACGATCATCCCTTCTCTTCTTTCATCTGAAGAGAAGGGAATTTTTTTCATTTCTCATGGTGTCACTCGACATCAATGGGATGCTTGATTTGATCCTCATAATAATCAATATAGATCCTGCCATCACTTCCTTTTACAGCATAGAATACATCGTTTATGTTCTTGCTTTTCGATTCAAGCTGTTGCATTAATTCCTTATCAGATATGCCATTCAGTTCAAGATTCTTACTTAACATCTCCCCGTCCATAATTAACTCCACAGGCATGCGTTCTGGATTGGATTCTACCTTCTTATGAATATCCGCAAGCGTAGCTGTTCTATAGTTGGCTTTTTTCATGACTGAGACTTGTCCATTCACTTCGAGCAAAGCATACTCCACTTCTTCTATGTTGAAAATATCTTTCTGTCTTAGCACTTGGTTTAAGGAATCCAATGTCAGTTTATTCTTGGCGAGGTTATTTTCAAGAATTTTGCCGCCTTCAATTAATACGGTAGGTGAACCTTCTGCCAGTAGGCGGATTTTTCTGCTTTTCAGATTTAATTTCGATAACAGATAAGAGGTTCCGGTAAAAACAATTAAAGAAATAATCAGATGTGTGACTTCTATTTTCTCGTTAAAAGCTAGATTGGCAGCTATGGCTCCCATAATGACTGCGGTGACAAATTCATGGAAGTTCATATCAGACAACGTTTGTTTTCCCAATATACGAGCAATACCCAATAAAAGCAAAAAGGCAAAGATACTTCGGGTGAAGATGATAACATGTTCGTACAATACAAGCACCCTTTCACTCGTTAGATAATTATGGAACTCTTTTGAGTATTCACAGAATTATTCTTAAATATGTCGCCTTATTTAATGCTATAAACGGAAAGCAGGCTACCTGATCCCCTGCCAAAGTTAATACTTCGATTCGGCCGGGCTGGTTCTCCGCGCTGCTGAGGATGACCAGGTCAGAATTCTTTAGAAGCTTCAGGATATTAATTACAAGTCACACATGCCTTTTCCGAATTTGCCAGTATGCATTATATCCCATGGAGTTGGTTACCATATACAACACCACTTGCTTTGAAGGGAGAGAAATCCGATAAATGCAGTTAACGATTGGTTAAGGCAGGTCGCCCACAATTATCTACTCATTGTCATTGCTGCGGTGCTCTTTTTTGCTGTCAAAGCAGTCATTGGATTCTACACGTACAAGCATTATGACAAAAAACTGGATGCACTTACAGATAAGGTGGATCGTCTTCTTGAAGAGAAAACAACGGAGTGATGCAGCTTATTTTGAACTATAGAAGCAACAAGTTTTGGAGGAAAAATGCATGATAGGAAACATTCTGTTGGGTATGGTCATTCCCATTATAATGGGCGTATGGATTCTGCATCGGAACTTTACAATCCTTATTCAATATTATCCACTCGGCGTGGCTATATCGTCCTGCATTAACAATGTAGGATTCAATTATTTCTGGAACATTCTCCCGAATACACGTAACCAATCCTATGCTGCTCTACCAATGGATCTTGGAATCTATCCGATTGCCGGTTGCCTGATGATGTATGCGATTTTAGTGAAAGGGGCCAATCCATGGTTAGCGATCCTTGTTGCATCATTGTCGCTGACCTTAATTGAGTGGGTTGCGAAAATGATGGGACATGTCATTTATTTTAATGGATGGAACATTTTTTGGACCTTTTTGTCATACCTCCTGCCATTTGTTATTGCTTATGGTTACAGTAAAATATTGACGTATACCAAGTGAATTTTCACTGAAGCTTTCGAATAATAAGCCGGGACAGATTGATATGGGTTAACGCTGATAGGCTTACGTGCATACCCTAACTCATATTGGTCTTGGAGGGATTCGTTAATGTATGTGACATATCCGTATGGTTACAGGTACACTTTTACTCCGGTATGGGCAACATCATCAGCCGAAGCACTTGAATTAATCAAATCCGCTGTGCAGGGAGAACGAAACGACGAGATTTTCTATGATTCACTGATTCAGTTGTCACCTGATGCCAATCAGGCTGCCATCATCACGAGCATCCGTAATGATGAACGTGGACATAATCAAATGTTTCGGCAAATGTACAAAGATCTAACGGGTCAGGAGATTTCCGGCGTAAGTAGTGAGCCGGTTGAGACGGTCACCTCTTATCTTGCTGGGCTGCAACAGGCGTTTCAAGGTGAATTGGCGGCCGTGGAAAAGTATAGAAAAATATGGTTTGGTCTCCCTTATGGCATATATAAAGACACGGTGTGGGGGATCATTCTGGATGAACAGAAACATGCGGATAAATATAACAATCTGATTACCTACAATTTGCCGAGATAGTGATGTAGGGGATAAATAACGCGTGTATTCGTTCAAAAATAACAATTGGAATCAGCAAAAAACCAGTGAATGAGTTATATTCACTGGTTTTGCTTTGCCGGGTCACTCTTTTAAAATCTAAATCTCATATGCATTCTTTCAACATATCAGGTTCCACATGAACGTGAACGGTGTATACGTCATGCTCCTCCATTAACTCGTTCTCCACGTCTGTACAGATATCATGTGCTTGTTGAAGATCCAGCTCAGCATGTACGGTGATGACAACATCCACGACAGCATTATTGCCATAATTGCGGGCTCTTACGTCTTTGACCTTCTCTACACCGTCTATTCCGGCAATCGTCTTTTTGTACTCCTGAATCAGTTCAACATCAAAACCATCGGTCAGATGATGTGTGGCTTCCTTGAAAATGTCCCAAGCGGTCTTGCAGATCAGGAAACCTACGATGACAGCTGTTACCGGGTCCAGCCATGGGAGGCCGAACTGGGAACCCACGATTCCAATGACCGCACCGGTGCTCACCCAGGCATCGGAGATATTATCTCGAGCTGCAGCCATGACCGCCTGACTTTTAATACGTGTAGCAAGTCTCTTGTTATAGCGATAGACCAGATACATGATAACCGCGCAGAAAATACCTGTGTACGCGGCGATGATATCCGGAGATTCTTGTGTACCCTGGAACACAGAACCGATGGCTTCAAACAGTACTTGTAAACCTACTGCCATCATAATGAAAGAAGCAACTAGTGACGCAACGGTCTCTGCTCTCCAGTGGCCATATGTATGGTCTTTGTCGGCTGGGCGTTGGGCAAGTTTCAAACCGATCAGTACAGCTATGGAGGCCACAATATCGGTGGCATTGTTTAATCCATCCGCCTTGAGCGCTTCTGATCCGGCCATATTGCCAACGATCAGTTTTAATAAGGTCAAACATATGTAGGCGATAATGCTGATGATCGCTCCGCGCTCCCCCAGCTTTAGATTATCGTATTTTAGTTGATCCAAAATGATATCCTCCTGCAATCTTCATTTCTAGCACGTGTATGATGGTATCATTGAAGATTTGTGTGGGTCTAGAGAAACGTTTTGAGTGTGACGAAACATAATCTGAAAGCGGCAATTTTTTTAAGAGAATCCAAAAAAGTTGGATTTGGAAAACTTAACTGTTTAATGGGTGATAAGAGGAAGATTTCCGATTGCCTTCCTTCCTCTTACCACACTTTCTTGCACCTAGACAAAAAGAGCCAAATGGATTGCTCTCATCCACTCGGCTCTTAGCGTTATTTTACACTAATTTGTATAACATCACTTACTGTTGTTTCACTTCCATTCATGATTCAGGGTCATTCTTCAGAAACTGTCGGTTCATCTGACGCCTCATTTGCAAGCAATTCTGAATCATCGGAATGCCGTTCGAACATAACTGCGTCAACCCTCGTATAGATCATATCCGCAGGAAGCGTTGGCGGGTCTACCGTTGTAGGAGTAACCCTGGTTAAACGAACATACTCGCTGCCGTCTCCCGTGAAGTCGAACGTGCCCAGATTAACCCAACCCGATGAGCCGACCGTTGCATCGATATAGGTGACCTCGGTACCCGTCTTATGCTTCACTTCCACTTTGACATGGTTATCGTTTGCCGTTGTATGGACGAGCTTGTAGATGGAAACGGTATATTTCCCTTCTGGAAACTGGCCTTTCCACGTTGCGGATGATCCTTGAACGGTTGAGTAGCGGGATTTAACTCCAATTTTGTATCCGGCTAAATTACTTTGGCTCCAAGACCCTTCTGTTGTGTATAACCCTGTTGTATCTGTACTGTCGACGATAACCGTTAGGTCCCTGATCGTGATGTTCAAAGGCGGTGTGGTTAAGGTCACTCCGTCAATCGTGACAGTAGCCCATACCTCAAGGTGATCCGTGTTCCCATCGAGATTAAGAAGAGTCAACAACCCACTGCTATTCACTTCAGCCAGATCCGTACGATCAACGAAATACTGCACATCGGCCTGTGTAAGATCACCGATCAAACCGTTATCCAAATAGCCGGTTACGCTTAGTTGTGCGGTTTGAGTCATCTGCAGCTCGTTCCGATCGGACTGAACTACGGCAGACTCCAATTGCGGTATCCTGTTCGGGTCCACCCACATGATTGCATCGGCTACAACTCTGGATTTGTTGGCCTTGTTCGTTAGTTCCACGTACCCGCTATCACCTGCAGCAAAAGGATAATCCCCCAGGTGCACCCAAGTACCGTTCGTCATTGTCTCATCAACAGTAACCGTATCGGAGCCGCCGCTATGATAAACGGTAAACGAGGCATTTGTTGCCCAATTCTCACTCGTTGCAGTGTTTTGCGGAATCTTGTAATACACACTATAAGTGACACTTTCCGGCAGCTCAGGCCGCCATCTCATTTTGCTTGTTGCTGTGCTGGTCGTAGATTTGGCATACACATAGTTATCATAGTAATAATCGTTAGCCGTCGTATCCCTTATCCAGACGCCTTCTGTCTCCGCCTCCGTATTATCCACAATGATAGATGAATGATCCTGCCCATCATCGGGCTGGACTGGCGTTTCCGTTACCTGATTAGGCAGATAGAGTGTCCGCTTGCGGGTCTCCTTCCCCTCCGATTCCACATAATAAGTGAAGGTCTGGGATAAATCATTCACCCGTATCGACCATTCCATTGGGTATATCGTATCTGGCACGGTTGTGTACGTGGCCCCGCCATCCAGGGAATAATGGATTGTCGCTGGTTTCGTTGTTTTGGCCTGCACATAAGCATCATAAACCGTTTCGTCAGGCTTAACGATCAGCATGCCTTTAACCGCGTCAATTGGACTGTGGGTATCAAAGAAATAACTTGCATCCGATGTATCTGCCGTTCTGACCTGATGCAGCGGTACATCAATATCGAGTCCCTCTACAATGATCGCGGTGATGCCCTTGCCTGAAACCGTGGCTTGAATGATTCCACCACTCATAACCGTTTGTTCTGGTGTACCATTGTCGCGGATGATCGTTACAGTATAGTCTTGTGCCGGGTTGAACCCAATGATCTGTTCATTCAATTCGATCGGAGTCTGAATTTCTTCTGACGATGCGTTGCTTAGCCCAATGTAGAATTTATCTCCACTCTCACCTGTGATCCAGTTCAATTGAGGATGATTGGTCTTAATGATCCCCTTCGGCATCCATAGCCAAACGTCGGAATTGCCATAAAATTGACCTGGTTTATTCCCATAGAGGTGATATTTGAACCATAAAAAATTCGTTTCAAATACGGAAGGGAATGTAATGCTCCCGTTCGATTTCAAGGATTGTTCACTGATCAAATAATCCATCGTTTGCCCGAGCTGCCCGGGTATGTGGTGATAATAGATGGATGTAGCTCCGCTTGGGCCTTCCAGTGGAAAATCGGGTTCAAGCTGGCTAACGGCGAAGCCCTTATAGTAATAACCTGGATAACTGGAATACCGACCAATAACCGCATTATGAGCAATATCCTGCAGCAGTTTATCCCCTGTATAGAGCGACAATCTTAGCATGAATGGAGCTTCCTGAGCATTCATCCGATAATAGCCGGTTGTACTTCCTGCTTCAAACGTCAATCCGCTTGGTGAAACAAGCCAACGCTCCGCTTGAACGCCTCCGGCAATATCTTCGGGAAGCTTGAGCCGAGGATATTGAAATTTACCACCCTCCGGCCAATGGAACGACTCCGCGTAATTATATGTTTCCGGCTGAGGAATCGTAACGTTCCCTTCAGGAACTGGACGAGCAACAAACATGGTTGCATACCGTTTGGCTTCCTTATAAGCGGCATCCAAGTATTTGGTATCCTGAGTCTCCTCATATAGCTCCAAAATCTCCATCCACAGCTTGCTATAATAATAAATGAACTCATTTTTACTCACATCGACAGATGCAGGCGTATCGATATGTTGCGTGATATAACTGTCAGCTGCATCCTTTGCAGCTTGCAAATACTGCGCATCTCCCGTCATCCGATACATCATCAGGGGCTGAATGACAGGACCCCTGTCTTTCTGATCCGGGTCACGCACAAGGTACTCTTCCTGTGCCAGTGCCCCAATCCCTGCCGAAGTGCCCATCATCTGATTGACAGCGGCTACACTTGAAACATCAAACGGCAGAGTAGCCATTTTCCATAACGAAGGCACACCGTATACTTTCTTCTGAGTTGGCGACCAACCAATACCATTTCGCGATACGCCATACTGGACGGACGGCAGTGCTCTCGTATCGTATAGCTGGTCATCCCCAGTCAAATAGTAAGCTCCCAAAAGAACCGCATTTGAGCTTGTTCGGACGCTATCCTCGTTTTCAATATCGATAAAACCTTTGGCACGGCTCCACCACCCGCTGGGTGAAGGGACATAGTTAACAGAGTCGTCCCCTTGCGGCTCAACCTTAAGCAAATCGATCATATTAAACATCGCATCAGTAAGCGACTGATCTGACACATTTTCCCGATAAGCTGAATAACCATAATCATTGTGAAGAATATCCGCGTAGGACTCATACAGTTTGCTTTTTTCAGCGATTAGCCCAATATGAAATTGATACGTGCTTTCTGCGGTCATTTGGGAATAAGTCCCTAATTGAGGCGCATACAGGATTGGCTGCACGCTGCCTTCGTTGTTGACCAGGCTCATGCCAAGCCGTTGTTTCGTAACGCCTCCCGTCGGTTCAAATTCAACCGGAAGCTCTGCCGAAGGTACAAATACGCCATACGTCAATGGATTTCCCGCACCATCATTTTTCTCAACCAGGCTCATCGGAGCGCTCAGCTCTCTTAAACTTGTTGATTCCACCGTACCTACCATTTTGGCATGTGACCGGAATCCATTTAACACTTCGTTGATGCCGGAGACTGTCTCTGTTGTGAAAGATTGATATCCAATCACATAATTGCCGTCACGGCGAGGTGTAAAGGCAAAGGAAACATCGGGTTTATCTCCTGCCATGGACCAATTCACTTCAAAATCGTAATCACTGCCGTGTGAGGAATCGGTTAATACCGCCGTTTGGCTGTCTGGAAAAGTGATCCCGTCAAATGTAATCCAGTGTTTATTCATCGTATCGTAGTAATTGGTTCGGCTGCCCGCATTCCCATCTAATAAAACCCATTGTTCCTCCAATCTTTCCGCCCCAGAATTGATCGGCATCCAGTTTCCCGTGTCTGTGTTCTTGTAGAACATATCACGAACGATGGAACTGCCCCCATCCCATGCTGCTTCATAGAAAGTTGCTTTATAGTTATCATTTTCAATGCTCCCTTTTTCCGTGTAACTGAGATTCGCTAAGGTACGGCTTCTTAGCGGGGGGAGCGGCGGTGCTTGTTGACGGATATTCCCCTCGAACTTGACTGCATCGGCCCGCGTAATAATGGTACCCGTAGAAGGCTGCGTTCGAGTCAGCCTGACAAATTCGCTATCATCACCACTAAACTCATATTCCCCCAAATCAACCCACCCGGTTGATGGACCTGACGAGGGTCTTAGATCCAGAAACTTCACATCCGTAATCCCGTTATGAACAATCTCAATTTTCACATTACTATCTGCTTTGTCCGCCCAATCCAGCTTATAGAACGATATTCTCGCCGTCCCCGCTTCCAAGCGCGGATTCCATGTTATCGTTCTGCCTACAGCATCCGTATATTTGGAACTGGAATTATTGTATCCTTTCACTCCCGCGCTTGTGGTCCAATACGGAGCGGAGAATCCGTTATTGGTATTGCCTGTATCAACAGTGACGACATGATCAATTGTGAGGCTTCCATCATCAATGATGATCGTCTTATGTGGCTCCTTTTGCTCAATGTTCCCTTCGAACTTGACCGCATCCGCACGTGTAAGGATTGTGTTCGTGGTGCCGGTAGACCGGGTCAATTGAACAAACTCTTCACCAACCCCGGAAAAATAATACTCTCCCAAATCAACCCAACCCGCTGGCTCGCCAGATGAGGGTCTTAGATCCATAAAGACTACATCTGTTGTCCCATTATGAACAATCTCAATTTTCACATTGCTATCTGCTTTATCTGCCCAATCCAGCTTATAGAACGAAATTTTCGCTGTTCCTGCTTCCAAGCGTGGATTCCATGTGATTGTTCTGCCTGCTGTACTCGTATAATTGGTGCTGGAAAGATCATACCCCTTTACCCCTGTGCTTGTAGTCCAATTTGGAGCCGCATATCCATTGTTCTCGTTACCCGCATCAGGTGTCACAACATCATTGATCTTGATACTCCCGTCATCGATGATAATCGTCTGATAAGGTAAGGTCTCCGCATAAGCGGCCCTTATTCCAATCAGGCTGAAAGGAACTACGATCGTCAACATGAAAACGATGAAGAAAAACAGCTTCCTTATGACCATACAATTCACAGCCTCTCCTCAATAATGGTAACGCTTTCAAAAATAGATTACCTTTTGCTCAAATGATTGTAAAAAAACAATTAACCTTCGCCTTCTGCCTAATCCCGCTCTGTCGTTTTTATCTTAGCATGTTAAATTACGGTGAAATTTCTTTCATTTTAAGAATTTTTTATACGATTTTAAGTAAAAAAAGAAACCTACATCCTAATTGATTGCTCAGTAGCAGTCAGATAGAATATAGGTCTTCCAAGTGTTCCAAGTGAACCCATCCATTATAATGGCGGCTGCACCAATAACAACTTTCCAAGCTGAATGACCGTTTGATCATACCAATCCGGATGCTGTTGAACATGTGCCATACTTCTTTCATTGCCACTTGCCTCAAACACGGCCGATTTGTCAGTTTTCTCGTGATCGATCTCGAAGCGAACGGTATGTTTTCCATTTGGTAGCTCCGGCAAGAAAACATATTGATTTCGATTATGATCGTTATAGAGTGTGAATCGATCAATAAGGAATGGTTCCCCTCCATCCACCGAAACCTTCAATCGGCCAGAATCTGGCCCTCCGATATCAAATAAGCCGATGTGGGTTCCCACAAACTCCACTGTGATCGCCTCTCCGGGATCAACTGCTCGCCATAGACCGGGGAACAACCAATCATACTCGCGCACTAAGGCAAAATCATCGGGAGTCATGTAAGACCATCCTGCGGAAAAATGAGTGAGTTGATCCAGTGGCAGCATGGTTGCATACTCCCAAGGATTGGCCGGGACCAGAGTATCTTGCGGCAAATGATGTTCCACTTTTCCCACGTGATCTCGAAGTTCGCTCATTTTCTCAAATGACCGGGTGATGGTGTCCGTGTATATCTGATGTCCTACGGGAATCGTTGGATGGATCGAATCATGCGTAAAAATAACGGCACCGGGAATGGATACATCTGCACTTGAAGTGAAAATGAGCTTTCCACCTGAAACCAATTGACTGACCGCCACGCCCAGATGAATCGAAGGAATGCCGTAATAGTCGGCAACTTCCTCTTGCATAAGAGCACCCTTCTGGTACTCGCCGGATTGAAATAAGTTCAAATCCCGCTCCTTAATCGTATATACGAACAGGATATCGGTAAACGGGCTGTGCTTGCGGATCTGTCGGACAATACCTTCGATTCGCGCCTTGGATTCGGGGACTCCCCCATCATTTCCGACAAATTCAACAAACACGAGATCAGGCTGATGACGCAGTACATCGGTCTCCATACGGGCGCAGCCGAGGTCCGATCCTGTCCCATCAATGCCTGCGTTCACAGCGCGTATATCGGCATGGGGATATTGCCCTCGCAGCCAATCCGCGGTCATGACTCTGTATCCTTCAGAACGCGTATTACTGCCGCCAAAATAAACGATGGTCACAGGTTCCCCATTTTCCAACTTCTGAATGACATTAGGCAGCCCTCTCCGAGGAAAAAATTCTTTCATCGCAACTTCACCCTACCTCACTTCGCATTTTTAGGAGCAAAAAATTTCACTGCAAACACTTCATAATAAGGTGAGCCATACGTTGCACAGAAATCAAACCGGATTTGGGTTACACCTTGTGCATGCACCTGATGTTTATTCAACGAAAGGTAATTCCCGCGGATATTAATTTCACTCTTGGTTCCATCTTCTAAAGTTAAAGTCACATCATAATCCTGGATCAGTGGTTCGATCGGATCGTCGAAATGCTCCAAATTCAGTTCTGAATTGAAAATAAGATGGATTTCATCCAGATTCTTGGGGCATGCAAAACCAAATTCCAACCATTCCTGTCCTTCCGTACGTTCCGATATCCAGCCGTTAGGCAGACCATAAGGTCTGGAGAAACCGTTTACAACATTCGTGGGATTATACATATTTTGAGATGGTATCAGGTCTTTGAAGCAAATGCTCTTATTAAGTTTCTTCAGCCTGGATGGCTCTTCCGGTCTATAAAGGAAGCTAACCGCTCCAGTCATTTTCTCTTCATTGCTGTGTACAGTAAGGCCCGCCGTACCTTCCAATACAATGTAGATTTTGTCGTCTTCTGGCTTCTTGCAACTGAGGTCCAGTGTAATCCAGTCATCGTAACCCGCTGAAATAAGCAAGTGATAGTCTTTCAGCTCGCTGGTGGGAATATAGTTTTCCTTCCGCTCCCCGCCGTACAGCTTCACTTGCAACGTTTCCGATTGCTCGGATCTATTTTTAATTTTGATCTGCACACTTTCAGCCACGGATGTCTGAATCGGCAAGACCAAACATAACGCTCTTTCCAAGGAGATCTCTTCGGTTGGATGAAGCTGTTCATAGCTTCGCTGAGAAGAGGCACGAATCGTTAATCCATCTGCGAAATAAGGATCCAACGGCTCTTGAAGCCCTACAATCGTTTGCCCGTCTCGAAGCAGCTGCGCCTGAAGCTCACCCATATGGGCTTTGACGATGGCCGCGGGGTCTGTATCATATTTTACGCATAACGCAGCAGCCGTTCCTACCGCCTGCCCCATACAACCACAGGTTGCCATCACTCTTGTAGATCCAAAAGCCACGTGGGTAGCGCTTATATTGCGGCCAGCGAACATGAGATTAGGGATATTGCGTGAAAATAAGCTGCGAAACGGGATATTATACAATCCAGGCACAAAATTCCACGCGGTAGCCGGCCCCTCATCGTAGATGCCTTTATTTGCATGCAGATCCATATACCACCCTCCGATGGATACCGCATCCTCGAAATGAGGTTTTGCTGTAAGATCGTTCTGAGACAACATGTGTTCACCTATAAATCGTCTCGACTCTCGCTTTCCCGGAATCGGGCATACATAATCCAGGATAAGATTGTCTACATCATCAAATTCACCGCTATTTTTGATATAATCCCAGATTCCGTACACCAATTTTCGCAATTCTAATGCGATGTCTTCATTATTCTTGATAATATCCATATGTCCGCCGTATTCCAGCCACCACAATCCGCCAAGCCCGTTGATTTTTCTTGGAAAAGACCGATGGTTTAATCCTTTTCGGATACTATCAAAAAACTCCAGCTTCGTAATATCATACGCAAAGCCTGGCTTTGTGTAAGGAACGGGATAGTCTACGTCACGGGCTTGAAACAGAATCGTATCGCCCATCGTGTAATGATCCGCCACTTCTGGAGCGAGCTCCTCCTTGTATTCATGCGTCGCCTCTCTTCCCCATCGGAAGTGAGCTCCTGCCTGGTATCCAACAATTCCATCCCCGGAGCAATCGATGTAGGTGGGGCTTTCAAAACGAAATTTTCTCTCGGAAGCCAATTGAAGGCCCTCCACCCATTGGATTCTGCCGTTCTCCATACCCGTTTCATGAACGCATGTGTTCAGGAATAGAGAGATGTTGGGCTCATCATAAACCATGTCGAGTAAGACTGTATCCGAAAGCGAAAGCATCAACTTCTTGTTGTATAACGGATTGTAATGAAATATCTTCAGCTTCAGTTCTTCTATCAACCCGCCCTCTCGAGCATAGTAGGATGGACTGTTTCCGAGATAAGCCGACCCGTTGATATGCACTCTGACCTCGCTGCTCGCATTTCCCCCTAGAACCGGCCGATCATTAATAAGTGAAACCAGCAGCCCTTGGCGTGCTGCTGCAATGGCAGCACATATCCCTGCAATACCTCCACCTACGACGGTTACATCAGCTTTTATAGACTCCATTTTGATAACCTCCATGATTAGATGCTCCTATCATGGTAATGGTTTTGGTACCTATTTTTTTACAGGATTTCACGAAAAAATCATACATTTTTTGCATCCTTATTGGAATTCCTACCGTGTCATT
Source organism: Paenibacillus sp. 37 (assembly GCF_008386395.1). Classification (NCBI taxonomy): domain Bacteria; kingdom Bacillati; phylum Bacillota; class Bacilli; order Caryophanales; family Paenibacillaceae; genus Paenibacillus; species Paenibacillus sp. 37. Next base: position 3,667,401 of record NZ_CP043761.1, on the reverse strand, counting down.
TTGATCCGGTATTGCTTAGGTGTATCACCGGTATATTCTTTAAACAGTTTGCAAAAGTAACCTTCATTGACAATGCCTACTTCCTCGCACAATTCCAATAAAGAATAATCCCGGACATTTAACAACTCGAGAGCGAGGTTGATTTTTTTACGGTTGATGTAGCTAATCACACCTTCGTTCATTGTTTTTTTGAATAAGCTGCTAAAATACGATGGCGCTAAATTCACTTCCTCCGCAATGGCCTCCAGCGTTAAACGCTGTTTCAGGTTTGTCTCTATATAATGCATAGCACTCATAATTTCTGCACGATGTAATAGTTGGCCCGCACGCACGTATTCGAATGTGAAGTCGCCAATATAGGCGAGCTGCTCTTGAAATGTCATATATTCCATGGGGAAGTCTGGAACTTCCGTGGCCATCTTATTTCCCGATTTAAATTTCACGGTAATGTCTCTGTACAAGTCTCTAATCATGGGCACCATGATGGACTTGTGGATTTTATAGTCCGTAACAAATTGCGACAGATCGGCAAGTGCATTATCCAGCTCTTCCTTGGAAATCTTCCTCTTCAGGCGTATAAGAAAATCAGCAAGCTTTTGCTGAAAGTCTGCTTTTTTGTCATTATGGTATTGGAACCGATGCATCGGTGTTTTTACGACTTTTTCGGTATGATAATAGAAATCCTCACTCACATTTTTAGCTTCCGTATACGCCTGTTTGATCGATTCCCAGCCTCGGTGTGGACTTCCAAAAGCGACAGATACTCTTTTATTCAAATATTGATGCAAATGAGAGATGATCTGCCCTCCCAAGGATAGGCAAGCATATTCCGTTTCCATATCACTGCGGTTATTTTCCCAGGATAAAAAACCAATAAAACGATTATCGGACAGATCCGCAGCTACCCCACTGCTACCATTCATAACTGTTTCTTCGATGATATTTGTTATCGCATACTTCAAGATGTTTTGATCTGCGGCCGCGTATTCGTTTCGGAAACTTTCATACGTATTCATCTCAACGATGAAACAGCAATAGTTGGCTTGAAAGAAATGAAACTGCATGCGATTGGCAAAATCCGATGCCCGATGAGAAGGAATTTCACCTCGGATCAATTCGTTAAAAAATTGCTTGCGGACTCTGTATTTATTTTCAAGCACGGATACGTTTAACGAGTGAAATTCCGCTTCTTTTTTCTCAAACTCATTTAGAATTCCAGCTGCCTTATCCAATGCTCGATTCAGATCGGCTTCCCTTAGCGGAACCTTTACAATGTACTCCAATACGTTGGCTTGAATAGCTCGCTGGGCGTATTCAAAGGATGAATAGGCGGTCAGAAGTATGTATTGGGTATGGGGGAGCTCCACTTTTAACTGCTCAATCATGGAGATTCCGTCCATTCGCGGCATGACAATATCGGATATGACGATATCCGGCTTAAGTTTGATGATCTCCTCGATCCCATTCAGCCCATTATTCGCTTTTCCCACCAGAACAAATCGTCTATCCCTAAGAGAGAGCTCGCTAAAAAACAATTCCAATCGTTGAATGATCAGGTCTTCATCGTCAACAATGAAGCAGGTATAGTCTCTCCCCATTATGCATCTCCTTTTGGCAATTCTGCCGGGAATACAGCGCGTATACGGGTTATTTCCTTAGGTATGCTAATGATATCCAGTCCGAATTGATCTCCGTAGTGAAGTCTTATTCGACCATGAATATTATTCAGCCCGATTCGTTTTCTTTTTACTTCCTCTTCACTTGGTTCCGAGATTAAAATATGCTTTAATTTGTCGGCCGGAATTCCCTCACCTTGATCAACAACTTCGATGATGACGATGCCGTCCTCCCTGTACGCATGAATCGTAATTGGCCCTTCAATTCCTCCTCCGTTGTAACCATGGAAGATACTATTCTCCACAAGGGGCTGCAGCAGCATTCGGAAAACCGGAAAATCCATTAACCCTGCTTCGATATCTTCAATCAAGTTGAAGTTTCGGTTATACCGAATGTTCTGGATCTCGATATAGTCCGCTACATTGCGTAATTCCTGGCGTAGGGAAACCTTCTCAGAAGCATCGTCTATCCCGTATTCCAATAATGAAATGAGCGATCCGATTACCACATCGACTTTCTCTATTTGTCCAAGACGTATAACATTGCTGATTGAACCAAGCGTGTTATACAGAAAATGTGGGTTTATTTGAGACTGTAACACCTGGATCTCCAACTTCCGCTCAAGTTCATTATGAAGCTCGGCTCGACGAATCAGTTCAACAATTTGCTGTAACATACGATCGAATGCTCGTGAAAGATCACCAAACTCATCGTTTCGATTAATCGTTATTGTCGTTGTGAGGATACCTTGTTCCACCTGCTTCATTTTTGTTTTGAGCGTATAGAGTGGTTTTCTTATAAATTTGGCAACCATGAAAGAAATGAACAAACTTAAAAGAAGACCTGCAGCCAGAAGCTCAATATAATAGGTTTCCAATCTGGACAAAGCTGCTTTCAAGCGTGATTCATCATTAACGGAGACAATGGTCCAGTTGAATTTCTCCGTTGGTTTCTTCAAAAGGGAGACGGGAATGCCATCCTTCGTATGCACTTGAAGGGTGGTTTCTGACGTATCCAAAATTTCTTCCGCTGACGTCTCTCCGATTGAAAATGTATGATCTTGAATACTAAGGGGTCCTTTATTTTCAGAAAATCCGGCAATGATCTTACCTGACGCAGTGATCAGAGCCAGATTCATTTGTTCCTGTTTATTAATCTTGAACAAGGTTTCTTCAATGGCATTTAGATCCAGATCAACCGCAATGGCCATAGGAAACGGAGCACCGTTCAGATAACGAACCATCGTAACAGTCCAGCCGGAATACTTCGATTTGTAAGGTTCACTAACAAAGGTAGTCCTTCTATTCTTGTCAGCCGCATCAAATAAAGGGGCTCTTTCCGACAAAGGTTCATCGAATATTCGAGTAGGTGTACTTCCGCCCAGAATGGATAAATCGCTTTTGATCAAATAAATATTACTGACATAAATACTGTTGAGTTCATACAGCTCCCTTAATTGCTTTTTAATCACTTCGGTATTGTTAATGTTGGCTTTCACCGAAGTTTCAACTGAGAAGAGAATCGTCTGGAAGGAGGAAAAATTAACGGTGAAATACTGGTCTACCTTGTCTAGTATTTGATTGGTGTAATAAATATCATTGGTTCGTATTTCTTTTTGGACATAGCGATAAGATAATTGGCTTATCAAGATGATGCAGCCCAATACAAATGCAAACACGATAAAAAATAATTTTAAAGGCAAGCTGATTCTTCTTCGCATCGATCATCTTCCTTTTAGTTCCGTTTTAAACTAAGAATAGCACATGCTAATAAAGAGAGGGGCTACGAATAGCCACTCTCTCTTTGTTTATTTTTACTTGATAAGGCCCGCTTCTTTAAATTGCTGGATTGCTGTTTCCTTATATTTCTGCATGTCAAACTTGGTATCCAACGTTTGGAGGAAATTGTCCCAGTTGGAAAGAGGTTCTTTGCCCGTCATAAATTTAACCAAGCTTTCATTAATGAAACGTTGGCGGTCAGCATCCAAAGTGTCGCTCGGGTCTGGGGTCAATAAATTACCTGGCAACGTTGGCCCCACATATTGCTGATTGTTCTTGAAGGCTTCCGCCGTCTTCGGATTCTGGAAGCTGAAGTACTCCGCATCATCACCACGCCGCGGCATTCTATAATGATCGACCCACAGGTACTTCTCTTTCATTTCTTTCGATAACTCGGAGGTTTTATTTTTGATTTTGCCGTCTACGACATCCCAATGAATCCCTTTGATTCCGTATGCAAAATTCGGATAGGCTTCTTCATCCGTAAAGAGATAATTCAGCATGGACAAGATCCGAATGATTTTGTCCTCGTCCGCTTTTGCGGAAATGGCCCATGAATTGCCTTGGAACGATTTTCTCTCAACAATCTGATCGCCGTAAGGACCTTTCATTGGTGGAATAACGATCCATTCCGGCACCTCTCCACTAATTTCTTTCATTTTCTGTTGATAATCCGGTTCCAGCCTGCGGGCATCTCTGATCATGAAGCCAACTTTACCCTTAAACATCTTTTGGTCCAACAGATCAGGTGAATTCATCGTCACCCAGTCCGGGTCTACGACTTTGGCTGCCATCATTTTATTAATGTAAGCAAGTGCCTCTTTCATTTTGGGATCGATAAACAGAAATACCGGTTCATTATCTTTTATCTCAACGGCTGAAGGAGGATTGACGCCAAACATCCACATCAAGCTATCAAAGCCGTAGGTTTGCAGATTGCCTTCTTTATTCATACCGCCGATGAATCCGTACGTATCGTTTTTACCATTCCCGTCCGGATCTTTCTCTGTAAAGGCTTTCATAACTTCGAACAACTCATCAGGTGTCGTGGGCACTTCCATATTCAACTTTTTCAGCCAATCGTTGCGTATGAAGAAGCTTCGACTGATACCGTTTACATTATCATAGCCTGGAACTCCAATGGTTTTTCCTTGATAGGACATCGCCTCCCAGGAGTCAGTGCCAAACCGTTTCTGTAGTTCAGGGAATTGGTCCATATACGGTGTCAAATCCGCAAGAACACCTTGGTCGTAATATTGCGCGAGATCAGCACGGCTCTTCAAGAAGATCAAGTCTGGAATATCCCCGCCTGCAATGAGTGTATTCAGTTTGGTTGTTGCTTGACCCGCTTGAGGAATCATCATCTCCAAGTCGATGTTCATCTCTTCTTCCAACATTTGGCGTTGAATATCTTCATCACGTGGAGGTACGGGAGCAGCAGCATTGAACGTACCTTGGTTAAACATGGAGATTTTCATTTTGGTTGCAAACTGGCCAGACTGACCTTGCGAATTACTCGAGGTTGTCGATGTAACTTCTTCATTTCCCCCACATCCTGACAAAAGCGTTCCAAATCCTAAGATTGCCGACAGAATAGCAAATGAAATCTTTTTACGTTGCATATTGACCTCTCCTTTGCTTGTATATTATCACGGTTTCCCCGTAATAAGTTAGGTTGGAACGCCTTTTATCCTTTAACGGAACCCAGGAGTACACCTTTGGTAAAATGCTTTTGCAAAAATGGATAAACGATCAATATCGGGACTGTAGTTACAACAACTGTAGCCATCTGCACAGCGAACGTACTGACAGCTCCGGAATTGGCGAGTGAATCAGCGCTTTGCGTTGCCACGTTAAGTAGGATATTACGCAAAATCACTTGAAGTGGCATGTAGTTGGAATCATTGATATAAACAATGGCATCGAAATAACTGTTCCAATGCCCGACTGCGTAAAACAAGGAAATGGTTGAAAGCACGGGTAACGACAGAGGTAAAATGATCCGCCATAACGTCTGAAGCTCACTGGCACCGTCTACCCTTGCTGATTCCTCGATTTCACCAGGCAATTGCTCAAAAAAGCCTTTAATGATCACCAGATTAAATGCACTAATGAGATTTGGAATGATCAATACCCACGGACTATTTAACAATCCCAGAGAGCGGATTAGTAAATATGTCGGAATTAACCCCCCGCTGAACATCATGGTAAACACAATGAAGAGTAAAAACGGACTTCTTCCGGGTAAATATTTTTTGGATAACGGGTAGGCCGCGATCACCGTAAAAAACACATTTAACGCAGTCCCTACAATCGTTCGAAACAACGTAATTTTATACGCCTGCCAGATCCCGTGAGAAACGAATACTTCTTTATAGGCCAAAAAGGTAAAGGATTCGGGTATAATCACAATTCCTCTTCTTAATACTTCCGACTCTGGCGTTACGGAGACAGCAACCACATATAGGAAGGGCAGCACACAAAGTAGGGATAACAAAATAAGCATCACATAAACGACGGTTTGCCAGACTTTTTCACCAATTGTCATATGGATCATTCTAAAGACCACCTCACCAAATTTGCCCATCGAATTTTTTGGCGAGCTTATTCGCTGCCAACACCAAAGCAAATCCGATGACAGCTTTAAACAATCCTACAGCAGTAGCCAGGCCAATCTTGAGACGCTCCAACCCTTCACGGTATACCCATGTGTCGATAATGTCGATCTTCTCCTGATTAAAGGTATTGGCAAACATGAATATTTGGTCAAAACCCGCATCCAGGATATGGCTTAATTTTAGAATCAGCATCAGAATAATGACTCCTCGAATACCAGGTAACGTGATATGCCATAGTTGTCTCCATTTGGAAGCGCCATCCATTCGAGCTGCTTCATATAAGCTTGGATCTATTCCTGCCAAGGCGGCAAGGTACAATATTGCCCCCCATCCAATATCCTTCCATACTTCAGATAAGATGATCAGCAATCTGCCCCAGGCAGGTTCCGTTAGAAACGAGATGGGTTCAAAACCAAAATCCTTCATAATCATGTTAAAGAGACCATCGCCTGGGGCTAGTAATGCCACCATAATTCCATACACAATGACCCATGACAGAAAATGAGGTAAATAAGTGATGGTCTGTACGATTTTCTTAAACCATTGGCTATACACTTCATTGAGGAGTAAAGCAAGTACGATGGGCGCGGAGAATCCGAACAATAGCTTATACAGCGATATGATGATCGTATTTTTCATGATGTCCCAGAAATAAACGCCGTTCATAAAATCCGTAAAATTTTTGAATCCCACCCAGGGGCTATCCCATAGTCCCAAAGCCAGGTTGTAGTTTTTAAAAGCAATCATGATTCCCGCCATGGGAATGTATTTGAATACGGCAAAATAAATTAAGGCTGGTAATAAGAGAGCATACATCACTTTGTGCTTTTGTATTGTCCTTATCCATGACTTTCGCTTTGTGGAGATGGGAACGGCGTCCGCTGCCAATTTTGCTTGCATTTCATCACCTCGTCTTTGTTTGTATTTGTATAATAGCACCCGCCTATCGGATAAATTTCTGAAATTTCAAGAATTTCTTATAAGATTTTAAGGAAGTGTACCAGGGTTCCTTTCAACACTTAAATCCAGGCAAGCTGGGCAATAATTTGTTCAAATAAAATACAAAAAAAGCCGCTAAAATAGCGACTTTCAAATGGCGTTATATTCTTATCCCTTATTGATATAACGGGGTATCATTTTGGTGATCTATACTTCTCCCCAAAAAATTTCAGTTTCATAGTCGAATGCAACAATACCCTCTTGATTATTTTTATCAAATAAATTCCGCAGTTCTGACATCATAGGATCGTAATTTGCATGCCCGGGTGCAGGGCTGTAGGAAGATGATAGCAACCGGCCTTTCAATCCCTCGAAATTGAACTTCTGACTCATTCTGAATCGCATTTCATGCATTGAACCTTCCTTGAAAAAAGAGAGCAGCATCGTTTGAGAAATATTTTTATGATTAACTTTATTGTAGTCGGTTCCATATGTATGGAGCAATTGATTGTACTCTTCACGAAACGGAGTACCGTGTGTAAGTCGTGAATTCCAGATGAGTATTACTCTCCCGCCTGGCCGTAGAATTCTGCGAAACTCGATTTGAGCTGCGGAGCGATCGAACCAGTGAAATGCCTGAGCGCAGACAATAAAATCAACCGACTGATCAGGTAATCCCGTAGATTCTGCAGAACCTGCTATACTCTGGAATTGCGGACTGCTTTTTAACGTTTGCTCGGCGGCTTCCCGCATGGCCTGATTTGGCTCGACCGCTATTACATAGCTTCCGCGTTCCAGAAGTAGCTTTGAGATGATCCCAGTACCTGAACCGATGTCTGCTATATTACTGTTCGCATCTAAACCAACTACGTCGTACAAATGGTTAATAGCCTCTTTTGGATAGCTCGGGCGGTATTTCAAATACGAATCGACCCGGCTCGTAAACCGTTCTTCACTGTTCATCGATCGTCACGCTCCCATCAATATTTTGACAACCTATATACCGGCCACAGTAACAGCTTCAAAATTTTACTGCCCCAAAAAGCAAATACCGTCGTTCCGGTCCATGAGCTGCGCTTATCTTGACTGTATTGATCGTTGATCATATAAGTCCGAGTCGAAATAGGACTCTTTAGACCGAACTGTTCCCATTTGGCCGGATCATTTGAACCTCCAAGTTTTCCAAGCATATTCGCCGACTCATGATCTATTTTAGCCGGAATTTTCTCAAATGCTTGGGTGATTTGCGTATGAAACTCATCGATCGGGTTGCGACTGGTAATACTCTCGAGATGGATGCTTTCGCGAATGTAAGATACGTATGCCAGATGGTCAGCCCAGAACTCATCCATATAAAAAAGCCGTACCCGCTGCTCCGATGGGCTCATTGGTCTCTCGCCTTTCAATATTCCGAGCCTTTCTTCGTATAGGATTCGCCTCTGATCCTCCACCATATCCGAATAACCGTTCAATTCCCGCTGAATATCGAAGTTTTGACCTATGATCACGCGCTGAATATGCTCGATTTTGCTGCGTAGCGCCGGATCATCAAGAGCCTCGTCCTGTCTGGTAGACCGAAACAGTCTATGAATGCCGAAGCGAAGCATCAACTCGTCTTCCAGGCTTATATAAAATACGGAAGCTCCCGGGTCACCTTGGCGGCCAGAACGCCCGCGCAGCTGGTTATCTATTCGCATGCTTTCATTCACATGTGTACCTATCACATATAATCCGCCTAGCTTGGCAACCACTTCTGCCTGAGCAGAATTACCACCGCCAAGACGAATGTCGACGCCGCGCCCTGCCATATTCGTAGATACCGTTACCGCGCCTATTTCTCCCGCTTTAGCGATGATTTCGGCTTCTCTCGCATCGTTTTTTGCATTCAGAACCTGGCAAGGTACGTCAGCAGCGGCAAGCGCCTCCGCCAGCATATCAGACTCCTCAACGCTTGACGTACCAATAAGAATGGGACGTCCCACCCTATGAACGGAAGAGATTTCTTGTACAAGTGCCTTATATTTGGCTTCCTTATGGGTGTATATTCGGTGCTTGTGGTCGATCCGTATGTTTGGCTGGTTCGGTGGAATTTGAACGACCTGCAACGCATAGATATCCTCGAATTCCAGTGCTGAAGCGTGCGCCGTAGCCGTCATTCCGCAGATTCCCGAATACAGGCTAATGAAATGTTGAATCGTGATCGTGCCGAGAATTCTCCCGCCGGCCTTCCACTGCAATCCTTCTTTCGCCACCAGCGCAGCTTGCAACCCGTCCGGCAAATACCTGTTCTCGGCCACACGGCCAGTATGTTCTTCGATTAGTTCAATTCCACCATCCCGGACGATGTAGTCGACGTCTTTTTTTAATAACGATTCCACATGCAATGCACAATTCAATGATGTTAACAAATGACTGTTATGGCTATCGTACAAATTGCTGCATCCCAGAAGCAGCTCCGCTTTCACAGCACCCGCATCATTCAAGTATACGTTCCGCTGGAACTCATCAAAATCGTAATGCTCTGCTGGCTGAAGCTGTCGGGCCACTTCTGCAAAAAGAACGCCATCACTCTTGGTTGTGCTCGAATCGCCACTAATGACTAGTGGCACCCGCGCTTCATCGAGTAGCAGCGAATCCGCTTCGTCTACGACGACGTAGTGGAAAGGACGGTGCACGGTATCAGCTTCATTTAATGCTATTGTGTCACGCAAATAATCGAACCCTGCTTCTTTAGCCGTAACATAGGTTATATCCTTGGCGTAAGCTTCCCTTTTCTCGAACAGGCTCATGCCCGCTTGAACCGAGCTTACGGTTAACCCGAGGAAGCGATAGATCGGGCCCATCCACGCTGCATCTCGATTTGCCAAGTAGTCGTTAAATGTGAGTATATGAACGCCTTCACCGGTCAACGCGTTGAGATAAGCAGGCATAACAGCAGAGAGTGTTTTTCCTTCACCGGTATGTTGCTCGATCAAAAATCTCTCGTGCAACGCAATCGCAGCCATAATTTGCACATCGTAAGGCTGTAATCCGAGCGTTCTCTTCGCAACCTCGCAGACTAGAGCATAAGCATCAACAAGTAGTTCATCCAAAGATGTGCCTGATCTTGCTTCTTCTTGCAGCCGAAGGGATTCCGCTTGCAGGCGCTGATCATCCCAAGTTTCCAAATTCCGTTTCCTTATAAGCTCCACTCTGTCTCGGTAATCTTTCAACAAACGCCGGGTATCGCGCTCTTTGAATTCACGTATCAACTTGACGACTACATTCATCGGAATTTGATTCCTCCTTAGTAGAAATAAGTTGTGAAAAGAAAAGACCCCATATGGAGTCTTTTCTTTCGCTGATTATAACGCGCCACTCAAACCATTCGTTATAAGAGACAACTACCTTACTTCTCCGATGGGAGCGGTGTAAAGAGCAGATTGACCGGCAGGTTGCTTCCTGGCGCGGCTGAGAACAGAATCGTTACGCTCTCTCCGATTGATCCGGTGCGGTAAAGAACGCTTTGTTCACTTGAATTGGCAACGGCAACGTTGCCTTCGGCAATCGATACCAACTGGTTGTTCACCAGCGCTACTCCGGAGTACTTCCCTCCACGAGGGTTAAAGGAGATAAGCGTACGCGGTGCAACATTGGTCAGCGTGATTTTGTACAATACGCCGAAATTACCCGCGTTGGATGCATCTGTGTAAGCCATCGGATCTGTTCCTACCAGATTGGGATCGCTTGAATTGTCACCAAGTGGCAGACGGGCCGGTTTGAGTCCCACGTGCTCATCGTACTTTATGATGCGAGTCGCGTTCGGGTACGTACCCCGGTTGTGCACGCCGTCACGATCAAGCACGGGAAGCAATGGCAAGGCTTCGAACGGATCTTTATTTTCTTCCACCAGGATAACGTTATAGTCCAAGGAATAATCACTATATGCATCCGAATAGAGAGAGATGACTTGTCCTTCTTTCATCGGCGTTTTATTAAGTTCTGTCAAAATCAATTTGCTTTCCCCAGGTTGAAGGTACTCTTTCTTTTGATCCACTCCAGTCTGAATTGACTTGAACCATTTATCAATAGACAATTTCCCGGCTACAGTAGCATACGGTGTAGGTCCCGCAAATCCCATATTTTGTTGTTCGAAAACTGCCGGATTCGGGTTGTTATTGGTTGCAATCACATACATTTTTACTCTTTTGCCTGTATTGTTGACGTGGTGAATCATGAAACGGGTCTGCCCCGAAGATGATTCTTTATATACGATGCCTTCCGTATTTACGGTTTCCGGACTGTTACTGCGGATTAGCAAACTGGGCTCATCCATGTACGTATAAGGCACTTTCTCCATCGTAGTCACTTCGCCGCCGTTAAAGGTAAACTTCTGTCCTACCGGCGTGAAGAGTAAATTGAAGTCGGTAAATGAATATAAGGTCTCATTGGTTATGGTAATGACTTTGGAGTACGTGTTCGTAGCGCCGTGATTGTCAGTAACCGTAATTGTCACCGTTTTGGGACCCGGTTCAAAGAAAGCAAGTGAATTGTTCTCCCATACGGCTTTGACAATATTATTTTCATCATCTGTGCTTTGGTCCGTGTATGTTATTTTTTCGCCCATTTTATATTCTTCTTTATCCGTGGCGAACATGGCTACAGGAGGAAGATTAGGACTCAATACTTCAATGGTAATTGAATACGGATCGCTCCATTGACCATTGGAATCCTGTACTTCATATGAAATCGTATATGTACCTGCTTGATCAAATGAATCCTGGCGACCAGTCCAGCGTTCGTCAACGATATCCAGTCCATTAGGTGAACTGGAAGAAGTCACGTAGTCCACTTGATCTCCTGCAAAGATTTCCTTTTGGGAAATGGTAAAGCTTGCAACAGGTTTTGTATTAAGATTCAACACAACCGTTTTAGCCGACTGATTCACTTTATAGGTGATGTTCAGAGCTTGAGTAATGGAAGTTAACGGCACCATGAATGTACTTTTTTGCTGATATGCAGGGCCTTTCATCGTTCTTGTCTCTCCATTGACGGTATAGTCCTTGCTGTTCGTCTTGAATCGGAGTTCATCCTCACCACTAATAATGATGGTTTCCTTGGTTTTGTTATCATATTTGACGCCGTATCCCACACGGTCAACCAGCGCACGGATGGCAACATAGGATACACCGTTTTTTACAGCCATTGGCTGGCCAGCAAGATACGTTTTTCCATCCTGCTCCATTTTGTTGCTATTCATGTACAACGTCAGATTCCCACCTGCTGCTACAGGAGACGTCCCATCAATGGATGGTTGCTCTATTTGAGCAGGTGTAGCTGGCGTTTCCCCCTCAGGGGCTTCCTCTTGAACTACAGGTTTCGTACCCGTTTCGTTTGTAGTGGTCTCTTCCCCATCCAATGCAGGTTTCTCGCTATCTGTTTTAGGTGTTGCCTCAGTACCGGTCGAGGTTTGAGTGTCCTTGGCTTCAGTGGGCGGAGTATTGATCGATTTGTTATTACTCTCCGTCTTCACTTCACGCTCTGCAATTGGCTGCTCTTGCTTTGACACCTCAACTGATTCTACATTGGCCGTGTTTACTGACGCGGTGTCACCTTGTGGTGCTGATTGCGCATTCACAGAACCAACTGCAAATGCTTGAAAAACGGCTAAAGCGGTAAAAATGGATAATTTCTTCTTCATATTCATGTGTTGTCTTTGGCTCCTTCTACTCTCTAGTAATTTATAACCCCTCAAAAAGTCATAATATTAGACGCTAGATTTAGGAAAAAGTTTCTAATTGAATTGTAAATTATGGATTTTAGTACAACTATTTTTTCAATGTTTGGTTATAAGTTCTTTGAATAAAAAGCAACTATTGAATAATAGTCTTGATTTTGCACAAGATAATCCATGTCGCATTTTATAAAGAGGTGGATCAATGACCCCAACCAATCAGGCATTCTCTGAATTAAAAATGAATATTTCTTATGTGGAACAGTCCCTCTACTGTACAGACGATTTGAAACAACAACAGCTTCTACTTAATGGTGTACAGAGTGTGCTTCTCTATATCGATTCACTTGTAGATCAGGAGATCATTCAAACACATGTCTTAACAGCACTGAATGGCCAAGCTCACTCTGAAATCTACCCATCGTTCACCACGTTAGAAAGTCGAAAAGATACGGATCTGCAACGTGGAATAGACTCACTTATTCAAGGGAAATGTCTTTACATAATCGATGGGCACCCGGAGTTTTACATTCTTTCTACCGAGAAAATGTATGTCCGAAGCACAACCGAACCGGAAAACGAAGGCGTTATTCGAGGGCCACACAATGGATTCGTTGAACAGCTTTCGGTTAATTTGAATCTGATCCGCAGACAAATTATCAGTCCATCCCTAATCGTTCGATATTTTAACGTTGGCGAGAAGACACATACCAAAATTGCAGTTGTATACCTTCAGGACTTAGCCAATCCGGAGTTGGTGAACGAAGTTAAAGAGCGAATCACATCCATATCTTCAGATATGGTGCTCGCACCAGGCTTTATTGAAGAGTTTGTGGAGGATAACCCTTTCTCTCTGTTTCCTCAGCAGCTCATTACAGAAAGACCTGACCGGGTTATTGCCAACTTGATGGAAGGACGCGTCGCCATACTTGCCGAAGGAAGTCCGTCAGCTCTTATTGCTCCAGTTACGTTTTTTGCTTTTTATCAAAGTCCGGATGATTATCATGGTCGTTGGATTGTCAGTTCCTTTTTACGGTTAATTCGCATGATGAGTTTTGTCATTGCTTTTACATTACCTGCTGTTTATATTGCAACCATCTCTTTTCACTCCGCCATTTTACCAATCGAGCTGGCACACACAATCAAGAAATCATTGCAGAACATCCCCTTTCCTGCACTTGTAGAGGCAATGTTGCTTGAACTGATCTTTGAAGTGTTAAGAGAAGCCGGGGTCCGACTTCCCAGCCGAGTGGGCCAGACCATCGGCATCGTTGGCGGTTTGGTTATCGGAGATGCTATCGTTCGTGCGGGGCTTGTATCCTATACAATGATTATTGTGGTTTCACTAACCGCTATCTCGTCGTTTTTGGTGCCTTCGCATGAGATGAGTTCGGCAGTACGTATTCTCCGCTTTCCAATGATGATTGGAGCGGCGCTTTTTGGATATATCGGCATCGCATTTGGTCTGGTGATTCTAACCAATCACCTCTGTAAGATGGAAAACTTCGGATCGCCTTATTTTGCTCCAGTGGCCCCATTCCGATTAGCTGACATGAAGGATGTATGGATTCGATTTCCCATCTGGGCGCTTCGCGAGCGTCCTCATGATGCCCGCCCGCAGCGGCTGAATCAGCAGAAGTTCTATAGGAGTGGGAAAAAACGTGAATAAGGAAACAACAATCACTCGGGGACAATTATTCTTGCTCATTTTGAAATTTGAAATTGGTGTAGATATTCTGTCCCTCCCTTACCGTATGAACCTTATCTCTAAAGGAGGTGGGTGGATCTCTGTTTTCCTTGGAGGGTTCCTGATCCAACTTGTCATACTGTTGTGCTGGCTTTTGATGCGAAGATTCCCGAGTTCGTCCATTTATCATATTGTAACGCTGATTACGGGTAAATGGATTGGCAAGTTGCTGATCATTGCCTACGTTGGATATTTCCTATTAATGGGCACTTCTGTTCTGGTGAACGCTTACGGTGTGATTAACCGTTGGATGCTGCAGGATACGCCTCGCTGGGCTATATTAGCCCTCTTCTTGTTCAGCAGTATCTATTTGGTTCGGCAAAAATTACGAATCATTGCCCGAGTACTGGTACTCATCTCCTTTTTGGTCTTGCCCATGATGGTATTGATCAGTTATGGACTCAAGGAAATCAATCTGTTATATCTTTTGCCTTTAACCGAGGCGGGATGGCCCAATATTATTAGTGGATCAACCGAAACATTAATGGCTATGTTCGGATTCGAGTTTTTTCTCGTTGTGTTTCCTATGGTTGAAGGTAGCAGCGGGGGCAAACTCAAGTCTGTTGCTTCAGCAAGTGCTGTAGTCGTAGTGTTGTATGCATTCACCGTGTTCATTTGTTCAACGGCGTTCAGCCCCCAGCAACTTGACTTAATGCCTGAACCGGTCATATATCTGCTCCGCTCTATCCCACTCGGAACAATGGATCGGGCCGATTTCCTGTTCCTCCCTATCTGGTTAATTTCCATTTTCGGGGCCATATGTGGCTATTACTATACGGCATCCTATGGTATAAGTTATCTCTTCAAACTAAAACACCATAAAAAAGCGGTGCCATATGTCGTTCTTGCTTCTTGCATAATTGCCTATCTGCCACAACAGAAGGAAAAACTTGAGTTAATTAGTACGATTGCCAACAGATCGGCATACTTTTTTCTCATGATCCTGCCTCTGCTCCTGTTGGTCCTATCTTATATAATGAAACGAAAAGAGAAGATGATATGAGTAAACGAGGAAAAATCCTTGTCCTCCTGTTCCTGCTCATGGTGATGACGGGATGCTGGGATCAGGATAGTTTAAAAGATGCAAGATTGGCTAATGCTTCGGCGTTTGACATCACCTCAGAGGGTGAAATTAAACAGACGCTTGAAATTGTCGATGATTCTGAGAGTCAACAAGGGAGCAGCGGTAATGAAGTCCACTCAGGCACCGGGAGATCCGTCCGTCAAAGTACAGATAGAATTCGGGCTAAAGTGACTGGTGATATCCGGTTTTTCAAATATGGGATGATCTTATACGGCAACAAACTCGCACAAAATGATATCTACCCCTACTTGGACGTCTTATATCGGGAACCCGATTACCCAACCTCACATGTGAAGATTGCGATTGTGGATGGCGATGCCGGAGATCTGTTACACCAAAAAAAAGTTGGCAGCATATTGATTGGTGATTTTATTACGAAAAAAATTAAGAGTCTGGAGGAATTATGTATTTTTCCGGAAATGACGTTAGAGACCCTTCTCCCTCCCATGCTGGATCCGGGACAGGATTTTACACTGCCTTATCTATATAAGGATGGAGAGGAAATTGATGCTCGGGGAATTGCCTTGTTTCATGGGCAAAGGTTCAGTGGCAGTCTTACTACCGAACAGGCTCCTCTATACATTATTATGAGTGGGAAATGGAATAAAGCAGCGCGTTTTGTCAAAAAGGTCCACCCAGGGCCTTCCAACAACCCGAGGAACTATGTCACTTATGAAGCAAATATCGCACAAATTAAGCGCAAACTTGCGGTAAAGGTGGCAAGTGATAGCCACATTGATGTAAACCTCCGTATCGAACTTCCAGTAACGATCGTTGAGTATGCAATGAATCATCTTCAGGAAAAAGACACAATTGAACGTCTGAACCGCAAGTTATCCGATGACATGACTCAGGACGCAGAACAAATTATCAAGACACTTCAGCAAAGCGGCTGTGATTCCTTCGGTATTGGCAGACATTTAATTGCCCATTACCCGGAATTGTGGAAAAGCCTGGACTGGAATAAACAATATGCCCAAGTCCGTTTTCACCCGGAAGTAAAGGTTACAATAGTCGGAAGTGGCGTTTTAAATTAATAACATGCTGTCGTGCAAGCTGTCGTGCAATTGGGAAAGCTCTCTTCCATTTGGAAGAGAGCTTTATCCTTCATATTCAACTCAAAAGTCTTCAGATCTCACGTCTTATCCATTCCTTACAACAGGAATCCACATTTCACCATATACCAAACCGTTTTTCTGTCCCATTTCAACCGTTGTATTCGGACCGCCAACATAGGCATAATCCTTTTCTGTGGGGAGGGCTTGACCAAAGGCAATGCCAGTAAGCATATTACTGAGTGCATCTGCCGTCTCTGCTTCACCCTTTACAACAAGGTATTCTCCCTTAGGAAATTGGATCACTCTTGTTGCTTCTGGCAGAGATTCTTCTGTCATGACCCCAGCATAATGCATCATCTTGTTATTGACTGCTTCGTTTACAGCGAAAATATAGTCATTAGTAGCTAGGGACTTTAATGTGTCTAGGCTTCCATCCTCTTTCACAGTGGACCAAAAATCCGCCTTCTCCTTGCTGATACCAGCATAGTCTGTGTAGTCGCTTTTAAGTTCTGTCCCAATACCTAAAACGATAAAGCTGTCTTTTTCTTCGAAATGATAATTACTCATGGTTTACACCGTCCTCTTTAAATTTTCAATTGATTTGTGTTTTCACTTGATAGGTTTATAATAACCTTAAATCATGTCAGAATATGATACTGTTTAGGGGGGCCAATGAAGAAAGTTGAACGCATAAATATCATCACGCGGTATATCAATAACCGTGCACACTTTACCATCTCTGAAATCATGCGAGAATTTAATATTTCTCGTTCAACAGCCATTCGAGATATCAGAGAAATTGAAGCCATGGGAATGCCACTTGTCGCTGAAGTTGGGCGGGACGGAGGTTATTTTGTCATGAACAACTCGCTCCTTCCCACGGTTCGGTTTACCGATAATGAAATCAAAGCGTTATTCATTGCCTTTATGGCGACAAGAAATCAACAGCTTCCTTATCTGAAGAGTCGTCAATCTTTGGCTGAAAAATTATTAGGCCTTATCTCAGAAAATCAGCAAGATGACCTTGTGCATTTGAATCAAATATTGCTTTTTGAAGGGACCAATCCCCATAATCCAGACTTGCTTGATCTGTCAGACCTGCCTCACCCTACTTTGGAAAAACTCATCCAAATTCTTCTTATAGAACGTTATTTGTTAGTTACTGTCCAAGAAGAGAAGAAAACAAAGTCCTATCCCATCGTTCTCTTGCACCTTCATCATCAAAAAGGCCATTGGATCATTGAAGGTTTTGACTTGGAGGAGGAAAAAAGACGAATCGTATCCGTTGACAACCTCATCCATGTCGAAGCATACCCGGCGAAAAAAAGACGGAGTACAAAAAAGATTGTAGAGCAACTAAAACGAAATACGCAGGAAGAAGTTTTCAACCTTGTCCTGGAACTTGGTCCAAAGGCAATTGCGCAATTCAAAAAATACCATCCTTTAAAATTTTCAATTGCCTATACAAATCCATACCAGACTACGGCCCAACTAAAGTCATTTATGAATGTTCATAACTCAGAAGAATTAACCGAAGTCACCAATTGGTTGCTTTTTCTAGGAGAAGATATCAAGGTGAAGGAGATTCCGAAAGAAGTCCTGAATGCTGTACAAGAGAGATTAAGCTTATATCAAATGAAGCAGTGAGCAGCCCCTCCTCCCCAGTCTCTCCATTTTCTTACAATGTCTTACCTGAATTCAGGCTGGCGTTCAGTAAGAAAAACCAAAAAAGCCGCTATTACAGCGACTTGTAATGGATTCATATTCATTCATGTCTCACGCCAATGCTTGGCGAGCTGTTCCTTCTATACTAAAAGTCAGCATTAGACTGGACATGATTAGGTGTATGCTGCGGGACGTTTTTAACGAGTAGGAAATAAGTAACAATCGCAATGATACTGGTCATTAATAAAGTGAGTCCTAACGGGACGGCAGTGTCCTCACCCGCGATACCGACCAGAGGAGCAACCAGTGCACCCAGAAGAAAAGGCACAACGCCGAGTAGTGCTGCTGCACTTCCGGCCATCTTGGCTTGACTCTCCATGGCAAGCGGGAATGCCGCTGTAGACGTAATGCCGATCGAGCATACGAAGAAGAACAATGGAATCACCAACGCGAAAAGTGGACCATGAGCCAGGGTTACGACCAACGCAGCCACACTTGCTATTATAGCAAGCCATAGTCCCGATAATAGCAGCGTCTGCTCAGGGATACGTTTGGCCAATCGACCCACGATTTGAGATCCGATGATCAAGCTGATGCCGTTCGAAGCAAATAGTATAGCAAATACTGTGGGTGTAACTCCATATATATTTTGGTAAATAAATGGTGTTCCCGCCACATAAGCAAAGACCCCTGCCGTCATGATTCCCTGTGCCAGCATGTAACCAACAAACTTGCGGTCACGCAGAAGCATTCTGTAATTACCCAATTGTTGTTTGAAGTCAGGAACCATACGTCTTTCGACAGGGTGTGTTTCTTTTAAGCTCCACTTTGTCATGATTAATAAGAAAATTCCCAAGAATGAAAGGCAGATAAATACGCCAATCCATGTTGTGAAGGAAAGAACCCCACTTCCCGCAATCGGTGCTGCCAGAGGCCCCAAATTCCCTACAAGCAACAGCAAAGAGAAAAATTTAGTGAGTTCATGTCCACTATACAGATCTCTAGCTATCGCACGGGAAATGACAATTCCAGCTGATGCGGCAAGTCCTTGCGTGAAACGAAACAAAATCAATAGTCCGATATTCGGAGCAAAAGCACATGCCAAGGAACAAATAATATAAGCTGCCATGCAGATCAATAATGGTCTACGTCTACCGTACGCGTCACTCAAAGGACCCATAACGAGTTGTCCTACACCCAGTCCTAATAAACAAGCAGTAAGGCTAAATTGTACAAGTGATGCCGTTGTATTCATATTTTGTGCAATCTCCGGAAAAGCCGGTAAATACATATCAATCGTAAATGGACCTAATGTAGAAAATAAACCTAGTAGTACTGCCAGTCCAAAAACATTCCAATTCGTGCTCTTTGCCATAATAAATAAAATCTCCAATTCCTCATATAATTTGCAAGCCTAATCGAGTATAAGTCATAGAGTTAACTGTAGGTCAAGTCTTTAGGTTATTAAAACCAAAAAAAGCCGCTTATTAAGCGACTTTGAATGGAAAACCATTAAATTGTGTAACTTCCCCGGCCTGAACCCATATGACTCATGATCATTTCGGCAGCTCGCTTGTAACCGCCAGCCTGCCTTAAAGATTCACCAATGAGGTAAGCCTGCCGTCTATAAAGTGAATTGTGTAGCACTTCTGTTAATGCCTCTCTCAAATTAGTTGCACTGAGGTTATGTTTATTTAAAGTAATACCCGCGCCCAACTCCTGTACCCGATTGGCGACAAGAGGCTGATCCGATGTTAATGGAATCATCACCATCGGAACGTTGTAATATAACGCCTCACTTGTGCTGTTCATTCCAGCATGTGTAATAAAAACATCGGTATGCTGCAACATGTCCAACTGGGCAATGTATGGCTTGACGATAAAATTAGGAGGAACTTGATCCGCCAGCGGCGTCATGTCCGTGTACTTTCCTGAAGATAAAACAACATTCACGGGTAGATCCCCTAACGCTTCAAAGCAAAGCTGATAGAAATCCAAATTTTTATTTAAAATCGTACCCATAGCAATGTACACGGTTTGTAGGTACCGTTCACGAAGCAACTCAAACGAGAAGGATGGAGCATCTTGACGTGTTATGATCGAAGGACCCGTGAAAATAAAACGATCATCCAGCTTTTCTGCCTGCGGCTGAAAATAACGGCTGGTGTACACGAGCTTTAACTGACCTGCATGTGCCGGAATCTCTTCCATGGCTGGAATACTCACTTGAAGCTCTTCAGCTAACTCCGTTGTGATCTTCATCGTAGCCTCATAAAGCTCCTTCGTCTCCGTCTCATTAAGAACTGAGCTAGACCCCAGAGGCTCCACAAAGGCAAAGGACGCAATCGAGCACACCGCAGGAATTCCCAGTTTTTCTGCAAGAATAGTCCCTCCCCATCCCATCAGGGAATCAAAGATCATATAATCGAACTTTTGACCCTCGATCACCTGTAGCACATTGGGGATGATCCTCCGGATAATACCGCTTACCATCATATAAATGAACTGATAAGAATGCTTGTATTCTTGGGGTTTCAACACCGGATCATGAGAGAAGGCATCTTTTGGAAACGGATAGGTAATGATCTGGGCACCGGTTTGTTCAATTCGGGAACGGTACTCCTCCGTACACACATAGATGACTTCCTCACCATTGTCTATCAACTGAGTAACTAATCCTAACGACGGATTCACATGTCCTTCAGCTGGAGTAATGACTACTAATACACGTGCCATCTTATCCACCTCCCAATGCAATTAGTCCCCCCGTTCTTCATGATGTATTTAACGACGCGGTCGTCATCCGTTACATGGAGATGTTATCCTTCACTTGGTTGATTGGATGATGTTCTTGATGAACGAGTTTGGTGATTCGTAGTGATGCTAAGAAACTTAACAAGACCCATAGTAATTGTAGAGTTAACACGATCAAAACACCTGTCGATATGCCCCACTGTAACGTTTCGGACAAGGCAATCAGAGCTCCACCAACTCCAATGCTTACTCCCATATAGAAGGAATCCACAAATTGCAGATTGGCGGACATTTCTCCCTCTTTCCTGGGCAAGGCATGTTGTAAAGCAATGGCTGCCGTTGTAGGGTTGGCCAATCCAACACCGAACCCTGTAATCATTTGTGAGAGAAGGATGAGTATAATCCCGCCGTCCGTCAAAATAAGAGCCAGGATCACAAGTGCAGTTCCAACAATCATAATCCCAATGCCCGTCATGACCCTGCCCTTTCGGGCACGACCTTGATCTCGTGCATCAAGCTTGGCTTGCAACCACGCTGCGGCGGACCAGCTCAGAGAACCTGCTGCTACAATGAGGCCAGCAAGGTCGGCTGATAACCCCTTCACTTCGGTTAGTGCCAAGATCACAAAACTTTCCGTTGTAAAATAACAAGCAACATATAGCCCTCTCGAAACCAGAGTAGCAGGCAATCCTTTTTTTACCGAAAAAGTGCCCACAGGCAGCAATTTACGCATTGGTGTGATCATGATGACTAATCCAGCCAAAGTGAGTACTATACCTTTCCAATCGGTTATCATACCAAGTCCTGTGAGTAACAGTCCCGTTCCAACGGCAAGCAGAATCGCATACATAATCTTTGAGTCGGTTGCTCGGGGCGGACCTGACAGATCTTGCTGAAGCTGCAAATTACGGAAAGAACGGAATGTGAGACTGAGCGCTATTCCAATCAAGGGTAAAACGATCCAGAAAACATATCGCCACGAGATGTGAGAAGCTATAAGGCCTGCTGCATAAGGTCCGATTAAGGTAGGCAGGACAAATGCCATGGAGAATGCGGCCAGGATTTGAGTACGAAGTGTATCTGGATAATGTAACGTCACACAGGTATAAACGCATGTGATCAGGGCTCCCGCTCCAAAACCTTGAAGGGCTCTTCCGGCAATAAGCATGTGCATATCGAAAGAAATAGCGGAGACCACAGTTCCTAACACAAAAACACTAAAAGATATCAGCATGGATGTAAAAACACCGCGCTTGTCAATCTGCTGACCCATAACCAAAGTTCCAATAAGCTGAGATAACAAAAATGCGCTGAAGATCCAACCATATAAATGAATGCCCTCTAAACTTTGTGCCATCTTCGCAGCAATCGTTGTGATAGCCAGTCCTTCAAAAGCTACGGTTGCCAGAACCAGCATAATCCCAATTGTAGGCGCCCTGTACTGAGCATCAAAAATCCCAATCTGATTGTTATTTGTCTTCTACACCTCCATAATTCGATGGGTATTATGGTAAAATAAACCTTTTTACTTCCTGAATATACATGAAGTGTTATACTTTGTAAAGTTAAATGTTTAAAAAGTAAGATTATGGTCTAGAATAGGGTTCCCATGTTCAATAGGAGATTTTGCTTGAAAATATGCCATTTTCATTACAGTCAATTTGGAGAAGTTCATCCTCCAGGATCCAGGCATCTGTTTTTTCAACAAAGAAATGAAATCCTCCGATGGATTGAACCAATGCGGGATCGACCGGTGTAGCACTCGCATTTATGCCAATGGTAAAAGCATCGGAGCCTCCTCCAACATATTTTGCATAAATCCTTACATATTGGTCTTCTTCCAATTCCCATTCATTCTTAAATGAATCGATTGCTTGTTCAGATATTACAAATGAGATCATTTCTTTGCACTCCTTCTTTCATTAATCACATTTTTTCACTTCGCCACGATAATTGGCCATTCTGAAACTGGCCCCGCATCCACACGAAACTTTGGCATTTGGATTATTCATGGTGAATCCGCCTAACATTCCGCTCTCTTCATAGTCAATCTCAAGACCATCAATATATGGAATACTTTTCGCGTGCACCAATATCTTAAATTGTTTTTTATTTAACACAATGTCTTCTTCTGCCTGCTGTTCATCCACGATAAGGGTATAAGATAAACCACTGCATCCCCCTTCATCAACGCCTACTCTAAGGAAGGCATTTTGTATATCCGCACTTGATAAGATCTCAACGATTTTGTCCGATGCTGAATCACTGACCTCAATAATCATCTTTATTCCTCCCGGTGGTATCATTTTGAAATTTGGTATCCCAGTCTATTAGACAGGGTATGAATGTCGCAAGAGCAGCTCCTTTTGGCGTAAGTTCATAAATAATTTGTGTAGGACGTGTCCGTATTGTTCTTTTGACCAAATGATCATGTTGAAGACCCTTTAAACGTCTGGAGAGGATCATTTCGGAAATGGAAGGAATGCTATCAAATATTTCACCAAATCTCTTCGGGCCTTGAGACAGAGCACATAAAATATGGATCGTCCATTTCGTTCCGATGATGCGATAAGCTGTAAATATTTTATTCGGATCTTCAGTGAACAATGGTTCGCACACCCACTTTCTTATTCATCCGCGTAGTGAGATCCGAGTGCTGGCAATGATACTCGTGACGATCAACAAGAGATGGAAACCCATGGCTACAATTAAGCCGGATTGAAGTGACATACCGCCAGCCTGACACACGACAAGAATGGAACCACCAATGCCGATCACTACACCAGGTGTAAAAGAATCTGCAAATTGCAGATTTGCTGAGGTTTGGCCCACACCTTCCTCCCCCGTTTGGGAAAATGCGACAACACCGCTAATCGGGTGCGCCAATCCAATACCAACGCCTGCAATGATCTGACCAAGAACTGCGATGGTAACGGTCACAACAGGTACCCAAAATACGATGGCAATCCCTATCGTAAGCAGCACTACCCCAAGAATGATTCTCATATGACGTCCACTGCCCTGATCTGCCGCATCCCATCGTCCTTGCAGATACGCAATGATACACCAACTTAATGCAGCACTCGCGACAATTAATCCGGCCTGTGAAGGTGTAATTCCTTTCACGTCGATTAGAGCTAATACCAGGAAATTCTGTGTGCTGGTATAGGCAGCGAAGAACAACCCACGTGTTGCCAGAATTGCTGGCATACCTCTTCGCAACGTAAGAGTTCCCTTCGGTAGCAATTTACGGAGCGGAAATAACATCAATACCAGGCCAATCACGACTAAAACAAATCCCATAAAGCTCGGAAGCATACTTAGACCAACCAGGAAAATCCCTGTACCTAACGTTAAGAGTAACGCCATCCAAGTGGATGAAGATCCGCTATCCCCTCCCGTCTTCTGCACTTTCAATTTCCTAAAGGCAGGTAAACTAAGCAATGCTGAAACCACCAGCACAGGTAAGATCCCCCAGAAAACAAAGCGCCAGGACCACTGATCTGCGATAACTCCTGCTACATATGGACCGAGCATGGACGGAAGAACATAGGCAGTACCAAATGCTCCAAGAATTTTGGCACGCAACTCATCCGGGTAACTTAAGGATATAGCTGTATACACACAAGTCATCATAGCTCCGGCACCCAAACCCTGCAGGGCCCGTGATCCTATCATGGTATACATGTCGCCTGCGGTTGCGGCAGCGATCAGCCCTACGATAAACAACAGAAGTGCAAAAGTGAACGGTGCTGCAGGTCCTCTTTTATCAATGATCCGACCGACGACCAGCGTCCCGATAATCTGCGCAAGCAGATATGTACTGAATATCCACCCGAACAGGCTAAGACCGTTCAAGTCTCCAGCAATTGAAGGGGCAATGGTGGTTACGGATAGACCTTCGAATCCAACGGCCATCACTGACAAAATAATTCCTATGGATAATGCAAAATAACGCGGGCTGAAAATACTTTGATGATTAGACGACATGAAATGTGACCTCCAAGAAAATTGGTATGTATACATCGTATCCGGATACTTAGTAAACATTTTTGTTTATAATGTCTAAGCTACAGTTCGGCTTTGACTTTGTCAACATTTTTGTTTAAAATGTAGTTAGTCATGTAGATTCAGTAGAGCGTCACAAGGAGGTGCACCATGAGCGGAGATCAAACTAAAAAGGATGTCTCGACCAGTACCCGGAGAGCAATTATTAATCTGTTAAAAGAGCGCGGGGGAATGGATGTTGTCACTCTCTCCTCTCAGTTTTCGTTATCCGGAATGGCTATTCGTCAACATCTGAATGCGCTAAAAGGAGAAGGATTGGTTACCACTGTGGAAGAGGCCCGTCCCATGGGTCGTCCCACCAAGTTATGGATATTAACTCCCGCGGCTAATCGTTTTTTCCCAAGTGGATATTCGGATTTATCCGTCAGCCTCATCAATTCGATGAAAGAAGCTTTTGGTACTGAAGGGCTGGACAAGCTGCTGGATGTTCGAAATAAAAATATGCAAGAACAATATCTTCAGCATCTTGGCGATTCATCAGGAGTTAAGGAGAGATTGGAGAAATTGGCCGAAATTCGTACCAATGAAGGTTATATGGCCGAGGTTAAGGAGCAGGATGATGGCAGTCTTCTATTTATTGAGAAGCATTGTCCGATCTGTGAAGCCGCCGCGGTATGTACCGGGTTATGCAAGAATGAGCTACATTTATTCAAAACAGTTCTAGGCGATAATGTTCATATTGAACGGGGAGAATACATTTTAGCCGGAGGAAGAAACTGCGTATATACCGTTAGGCATAATAAGCCATGACCAAAAGAGCAACCTCATCGGAGATTGCTCTTTTGGTTTGGATTTCGAACTGATTAGAACGATTCGGATTTCTCTAAATCATCCTTCATTATACCGGTTATTTCTAACTCTTTCATAATCGTATGTATCCGATTATGTAATTTTGAATTGAGGTAGAGTATAGTAAGAGTGTCGAAAACATACTCTAGGAGGCTACTGCCATGTCACAAAAAATCTGGATGAACCTGCCGGTGAAAGATGTTGTGAAATCCACTACCTTTTTTAATGAGATTGGATTCCATGGGGAGAATGTTGGCAACGAGAGAGCCCAGCTTGTCATAGGCTCAACAACAATCCTCCTGTTTCCGGATGCAACGTTCGAGAAATTTACAGGTGCCAAAATCGCAGATACTTCCCATAGCGCAGAAGTGATATTTTCCATTGGTGCTGACAGCAGAGAAGAAGTTGATGCTTTTATTAAAAAAGTCGAGTTAGCTGGAGGAACCATCTTTGGCAAGCCGGGTGAAACAGACGGCTGGATGTACGGCGCGGGATTTGCCGACCTGGACGGTCACCGCTGGAACCTGTTGTATATGGATGAGAGCAAAATGCCGAAACGGTAACATATAACGTCTATCACTACGTCCGCTTCTTATCCTTCAACTTTGGAACCCTCGAATCGGCCAGTCATGGAGATTCTGAAGTAATTCGTTACGATACTAAAGATAAGGAATACGATTCCTCCAACTACAATATATTGTGTACTTATTCCAGTTACGATTAGTCCACATACACTAGCACCAAGTGTTGTTCCCAGGTTGGAAGAGGTTAGAAAGATCCCATTAGACAATTCGGGTGCCTCCGGTGCTGCCGATACCACCCAATATTGAGTGATATTGCCCCCTATGCCTCCTATGATCCCCCAAATGAAAATAAGGAAGGCTGTTGGCACACTGAATTGTCCGAAGGTGAACAACAAGATGTATATCGTTATTAATGCAATGGGATACATCTTGATCGTTCTTAAAGGGAAATTAGCGAGCAGTTTCCCTGCTATCATGTTCCCAACCATATTGGCCAAGCCATATAGAAATAACAACACACTGACGGTGTTCCAGTCATATCTTGTCACGGTTTTCAGAAACTCAGCAAGGTAACTATAGACCCCAAATACAGCTCCGTTCATGAAAATCACGCCAGCAATGGATAGCCACATCACGGATCTTCTCAATACATACAGTTGAGTACCCATGGAGATTCTTTTCGTAACTGGCATTGAGGGCACAAAAAGAAGTGTTGCTACAAATGCGACGATCGTTACGGCGGCAAAGAACAACATCGCATAGAACAACGATGTGCTGGTGGCAATCAAGCTCGAAAGGGGTACTCCAAGTACCATGCCTGCCGACACGCCTACAAATACTTTAGCCACTGCCTTCGGCGCTTCTTCCTTGGGGACTGACGCCGCTGCGACCGTAAATGCCAATGAGCAATAGACAGGATGGAAAAAAGCCGGAACGACACGTGCAATGACCAATACCGTAAAGTTCGATGTGATGGCGGAGACCAGGCTGCCCACAATAAAAATCCCAAGTACAAACAACATAACATACTTGCGGTTCATTCCCGAAAATAATAAGGGTAAAGTGGGACCAGATACAGCAACCGCAAGCGCAAAAAGACTCACAATTAAACCAGCGGTTGAGATACTGACCTCGTAATGTTCTGCAATCAAAGGCAAGATTCCGATTACGCCCATCTCCGTATTTAAAATACTGAATACACCAAAGGTCAGAATGAATACAAGCAGGTGATTTCGTTTAGTTGTCATATGCCATGGATTTAGAGAGATCCCGGTAAGCATTGATCTCTGTCTGAAGGTTGGCAATTTTCTGCTCTGCAATGTCTATCGCGTCGGCTCCTGCAATGAAGCGTTGCGGCGGTTGGGCCTCGTTTGCAATTTGAAGAAGAGCATTGGCAAGTTTTTTTGGGTCTCCAGGTTGTTGCCCGTTCTGATTATTAAAAAATTCCAGATGACCAGCTCTCCGATCATCATAGTCCTCAATCGAAGGCTTAGCGAAAGTTGAGGATGCATCGGTAAGAAATTCCGTCCGGAAAAATCCGGGATTGACTATAGTCGTATGAATACCGAAAGGAGCTACCTCAGGAGCCAATGCCTCCATCCATCCCTCAAGCGCAAATTTTGCAGCACTATATGCCGAATTAAATTCAAATCCTGAAATGCCAGCGCCCGAGGAGATCGAGATAACATGTCCTGAACGTTGGGTGCGCATCACAGGTAATATGGCCCGGGTAACGTGCATGGAACCAACCAACGCCACCTGTAGCTGATGTTCAATCTGGTCAGGGGTCAGTTCCTCAAAATACCCTCCACAGAAATGTGCCGCATTATTTACGAGTACATCGATCGCCCCGAACCGTTCAATTGCCGCCTTAACTGCGGCATGTGCATCAGCAGGCTCGCAAACATCTAATGGGACAACCATTACATTCTCGGAATCACCGATCGCACGAACCACTGCATCGGGATTTCGGCCGGTAGCAACAACCTTGTGTCCAGCATTTAAAGCAGCCTTAGCAATAGTTGTGCCCATACCTCGACCAGCGCCAGTGATAAACCATACTTTTGTCTTATCCATATCATTCATTCCTTTCAATTTCTTCTCCAGTTGCCTTGCTTTTTAGTTTAGCGTTTATACACCACATAGCAAATACTCATATCTTATAACAAGTTATGCTTGAAAGGCATTTCTGTAAGGTTTATTGTAGAATATAAAGGATAAAGGAGGAGTTAAAATGGAGATTAGAGTATTGCGTTATTTTCTTACGGTCGCCAGAGAAGGAAGTATTACACGCGCTGCTGATTTCTTACATGTTACGCAGCCCACCTTGTCCAGACAATTGAAAGACCTTGAACAAGAGTTGGGAAAGAAATTATTTATTCGCAGTAGTTACAGTATTATTCTCACAGATGAAGGTATGCTTTTAAAAAATAGGGCTGAAGAAATTGTGGGTATGGTCGATAAATTAGAGGCAGAATTTGAATCCATGGAAGAAACCATAAGTGGAGATATTTATATTGGCGGTGGAGAAACGGAAGCCATGAAACAGATTGCAAGAGTGGCAAAAGACGTACAGAATAAATATCCCAATATACGCTATCACCTATACAGCGGCAATGAAGATGATGTAACTGAGCGGCTCGACAAGGGGCTCCTTGACTTCGGTATTCTAATCCAGCCAGCGGATGTTTCCAAATATAACTATATCAATTTCTCCGACAAAGATGTTTGGGGAGTGGTTATGAGAAAAGAAAGTCCACTCGCCTCCAAAGATACGATTCGATCCACAGACTTATTTCATGTTCCATTGATCTGTTCACGACAGTCAATGAAGCAGACATTTTCAAAAAATGAGTTTGCGGATTGGTTTGGCGAAGATTTTGACAAATTAAACGTGGTTACTACATACAATCTTGCATATAATGCTGCCATTATGGTTGAAGAAGGTATTGGTTATGCATTAACACTTGATAAAATAGTGAATACGTCTAGTGAAAGCGACCTTTGTTTCAGACCTCTAGAGCCAAGACTTGAATCTGGCTTAAATATCGTTTGGAAAAAACATCAGGTCTTTTCGACTGCTGCGGATTTGTTTTTAAAAGAAATTCAGGCTAAATTTTAGACTGATAAAGGGATTAACGTGAGTACAAGAAGAAACCCACCGGAGTTTAATTCTCGGTGGGTTTCTTTACCACTTGTTCGATCCCGAGCAAAATAAGCTTCAAGCCAAACTCAAAAGCTCCGTCGGTTCCCATCACCTCAAACAGACCATTCTTATACATCCTACTGAAGAGTCCAGCTTCCTTTTCACTCATAGAGTCCAGAAGATGGATCATCTCTTCACCCTCAAGTGCTTCCTTGTCCTTAAGGACAGCAGATATATTGCGCTGATGCTGATAATCGTCCAGTACGAAATAGAATACATAGTTGACTAGTGTAAGAACTGCCTGTAATTTCTGCTCTTGCTCTAGTGGTGTTGATTCCATGCAGAGCAACATGCGGTTGGTGAAGCGGATCATGTCCGGTTCATGAGGCAGCGTCATCATCATGAGCTGTGTGGAGCACGGGTATCGGCTGAGCACACTCCGTACCGTCACGGCAAGCCCCTCCATCTGCTCCTTCCAGTCTCCTTCAGTGTGAAACTCGTCCAGAATAATTTTTGATATCTGGTTGGCTAGACGCTGATAGAGCGTCTGCTTGCTCTTGAAGTACCAGTATAGAGATGGAGCCTGAATCCCCAGCTTGTCTGCCAATCGTCTCATGCTGAATTTCTCGATGCCCTCTTCTCCGAGAAGCTCCCACGAAATTTCCAAAATCTTATCTTCCGAAATCTGAGGCTGTTGTTTTTTCATCGGTATCCGCCCTTTTATCTAACAGTGTAAGTTTATGCTTTACAGGTTCATAAGTTCATGATAACATCTAACACTGTAAGGTTCAATCTAACGGTGTTAGATTAGATCAATATTAACGAAGAAAGTAGTGACCCACATGGATACAGAAAACCTCCATTACTTTGAAAAAGCACCAATCGCCAAAGCCGTAGCTCACTTTGCTGTCCCAATGATGCTAGGCACGTCAATGAGTGTTATTTACTCCATCTTGAATGCCTATTTCCTTGGCACACTGGGTAATACGGCAATGTTAACTGCACTTGCACTAACTTTACCTTTATTCGCGGTCATCATGGCCCTTGGTAATTTAATTGGTATAGGCAGCGGTACATTCATCTCTCGTTTGCTGGGAGAGAAAAAAGTCGATGATCTGAAGCATGTATCTTCATTCGCCTTTTACAGTAGTTTAGTTCTCGGAATTATTGTGATGGCCGTTGGCCTCCCGCTGATCGAACCAATCGTTCATGGGCTGGGGGCAACCCCAGAGTCCTTCGGATTTACGAAAGAGTATGTCACGATTATGCTTATGGGTTCACCCTTCGTCATCTTATTCTTCACGCTGGAGAATATCGTGCGCTCAGAAGGTTCAGCAATCACCTCAATGACCGGTATGATTCTCAGTGTTGTTATAAATATTGTTCTTGATGCATTATTCATTTTTGTCTTCCATTGGGGCGTGATTGGAGTTGCATCTGCTACCGTCATCTCCAACTTGGTTGCGAGTGCATTTTACGCTTACCATATGAGTTATAAAAGTCAATTCTTAACCGTCTCCCTGAAATGGTTCAAGGTGACCAAGGACATCCTGAGCAATGTGTTCAAAATCGGTGTTCCCGTCTTTGTTATGAGTGTCTTCTTGGGTGCAATGTCGCTCATTCTTAATCTTTTTCTTGTTGAATATGGAGATCAGGCCGTTGCGGGGTATGGAATCTCATCACGATTATTGCAATTTCCTGAGTTTATTCTGATGGGCTTGTGCGAGGGAGTTGTGCCGTTGATTGCCTTCTCATTCACAGCGAACAAATTACGCATGAAACAAACGATTGGATTCACGATCAAATCTATTTTGGCGTTAGCCGTCCTGTTTGGGGTTGTCGTCTATCTGATCTCTGACAACTTGATTGGTTTATTTACGACTGACCCGCAATTAATTGAAATGGGCAGCTACATTCTGCATGTAACCTTCTTATCCTTGTTTATTACAGGAATGACTTCTTTGTTTATGGGAATCTTCCAAGCAACAGCCCAAGGAACCGCCGCGTTTGTTATGTCCATCATTCAAGGGATTACGTTAATTCCTGTATTGTATATCGCTAATCAAATGAACGGCTTTCATGGGGTAGTCTGGTCGCTCGTTATTGCGGATGCCGTGGCGTTCCTAGTTGGAGCCATCATGATATATGTTTTGCGGACCAAATTGCAGCCAGATCTGGAACATTTGGCACAGTAGTTAACCAAAAAAACGAAAGAAGGCAGGGTAAGGGTATCCCCCTCAATCCTGCCTTCAATTATTACAATACCGCAGTTTACTAATCAATTATGCTATTGGATTTGTTTCATGTAAGATTTGAATTCCTCGGCAATTTCTTTGTATTTCGTATGATGCAGGTAATGTGAACCTTCCATCGGGATCATTTTGCCCTGTGCAGATTGTTTCACTTGCTCCTCATGCAGCGGAATCCACTGTGGATTATGCTCGTTATTGGATTGAACGAATAGAAGCATTGGCAAATCACGAGGGTAAGTGAGGTTTGCTCCATTTTTGAAATTGGAACCCAAGTGTTTAAGCTCATCGACCAATGTAGGATTTGTTGAAACTTGATTCGAGATCAACCTCATCTGTTCTTTGGTATGTTCGTCATATGCAAGTGATGCATCTGAATCACCGCTCACTTTTGAGATTACTCTCATCAGACCTGATTGTTTAAGAAATTTCATTAAGTTCAAAGGTAATTTTACATCCATGCCAGGTTGATTGGGGACACTGCTATCGATCCCGACAAAAGCAGAGACTTCATCCGGATACGTGTTCACATAAGTCGCCGCGTACAGTCCCGTGATGGAATGCCCCATCAGAATATAACGATTTATACCGAGCTGCTGTACAGCTTCATGAATTTCACTAACAATATTCTCGGTGGTTCTCTCCGTTTCGGTTTGGTCACTTAACCCATAACCGAAAGGCTCAATCGCCACAACTTTGTAATCAGAAGTTAATTCATCGATTAACAATTTGAAATCAAGTACTGGTGATGGTGTTCCTTGTCCGGGAAGTAGCACGATGGTTTGTTCGCCGCTACCTTGAATGGATACATTCATATTCTTCCCATCAACATTGACATATTGGCCGTACGATTCGATTTTCTTTTTCTCGGCCCCATTACTTATCGTATGAACGACAAACGTGATGCCCATGAACAGCACCAGCGCGCCGACAATACCACCTATTATTTTCAACCATAAGTACCGTTTTTTACGGCCCTTAGTCCCCGTTGTTGTTACATCCACTGCTTCTGCCATATCCATCTTCTCCTGTCCTTTATATCTGTAGAGCCGCTCTTGCGACATAGGTATAGTGTAACCATGGAAGATGTCCCCTTCGTGACGGGAATATGAACGGAGTATGAACTACAAAAAAAAGAGAGCTGCTTGTTGAGAGCAGTTCTCCATAGGATAAGACAGTTTTAGTGGTCCAGGAACACAAGCTGAATGAAGAACAATACCGCAAAAATGTAGAAGATTGGATGAACATCTTTACCTTTTCCGCGAAGCAGCTTAAGTACCGGATAAAAGATGAAGCCTACGCCGATGCCTGTCGCAATACTATGCGTCAATGGAGTAAGGATGATAATCAGGAAGGCAGGAAATGCTTCTTCGAGATCATCCCATTTGATTTTGCTGATAACGTTAATCATAAAGTATCCAACAATGATCAGTGCCGGAGATGTGATCGCCGGGATGCTTGATATTACACTTACGATCGGTGTGAAGAACAAAGTCAGCGCAAGCAGCACACTTACCGTTACCGCTGTCAGTCCCGTTCTTCCTCCTGCGGCTACCCCTGTGCTGGACTCGATATAAGCTGATGTTGGGCTTGTTCCGAGCAAAGCGCCACTGGTTGTTCCTACGGCATCTGCCAATAATGCGCCACGCGAGC
The DNA here is from genome assembly GCF_008386395.1 of Paenibacillus sp. 37. Classification (NCBI taxonomy): domain Bacteria; kingdom Bacillati; phylum Bacillota; class Bacilli; order Caryophanales; family Paenibacillaceae; genus Paenibacillus; species Paenibacillus sp. 37. The sequence goes on along the minus strand of NZ_CP043761.1, from coordinate 3,634,000 downwards.
GTGGGAATTTACCATCCTTAAGCAATCCTGCTTGTTCAGCAACGCCGAGCATCGTGCCTGTCGTATCAAACAGCGTGATCAGCAGGAACGTAAATATGATTGTATACAAACCATTCGAGAATACCCCTGCCAGATCCAGTTGCAAAGCCGTTGAAGCGAGCCCATGCGGCATGGATACAATCGATTCCGGCATTTGGAATAGTCCCATGATCCAGGCAAGTATCGCTGTTACCACCATTCCGATGAACAGGTAACCTTTTACATTGTAAGCCATCAGCACAACGGTAATAATCAATCCGATAATGGTCAGATAAGCCATTGGTTCAGCCAAATTTCCGATCGTAATCAAATTCGATTCTGAATCGGCAATAATCCCGGCATTTTGCAAACCTACCGTTGTAATAAACAATCCGATCCCTGCGGTTATGGCATGTTTTAAGCTAGCAGGAATTGCATCAAGCAACATGTAACGGAATGAAGTCAGTGATAAAATGATAAACAAAATCCCTGCTATAAATACGGCTCCCAGTGCAACCTGCCAAGATACGCCATATCCGGCAACTACGCTATAGGCAAAGAATGCATTCAGGCCCATACCCGGCGCGATGACGATTGGATAATTGGACCATATTCCCATAATCAGAGTTCCCACAATACTTGCCAGTACCGTTGCTATGAACACCCCGTTAAAGTCCATGCCTGTGCTGCTGAGTATTCCTGGGTTTACGATAACTATGTATACCATTGTGAAGAATGTTGTAACCCCTGCGATAATTTCTGTGGGGATGCTCGTGCCTCGTTCTTTAAGTTTGAACCATTTATCCATGGTAAAGCCAGCCTCCAACTTTCAAATTATACTCCAAAGCTAAAAACAAAAAATCCTAATCTTCATATAGGATTGTAATATTCTCGCTCCTATATTCGTTGTTAGGATTTAAAGATTCAACAGCTAAGCTCTAAACTAAACATAAAGATACTCATATCTGTTTTCAACCTGAAGTCCATTTCGTATTCTAATTAAAATGACATGCAATGTCAATGAATTAACGATTTGTTCACAGTTATTCACGAACTATACAGACATCATATCTTGTGTTCATTCGTTTTTAGAATAGAGTATGTACGTATGGCTCAATGTCTACAATATATGAAGAAAGACTGCCAGCAATGTTCACTGACAGTCTTTCGTTTAATTCGTAGTAGGTTTCTCTTCATACTCGCTGGATAATTCTTTTAGCGATTTGATTTTGCCATGGGGATGCTGTTCTTGCTTTCGTGACTTCCAGGCAGCTTCTTTTCTTTTCTTCTGGTCAGCCATACAAGATATCCTCCTCTGGAAACTGAGATGTATACTACTTCTTTATGATGTCATTCCTGGACAACTTTATTCTGCATGTATAGGTAATAAGAGAATTAGGCAAGCATATAAGACAATATATAGAGAATTCAGAAGCTAATTGGCAGGACCCAGATTAATCAAGCTGGCATCGGACAAAGAGACAGTTGTGTTACCATCTTCTGCGCCATCGATGTTACCCAGATCAAATGAGATGCGAGTATTCGCATAGCTGGCTTCGGTTGCATCAAATGTAAACGTGAATTCCTGTTCTTCTGGAGTCAAATCAACTCGTGCCCCAAAGAAACCATGCCATTCATAGTTGGCAGCGGCATCGACCCATCCAACCCCCAAACCCAATTTCCTGGACTTCTCCGCTTTGGCTTTAAACGTTAATTTATATTTAAAACCTTGCTGTATGCCAAATCCTTCATTGATGACTTGACGATCCCATGGGTTCTGTCCAGCATTACCAATCTTGGCATGAAGCTGTTGATTGCTAACTTCCATCTCCAGATCAGCCGCATTACCATCCGCGTAGGTAAACCAGCTGTCTTTACCTTTGGAGAAGTCTCCATTGGAAATAAGATTAACATGAGCCGGTTGCCCTCCTTGATCTGCATTCGGATTAACTTCATATAACTGAATGTTATGAATGTTAATCGAGTGTTCACCTGTAGATAACGGGTAACCTAGTCCGAATGCAAGTACGGCTGCCGAATCTGAGGCATCCCCCATGGTGATGGTATAACTATACGACTGTGTTTCCGTGCTTAATTGCACTTCTTCTTCCAAATACTTCACAAAATCCCCTACATTCTGAGAAAGAACCGCTTGCATGGATTTAGGACTTGAAGCAGATGCCTCGAAGGTAAGTCGATATGATTTATTTGCATCCAGTTCGATCTGACCTTGTTGCAGCAATGCATCCCACCAATGTTCATTTGTACCAGACAAGTTAATCGTTAATCCTTCGCCCTCTTCATGTGAAGCTGTCAGATCATTAGGAATTAGCTCCCAATGATTCAGATCCGCTGCAAGCTGGCTGTTTTGAACTTTGTTTAGTGAAATATCCACCCAACGTGTATTATAATTTGCTCCTTCAAAATTCACATAATAGGGTTTGCCTGCTGTCAAGTTGACCCCTGGGAAATACACGGTTTTGTATGTTTGCCATCCCCCCGAGTCTCCGAGATTCAGTTCGGATTGAGCAACGATTGTACCCTGTTCATCCTGAATGCTGAACCGTACCTCAGAATCACTTTTCCCACTGGCCATTCGGGCAGACAGAACATATTCTCCCTCTTGGGCCACATCGATTTTATATTGCAGCAGATCTCCCTGATCCATGTAACTGACATGTTTACCACCTTCTGCGGAGTCCTCCAGTTGCAGGCCCTGCATCGCCCAGGCTTCGGTTGCAGGGATATGTGCGTAGCCATTCACGGAGAGAGGTTTGCCACGTTTGGTCAGACGAACATTGTCCACATATACCTTACCTTTAGAACTGCCAAATAACAGTCTTAGCTCGGATTGTGCGATTGATGCTCCATCTCCAATGTTGATTTCTCCAGTGAATGTTTTCATGTCTTGGTTTAAGGAGAGGTTTTGTCCTTGATGAACCTGTACCGTATGACCATTACTGCTGACAACATCAATGTCGAGGCTTCGCGGTGTGTCTGCCTTGGCATCTAAGGAGAAACCATACGTTGTATTCGCTTCCAACTTCAAATCCGGTTGGTTCACCGAAACTTGCTGTGGATCACCATTCGTTTGAGTAACATCAACAACTAGCTGACGCTCCATAATCGGGAATTTCGAAAAGTTATTTACACTTATATTGGCTGCAGCACTGTCCTGAATGCTGTTTGACCAGAATCCCAGACGCTCCTTGCCCTGATCGAATGTGCCATTGTAAATAAAGTTGCCATCAGGTAGTGCGTTTCGTTCGACAGTTAACGGATCAGCCTCACCCACCTCGATCAGTCTGACATTGGCAAACCAAACGGTTGTATCATCCAGCCCCAGATTAAATTCGAATCTGGCATTGTTATCCGTGCCATCCCGCATATTGAAGGTATAGTCATAGGATTGCCAATCTGTCGTGAGTGCAAAGGTGTTATCACCCGAATAATTGGTCCAACTTTTTTCAAATTGGTTCAGTTTGGACATGATTGTACGGTTAGCAGATGCTTTCGCATCAAATTGTATCTTGTACTTTTTGTTTTTCTTGATGTACATCGGCATCTGAGTCAGTTGAACCGAGTAGTTTTCAGTTCCTGATGCATCAATGGTAACTTCTGCTGCTTTACCTTTCTGCTCATCCGTTACAACTTTGACACTGCCAGCTCCATCAGCATTTGTGATGAATTTCCACTGAAGAGGCACTCCATTGTCTGCAGACCCTTCCGAAAAACGATCATTGTAGATTTGATTGCCATCGGCTTGTGGTTCACGTTGTTGTGCAGGCTCGATGGGATTTGTTGTTACATCAGGCCATGTGTCTAGATTTTTGTAAGAATATACTCGCACAAAATCAACATTCATCTTTTCGGAAGTGAAGTTGCTTTCAGGTGAGCCCGGCCAGTCTCCTCCAACTGCCAGATTCAGAATCAGATAGAATGGACGATCAAATGGTGCAGGGAACGTATAGTACTCGGGTTGGCCCGCAGCCTTCGTTTGCCAGTTGGTCACTTCATGATGCAGCTTTCCATCCACATAGAAACGAATCATACCCGGCAACCATTCCACCTGGAAATCGTGATAATCGTCAGCGAAAGTTTCTCCCTTCGGAAGAGTAAGGCTTCCCTGATCGTGTCCATGGGAGCCGTCAGGCTTCACACTGTCATAATGCAATGTGCTATATACCTTGTTATTACTCTCTTTGCCACCAATTAGCTCCATAATATCGATTTCTCCAGAGGCAGGCCATCCACCATAATGTGCTTCATCCGTTGGCATCATCCATATGGCAGGCCACATGCCCTTTTCAATAGGAAGCTTTGCACGTACAACTACTTTACCGTAGGTCCAGTCTCCTTTTCCCATAGAGATCAGTTTGCCAGAGCTGTAATCCTTACCATTTTTCGGACCCTTTTTTGCTTCAATTTGCAACACGCTTCGATTCTGATCTTTCGTAATGCGAGTGTTATCCGGGCTGTAATATTGCATTTCATTGTTATAAACGAGTCCTGTATCCTGCACGGTCCATTTGGAAGAATCAATCGCGGGCCCGTTGAACTCATCATTCCAGACCAGCTCCCATTGATCATGCGGAATCGTTGTTGCAGGAACCGGTTTTTCGCCCGCCGGATTGCTTGGTGTTGATGGTGTAGACGGTGATTGTCCGTCTGGAGAAGATGGTGTGGGTGTGCTTGTCACATTTGTTGAACCACCAGGCTGCGATGAAACAGGTTGTTGAGCTTCACCCACCATGGATGTGCGCAATCCTTGTTTTACTTTTTCTCCGTTGATCACAACTTCATCGGCATCTACACTCAACTTTTGGATCGTACCTTTGGTATCCATTCGAGTCTGACTCGCTTCTGCATGGATAATCATGGAATCAATCAGGCTGTTTGAAGAGATCTCCAGAATGGATCTCTGCATTACATGCATCTCCTGAATGTTGCTTTCTTCCGTAATGGCAACTCTGACGGGCTCCCCACGTTTGTCAACGACTACTCGATGCAGCTTGGAGTTACTAATGTTGATGGAATGACTTCCTCCGCCTTTAATGATGACACTTCCTGTGACAGTTACGCCCTGAAGAACAACAGATTCCTCGTCAATGCCTTCTGCCAGCAGCAGATTTCCATTAACAATCATATTTTTTAACGTGACATCCGTTGAATTAATAATCAAGTTGCCATCCACCCGGGACTCATAAATACCAGGAGCACTTTTCACATCTGCAATCATCTCCGACAACATTGCTGCCGTCTCTGCTCGGGTAATCGGGGATTTGGGATTTAATTTACCTTGGAAACCTTTAAGAATATTTTCGTCCACCATATTGGTAAGCGCTTTCTTTGCATAACTGGAAATATCATCTTCATCCTGAAATTTCAATTGTTCACTATCTTCATTTGTAGCCGCTGAAAGTTGAAAAGCTCGATCTACCATAACCGCTGCATCTTGGCGTGTAATCGGTTGTTGTGGTGACAGATGATCACGATCTGTTCCTTCGATGATGCCAGAACCGTTCGCTCGTACCATCACGTCATAGTACCAATCGTCTGAATTCACATCCACATATGAACCAGTCACCGCATTACCAGTGAAACCAAAGGCTCGATCCAGAATCATCACGAATTCAGCTCGGCTAATGACATGACTGGGCTTGAATGTACCGTCAGTATAACCTTTCAATAGATTCAAATCTTGCAACCGTGTAACGGCAGATTGTGACCAATGCCCGGTCAGGTCTGTATAGGGAACAGAGAAGTGCAGGCTTTTCGCCTGCACATTTCCCACCTCCGCTTGACCCTGTACACTTTCTGCTCCAACAGTTGCTGGATAAACGAGAGAAGCCATTAAACTCCATGCCACCATACATGCCAGTCCTTTTCTCATCCTTCTTCCTCCCTCAGCTCAGTTATCCTTGCATTTGCATAGCCTATTCCTTGACTGCTCCAATAACGATCCCCTTAACGAAGAAACGTTGTAAAAACGGGTATACCATCAGGATCGGAAGCGCGCCGATAAAGATCTGTGCTGCGCGTACGGTTCGCTGCGAGATATTCTCCAACATGGAAGGATCAACGTTGATTTTGCTGAGATCTTGCTGAACGATAATGGTCTGGAGCAGAGAAGCAAGTGGATAATTTTTAATATCAGACATATAAATCATGCCGTCGAACCAGGAGTTCCACTGGTAAACCATCGTAAATAAGGACAAGGTTGCGATAGCTGGAAGCGACAGTGGTACGTAGACCAGAATCAACGTTTTGATATGACCTGCTCCATCCAAATAAGCTGCTTCTTCAAGTTCTTTGGGCAGTCCGCGGAAGAAGTTCATCATAAGAATAACGTTCCACACGGACAGTGCTCCAGGCAGAATAAGTGCCCAGATTGTATTCATCAAGCCAAGCTTCTGGATCAAAATGTAACTTGGAATCAAACCGCCGCTGAACAAAATGGTAAATACGAAAAACCACGTATATAAGGAGCGACCTTTAAAACTGATATCTTCCTTCGACAACGGAAATGCGGTTAAGAGCATGATGACCATACCAATGATCGTCGCAATTACAGTCCGTTTAAGTGATACGATCAAGGAGTTGATGAAGTTTGAATTCCCGAATGTTTTCACATATGCGTCGGTTGTGAACCCGATGGGCCAGAAGGTAACCAGGTTTGATGATGCTGGCGCCATACTGCTGAATGAAACAGCCAATATATGAATAATTGGTAAAATGCAGAGTATCGATAATATCCCAAGAAAAGTATAGTTAGCGATGCTGAATATGCGGTATCCTTTTGTTTTATAATACAAGCCCTTTTCTCCTCTCTAGAAAACTCGATAATTAGCTAGTTTGTAAGCCATTCTGTAAGATATAACAATCAAAATGGTAGCAACCACAGATTTGAACAACCCTACTGCTGTGGCAAAACTCATCTTCCCATTCAGAATCCCAAGTCGATATACAAAGGTGTCAATGATGTCGCCTTTGTCATACACAAGCGGATTGTACAAGTTGAACACCTGATCAAAACCGGCGTTCAGTATGTTGCCGATAGAGAGCGTCATCAGTACAATTGTGATCGGCATCAATGCCGGAATCGTAATGTGCAGCGTCTGTTTAAAACGGTTGGCCCCATCCACCTCGGCAGCCTCGTAGAGTGCAGGATTAATTCCTGAGAGAGAAGCCAGAAATACAATCGTACCAAAACCAAATTCTTTCCACACATCACTGAGGATCAGCGTTATTCGGAACCATGTACCGTCCCCCAGGAAGAAGATCGGTTCTCCTCCAAAGGCTACGACAAGCTGGTTGACCATGCCGCCCTGAGGAGACAGGATATCGAGCAGAATACCACCGAGAATAACCCATGATAGGAAATGCGGTAGATACACAAGCGTTTGACTTACTCTCTTGAATGCCGTCAAGCGCACTTCATTGAGCAAAATGGCAAACAGGAATGGAGCAAACAGTCCTGCGATAATTTTGAAAAATGCAATGACCAGTGTATTCCAGATCACCTGACCTACGTCCGGATATAAGAATAAATATCTAAAATTGTCCCAACCAACCCATTTGGATTCAGAAAATCCCAAGTATGGCTTAAAATCCTGAAAAGCAATTACAATGCCGCCCATCGGTATGTACTGAAACACCAGTGCCAGCAATACGGCTGGAACGAGCATCATATGCAAGGTCCAATTCCGTTGCATATTCCAGCGCTGTTTGACCCTGGTGGAGCGCCGTTTATGCGGCGTTTCTAACGTATGTTCCTTCACTCCTGCATCCCCCATGTTCTAAAATTTATATTTTACAAGTCATCGTGAACTTGTATATTAAAATTATAGCAATGGAAATTTGTGATCTATATCCTAATATTGCAACAACGATATCAATATTTTAATAAGATTAAGGAGGTTGGACTTTGTTCACACGTTTGAATGTCTTCACCAAAATTACTCTGTTGTTTGTGATGCTGCTTATTCTGGTGCTGTTTCTCTATACATACTCGAACCGGGAAAGCGTGCGTGTTATCGAACACGAGATTCAGAACAATACGATGAATCATCTATCGACATTTGCTGATTCAGTAGAATCCAACATTTACCAATTGTCATTGTATGGGATGTCTATTGGGCAAGATTCGAGTATTCAGGAATATCAACGCCCCGACTATAAGGACATTCCCTATGAACGTGTGAAAGTTGGAAGTGCTATTCTGGAAAAGATGAATCTGTACAACGCAGCAAGCAAATGGCATTCGACCATCACACTTTACTTCCCAAGGATGCAAAAAGTGATATCAACGGATTATTATGCTTACATTCCTTACAGGGATGATGAATTTAAGGAGCCTCTCTCGCAATCCTGGACCTATGCCGACAATCAGTTTATCTGGTACACTACCGATCCAACGACAGCGATGGCGAGACCTGGCAAAGCCAGATTGATTACCAAAATCAGTTTTCCAGTTCATCACTTAACTGCACTTCTTAATCAAAACAAGTTAAATAATAAAGGTGATCCATTCATGTTCCATCCCGATTATGGTTTAATCAGTAATAGCTCTGGAAAGGAAACGCTGAATGCCATACTGCCCTCTTTGAAAGGAGCAAAACTGCAAGCCAGTGGTGGATTCACCACAACGTTAAACAAAACGGAATATTACGTCTCCTATATTCAATCCAAGAGCCTCGGCTGGTATTATGTTGACTACGTGCCTATGCAGCAAATTTTGAAACCGATTACGAGCAGCCGGAATCTCTTTTACGCTTCAATTGCCGTTCTGATCGTGATGAGCGTTGTTGTATTATATACACTCTACCGAAGTGTGCAGCTTCCACTCTTACAGTTGGTGAAAGGGACAAATCGCTTGTCCACCGGGGATTTTTCCGTTCGGCTTCATCATTCTGCACGCAATGAGTTCAGCTTGTTATTTGCACGTTTCAACATCATGGCTCAACGAATTCAAGAATTAATCGAGAATGTATATGAGGAGAAATTACGAAGTCGGGAAGCCACGCTCAAACAGTTACAGTCGCAGATTAATCCGCATTTTCTATATAACTGCCTGTTCTATATCAAGAACATGGCCCGAATGAAAAATGAAAAGGCCGTGGTAGCCATGGCACTGAATCTGGGGGAGTATTACCGATACATAACCAGGTCCGAAAAGGATCAAGCCACGCTTCGTGAAGAGCTGACGATGGTCAAAAATTATTTGGAAATCCAGTCACTTCGTCTGGAACGAATGCATTTTACAATCGACGTGCCCCATGATATTTTAGATAAAACAGTTCCCAGACTAACCCTCCAGCCTATTATTGAGAACGCTATTATTCATGGTCTGGAGCCCAAATCGGTAGATGGTGAGATTAAAATCTATGCGGACTGCGAGGACGATGTGTACACAATTATCGTGGAGGACAGCGGGCTTGGCATGTCTGAGAAACAACTTGATCATCTGAGAGATAATCTTCTTAAACCGCTGGATGAGAATATGGGATGTGGTACATGGAATGTCCATCAACGTTTGTCTTTTCTATACGGTGAAGGATCTGGACTATCTTATGATCATTCTTCAATGGGTGGGATTAAAGTTAACATCACATGGCACGACAATACAGACAAGTAGGTGAACGACCCATGCTGCAAATATTACTAGTTGACGATGAACGTTCTGTCGTGGAAACGCTGGCAGAGACCATTCCGTGGGAAAGCTGCGGTATCGGTACAGTTCATGAAGCCTTATCCGGTGCAGTAGCGCTGGAAATTATGGACAACCACGACATTGACATTGTAATTACGGATATACGTATGCCCGAAATGTCAGGCATTGCACTGATTACAGCGATTCATGAAAAGTGGCCGCATGTGCAGACGATTCTGTTATCAGGTCACGCCGACTTTGAATATGCGAAACAGGCTATTGCTCAGGAAAGCTTTGATTACTTGCTGAAACCTGTTAGCGATGAAGATCTGATCGAATCCGTGCAACGTCTTGTTCATCGAATTAAAGAAAAGTGGGAAACGGCAGCATCTCATCAAAGAGCCTTACACGCCTTTCAGGATCATCTGCCATTACTTCAATCCACGATGCTGCATGAGTTGCTGACTGGAAAAGTCTATGATCAGAAGACACTGGCAGACAAGCTTGATCTGCTGGAGCTTCCCTACTCCGTAGGAGAAGATCTCGGCATGCTGATTATCCGTATGGAGAAACATCTATCCGATATGGCACACGGCGACCTGGCCCTAATGGAATATGCGATATGTAATATCATAAGTGAAGTGATGCATAATCATTTTCATATCTGGCATACACGTGACGTGCACGATTACATTGTTGTTCTGGTAAGCATGAAACATTCCACAACGATGAGTTATAGCCGGAGCGAGACGCCTCAGACATTGCTTGAGCAGTATGCTGCCCAGATTCAAACCAATGTTCAGTTATACCTGAAAGGTGCTATCTCCATTTCCGTCTCCAGTTGGGGCAAGTTCCCCCACGAAATTGGAGAACTCTATGAGCGAACGGTTATGTCCATGCGTAAACGGATGGGTCAGGTGCAAGGTTTGTTTGTCACCGCTTCCGATGAAACGGATGCCAACCCTCTACATACGATCAGGTCGCTGTATCAGCCACCAACGTTGATTAGCCTGCTCGAAGCTGGTCGCTTTGAGGATGTGGAACAGAAAATCGGGCACATATTTGAGGAACTATTGCATTCCAATGAACATCATGATATTGCGGAGTCAACCTTCGAGGTGTATTTTGCTATTGCGGGTGCGTTTGCGTACATCATTCATAAAAATGGCAAACAAATCTCTTCTTTGATTCCAGCAGAGTCCTATCGTTACTTTCAAGCTCCCAGCTATTCCACTGCGCAGCAGCTACAAGACTGGTCCGTACGTACACTTCATTACATACGAGATGATGCCGAACAAGAGCTTAGAGACAATCACAGCACCATTGTACGCAGCGTGAAAAGTTTTGTCGACCTTCATCTGGCTGGAGATGTATCACTGCCTGCAATTGCTGACCATGTGCATCTGCACCCAGTGTACTTGTCCAAGGTATACAAGGCAGAGACAGGTGAAGCACTTACTGCATATGTGTACCGGTTAAGAATGGAGAAAGCAGCCTATCATTTGCGAACATCAACCGCCAAAGTGTTTGAGATTGCAGAACTTGTCGGTTACAACAATACCGCATATTTTATTCGAGTTTTCAAGAAATTTTATGATCTTACACCGCAGGAATATCGGGAAAATCTGCCGGTTTAAGATACTCAGGCCAGACTTGAGTTTCTAGTAATCTCTCCGGTTTCCCCTTCTCCATATCAAATACAAAAAGGCACTGCCGGAGATCTACTCCTGCAATGCCTTTTTGGTGCTTATGTGGCCGCGATGAATCAATTCAGCCAGCCCTGCGTCATCCTATTTTCCGCTTTTCACGGAATCATACCACTCGTTAACTTCTTTCGTGATCTGATCTCCACCTGAAGACTTCCACTTCTCAACAAATGAGTCGAACGCATCAACAGAGGTTTTGCCATATACAATTTGAGAGAAGGTATCCTTCTCCATCTTGGTCAAAATGTCATTGTTCATCTGCATCGTCATTGAAGGTGCACCGGTAAACATCTGATTGAACACGATATCCTTTTGATCCAAAACAATCTTGGCTGCATCAAGCATAGGTGTCGGTACACCTGATTTGATTTTTTTCTCAAATGGCGTTGTTGGTTCTTCACCACTTGCCAGCTTCGCGAGTGTTGTCATACTCAGATTCGGAATTCGCGCTCCATCAAAAGTCAAAGTGTACTTCTCGGGAGCATAACCACCCGTAAGACTTGCATCGGTTGATGGTTTCCCATCTACCATAACCCAATCGTATCCTTCCGCAAATCCATGCTCAAACTCATCGCCCTCTTTAGGATTCGCATAATGATCAAAGAGATAGTTCTGATAGGTGAAAAAGGCTTCCGGATTTTTCATGTCTTTGTTAATTAGAACTACGCCGTTTCCGTTCGACGTACCATGTCTTCCTGCTTGACCGTTTGGACCGGAAGGAATGGGATACGCCTTGTATTCAGCCTCAGGATTGTTTTTCTTCACATCCTCCAGCGGCCAGGATGGCATCCAGTGAGGACCTACCACAATACCTGCTTTTCCGGCAGTAAATTCTTCAGCAGCTTTTGTCTCGTCATACACACCGGCTTCTTCCGGGATATAACCTTTGCTCATCCAGCTCTGTAATTTGGCCAAAGCCTGTTTTGCACCAGGTGTAACGGAACCGTATTCAAGTTTTCCGTCTGCCGTCAGATTCCATTGGTTTGGCATTGTACCATAAGCGCCAAATACCCACCCAGCTTCAGACATCCAAGTGTTCAGCCAGTTCTTAAAGCCAATGGTGAGTCCGTAAGTGTCCTGCTTCCCATTGCCATCCGGATCTTGATTCGTAAACGTTTCCATAATGACTTCAAGATCATCTATCGTTTTAGGTGCTTCCAGATTAAATTTCTTCATCCAGTCTTCGCGGATCCACATGACAGGATCACCATTATAGGAATAGTCCAGAATCGGAATACCGATCTTTTTGCCATCTTGCATGTATGGATACCATACGGAAGGATCTTCGTTTACGGCTGCTTTCCATGTGTCGCTGGCATATTTGTCAAACAACTCGCCAGCATCGACAAATTTTCCGGACTCAATCAATTCACGCACCAGATTGAATTCGCCGCGATACGAAATAATGTCTGGCATGTCCGCATTGGAAGCAAGCGATAGACGCAGTTTCGTCTCAAATGCATTATTGGTAGAAGGAGATATCCACTGGTTTTTCAACTCAATCCCGAGTTTCTCCTTGGCCCATTTTGTATGGACGTTGTTATCCTGATCCTCGCCTGACTTAAACTTCACGTCTGGACCCCATGGTCGTAAATACGTAATGGATACTGGTGGATCATACTTCCCATTTTTGAGTTCCAACGTTGTCGCTGGTGTACTCGATTCTGTTTTCTTGTCGCTCCCGTTACTACACCCGCTCAAGGCTACAGATAGGGCCAATACACCGATCATGACCAAACTGCCTACTCGTCTCTTTTTACTTGTGTCCAACTTCGTTCCCCCAGTCTATGTAATGTTGCTTACAGGTTAATCATAATGAATGTTTGATATTTATGCCCATACTAATATTGCAACATTTATTGCATTAATTTAGGATATTGGATATTGAATACATATATTGAATAAATACAATGCCTGAATATAGAAAAAAGCAGCTGCTAACAGCTGCTTCAGTCTGCTTAATTACTCGTATATTTAACCCAATCGTACTCAGCATAGAGCGGATTGGCCCCGTTATAAGGACCAAGCCAGCTATCTACTCCTGTTCCATTCCAGAGGTTCATCATGATTTTTCCAGGTGTTTTAGGAATATTGCTGGTTGCCGTATGCTTCAATACACCATCAACATACCATTTGATATGTCCCGGCTGCCAGTCAAATGCATACGTATGGAAGCCCTGAGATGCATCAAAACCTAGATTGATAACCTTCTCATGATTACCAACGCCATTGGTATAATAATTAAACTGCACTTTGGTTGTGTCTTTACCTAAAAATTCGATATCAATCTCATCCCATTGGGTGCCATGTGCAGGGCCTGTGTATGTGAAAAAAGACGATACTACACCTGTGTTCTTGGCAGGTTTCATACTGACTTCATACAAGCCGTATCCATACGTATTTGTGGTACGATACTCTCCGCAATCAAACTTGTTCTGTGCAGAGCTGGTCAAACCAAGCTTAAGCTTGCCGTCACTTGTAAAATTAACATTGTTAGCCCTCCACGTACAGTTAAACATGCTTCCATTGGAATACCCATCCGCTTTTTGCCACGTACTTGCGTTAAAATAGGTTAGAGGTTCCCAGAAAACATAACCCGCGAAAGCGCTTACCGAAAAAAACAAAGAGATGACACCAGTTACCGCCAAAGTATACCAAGACTTCCTTTTCATCATACACCTCCATGAATGATTCCAACCTGTTCAAGTTAGGGCTACTGAGTAGCAGGTGCAAAAGGTAAAGATACCTGAGCTACAATAATAGATAACGCTTACATGGTTGGTATTTCCATTTTATCTGGAAGCAGAGTGGTACACTATAGAAAATTTCAAAGCAGAGATATTCATTTTTTAATATAATGAAGCGCCTGCCCCTCAGCATCGAAGGAACCAGGCGCTCTATAAATACCATTTACATGTAGCTCAACATTTTGGTTTCTTTATTGACCCTAGATCATTTCTGTTGGGCTCCAGCCCGTACCAATATGTCTTCAATTTCTTTAAAGCCTTTACTCTTCGCATGACTGAGCGGTGATCCCCCATCACGATCCGGTATGTTCACGTCTGCTCCATGATCAATGAGTAATTGTATCGTCTCCTGCTGCTGAGCATTGCCATCGTTAAGAATGATCGCTTCGAGTAATGCTGTCCATCCCAATTGATTCACATGGTCCACATCCACCGAAGTTTGAGTCAGTAATTCTTGCACTACATCCACATATCCATGCTCCGAAGCTGGAATAAGTGCTGTCCCTCCATATCGATTCGTTATCGTTGGGTCCGCTCCGGCCTCGATTGTCAGCTTCAAAATATCCAAGTATCCTTCAGCGCCAGCATACAGAAACGGGGTGTTTTTCATATCGTCCTGTATATTCACGTCTGCCCCCGCTTCAATTAACACTTTAGCCGATGCTGGGTCATTATTGTAAGTTGCAATCATTGTAGCTGTTCGGCCAGTCTGATCTTGAGCATTGATATTGGCGCCTGCTTGAATCATTTGTTCTATGCGTTCAGTATCGCTGTCCTCTACTGCCTTGAACAGCTGTTCATCTGCTGAAGTCATGGCCTTTACCTCTACGTTAGAGTCGTTTCTCATTTCAGGCACGCAGCCCTGGACGATCAACATACTGCTTATCAGGACAACGATGATCAGCGATTTACTCATACTGCCTCCTTTACTCCAGTGTCAAGGTGACCGAAGAAGCGATACTCCAATCCCCAACTGGGTTTATTGTATACGTAGTACCCGGAGTCAACTTCCCATCATTCGTTAGGTCGAATACACCCGTCGCACCTTTTCGACTTGAATATTTATAAGTGGCCGTCAGAACATCCCCGCTAGATGAAGTTACCGTTACACTTCGACCAGAGAACAGTTCATCCCCAGGATCCTGGTCAAGCGTAACTTCCATGGAGGTTTCGCTCACTGCTTGAGTACTTGCAACCACTAGTGCATCAAACGATTTCGCCTTAAATGAAGCATTTTCGATGTTGGCCCAATCCGAAGAAACCGTATATGTGACACCTGATTTCAGCGTTTGTCCCTCAGGCAAACGGAACTTCGGTTCTTGTTTGCCATCTGTGGATTGCGTGAACGGAACATATCTGGCAACGATAGGCTCGCCACCTTCTGGCGTAATTACAACTTGTCTTGCCTGCATGGAAGAGATTATTTGAACCGTTTTGCCTCCTGCTTGCTCTTGATCATTCAGCACAAATGCATTAGCTCCTCGACCACCGCTGTAAGCCGAAATGATGTAACCATAATCCACTACACCGTTCATTTGCAGCGCTTCAATCTCGAATGTATCATTCGTTACTTGACTAGCCGTTGTCATGTTTATTTTCGTGGCACTGCCTTCAAAGGAACCAGCATCTTGGCCTTTGTAAGTCAGGTTGTACACTTCACCAGCATCTTGTACGGACGTTGGAACGATGTAAGTCGCAATCGACCCTGTTTTCAAACGGGGCATATTGGTTAACGTCAACCCGCCACTAAATGCAAAGTCCGTTTGCGCCTTGGCAAAAGCTTCATTCGTTGCTGTCAGCGGCTTGTCGAATGTGACAATTAACGTAATGGCGTTCAGCGATCTAACGCTCTTGATTTGAGCTTGCTCCGAAGGAATAGCTTGGTGTGCGGTTTGCAACAACACTGCTGTTTCGCCACGCGTTGCCGAACCGTTCTCGGAGTAAAACTCGCTCATCCAATGGTGAACGGACTTTACATCACGTTGCATCGCTTTGGATACGACCTGTTCGAGTTCAGCATCCGACACTTGAGTCTGCGGATTGAATTGTCCATCGTTAGCTTGCATGATGCCGAGTTCAACAAGCTTTGACGCATATGGCGCATACCATGCATTGGAATTGACATCCGTTAATTCTACGGTTTCTCCAGTCTTGCTCTCCAAATGAAATGTTTTGAAAACCAATGAAGCTAACTCCGCACGGGTAATCGCTCGATGTTCACCCATAGATTGATCTGCATATCCGTTCATGATCCCCAAGCTATTCAGATCCTTGATAGCAGCTTCGATCTGTTGTTGGGTAAGCTGTGCGGTTGTTGCCGCAATGTTAGTGACGTATGTAGCTGCATGTACTTGATTCGCAGTTAACGGGAACACTGCTGTACCTAATGCAGTTATGGTTAGAAATGTAGCGATTTTGCGGGTTGTAGAATTCATAGTTGAATTCCTCCTCTATAGGTTGTAGTTGCCTGTATCTATAGAATAGAGGACAAAAAGAAACTCCCAAGGATAAAGTTATTAACAAAATATAAACTGACTCTAAATTTTCAGGAAACTTATGCAGTAAATCGGTAGCCTGCGCCCCAGACGGTCTCAATATACTCCGGATTTTTGGGGTCTGTCTCCAGCTTCCCACGCAGTTTGCGAATATGGACGGTTACCGTTGCAATATCTCCGGTGGAATCCATGCCCCAGATCCGCTCGAACAGATCAGATTTGCTGAATACACGATTGGGATGACTCGCAAGAAATACAAGTAACTCGAATTCCTTGGTTGTAATCGCCACCTCTTCTCCATTAACAAAAACGCGGCGTGATCCTTTGTCAATGTGAAGCCCTCGAATGTGGATTTCATCCTGCTCAGCTGGTTTGTTTTTGCCAAGAAGTCTCTCGTATCGGGTCAAATGAGCCTTTGCTCGTGCAACCAACTCACTTGGGCTGAACGGTTTTGTAATAAAATCATCCACTCCCAGATTGAACGTCCGGATCTTATCGATTTCTTCCTTTTTTGCAGAAACGACAAGGATGGGCACTTCCTTTACCTCTCGAATGCGCCTGCAACATTCGAAGCCGTCCAGTCCCGGAAGCATCAGATCAACAATGATCAGATTATAGTCCCCCTCCAGTGCCTGCTTCAGGCCATCATCTCCAGTATGGCAGAGATCCACGGAAAATCCGTTGAGCTCAAAATAATCCCGTTCCAGTTCCGCAATCGTTGTTTCGTCTTCAATGATCAAAATGTTTGCCATTACTTATTAGTCCCTCTCTTCATTCAGCCGTTTCAGTTTGATATATATGCTCGTGCCATCATTGGGCTGGCTTTCTGCCCAGATGAAGCCCCCATGTCCATCAATGATTTGGCGGGCAATTGCCAGCCCGAGCCCACTTCCGCCCGTTGAGGAGTTCCGGGATTGTTCTGCACGATAGAAGCGTTCAAATATATAAGGCAGTGCCTCTTCAGGTATTCCCCTCCCATTATCTTTAAACGCCATCGTAATCCATTTCTCATCGGCTTGAAGTGTAATCTCGAATCGTTTATGTTCATTCTCCATGTATTTGAGTGCATTATCCACCACATTAACAACGGTACGTTTTAACTTCTCCGGATCCACAGCAGCCATAGCGGGACCAGACACCTGGTTATTCCAATCCAGGGCAATACCTTTATCCTCCAAATCGTATCTCAGCTCTTCAATGCTATCTTCAAGGAAATCAGCGAGATCAACTGTTTTAAACAGGAAAGGTTCTTGGTTCAAATCGAGCTTTGAATACAAAAACAGTTCATCCACCAGCTTATCCATGCTAACTGCTTTGGAGTGAATGATATTAACATAACTCTCCATTTTCTCCGGAGTATTAGCCACTCCGTCACGAATGCCCTCAATATAACCTTTGATATTGGTAATCGGCGTACGGAGATCATGCGAAATGTTGGAGATAAGCTCTTTGCGGTTCACTTCGTCCTGCTGACGTAACGCATAAGAGCGCTGCAATTGATTCCGCATGCTCTCAAACGCTTCGCTGAGTTGACCAACCTCGTCATTGGAGTTTAGCTGAAGTTTAAAGGATAGATTGCCATCCTTAATATGTTCGGCTGAACTTCGTAGTTGATTCAATGGCTTAATGAAGCTGCGCGTGATCCAGCGAAACAAGAGCAGATTTGCAATGATTAGGACGCCAATAAGCAGGAATGACATCACAGGCAGCAGCTTGCGAGTAAGCTCCGCAAAGGGGCTTCTCTCACGAATGACAAAGATACTCCCCCGTTCCCCGTCTGAATATTGAAAATCAAATTTCGCATACGCGTAGAATCGCTCACCAATATTAAAGGTGCTTCGAATCTGATAATTGTTAAGATCGTAGGCAGGTAGAGCTTGTTTCAGTTCCGGCTGGTTGAAGGTCAGCGATTCAAAGATCTGACTATTCTCCCGTCTGATGTAGAGCCCTGACTTCTCAGCTCGAAGCTTCATATCGTATTCACGTAGCAAAACCTTGTTTTGCAGGTCGTCCGGGTCATTTTTGGCCAGAAATTTCATCTCTTGAAAGATCGATTCTCCCTGTTCAGTCAGGGGGTTGATCTGATAATGTACCTTGTAAATATCGCGGAAACTCTGTAGATCCCCTGTAGCCGCAATCGTATACAGACTTGCCGTAAGCAGGATGAACAGCAGACTTATAACAAGCATGCCCGTGAAGGACAGCAGCAATTTTATTCGAATTGACATGGGTTCCCCTTCTCAAACAAGCCATTGGATTAGTTAGTGCACATGTTAACACAAGATGGATTCTATTGCCCATATGTAAAAAGAGCTTTCTTTTTCATTATATATGTTGACAGTGATAATCGTTATCAATAATGTTGGAGTAAGGTACACAACGATTTATCTTAGAATGACCAGCAAACACTTTTGAAATGAGGTACGTAATGTGAATGTAGACGTTAATCAGTTAGCAGCGCATTTTGCACACATTCCTTTTCAAGTCGAAGGAGTATATCGATATGCTAGAAATCCAGGGGTTCCCCAGGCTGACTATACCGATTCTTTTCCTGGATTTGTATTTCCTCTTACAGGAAAGATTCAATTCCAATTTGATGGTACGCCCTATATCTTTTCACCAGGAAAAGTTGTACACGGGGGCGCGAAAATGAAACTGGATCAAACCGTTTTTCATAGAACGGACTGGGAATACATCCTCGTTTTATACCGGATATGTAGTTCGGACCTCAAGGAGACAAGCTTTTCCCATCAGCATTTTGAATTATCAACGGGTCAATCCCCACGTCTGATCGAATTAATCACGCGTCTTTGGCATGTGTATAATCAGCGCGGAGGTATTTCAAAGTTTCAGACCGAGATGCTGTTTCGCGATGTACTGAATGAGACCTTAATATGTGTTGATCATAGGCAAAATAGTTGTGAATCAGATGTTTTATTCGAGCGGGTCTCTACCTATATCCAAGAATATTATGATCAAAGTCTGACTGTCGCATCGCTTGCAGAACAAAATAATGTTAATCGAAATCGACTTTCCTACGTGTTTAGAAGACATGCAGGTATGGGTCCAGCAGAATATGTATTGAAATATCGTATAAACATGGCACAGCAAATGTTATTGGCAAGTGATGCGTCTGTACAACAGATTGCTGAGACCGTTGGCATTGCTGACCCCTTTTATTTTAGCAGAGTGTTTAAGAAACAATATGGTATTTCTCCCAGTGAATATCGTCTGAAGTTCATCAATAATCCATGCTGATTTCAATAGGTATCCATGTTATACAAAAGCCTAGATCAGTATACTGAACATAGAGGATTAATACACAGGAGGAATGACAATGCACTATCAAGCGATTCAATTAAATGAGGAATTTTCGAAATTAAACGATCTTTGGTCTCCGAAACTCATTGGTGAAATGAATGACTATCAATTTAAGATCGTTAAGATTGCTGGAGATTTTGAGTGGCATGTTCATGAGGAGACAGATAAGTTATTTTTTGTGCTCGAAGGGGAAATGATAATTGATTTTCGTGATGGGCAAGTGAAGATTTCCAAGGGCGAGATGTATATTGTCCCTAAGGGAGTCGAGATCAAGCCTTCCTCCGAAAAGGAATGTCATATCATGTTGATGGAGCCTGGAAGCGAAGTAAACATTGGCGGGACTAAGGCCGAATAAGCGTCAGTTATTGAAACCAGGATGTCAATTTGCAGACGGAGAGCCGATAACCGCGTAATAGGGGCTATCGGCTCTCCGTCTGTACGGCTAGCTTTTTGACATGCATTAATTGATATTTATTAATCAGCAATCTCTCGGTAATGTCACTTGTTGCTGGTCTTCTTGATCAATTCCACACCATCGTATGCCAAGCTTTCCACACTTGCTGCCTTCTGTAGTATGTAATGATCAAAAAAGTTCTTTGCATAGTCTGTAACAATATTTCGCATCGCCATAGCATCCCGTTCACCTCTGAGTTCCTCATTAACACTGGTAAACACGATGTCACAGTAATCCAAATGTGCAACACGATCAACTGAGAAATAATAGGTTTCCATGCTATTGTTAGCGCCAATAACCGCATTCATATTATAGTTAGGTTCACAAAACAGTAACAAAAAGGGTTTCTTAAGATCGCTATCAAGAAGTCCAAACGCACCGCTATCCAAGCCAATCCCGCAGGCGAACCTGTCGTCATCCCGGCAAACCATCGCCGTGGTGGGCCCTCCATAAGAATGTCCGACTATACCCATGCCGATGTCAAGCAGCAATCTGCCTTTAAAGATGGAATTCAGCTCTCCAGAGTCCAGTTTGTAAAGATAATCGGCTACATACCTTACATCTTTTGCCTGTGATTCACTATACTCTGTTATCTTGGAAAGTATCGGTAGTGCAAGCACGTTACGGCACATCTCAAAGGCAGTTTCATCGTCAGGACGCATCTCCATCTTACCAGCCAACGCCAGCATCTCCGGATCTTCACCAAACGCTGTAATAACATCCGAAAAATCCTTTGATACATTGAACAAGCGCCCATCTTTACGTTTATACATCGTGCTATTCTGATGGCCGATGCTTACCACAACATACCCCATGCTTGCCAAGTCTGTACAGAGCACTGTACCCCATTCTGGAGAACCGCCTCCACCACAAACATAGAATAACACTGGATAGCGCTTTTCCTTCCCGGAGACAGCAAGGTCATCGTAACACTGGGTCTTGATATCTATAGAGAAAACATCCTTCAACGCAGTGACAAGTGGCTGCTCATTAAACATCTTGTAGACTTCAGGAAACATGTACGTTGATGTAGTCTTTCCTTCGCTACTGTCGGACGGATAATACACAAAAGCGGTCAGTTCTCTTTTGGAGTAATCTGATGCCGTGTACTCAAAATCCATCTGGGTTCGACCGACAGTATAGCCGCCAATTGGTTCTGGAAATGCGTCATAGTTTTTCATTTTCTTTCCCCCTTGAGATCACTAACCATTTCAGAAAATTTATGATCCTCAAGCAGCCCATGACCCATAAATTCAGCAAAGTACTTGCTGATCTTATGTTGCAGCTCAGAGTCCTTAATATCGAATTCTCTAAAAAACAAGATTAAATTAAGCTGCATTGACTCAAACATAAAAGAAATCAGGTCGTCGTCAACATCTGGTCGGAGATATCCATCAACCCTCATTCGGCGTAAAATGTCCTTGATCATGGGGAATGACTCGCCCTTTAACACATTCACATATACTTTCAGCAAAATGTCCTCAGGAATATATGAAAATGTTTTAGTGAGTTTGATTTCCAACTCATTCAATGGCTCGGTCACCATACCATTAACGTTACCAAATAAGCCAGTAAGGAAATAGCTGTAAAGGGAATCTTCATTACTGTTATTAAAATATGCAGCTCTTTTCTGAGTTACATTACGTATTAAGTGACAATAAAGGTCATCTTTGTCTTCAAAATACCGATAAAATGTTCCGGGGTGCATGGACAAACTATCCAAAACCATCTTCATAGTTATATCCTCGTAAAGATTATCAACAAAAAGAAGCATAGCGCTACTCGATATTTCCTCGCGCCTTGTTTCATCTAAACGAAAGAACGAATTTTTTGGCATAGGCTACTCCTTAATGTATAGTGTGAACTGATTCACACTATACTGATAATCCATTCACAAGTCAACTAGTCTTGAAAGATTAATATCGTTATAAAAATTTAAAACCACTGTATTTAGATTTACAAAAAGATTTTGATTTTGAAAAGATTCGGGAAGAAATATGCAAGAGCAGCTGATCACTCGGATCAGATGTCTATTCAACGAGAAAGGACTTCAAGCACTTTACCACTTCCATCTTCAATAATACGTATACTGTTGTCATCGATGAGTTGAATGGTACTATCTGAATTCAAAATTTCCTGCTGGCCCGTTACCCCGTGAGCAATGGATTTGCGAATCAGACCTTTATTTTTGAATACCAACGTGTAAAGGTCGTAATCTTCCGTTTTTCGATTAGTGTGTTCAATGATGACAATAAGTAGATTTTGGGGACTCCTCTTAAAATTTATCTTAAGATCATGAGTGTTCACATTCATGTCCTTGATCCCTAAGGGAATCGAACTCTTTTGTCCAGTAGAAGCATTCGTAATCTCAAGATCTCCTTTTGCAGTGCGAATGACATAGGTGTAACCCATGTTGCTACCATAAAAAGTATCGGTATAATTGCTCAATCCAGTCACGGTTACCTTTTTCGTTTTCATATCTTGATGAGTCACTTCCCCGTCCAAAGCAGATGCAAGAAATCCTATGGGTACATAAAGGTGACTAATATACCACACCGGTTCTCTGCCCATATCTACTTTTTGACCATCCACTTCGGCAATGCTGCTTCCCAAGTGCACAACAATTTGCTTCTGACTGTTCTTCAGTACGGCCGTATTATCATCTTCCATCCCCCACTCTAGGCCTGCCTTAATACCCAGTGAGAAAAAACTTCCGTAAGTGACTCCATCCTTGATTAACGTCTGAACATGGTTAATACGACCGTCTGCCCACTGAATTTCCAAATCAACATATTTGGATGCTGCTTCAGATTTTTGAGGCCCCAATGGTAATAACACCGACATCACTAATGCAACGACAACTACTTTTTTAAATTTCTTCATTCTCACAGCGACTCACCCACTTCATGTAATTTTTAATCTTACAATAATAACGTTAGATTCCAATAAAAGTTTGATCAGCTTGAAACAAGAATTGGGTCCCCGATAACAAAAAAAGCCGCTAAAATAGCGACTTTTAATGGTACTATGTTTTTGTTCTTGGCTTCATTACAACCCGAGATCATCAGCGAGTCCTTCAACTCCTGTGAAGATGGAATCCCCGTAACCCCAGAAGTTGTTGAAATCAATAATGTAGATTTTTTTGTTTTTAACTGCGTTAATGTTTTGTACCTGTTTGTTGGCAAGCAGCTTTTCAATCGTCTGCTCAGGATCAATACCCCCTGCATATCTCGAAATAATCATCGCATCCGGATTAATTTCGATTAACTTCTCCAGGCTGAGTGTGCCGGTTTCATTAATCAGCATATTATGCATATTTATTAATGACATTGCACTTTCAATAAACGTATCACCGTTTCCGTTGTAGATTCCAATGGTTCCATCACCATTATCCGAAAATGATGCATAGTTGATCGTTTCAGTGCTAGCTCGAGCCGACAACGCAGTCTCGCGTGCTTTAAGCTTCTCAATATATGCCGCTGCGTTCGCTTGTACGTTGAATATCTCACCTAATTCAGTAATGTCCTGATACAGACTATCTAACGATGCGTCAGGAACACTGGTGCTTTGCACGTAAGTTTTAATCCCCATATCATTCAAGCTGCTTACTGTACCAACACCCCAATCGGCATCCTCAAACAATCCACCACGCCCTACAACCAAGTCAGGCGTAGCCCCTATTGTCACTTCCTTACCGACATAGCCTTCAGCTAGCACAGGAATTTGTTTAAACTCGTCAGCAATATCTTCAGGTACACTACCAAACAACGCAGCTACACCTACAAGTTTGTCTGTCAAACCAAGGCGAATCATCAGCTCGGCTGCACCTTGTGTATTGGCAACTACTCGTTCAGGGGCCTTGTCAAACGTTTGATCCTTCTTCACCCATGTGCCGTTCTCTATTGTATAATTTGAAACGGTTACCGGGTAAGTTGTTTCAGCAGGTGCTGAAGCGTCTGCGTCGGTTTGTTCCCCATTTGTTGCTGCATTCGTGGCGCTGCTCTCCGCAGCTTGCTGTGAGCTTCCATTTGCATCTTTGCTGCCACCATTGTTGCTTGAACAAGCTGCGAGCACCAGAATCATTGCAGTAATCAAACAAAGAAACATCCCTTTTTTAACGGATACCAACATGTAAATAATCTCTCCCTTTTGAATTCTCTCTTGTCTTTAAACCAATATGTAAAATAACTATTGTCAGTATACAGTAAATGTCGAAGCGTGTAAATGAGAACAATAATCAATATCATTTAACTGATAAATAAAAAGCCCCCCCGTATGGGTGCCTCATTTCGTCGCATTATCGTAAACTTAATCTGTGACAGGTTCAATGCCATTCTCCTCTGGTGACTAACATGAGCTGAAATCCGTCACGGTGAATATGACAGTTGTTGCCGCATCCTGGTTCGAAGGTTACGTTCCATAACGATATGTTCCGTAACGTTAGAAAAACCAAGTTCATGTCCCTTGTTTAGGATTGAACTTGGTTTCTCTTTTACTTAACTATTCATTACGTGCCTGATTAACCTTGGCGATAAGTTCATTAATAATTTCATCAGGTGAACGCTCATTCATCCATTGTTGACCGAACATTTGGAATACTTTGATCATCGGGAAATCTGCCCAGAATCCCACAAACTCCTCGTTAAGGTATACCTTGTCCGTAACATGCTTGTTCATTTCATTCAGGCGATGCTCCAATTCCTTTTTCGCTACAGGATCACTCATCCACTCACTGAGCAGACTGAATTTGTGGAACGTGATTTCTTCCTTACCAAAGTCACAATGCAGACGTTCCGTAATTCGGAGATCTTTGGACGAGCTGCCAAGTGAAATTTGGAAAAACCCGGTCTCAGCCACCCAACGGTTATACTTGGTGTTGTAATATGAGAAATCTCTCTCTTCCAGTTCAAAGGTAATCTTGCGTTTTTCACCCGGCTCCAATTCAACTTTGGCAAAAGCTTTCAATTCTTTCTCTGGACGGGTCCATGTGCACTCTTCATCGTGAACATACAATTGAACAACTTCTTTCCCTTGCGCTTTCCGGTATTTTTCAATTGGAAAGACACAGTAACACCGGTATGGGTCTGAGACACTTCCAGATCCGTATAGGAAAACGATGTGTAAGACAATCCGTGTCCAAACGGGAATTGAGGTGCCAGTTCTTTCCGGTCATAATATCGATAACCCACGAACAGGCCTTCGCGATAATACAGCTTGCCGTTCTCTCCGCGAATTCGCATATGTGAAGGGTTGTCCGACAGTTTGACAGGGAATGTCTCAGACAGTTTGCCCGAAGGATTCGTCTGTCCGAATAATACATCTGCAATCACTTTACCCATGCCTTGACCCGACAACCAAGAATGAATCACACCAGGTACATGCTGTACCCATGGGCGCATCGCCAGTGCAGAACCGCTGCTCGTTACGACAATACACTTGGGTTGAACTGCGGCTACCGCGAGAATCAATTTCACTTGATGCTCGGGAAGATCAATGCCTTGCAAATCATGCATCTCGGATTCCGCATATTCCGGTTGGCCAACAAACAATACAGCAACATCAGAATTCATCGCTAATGAGACGCTTTCCTTAATTATCTCATCATTGATGGAGTCATCCTCCGGGTACCCTTCTGCATAATTTATGGTCGTGGCATCGCCAGCCAGATTTTTTATCTCGTCCCATGGAATATCGACATTTGTAGGCGTTACCTTTGCACTGCCCGCTCCCTGAATTCTCGGTTTTTTGGCAAAGCGTCCGATCACGGCAATCGACGAAATGGACTCCTGCCCTAGCGGGAGAATCGCGTTCTCATTTTTCAGAAGCACAATACTTTCGGCCGCCGCTTTACGTGCGAGTGCATGATAGTCCGAATCTGGAGAAGAATCCATATCTTTCTTGCCCGTTACCCGCTCAACCAGTTTCAGAATCCGGCCCACGCTTCGATCCAACTGTTCTTCGGACAGGCTTCCGTTCTGAACCGCTTCAATGATCGCTTTGGCATTGTAATTGGCGGGACCCGGCATCTCCAGATCAAGCCCAGCCTTCAGACCGCGTATGCGATCATTAACAGCTGTCCAGTCGGATAGAACAACACCTTCATAACCCCACTCTTCTCTCAAAATGTCATTCAGCAAATGTTCGTTCTCACTTGTATACGTTCCATTCAATAAATTATAAGAACACATAACCGTCCAAGGATCGGATTTCTTAATAATCCGTTCAAAGGCGCTCAGGTAAATCTCGCGGAGCGTTCGCTCATCGATTTCCGAACTGGTTACCATCTTCTCGAATTCCTGGTTGTTGCCTGCAAAGTGTTTGACAGAAGCGCCCACTCCTTCGCTTTGGATCCCGTTTATAAACGCCGCACCAAGTTCCCCAGTCAAGTATGGGTCTTCCGAATAGTATTCGAAGTTTCTTCCGCCAAGTGGCGTACTTTTCATATTTACACCAGGTCCAAGCAGCAGCTCGACGTCCATCGTTTTCGATTCACGTCCCAGTGCCACACCGACTTCATGCAACAATTCCGTATTCCACGAAGAGCCGATGGCTGAACCCGTAGGGTAACAGGTTGCGGGTACATTTTCCGTTGTAATCCCCATTTCTTCATCGCTGTTCGTTTTACGGATACCGTTTGTCCCATCGTACATATGAACCGGCGGAATGTTTAACCGCTCAATTCCTTTTGTCATCCACATATTCAATCCTGCGCAGAGCGAAGCTTTCTCGGCCAGCGTCAATGCCGACAACAATTCATTGATTGATTTATCCATAGTACTCACCCTTCTGATATCAATTTTGTTCTTGTTCTTTCTTCAGTTCCTGTGCATCATACAGTTTGAAAAACGGAAACCAGACCATAAATACAATGACCAGGACGACCGCCAGCAAGATAAGCCCATTGAGTCCGGACATAATATAGGTTGAGAGGCCGATCGGCGTGTACCATAGCTGGAAGATCTGGCTCGGAATCCGCACCCAACCCCAGTCGAGAGCCAAGTACACAATCACCGGCGTGATAAGTGAGTTAATCCACATCGGCACCATGAGTAATGGATTAAAGGCAATAGGTGCTCCGTATACGACGGGTTCATTGATGTTGAACAAGGATGGGATAATAGTCGCCTTGCCGACAGATTTCAGTTTTTTCGAACGTGCCATCAGGAACCAAACAACTAACGGCAAGGTCGCTCCCATTCCTCCAATACCCAGCCATCCGGAGAAAAAGGTTTCAAACGTGTTGATATTGACGGGATCTTGTCCCGCTGCCACAAGAGCTGCATTTTCTTCGATTGCAGGTATCCAGATCGCGTACCAGATCGGTGTCATAACCCACGGGCTAACGCCAAAGGAATACAGTACTACGCCGATAAAGTTAAACAATAAAAATCCGGTTAAACTTTGCCCTACGGCATTGATCGGCTCAAATACGTTCACGATCAGTCCAAAAATATCAAAATGAAGCTGATATACAAGCAACCATCCTGTTGTTAATACCAGGGCGATCGGGACGAGAAAATCGAACCAGTCCATAATGAATTCGGGAAGTGAAGATCCCTTTTTGAAGAACGAAAATTTGTTGCACATGATCATTACAAGAGCGACGAATACACCTACCAAGAGTGCTGTAATCATCCCCGAGGGTCCAAATCGTTCAAGGATGAACTGAATGGTACCGTCTTCGTTTACTGTCGGGTTAAGTAGCATAACGAACAGAGATATCCCCGTCATTCCCGCCAGCAACTTGATTTTATGTCGTTCTCTTTTTTCCATCACGACATAAGGCGTCAAAAAAGCAATAAACAACCCCAGCAAACCGAAACTGAATGTCGTGATAGGTGTCAGGTCCGGCATTCCCGGAATGAAATCCTGCAAAATCGAAATCAATGTAATAATCGAACCGATGAAAATCATCGGAATGGCGACCATGATGGCTTCTTGAATCGAAGAAACCCAAATATTGTTCGTAAACGCCTCCAATCTCGGCGCAAACGAATCTGTCATCCATTTCATGAAACGCTTCATCCAAAACTCCCCCTGTCTTCCTCTAAGCTGCCACAACCATAGTATATCGATTTGTGTTAACGCTTTCTTGTTGGAACTTGCCGCATCATGGTTCGTTTTTTGCCCAATCCATCGCTATAGTTCTAGCTTGCCAGCCTGAACAAGAAATAAACAACAAAAAACATCCCTTCAAACTGAAAGGATGTCTTAAGAGCACTTTTTTTAATATTGTCTATCCAAAATGAGCAGCATTACCCCATGCGGTGGAAGAAAAATCTCTCTGCGCCAACTTTCATCTCTTACCATCTCTGTCCCCATCACGGGTCCACTCCTGCCGTTTAGATAGGCGATTTCTTCTTCCGTCAATGAATAGGGCGATCCCATGCGGGTCCACTCATCAAATACCGATCCATGCTCCCGATCCAGTTGATAACTGGTGCATTTATAAGGTCCCTCGAGATTGCTCAAGGTAAGTTCATAAGCTTTGCTGCCTTTTTCCTCAAAGACGTCATAGCGGGTTGAGCTGGATAATTCCGACCAATCTCCACTTGCAAACAGCCGGTCTACGTGAACATAGTGATAGAACAAAAATTGCATGCTTCCATCCCTTTTTCGGGTTCCAACATAACCGTCTCCCTTGACCATCAGCTCATCCCCAAGCTTTTGCATAAGCTCAAATGCATAATAGCTGGGTTTCTTCAGCCCATCGCGGTTAATCAGGCCAAAACCTCCGTAGAAAGGAGAAGCGGGAACGATACTTTCTTCGAATACATCGGTAAAGGACCAGAAAGCCATCGCTTTCACGTCACCAAGTGTGTTCATGGTGTGGTAAATGACAAACGGAGCCATGAACATGGTATCGTGCAGCAAATTCCGGTCATACAGCGAAAAGTTCCACTCAGTGACATGAAGTTCAACATGACCGTACGATGACGCATTCATTTTTTGCCGCATAAGTTCAATACTCTCTTTATAAAAAGCAGGCGGCATGATCTGGGTTAAACGATCGTCTTCAACTTTTAGCTTGGGATACTCCGAATAGATGTGAAACGAGAAAAAGTCGATAGCCACTTCCCGCTTGCGGCAATAAGACAAAAATTCCTCAGCCCAGGTATCATTCCAGAGAGATCCGTAACCCATAGCTGGACCCCCCACCTTCAGTTCCGGCAAAATCGATTTGATGGCATGAACGGTCGATTCGTAAAACGCAAAGTATTCTTCCTTGCTTCCTGCCCAACAAACACCAGCCAGGTCAGGCTCGTTCCATACTTCGAAATACCACCGTCTCACTTCTTCCGCCCCATAACGATTTAAACAATGGCGAACGAATTCGCCAACAAGCGCTTGCCACTTGGCAGGGTCGGATGGCGGACTAATATTCCCGCTCCACCAAAACAGCGTTTCTTTGGATCTCGCCAGCTGGCTCGGCATAAAGCTTAATTCCACAAATGGCCGAACGCCCTGATCCAGCAGAAAATCATACAACTTGTCCACATAAGACCAATTATAGAGGGGCGTGCCCTGCTCGTTCTCGCTGTACACCATCATCTCGTCATTAAAGATGCCGTGAAATCGAATATATTTAAAAGGTACTTTTCCCTTCAGCGCGGAGAGCTGCTTCCGCCAATCTTCACGCAAACCTTCAATGGCTCTCCCTGCCGTCATGGTCATATTCCAGTGCTTTTCATAGACAGACGACGTCTGATCCGCACGAATTTCAATATAAGTTTGGTCTGACAGATGTACAGACGGTACAGGAAGCATGTCCTGATCGGCGTCTACCTTAGCATCCAGATATCGATACAGCGAGCCAATCGCATTCAGCGTTTCCATCTCGTAATAATCTCCGCTTGAAGACTCCTCATATGTTTTGGGTTTGCGGTTCACATTCAACTGATGGAGTTCCGTTGTACGAGAAGCTTCCCGATAGGAACCTGGCGTACAGCCGTACTTTTCCTTGAAGTATTTGTTAAACAGCTTCACATTGGCAAATCCGCAATCCAGCGCAATCTCCGAAATATTTTTGTCGTTTGCTGCCAGCTGAGCCTGAGCCTTTTCCAAGCGAATGAGCGTCAAATACTTTTGGAAAGGTATCCCGATTTTGTCGGTGAAGAAGTGGGAGAAATAATGCAAACTTAAATGTTCGGAATGCGCCATATCCTGCAGTGTAATCTTCTCATTGTAGTGTAAATCAATATATGTGAGGACCCTGTTCAGTCTTTTATAGTCATAATCCCTGCTACCGTCTTCCAATGCGGAATTCGTTCCACTGGAAAAATACCTCTGCAGGCATCCGCATAACATCTGTAATCTGCCCATTGTAAAATTTTGATAACCCGGCGTTTTTTTGTTGATCTCCCATACCATTTGCGCAAGATATTGTTTAATACTTTGCAGGCGAGGAGCGTTTTGTTCCACGTTCATAGCAGAGTTACAGGAGATAAACACATTATTGTTCATCAACTCGGGACCAAACTGCAATGTTAATAATACATTGTCCTGATTGGTTCGTTCGATCTTGTGGACGGACATACTGTTAACCACGATCACATCATCTTCATGCAGTGTATATTGCTGCTGGTCCAGATACATGATGATTGAACCGTGGAGAACATATACAACTTCCACTTCCTTGTGCCAATGGAAATCAATATGTTTTACCGAGTTCACGAAGAGTTTCATAGGCAGATCGTCCTGATGTTGAATAAACTCATATAGATAGCGAATTGTCTGCACCTTCCTTCATACCGATTATTATAGGCACAGCATTTTGAAGATATCAACAAGCTAAACAGTAATAACAAAAAAGCCGATCAATTAAGGTTCAATTGATCGGCTCTTCTATATAAATGTTCAAACTACCTATTCAACTAGATGCCCTGTTATCTTACCAACCGCGGTTGGACATGCGCTCTTCTGGAGCCAATTTAGAAATTTCGATCCCTTTCATCGGGGCACCCAAGTTTTTGGATACTTCGGCAATCAGTTTGTAATCTGTGTAATGTGTAGTAGCTTCAACGATTGCACGAGCGAATTTCTCAGGGCTATCGGATTTGAAAATACCTGATCCTACAAACACACCATCTGCTCCCAGGTGCATCATTAATGCTGCGTCCGCCGGAGTAGCTACACCGCCTGCTGCAAAGTTAACGACAGGAAGTTTTCCATTTTCATGAACTTCGCGCAGCAACTCATAAGCTACACCCAGATTTTTGGCTTCAGCGTACAGCTCGTCCTTGGACATGTTTTGCACTTTGCGGAGCTGGCTGTTAATTAGACGCATATGACGAACTGCCTCAACAATGTTACCCGTTCCAGGCTCACCTTTTGTACGAATCATCGATGCACCCTCACCAATACGGCGAAGAGCTTCTCCCAAATCTTTGGCTCCACATACAAATGGTACAGTAAACTCATGTTTATCAATATGGAACACTTCGTCTGCAGGTGTAAGAACTTCACTTTCATCGAGATAGTCCACACCCAGGGATTCAAGCACTTTGGCTTCTATGTAATGACCGATACGTGCTTTGGCCATAACTGGAATAGATACAACCTTCATAACCTCTTCAACGATGGTTGGATCTGCCATACGAGCTACACCGCCGGCTGCGCGAATATCGGAAGGTACCCGTTCAAGAGCCATAACAGCTGTTGCCCCTGCCGCCTCAGCAATTTTAGCTTGCTCTGCATTCATAACGTCCATGATGACGCCACCTTTTTGCATCTCAGCCATTCCTCTTTTTACACGATCTGTACCTGTTTGCATGATTGTAGTCCTCCTAAGTAACTTTTGGGTGATTTTCAATAAAGGCATCGCTCTAATCTATGATTTAGTATAGAATGAGAATGGTCATATAAAAAGATCCAATATTTTCGGTTTTTATTGTACCACTTCAATGATAACTCTGGAGGTCCTATGCAATTTCATGTAGCTTACAGTTCATATTTGAACCGAAAATATACGAAGATGAAGGCTCTCTATCATGCCATCCGTGATGCAATTCATGAAGGTAATCTTATACATGGCGAGAAGTTACCCTCTACTCGAGAGTTAGCTACGACGTATCACATTTCCAGAGGAACTGTGAATCAGGTCTATGATACGTTGACTGCTCAAGGTTACATTCATTCAGAGCATGGAAGAGGAACCTTTGTTGCTTACCAGTTGGATTTGAACAATAATGCGTCCACCGTGAAAGCTTGCACGCATCACTTATCCGCCTGGGGAAATCGTATTCAGCAGTTTGAACATCAGACGACTCAAAGAAATGCACCTGCCAATGCCCATACACAAGATTCCAGAATGAATAGCGACGAAGTGATCGACTTTAGCAAATATCAACCTGACTTCTCCAAGTTTCCTTACGATGAATGGAATAATCGATTGTATGCAGAGATAAGGCAGCGTGAGCATCACCTGAAAACAACCTCTGCTATGGTTAGTTCAACCGGGGATCCAAAATTGAGAGAAGCCATTGCTGCCTATCTTCGGAGGATGCGGGGCATTCAAGTCGATCCGGATCATATTGCAGTAACTGCAGGCTCCATGCAAGCTATAGCTCTACTCACTCAATTACTTGCTGATCCTGGGGATTATGTAGTGACAGAAAGTCCTTGTTATGTCGGGATTTCTAAAGCCATATTGGCTGCGGGTGCAAAGTTGATTGAAGCCAATCTCGATGGTCAGGGCGTTGTGCCCCAAGACTGGGAAGCACGAATGTTGTTTGTCACGCCGTCACGACAATTTCCTACTGGTGAAATGCTCAGTCTGGAACGCAGACAAACCTTGCTGGACTGGGCACAGCGAAATGATGCCATGATTGTTGAGGATGATTATGATAGTGAATTCCGATATCGCGGCATGCATGTTGAACCACTGAAAACACTTGATAAAGCAGGACGCGTAATCTATCTGGGCAGCTTTACAAAAACCTTGCCTTTAGAAGTACGACTTGGTTATGTGGTTCTTCCCCCTACCTTGGCTGACACCTTTAGAAAGGCACAGGCTTTATACGAGCCAAGACCCGTCAACCTGATTGAACAACGGGCATTAGCTGCATTCATGACAAGTGGTCAATATGAGCGTCATCTGCGCAGAATGAATCGATTATACAGTCGCAAATTCCATCTGTTACTCAAACTTTTGAACAAGCAACTCTCTACATGGTTTGATTGGGTGGAGAACGAAGCGGGTCTACACGTGTTTGGCTGGTGGCGAGGTAATGTGTCCACTTATGAGGCCTTTCGGGAATCGGCTAGGTCACAAGGTGTGGTATACTCAGAAGTCAGCAGTTCAACGTCTGTTGGTACGAAGTATGGTATCTATTTGTCTTTTGCACATTTGTCAGATGAACAATTACAGGAAGGCGTATCCAGATTAAAAAATGCCGTTACAACTGCATTGTGAGGTAAATCGTCTCCAAAGTGAGTACAAGAAGATCATCATTCGGAAGAGGGGCGATCGTTATGAATTGGTTAAATGAACTCTACAAAATGAATAAACAGGAACCGGACAAGGAAATCGAACGTTCTTTGGTTAACGCCATCTTCCGAATATATGACCGGTTCCCCCGAATTGGCCTTAGAGAGCGGATTGGACAGCAAGAAATGTCTCTTGATATCGCCGATGCTTATATCCATGGGCATAATGCCATGATTGAAGCTGGGGTTGGAATCGGTAAGTCTTTTGCGTACCTGATCCCAAGTCTTCTCACGAATCAAATGTCTCAGAAACCAGTCATTATAGCTACATCCTCCATTCAGCTCTCGGAACAGATACATAAAGATTTAAGGATTATTGGTAGCCGGTTGGGATTCTCAACGGTTCGCTCCGTGGTGGGGAAAGGCATGGGTCAGTATGCCTGCAGAAGTAGAGCAGCGGAATGGATCAATCTTAATGATGCAAACGCCTCCGTATCTACCCTTGCACAGCGCATATTAGATTATGAAATTGATGAAAGAGCCGATATTAAAGCTGGAATTAGTGATGCCGAATGGTCCCACGTTTCCGTGAATGATTGCAAATTTGAACGTTGTCATCACAAAAATGCATGTTTGTTTTACGATATGAGAGCGAAATTAAATGCAAAAGCTCACGAGATTGATTTTATTATCGTTAACCAGGACTTGCTGATACGGGATTTGATGAAGAAAAAAGAAGGAACCAAAAGCATCATCTCGGAACAGCCTGCTCTGATCGTCATTGATGAAGCGCATAATCTGGAAGCAAAAGTTCGAGATGCCAGAACACTTGAGTTCACTTATCGCGGAATCTGCCGCATTCTGGATACCACGGTGCAGCTTCTAACGAAGCAGTCCGGAGATAAAAGTCTCTTCTCACAATCCAAGTTCATCAAAAACTGCGCTGAGCGCATCTTCAAACAGGTAAACGCGGATTTGCTCGACCATGCCAAGCAGGATAACGACCGAATCAAAGTGTCGAAGATCAAAGGAGTACCGTTGAACAAAGTCGCGAATGATTTAAAAGATCTCAGTCTGCGCCTTTCCATTTTGACTTCCCGTCACGAGCGGGAAATAGATGACGCTTTTGAAGCCACCAACGGGCTTATTACCCTCATTCATGTCTTATCTGAGATTGAGAACAACTATCTTTTATGGGCAAGCAGTCCCCTGGGAGTAGCCACGATCAGTATCTGTCCCAAAGATATAAGCCAATTTCTGAAATACGCTTTATTTAATGGCAAGGTACCTGTAATCCTAACATCAGCAACGCTGTGCCAAGGCGGGGATACGCTGGAGGAACAATATTCTTATATGACGCACTCCCTTGGTTATAAGGGAGATTTCTTAGAGCGCCAACCCTCCCCTTTTGACTACACCAACCATGCCATGATGTATATTTCTAACAAAGTACCCTATTACCACCACGATCAGCGCGAAAACTATCTTGAAGCAGCGTACAACGAAATGGTTCAACTCTGTAATCTAACTCAGGGAAGAACAATCGTCCTTTTTTCAGCAAAAGAGGACATGAAGTACATTCACAAAAAGTTGATCTCAAAGGCTAATGAATACACATGGGCAGTCCATATTCAAAAAGAAGGATCTTCCCAGGACAGTGTCATCGCCGAATTCAGGAAAAGCAAAGGTGTACTCCTGGGTACCGGTGTATTCTGGGAAGGCGTGAATATCGAGGGGTCTGACCTGTCACAGGTCATTATTTTCCGTCTGCCCTTCCCTGTTCCATCGGATCCTGTTTATGAATATAAGGCATCTGTAACGGAGAATCCGTTCATGGAGGTGTTTGTACCGGACATGCTCCTTCGGTTACGGCAAGGAACGGGACGCTTGATTCGTAGTGAAACGGACCTTGGCATACTCAGCATACTTGACTCCCGTCTCAGCACAGCAGCAAAAAAGAGTTATCGGGAACAGGTGCTGGAAACATTGCCGTTCCAAAAAGTGACGGAGGATTTTGCGGTTTTGGAGAAGTTTGTTCAAAATAAGAGGATACGACGTACGGATTAGAAGTAGAATAACACGTAACCTTGAAAATCTGCCTAAATTACATGAAACGGCCCTTCCGCTCATAATGTGGAGGGGCTAATTTCATGCTGTAGGATATATGCTACAATATATTCCAGATCTACGAATCCCAAAGGAGGCATTACCATGGTTGAAAGACCAACTACAGAGGAATATGCAGCTTATTATGCAGGGTACATCCAGCTTGTTCCTGAAGGGAACATCATCGAACGCTTAAAGCTGCAATCCAATATCGTACCAGCTTTGCTCTCTTCATTGACAGAGGAGCAAGCAAATTATCGTTACGCCGAAGGCAAATGGAGCGTGAAGGAGGTCATCGGTCACCTTTTGGATAACGAACGCATCATGAGCAGCCGATTGCTTCGCATCGCCAGAGGTGACCAAGCGAATCATCCCGGCTACGATCAGGACGTGCTTATGCAGAGCCATCCCTTCAATGCGTATACCGTAGCTGATTTGAATGAAGAATATGCTGTCACACGTCGCTCAACCATTCTTATGCTCCGTCGCCTCACCCCGGAAGCATGGCTCTGTAGAGGGATCGTCAGTGATAATCCTGCTTCAGCTCGATCGATTGCATTTGTTATTGCTGGGCATGAGCTCCACCATTTATCAGTACTTCGCGATCGCTATTCGTTAGATTTGAAATTATAAAATTCATCCAAAAAGACTTTGAACCTGCATTCTCTGTAGGATCAAAGTCTTTTCTCATCAGTCGGTTTATCTTTCAAATTATCGTTCAAAATGAATCAGATGTGCATCCTCTCGCAAAGATAACGTGGAATACTCATCTAGAATCGGAATGTCCCCATTGAATTCAATGGGCAGGACCACATAGCTGGACTGAAAATAATCGGATCCGTTCCAGCGATCTGAAAAGTATAGGTAGTCCTCTTCTGATCGCTTCAGCACAAATGCTGGTTGCGTTCGAAACGTCGTTTCATCGCCAAAATCACTGAGTATTCCCCATGGACCATCCATCGTATTAGCCATCGCGTATTTCCCTTGATTGGGAGCCCAACCCGTGCAAAATGAGGTCACCATATAATACTTCCCTTTCCGTTTGAAGACAGTTGGCGCCTCCCTATATTCCCCCTGCCACGGCTTTCCGACAAGACTTTCCACATTAAGGTAATCTTCCTGCAGACGATAGATGTGCAGGTCCGCATTGTCTCTGGCAGCCGAAATAAAATATGCCGTCCCGTCATCATCCTGAAAGAGTGTGCAGTCACGCGACATATACCCGTACGGATTGAAGCTACCATGATAAACAAAATGGCTGTCTGGATAATCCGAGGTAGCGATGGCGCATGCAGCATCGTTATAATTCTCACCATTCTCATAGTGAACCCAGAGTACGAACTTCTTGGTCACCGCGTTGAACAGCACTTTAGGCCGTTCGAGATTCACCTTTCCACCTTTATCGTTCACTAATGCCAGATTTGTCCGAACTCGAATGGGTGCAGCTGGCGTAGAGGTGGTCAAGATATGGTTCCGAAACTCCCAGTTGAATAGATCTTTGGAACGGTAACAACTCACATATATATCGTCTCTCCGATCTTCGCCATACCAGTAATAATAGTCGTCATGGAATAACATATGTCCACCATGGGCATGGATCAGATTACCACTTGAATCATTCCAGATGCCACCATTAGTTAGTTGATTATTCACACCGTTACCTCTCTTCTTTTAAGAACATCGTTAATTGGTGTCCGATCCAAATACCTTCACTTCCCAAAGTCTTGGCGTGTACCAATTGTTTGGATTGTTATGAAGTGCCGCATTTTGCATATTAATTCGTACATATCTGGCAGCAGTGCTCGATAGATTGTCTGAGGTAAAACCGTAAGATCTATTGTTGGTTCGATCCAATGCCACGGTCCAGTTTACATTATCCGTACTGGTCTCAATTTTATATTTGTAATAACCTTCGGAGCCTTTTTGCATCCACCAGGAGATTTGCACATTATTCAACTGTTGAACAGAGCCGAGATCGACCTTCCACCAATGTGGCCAAGAACTGCCTGTGCCGACCCATTCAGTTTGATAGCTACCATCATTAGCATAACTTGCCGGGTTTGTTCCAGTAGCCGTTTGGGCTGTTGCAGGTTTGCCTTGCGACAGAAGTTTTCCGTTCTGAACGGGAACGACAACATCATCGCTTGTGTTGTACAGCACTTGATCAAAATAATCATAAAATGCGTAACCATCGGAGAACCACACGGGAAGCAGTCTTTCCTCCGTTGTTCCATTTTGCGTACCTGCCCAACCGAACATCCAGCGATATGCAACCATAACCACGTTATTACCCGTATATGGCTTCACCCTCATGACGGAACCCGACTGCGCCGAGAAGGTTGACGTGTTGCCAATCGTCCGTAATTCGGACCAATCTCCGTCTATGCTATTTGCTGAAGAATACAAAGGTATACTCGGATACCAGCCAGCCGCTTGGGAAGAGAACAAATAATAAATGCCATCCTTTTTGATCATTTTGGGCAGTTCCCTATGTTGATTTTGATAAATAACTGAAACTTGATGATCTACATCCAACCAATCGGAGGTTAACTTATATAAGATGGTGTCCGAATTATTATTGGCCGTAGAGATCAGATACGCCGAATCATCATCATCTTTGAAAATGGAGATATCCCGGGATTGGTTCCCTTCCGGCCGAAAGCTTTTGTGAAATGTAAAGTCTTCTCCAGGCGTGGCCGAAGCCACCGATACTCTCGCAAGCGTGTAGTCTGTACTGTTTTCATAGTGAGCCCAAAAAACAAATTTGTTCGTAGGCGCATGGTACAGGATGTTAATCCCTTCAAATTTGGAATTCGCCAGATCGGGATGATCTGTGTAGGAAAGAACCACTTTGTCGTCACCATAGGTGATATCATCTGTTGATGTCTGTTGAATCATTTCGCCAAAACCACCAGTTGGTTTTTGTACAAAATTAAATCTGTAATAGGTATCCCCCACTTTAAGTTCATTCGGGAGCATGAGAGTGGATTGTGCTGTGTTATCAAAAGTTGTGAGGTTTTCTGGAAGACTGTAAGGGGTGTATTCTGGCGAGATAGCAGAGGTTAACAAGGAAGTTCCATCGTACGCCTTCACTTGATACTTGTATGTGTTACCTATGTTGAGGTCATAATCATCCGTCGTTGTACCAGTTAGGGTTTGTAATAACGTATAAGGCGCATTGTTCTCGGATCTATACAACTCGTATACAGTCGCTCCCTGGACAGGCGCCCAATGGATTTTGGCATTGGATACTTCAGATTCATTCTTCAGGACAAACAGTGTTGCGGCGATCTTGGTCTTCTCACCAGCAGCATGAACGGTTTGAGCTGAGGACGTTAAATGAACGGTTAACAACATCAATGCAATGACGATAGCCATCCACGATTTACCTTTGATCATGTCTCATCATCTCCTTTTTTAGAAGACCAACCTTCCTGTTGCCGGAAGGCTGATCCAGGGTAAACTGACTTTATTTCAAATTCATCAGTGTCATTACATCCGTCTCGCTGGCTTGGTTGTACCATTCGTTAACTTCTTCGATCACGGTGTCTCCGCCTTTTTCGTGCCACTGTTTCACAAAGGTATCGAATGCTTCAAGCGGCTCATTGCCATATATGATTTTGGTGAACGTCTCTTGTTCCATGGTGGTCAACTGTTCCCACACGTTTTGCATCGTTGGCGTTGGTGGACCGTTAAACTCATTTGGCAGTAAAACATCTCTGTTTTCATACGAAATCCGATATCCATCCTGTGTCGTTTGATCTTTTGAAGCGCTTTGAATGAGGACGCCCGTGTCGGCTTTAACTCCATTCGCCAGATCGTAGTACGATTGGCCGGGACCATCAACACTTGGTGTATTTTTGGTAAATGCCAT
Source organism: Paenibacillus sp. 37 (assembly GCF_008386395.1). Lineage (NCBI taxonomy): Bacteria > Bacillati > Bacillota > Bacilli > Caryophanales > Paenibacillaceae > Paenibacillus > Paenibacillus sp. 37. The sequence goes on along the minus strand of NZ_CP043761.1, from coordinate 3,594,199 downwards.
TTTCCCAACGCCTTGCACGGCTTCTAATGGCTTATTGAATTTCGTTGGATCAAAAGTGACTTCGTCGTTGACGATATCGTAATCGTATCCCTGAGCGTAGCCGTATTTGAAATCTCCCGTGCTGAACGCTGCGTCGTACATTTTATCGTAGTATAGGAAGAAGGCTTCCATGTTTTGAAAGTCCTTGTTAAACATGAACACACCATCGTTCAATTGGGCGGACTGATAGGTCTTATCACCGTTCACACCTTGAATGGTCGGATAAGCACTTATTTTTGCACCATTCACATTTTTCTCTACGTCCTTCACACTGTCGTAAAGCCAAGGACGACCAATGATGATGCCAGCTTTCCCCTCCGTAAAATCGGACAATGCGTCCCAGGCCCCTTGGGTGGCCAATTCTTTGTTCAAGTACCCTTTTGCATACCAGTCGCGTAACTTGGCAAGTGCCTCTTTGTTGCCAGCAGCCACAGATCCATAGGTGAGTTTGCCGTTATCGTTATGCCATTGCCTTGGAAGATGTTTGCCTGTGTATGCGCTGAATATCATGACCGGATCGCTGACCCAGCCCGTATTGTAGGAATCTTTACCTGAAAAAGTAAAGCCGTATGTGTCTTTCTTGCCGTTCCCATCTGGGTCCTCATTAGTGAACGCCGCGATGACTTGCTCAAACTCATCAATCGTTGTTGGCGCTTCCAAATTTAATCTGTCCAACCAGTCCTGGCGGATTAACATAACTTCGCCTTCCGTCAGATTCGGCGCAATCGCCATCCCGTAGACCTTGCCCTCCCTAACCACTGGATTGAAAGTGGTCGGGTATTGTTTGTATATTTCTTTTATCCGGTCAGGCATGTAGGTTGAGATGTCTTCTGTAATCTCCTTGACTTGCCCCGACTCAATCAGATCATTGACCAGCATGGTGTCATAGACAGGCAGAACGTCTGGCAGCTTCTCGGAACCCGTCAACGCCAGCCGCAGCTTGGTATTATATTGTGAAGCATCACCTCCCAGCAGGGTGGTTTGGATTTTGATACCCAGGTTTTGTTCGCCCCAACGGGTCAACACATTGTCATTCAACGTCTCACCATTGATATACTTTCCAGCATTTTCATCCTGTTGTTTGGCGATGGTGATCGTAAATGGCGGATCATATTTACCGTCCTTAAGCACCGATGCCGGTGCGGTTTCGGAAGCAGGCTCCCCTTTGCTACAGCCAGCCACAAGAATAGCCGACAGCATAACCATACTTACCATTTTCCATAAATCAGTTCTTTTCTTCATGGAAACATGCCCCCTTCACTCATACTCAATTTGTTTTCTATATAAGTTCAACTAATTGCATATTTACACTGGCACTCCGATGACAGAACAACCTTCCGAACGCTGTTATCGTGTAAATGTTTAGATGAACTTATAGTAATCCAATTTATCGTCATCCTAACTATTCTTTGACGGCTCCCAGTACGATTCCCTTCACGAAATAACGCTGCAAAAAAGGATAAACCAAAATAATCGGGAGCGTGCTGACAAAAATTTGTGCTGCCTTAATGCTCTGTTCGGACATGGCTGCCACCTCAGACTGGCTCATCGCCATATTCTGCATATTGCTCTGCACAACGACCGTCTGTAAGAACGAAGCCAACGGATACTTACTTGCATCCGACATGTACAAAATCCCGTCAAACCAGGAGTTCCAGTGCCCTACCATAATGAACAAGGATACGGTCGCGATGCCAGGCAGAGATAATGGTAAATATATTTTGCTGAGAATTACGAAAAAGGAAGCTCCGTCAATGAAAGCTGCTTCTTCCAGGGCTTTTGGAATCGTTTTGAAAAAATTGACGAGAAGAATCAAATTATAAGCACCGAAAGCGCCCGGTAGCACAAGAGCCCATATGGTATCCTTTAATCCAAGGGCTGTGATCAATATGTAAGAAGGTATCAAGCCCCCCGAGAAGAGCATGGTAAAGATAAAAAACCACATGAGCACGTTGCGTCCCCGGAATTCCTTGGACAAAGCATATCCTGCACAGGTAAGGATAAACATGCTGATGGTTGTACCCAATACGGTTCGAGTGATGGATGTCAGCATGGCACCGTTGAAATTAGAATTGTTGAACGTTTTTACATAGGCGTCCACGTTGAACCCCACCGGCCAAAATGAAACCATATTACCGCTAATGGCCGCTTTGCTGCTGAGCGATTGCGCCAACAAATGAAGCAGTGGTAGAAAACACGCCAGACCAGCCAGTATCATGAACGCGTAATTAAAATAGGAGAATACTCTATAACCTGTCGTCTTATGGTACATGATCCCTCTCCCTCCTTGTTAGAATATTTTGTAATTGGCATATTTATAGGCCAGCCTGTAGGAGACAACGATCAAAATCAAGCTGATTCCCGATTTGAACAGTCCGACAGCGGTCCCGAAGCCGTATTGCCCGTTTAACAAGGATGAACGGTAGACATAGGTGTCAATGATATCTCCCGTACTGTAGACAAGCGGATTGTACAGATTGAAAACTTGATCAAAGCCCGCGTCCAGAATATTGCCCAGACTCAGCGTAGAAATGACGATAATCATGGGCAACATGCTAGGCAAAGTGACGTATCGAATTTGCTGCCGGCGTGTAGCGCCATCGATCTCAGCTGCTTCGTAATAAGAAGGATTGATCCCGGCAATGGTAGCCAGATAAACAATCATGCCGAAGCCAAAGCTCTTCCACACGTCGCTGATTACAACCGTGAATCGAAACAGATCAGGATCACCCAAGAAGTAAATGGGATCGTTTCCGAAAATTCGGGTCAAGATGTGATTAATTCCCCCGTCTAATCCGAGAATGTCAATCATCAAGCCTGCCACAGTAACCCAGGACAAGAAATGCGGCAGATACACCAGTGTCTGTACACTTTTCTTAATGCCCATATTTCGGATCTCACTTAGCAGGATAGCCATGACGATTGGAACGATAATACCAACGATAATTTTAGAAACGGCGATAATTAACGTATTAACGATCGCTTGTGTGGCTTCTTTGTACTGGAAAATTCGTTCGAAATTATCTAACCCGATCCACCGTGAACCTGTAATGCCCAGCCATGGTTTGTAGTCCTGAAATGCCATGAGCAAACCTACCATCGGGCCATAAGAAAAGATGCAGACAAACACAAATGCGGGAATACACAGTACGTACAAAGGCCAGCTTTTCTTGATTTCCTTTTTGAATGAAGTCCGCTGGGAAAGCTTTGTTTTTGTTTTTTTTGCGGATCTGGCGGGCACAATCTCGTTAATGTTGCATACCTCCTCTATGATGGCTTTTCGAAAGCGATCCTTGAAGATAAGCTTAACAAAAGCGCTTTCACTCCAAAATGCCAAAATTTCAAGATCATCACCCCATCCTGAAGCATTTTAAACCGCTTTCATTTATCGTCGTTGCTGCCCTTCCGCTTTTCGAAGGTTTGGCTTATATTTAGGTTAATCCGATCTGGAGTTTGAACTTCTACGTTTGGCGATATGAAAGGAACCACATATGATCAGAAAAATGTATATGAAACGATTCATCTATTTCTTTGTTTTTTTTCTGTTGCTGACGTTAAGTTTGTTTTTCGTGATGAACCGATTGAGCTCCAAGACACTTGAAGAAAATCTGATTGGCGCTTCCAAAAACCAGCTTGATTATGTGAAAGGCATTCTGGACGGGATTATATACGAGGCTAACATGTACGGAGTTCAATATGCAGCTGACAGTGATGTCCGATTTTATCAGAGGCATGTTATCGAGCTGAGCAATTACGATTCCCAAATGAAGAAAAACGATATCGTTGAGCGCTTGCGGCAAACGCTCCTCTCCAGTCGATCGATTGAATCGATCGGCATCTACTGGAAGTCTGAAGAAACGTTTCTGTCCACGAACAATACGCCGGAGGCAAGGCTTCCATTTAAGGAGGTTCATGGGCGGGGATGGCAAATCGTCGGCAATAGCTTGTATTACTTTGCCCTCTACCCTTACATCCAAAAATCCGGACAAAATGAACCGACTCAGTACGTCGTTGGTGTAAAGCTGAATACCGATTATTTGAAAAATCTCCTGAAAAAGGCTGTGAACAACGACAGCTCAAACGCTTTTTTTTGGTTTAATTCCCATCAGCTATGGAGTGAGAAAGAAGTCGACAACGATCTATTGAAAGCGGTTACTAATATGATTTCTCCACAGCCGGAGATCACTTTGAAATATGATTATCACACCAAGTCGGACGATTACTATGTTCTTTCCCGTTATATTGAATCAATCGACGCCTACCTGATTACATATACACAGACGAATGATTTTCTGCAACCGATTGACCGCAACCGTAAAGTTTTTTTTGCCAGCATTTTAGCCGTTTTCACGCTTGGTCTGGTTGTGATCTTTACGTTTTACCGGAACTATTACCGTAATATTCGTTTGTTGGAGCGGAAGTTTTCACAGGTCGAACAAGGCAATCATAATACACGTATTACCGAAAATACGGATAGAGAGTTTTACAGCCTGTTCAAAAGTTTTAATCATATGGTTACCGAGATCCAGGATCTGTTCGTATCCTTGAAGACTGAAACGGAACTCAGACGAAGTGCGGAACTTCAACAACTCCAGGCTCAGATCAATCCTCATTTTTTGTACAATAGTTTGTTTTTCATCATGTCGGTGGCTCAATTTTCACCTGATTCTGTCATGCGCATGAGCAAACATCTAGCTGAATATTATCGTTATTTAACGAAGTTGGACCGGCATGAAGTCACGCTGGAAAGCGAGCTTCAGTTTGCGGAACATTTCCTGATTATTATGGCTCTTAGCAAAAAAATGGAGTACAGCATTGATCTGCCGCCAGAACTGTCCTGCCTTCCCCTCATGCCGCTGATCATCCAGCCAGTGGTTGAAAATGCGATTCAACATGGAATTGAAGGACAACAAGGTGCCCATCGGGTGAAAATTGATGTAAAACAGACGGAGGCTGGAATAGCGATCAAGGTCTCCGATGACGGAAAAGGTCTTTCACTCGATGATATCCGCAGCCTGGAGGCTCGGCTTGAGAGTGATACCCCGCCTGAAGGAATTAAAGGCGTAGGGCTCTGGAATGTAAATCAACGTCTGAAAAATACGTACGGCGAACTTAGCGGGTTACATTTTACTACTAATGATTGGGGCGGCTTGTCCGTCTTGCTGCTCCTAAGCATTCCCGAGGTGAAAGGAGATAACTAATGCGATTATTAATTGTGGATGACGGACATTATGTCGTGGAGTATATGAAGCACTTGCTCGATTGGAACACCTTTGGCATTGATCAGATCGAGACGATGACCAATTCGATTGAAGCCCGAGACATGTTGACTCAAAACCACATCGATATTCTGATCACTGACATCCGAATGCCTGAGGTGTCTGGTATTGATCTGCTTCAACATATCCACCAACATAACTTGCCAACCAAAGTGATCATCCTTTCCGGCTACTCCGAGTTCGAATATGCACAACAAGGAATCCGTTTAGGTGCGCTCGACTACTTGCTCAAACCTGTCGACAAAGATGATGTGGAGAAAGCCATGTCCAAAGCCATCAATAATATTGCAAAGATACGGCCCACTCAATCTGTCGCATGGGAGAACTTCAATGGATTGGGGTATTTGCTTTCGCTTCTTGGTCATAACGAGACATTAAGGAAGCAATATGATGCTTATACTGAATTATTAGGGCGTCGTCGTATGTGCTGCTTCAAGCTCGAGGGTTTTACACAGGAACATGAGGATGTTATAAAACGTACAGTCGGAGACAAACTGGATCGTCTCGTTTGGACTGCGGGCACGCAACTGTTCGCTCTTGTTCCGCAAGAAGCTGCTGGGGAACTGACTATCAAACTGGAGCAATCGGTCGTGTCTTCTCCATTTTTGTTGGCTGATCGAAATGTGACCCGACAGATGTTCTACAGGTTCTTCCATAATGAGGAAGTATGCCTGGAAGACTTCATTGGCATATTCAACCATTCTCCATCATGCGGTGATTGGGAGTCAGCGGGAAATATCATTAAAAAATATGATCAAATCCGTCTCCAAAAGCAAAAAGTAATCTTTCTTATGGAGACCATTCTATATGTATATCTGACGGATAAGGATCGCGATCCCTCTGAAACCGTGGAGTGGATATTCAACCAGTTACGCTATCCTGATGAACTATCCTCAACTCTCATGGGTCGAGTCAGTCGGATCAGAAACAACAAACAGATGTCCATTCAAACCATCGTTGACAAAGTACAAACGTATATCGAAGACCATCTGTCACATGGCCTTAGCCTGGACGAACTGGGGAAAGTTGCACACCTCCATCCCGTCTACTTTTCCAAACTATTTAAACAAGAGACAGGAGAAAATGTGTCAAACTACATTTCCAGGAAGAGGTTGGAGAAGGCTTCTCAATTGCTTCAAGATTCGGAACTCCGTGTAGCCGATATAGCCCAGATGGTTGGTTACCGAAAAAATCAATATTTTATCCAGTTGTTCAAAGTGGAATACGGAGTTACGCCCTATCAGTATCGGAGAAATATGATCCACAAATGAAATTCTATAGATGCTGATGTGATTTAGCTATACTGTCGGTTATTATGTTCTTTGTGAGCAGTTGTAGTCTTCCACCAGCGCGAAACAAGTTCTTGTCTTCAGCAGAGGACAAGAATTAGTACTCCTTAATCGATTCTGAATATCCTCTAATCTTGCTAGTCAACCAAAGCACAGCAGGAAACATAATGCCGAAAATCATGGCATAATAAGGCCACACTTGATTTAACTCGATTATGAATGACATGTTAGGCCATATGAAATTGGCCATGGCTAATATGATCAATATCAGAGGAATCAACAGAACGTTAGCATTACGTAGGCGAAAAGCATCCGCAAGCCCTTGTGCGGAAATATACAGAAGCAGTGCAAGGCGGAAAAAAATAGTAATGAACCAGACGATTGCCAGGATGATTTCGAATCGCTGAAGAAACTCGCCTATATTTATGGTTCGGTCAATAAAAAATGTAGGAAACGTCAAATCCGCTATTACACCAGCGCTGATGACTGTGATGATCTGCAACATCATAAAAAAATACATAGTGCCGCTAATTAAAGCACTCACAATGACTGACTTTCTCCATTGTTTCGGATCCGAGAAGTGATGTGCAAAAAAAAGATAGAGGATCGCTTCTGCATAAGGAAAAGCGAATAAATTGATCGATGCGAGAACGACAGGTTTCAAACCGTTTTCCAAAATAGGAAAAAGATTATTTATCTCGACCTCAGGAAGAAGAGTGATTCTGACCAATATATATAGGACTAAAAAGAAAAAGAACAAAACTTCTGCAGACCGGCCAATAACGACTGGACCCGACCGGACAGCGAGATATACGGCTATAAGCATAATGAAATATATGGCATCATAAGGTGTTTCGGGCATTATAGATGTCGTCACAAAGTCGCCTAGATTTCGAAGTGTCATGATACACTCAAGAAAGGGAAAGGAAAAAATGAAAACTGTGGCAATCGTACCGCCCAGAGGGCCGAAGAGACAACGTAGATACTCCACAAAAGTTCTCCCTTTCATGTGCTTGGCGATAGAGGTATACAACGGTATCAACATCAGATGAACGGCCAAAGAAATGGGAATAGAAAGCCAAGCATCCTGTTTAGCAACAGAGGTAATAGCCGCTGGCAGCACTAAGTATGCACTTCCTATTTGATATAGAGCAAACCATGTAATGGCCTGGCGAACAGTCAGCTTGGTATTCACTCCAAAGTCCCCTTCTATGATAATATTGTTGCAATGAACTCGCTTAATGGTTGGAATAGAATCCGAATTCCTACCAGTGGACTCGGCAGTTCAATATGCGCTATTCTCAGAACGTTAAGTGTAACTCCAACAGCAAAGAATACCATGCCACATACGATTTCACGTATGTAGTGCTTCTCCTTCAATGCTCGAAATTCAATAATCATTGCGACAAATGATCCCACAAGTATTACATATAACATATACATCCACTCCTAATTGTTCTGATAGGAATCGACGGAATTGGTGATTTTTCCGACACGGTTCAAACGATAACGGAGATTAATATCTACCTGGAGATTTTGAAATTTTCTTGTCCAGTCCGCTTTCCATTTATGCCACTCATATGGGTACTTTCGATGAAAAGCCTCTCCGAACCCGAATATATCGGAACCGATCTGCTGCGCATTTTGAATGCCTTCTTTCAAAATTTTCTCCTGTTCTTCTCTGCCTGCATCTTGAAACGCATTAAACGTCTTTTCATCCTTCAGGTCAGCATTACACGTGACCTCTCCGATGTTGGCTTCTGTATCCACTTCAAGAGTAATGTGTGGCTCATTGTCTTTTATTTTTGGAATGATTTTTACGTTGTTATGAATGACTTCAAAAGCAAACTTCCCTTCGGAATTCGGACAGCTAACGGAAGCAACTGTACTGGAAACGCGGTTGGATATGTAGGTAAATGCCTTGCTCTTGGATTCTTCTATCCAGCCAGTCAAACGGTCACCCTGAAAAACACCAATTCCGGTAAATAAATAATTCACATGTTGAGGTGATTTTTTCACGTTATCGATGGTAAGACCTTTATTCAGATTGTTCAATCGAATGCCTGTAAGAACAGGCTCGATGCCGTCTTTTGTTAAACGTTGAAGAAGATCTTTGACATCGACCGCGGAGGTGGGTGCCCATGTTTTCTCAGATACTTTCAAAGCTTTATACATATCCATTGCAGGTAAAACCTCGGTTGGAGCTACAAAAGAAACGGCATCCTTCGCCGAACTTCCCCTGACAATAGCCAAATGGAAATCAGGCCGAACTTCATGATCCCGGAACAGAAAATCCAATGGCTTCTTAATGCCTTTTCTTGCCGTGTTCTCGTCAAAGATTACAAACTTTAAGTGTGACATGTACATTTTCCGAGATGATTCGGTTGTCAGTTTGCGAATGGCTTCAAATAGGGTATCAGCGCGGCTGGAAAAAACGATTGTTGGCGACCGTTCCATAGCCCGATTACGAGACATTTGAGAAGGGTCAACAACTTGCAGACTGATCTCATATTGATCATCCACTGTATCAATACCCAGAGCTATCACGACGGAAATTTCGTTCAGCTCCTTACTGTTCCAACAACCCGTAACAACGACCATTAGCAAGATGTAAACAAGCGGTTTTAAAATTCTGGATCGGTACGAGTTCATGGGGCCTACTCCTTTTGTTTTGTGTGCTGCTTTGTTTTATTCCTGAATGGAAAACGCAGTACGGCATCACTTTGCTTTGACGAATTGTAATTCGCAAAAGGACTCATATACGGCACACCAAATGAATGAAGGCTATTCAGATGTACAAAAAGTATGAGCATGCCAACAGTCAAACCATATACTCCATAGATAGCGGCTAACCCGATAAACACAAATCGCAATATCCGGATTGGAATGGCCATGGTATAAGAGGGTATAACAAAGCTTGAAATAGCTGTAATGGCAACGACAATGACCATAACAGGTGAAACAATGTTTGCTTCTACGGCAGCTTGGCCAATAACGATGGAACCGACAATAGACACTGCCTGACCGACCGTTCTTGGCATTCGAAGGCCTGCCTCTCTCAGAATTTCAAAAATCACTTCCATGATGATTGCCTCTACAAATGCCGGAAAAGGTACTCCTTCACGCTGCGCGGATAAACTTAATAACAGTACCGTGGGAATCATATCCTGATGGAACGTTGTTAACGCAACATATATGGCTGGAGCCAACATACATATTGCCAGGGAGATGTATCTTAATATTCGAATAATACTGCTGTAAATATAAGATTGATAATAATCCTCGGCAGATTGAATGAAATCAACAAACACCGCAGGGGCAAGAATAACGAAGGGGGTTCCATCTACGAATATTGCAATTTTGCCCTCCATGACTCCTGCTGCAATAGAATCTGGACGATCCGAATTATAGAAAATCGGAAAAATAGTAAACTGTTTCTTCTCTGTGAGGGATTCTTCGAGATATTCGCCTTCAAGCACACGATCTACGCTCATGCTTTTTAATCTGGATATCAAGTTCAGAACCATGTCCTGATCAGCGATCCCATCCATATACATGACCGATATGTCCGTCTTGGTTTTTTCACCAACTTTGACGTTTGTTAGTCGCACTCTTGTATCTTTGACCCTGCGGCGAACCATTGTTGTATTTGTGCGTAACGTTTCCGTAAACGATTCTTGCGGACCTCTGATAACAGGCTGCACCTTCGATTCGGTAATGCTGCGTTCTTCCCATCCTGGCAAGGAAATAACTAATCCTTCATCCATACCGTCCAGTAACAGTAGAGCTCCGCCTGAAAGGATTTGATCCAACGCATCTTCAAAGCTCTGAACCAAACTTGCTTCGCCGACATCCAGAATGCTATTTTTTAAAAATGGTAAAGACATCTCATCCCTATCTGAAAAGGCGAATTCATGCAATGGACGAATCACATTGTCTTGTACCTTCTGCATATCAACCATGCCGTCCAAATAAAACAGAGCGGCGTGATTCCTTCCAATTGTGATCTCACGAACCACAAAATCAGAACTGTTTCCCATGAAGTCACAAATTAGATCAATATTGCGAACGATTTGTTTGGAAAATTTGGGTTGCAACTTCATTTTCACAATCCCCCTTGATTATGTAGTATTGGTACTAATACGAAATATAATCAATGAGTTGTATGAGTACTCCGTCCCATCCTCCTTACGAACAGGAGGTCCAGCCCCCCCACTCAAAACAGAAAAGCAAAAAAGCCGCTATTTTAGATTAGCGACTTTGAATGATCCTATATAACTTACGATTAAGCTCTTTAATTATTTTGGCGGTACACCCGTTTAATACAATTATATATGGCAATGAAAAAAACCAACTTCCACTCTTAAGTTCACAGAGTGTGTTGGTCTTTTTAGAGCAATTAATGGGTTAAGTCGATCACCTTATCAAAGCAATATGAATCTCTGTCATAGCCGTTATGTTCATAAAAAGCATGGGCGTTGGTTCGTTTCATTCCACTACATAAAATAATACTTGATATTCCCCGTTCTTTAGCATAATTTTCAGTCTGTCTTAGTAGTTTTGTACCTATTCCTCTGTTTTGCAGCTCCCTTTTAACAGCAAGAGCTTGAATATGTAGATACCCCATTGGAACGCCTACAGATAATGACTGTACAATTGTTACAAAACCGACGACTTCATTATCTATTAGTGCGACAAATGTTTTGTAATTCCCGGCCTTATTCATCTCTTCCATAGTCACTCGGAAGTTTGCATCATTAACATTACGAATTTCAAGTACATCATTCCATAAAAAAACAACTTCAGCATAATCATCGGATATAATTTCTCGTATTTTAATATTCATGCTAAACCCCCTCAAGATAAATTAATCGGACAATCTCCCCTATAACTATTGGTGATAAGGTTCTAGTCGCGGTCTGTAACGGCAAGTTATAAGGCCATCCTTTGTGGGGATGACCTATATTATAATCTTAATTTTTCAGTTGTCTTCTTCGTTAACGCCTGCATTTCGCTCATATAAAAACGTTATTTTTTCTTCACGGGTATCCAGATCTCACCTGAAACATTCCCATGTCGTGCCATTCCATAATACATTTCGAAAGTAGGGCCCTCAACCTGTTCGTATTCAGATGTAGGAAACCACTCAGAATAGATTCGTTGCCATAATTTTTGCATATCACACTGCGGCTCTGGGAAAACCGCCCACGTTAATGGTGGGACAGCAAGTTTTGTGAATCTCTCCGGAATTTCAAGCCCCTTAGGTACATGATAACAGATCATGTATTTGAAAGATTCTTTCGTGTGATCATAAAGGGCGGCATGTAGCATGGTATCACCAAAACGTCCCAGTAAGTCATTCATATGATCAACGCTGCCATCCTCATCACATTTTATACGGAATTGAGGTACTTCAGCGAACGCTGTTTTCTGGTCTGCATTTATAATTCCATATACCCCAAACATCTCAAAAGAATCTCTTTGCTCAATACGGTAATTCATTTCGACATCCCCTTTTATTGAAATATGAAAGGACATTCGAGGATAGGCTTTTAGCGAAACGCCTGTATCGCGAGCAGATGTAGGCATAATACCATGAAGATTCTTAAAGGCCCGTGCAAACGCCTCTGGCGATTCATATCCATATTTCATAGCTACATCAATAACCTTTGTGCTTGTTGTCTGCAATTCAAATGCCGCCAATGTCAACCGTCGACGTCGAATGTACTCCGATAACGATACGCCAGTAATAAATGGAAACATTCTTTGAAAATGATAGGTAGAGCAAAAGGCTCGCTGTGCTATCTCATCAAATGAAATAGTGTCCGCTAGATTTGTTTCGATATATTCCATGGCGCCATTCATCCTATCCAACCAATCCATCGTACTCCCTCCCTTCAAGGTGATTTTATGGGAAATAATTAATGAATACCTTGCAATTTCTGCACGAAAAAGTCAGGTGAAAGCTTGCTCTTATATATGATACGGTTCACCGGCTCATCACTGGAGTGATCAAGAACAAACTAGACATAAGCGTATTATCTGGAAGTACAACGATAGGACTAGTTTTCCCTGCGAATCTTATTCGTACACTCGCGCAATCCATGTTTCGAAGTATATCGAAAAAGAACTTCCCATTAAGTGATATCATAAATTCTTCCCCACGCATCTCTAATATTGGAATTTCATTCTGAATATCTCCAACATCGGCTGTTTTGGACAATAGTTTTAATGTGTCTGCATTAGCTACTAGTTTGATCACATGTGCACTAGCCATTACAGTTACACATTCAACCGCTTTCAACAAACATGCTTTATCAACTGAGATTTCACACACATACGATTGAGGAATTACATTCATCATGGATGGGAATGTTCCTTCAATAAGAGCCGACTCCACTTTCAGTCCATTTGTCGTGAAATTAACTCGATGGTTAATCACTTCAATTTCAGTCGTTTCATCTGTTTTGTTTAACATTTTCGACAATTCATAGAGATTTTTCGCTGGAATAATAACGTTCACACTGTTGTTGGCAGCATTTTCTAAATTTAAGGTTCGGTATGCAAGCCGCACTCCGTCTGTAGCAATTACGTTTAGACAATCATTACGGAATTCCAACGAAACTCCTGTTAGTATGGGGCTGGTATCGGACGTTGAAGCTACGATCGCTAGCTGTTTAATAGTCGAACGAAGTAAGGAAGTATTAATGCGTAGTTTAGTAGAAGGGAACGCCTCTCCATCATCAATGGAAGGGAATTCTGTAGGGTCCATGCCGCATAAACGTAATTGAGAATGACCGGATACAATCGAAAGAATCATTGGCTCTTTAATTTCAAGTATAATTTGGTCATCATTAAATTTACGAATAATATCGTGAAAATAACGCGATGGTATAACGATAGCCCCTGCTCTTTTTACAGTCAGAGAAACATCATCATGAGCAATCATAGACTGTATCGTCAAACTTGTATTACTTGCCGTAAAAGTAACGCCATCTGCACCTGCTTGAATATGTATTCCTTGAAGAATTGGTATCGAACTATTTGCTGCTACTGCCTTTATCACATATTGTATGGCATTCATAAGAGAATCTTTTGTTATCTCTACCAGCAAAGACCTCACCTACCTCGAATAAAGAAATTATTATGAATAGAAGGACTCAATGATGTTACGTATAGCCTCCGAACGAGAAAGTTTATGCTCTGTGCAATGGTTTTCGATTTCTCCCCACATGTCCTCTGTTAGAGTTAAAGATATTTTTTTAGTCACACCTATACTCTTTCTCCCAGAACCTTCTCGCAGACCACCTCTCGAAAAGACAAAACCTAACTGGCCTTCTTTATTAGAGACACCAACTTTAATGTTATTGTTGTTCAATATAATAACACTCCCGAATTTTGATTTAGGTAACCTCATTCAAACAGATCCCTTCTCATCTTATCATGTCTCTACATGGATTTACAATATTTTAAAAGCAATTGCTGAAGAACAACTCATCGAATGTAAAGATGGGAGTATCTCAGAAGGAATTCCTTCTCTTCAAGCACCAACTCGATGAAATAACGTCTCTATGATTCGTTAGAATCAATCCTATGCAAATGGGAGCAAATAGCGTCTGCTAGGTCCGTTAGAACTGCATAATCCTGACAAAAGGCTGTACCCGGTCATGCTCATGACTCACAGGACAGCCCCAATAAAACAATTACGTATAGACACCTTTTTTATATATTCTATGATCCATCAATGAGAGCGAATAAATAACTTCATCAAATTGATATAAAACGGGTTGACCATGTAGCCATTCGGACTTACGGAATATCTCTTACCCGTGTCCAACCGTCGTATTTGTTCCATCTCCTTCTCATTCAACTCAAAGTCGAATATTTCGCTGTTCTCTTTTATCCTTTGAGGATTCGATGATTTGGGGATGACAATAATTCCACGTTGCAGATGCCAGCGCAAAATGACTTGCGCAACCGACTTCTGATGACGAAAGGAAATTGCCGCCAGCTCCGGATGCTCCAGCAGCGCTTTGCTACCCTGCCCCAACGGTCCCCAAGCCTCATGCAGAATCCGATGCCGAACCATATAATCATGCAATTCATGTTGCGGAAATTCCGGATGGGTCTCGATCTGATTTACCATCGGCGAAATCCGGGAATGTTTCTTCAGATGCTCTAGATGCCGGATCTCGAAATTGGCTACACCTATAACTTTGATTTTACCTGCGTCGTATAACTCTTCCATCGCCTTCCAAGCATTCACGTATTGAGGACCAGCAAAATGAATCAAATACATATCGAGATATGTTACGTTCAGCTTCTGGCAAGTCTGCTCGAACGCCCTTTTCGTCGCACGGTAGCCCAGGTCTGTCGTCCATACCTTGGAGGTAATGAAGAACTCCTCCCTGGGAATGCCGCTGTTTTGGATGACCCGACCTAACACCGCTTCATTACCATAAATTTTGGCCGTATCGAAATGGCGATAACCCATTCGAATAGCCTCCTCGACAGTCCTCTCGAAGGTCCCCCCGTCTTTGATCTTATATAGGCCGAACCCTAGTTGAGGAATGCCCACTCCGTTTGCGGCTGCGACTGTCTGATTCATTCGCAACTCCCCCTGTTTCCTATTTGTTGTTCCGATGCTTGTTCTTCGCATTGCGCTAGCAACTTTTCTATTTGGTTCACCAGGTTTTTTAACAATTTCAACTTGCTACCGGAGTCAAGGCTGTAATAGTTGAGAGTTCCTTCTTTACGAACACTTATTATCTCTGATTCTTTCAATATTTTCAGATGATGTGATACGGTTGGTCGGGAAAGGTGAGTCTTCATCCTGATCTCTCCTACGCGCATGCCGGGTTTTTGCGGCCCTTGAATCAAGGCTATGAGGATGGCTTGCCGGGTTTCGTCTCCGATCGCATTCAACACCTTCTGATTGTTCTTAAATTCGATAGCAATCGTGGTCGCAAGTTCCTGATCCAAGTAAATTATCCCCTTCCATTTAGAACGTGCAATACTTTTGTAGATACAGCCTATCACAATCTCGGATTCGGCTGTACATCGGGTAAGAAATTCAAGAACCTATTTTTCCCATGTCTTAAGACAAAGGATATATGTCCAGATTGAAACTGATCCAATCTAATGTGTTAGTTGCCTCCCAGTTCTTCGAAAAATGTAGTAAACTCCTTCATTGCTTCCGCCGCGCTGATTGATGCGATTGAAGACGTATCCCAAGCAAAAGTTATCCATAATTATCTAATCGATCATTGAAATAAGTCCTTTCCCCTTCAACCCCTAAGATAGGAAATTACATGGATAAAACAAAAAAGCCGCTGCTTTAGCGACCTTGAATGATATTATAAACCAACGATTCAAACGCATTGAATACCTAATCTGCAGCAGATTATTCTATGAAAAATATTTCCCTGAGTGCAAATCTTCTATTTCTTGAGAAAGTCTTTTAGTATGTGGTTTCATATAAAATTGAGCTTTTTGCAAAATATCTGTTTGCCCACCTAGATCATACAAGATTGTAGTAGATAACACTTGTACAATATAAAGGCTCGTTTGAGTTGCCATCCATTCGAAAAAATCAAAAAACTTCTCAAGTTGTTCTGTGTCATCATTTTCACGAAGCAATCCTTCAACATAATTAGCCACTTCATCACCAAAAAACACATGTCCTAGAAACTCTTGATTTAATTCCAAGTGCTCTATGTAACAATCGAAAAATTCAGGAAAAAGTTTTAAGAATTGATTGATTAAAATGTCTCCGTCCATTCTTAAACCTCCATACGTACCCATAATTACTGTTCTTTTCGTTTGAAAAACATCTTGCCAAGCATAAGTCCCATAGCAGATGAAATGATCAGATATCCAAAGAACAAGAAAAGTAAATAAACACCATGAAGATCTGCGGGAATCTGTTTTACACCTTCAAACCAAACAAAACGAAAAGGATAAAAGATGACTACCCAAATGATCAGCAAAAAAAGAAGAAAATTAATAATTTTTAGCACATTAACGATCCTTTCAAGTCTGAGTGGAAAAAGTTGAATGTATATGCTTCATCTATCATTTCGCATTACCTTACCACTGCCCGCACTATAATAGTTAGCTTATGTATCAGAGTTGATATGTTGAATCTTTAAAACTACAAACTGTAACAGGAAACATTGGGAATATTTCTTATTCTTCGGTGAGTATAACAAAAAAAGGTAATATAAGCGCACAAAATTAATTATGGTCATTCTTCGAGCTAGAACAAACTACCTACTCTTAGGGGCAATACCAGCGTAACTGAAACCACCCGCAAACATATGGATAAAAATGCAAGAACCCACCTAGTCTGGAGAGTTCTTTTACGAGTGATAAATGTACCAATTGTGGCCTGTTTATTAAACTAACGTTATCCGTTAGCGGAATGACCTATTTTAATTTATGGTTGGTTTTATAGACTCTGCCGAAATCGTCTCACACCCGTTGAATATCGCAAACTTTTGGACACAACTGTTCAAGGCTGTTCGCAATTGCGTTGTTTGCTTCAGACCGTTCTCGTACCAGATGTTTTTAAGAACGAGCGTTCCAGTTTTTCGCTCCACGATTATCTCGGCCCGTCCAATGAAGCTTTCTCCATATAATAGAGGCAGCACATAATAGCCGAATTTTCGTTTGATTGCAGGCGTGTAAATCTCCCAGGTGTAATCGAAGCCAAACAATTTGTTGATAAGTTTTCTGTCCCATATGAAATTATCTAGAGGGGCAATAAGTTCACAACGCAATTTCTGCTCCTGATTTCTCAGAACAACTTCAATAAGCGGTAAATCCTCCGCGAGGCAGTAAAGCATATCCTTCATTTGTTCCACAGCAACAGCAACAATACGATTTTCGTGTAATAGCTGGCGAAAAACCTCGGTGCGCTGTGCTGCTTTCAGCCCCCATATATTCAGCCATGCATCTGACGCACGATTCCATAAGAGACCAACAGAGCCGATTCGACGCAGTACCCGCCACTTATGATGCTCAAGCTCATCCTCCAGCGGCTCTGATGCATTCAGCAGATTTGGTTGTATGTACTTCTTAGCTATATCGTAATATTTACGCGTTCCTTTTTTATGATGGATAATCAACTCACCCGTCGAATACATCTGTTCCAGCACCGATCGAGATGAATTGTTTCCACCGCTCCAGTGGATGGCCGATTGCCAAGAGAAATCCCCATCCAATTTTAAATCATCCGAACTTAGTGCACCGTGATTTTGAATATGAGCCCGTACTTGCGTAGTCAACGCTTCCATTTCGGGATAGCGTTTGGCATGTTGCCTTGCGGCTTGCCTGTATCGCTCAAAATACGGCCAGTCCTCGACAGAGATAATGGCTAGGTTCTTGTCTGGATAATCGACAAGGCTTCTATCCTCATATAGCAACTCGGCGAGCATTCCCTTGGTAAATCCCTTGATTCGCGACTGTAGCACCAATTCGGCGTTTTTTCCGCAAACATCGATGGGGTCGTATTGAATGCAGCTGACCTGCCGAGCAAAGTCCAATACACCCTGCTTTTCACTAAATTTATATTCGCCCAAAAGTCCATGCTTCAGCAATAGAAATTGCCGTGCCTGGCGGTTTGTTAATTGGATCATGTTTACACCTACCTCTAATTTAAATGCAATACCGAACTCAAACAAATCAATCAGCCGCCTATTAAAGACTCTAACTTTATTGCATTTCTTTTGTTGGACCCATCACGGGCGGTACTGGTAAGCCTGCTTGACGTAATAGCACCGTCATTTGGCCGCGGTGATGTGTTTGGTGGTCAATTAAGAAACGTAATAATGAACCTTTTGTTGCAAGACTTTCTAAGCCTGTTTCTGTTAGCAAGTCCTCATTTGATAGCTTGGCTACCTCTTCTTTGACCGCCTCTGCTGCTTTTTCGTAAGCTGCTACAATTTCTCTTGCTGTCGCTGGAACTGGCTCATCTTGACCAATCATTGGTACAGTTAAACCTGCTAAATGACTAAAATAACCTGTTGTTTCTGCTAAATGCCAGCCTAACCAACCTAGTGTACTATGCCCTTCTAAAATACTTTGTCCTAATTTATCATCTGTTACGGCTTGTAATACTTGCAATGTTCCTTTCACAGCCACTGCCCATTCCTTTAAAAAATCATCCACTTGTCGATACATCCAAACTCCTCCTCCATCATTCACGTCTCTTGTATCATACAAAATATTTACTCAAAAGAAAAGGAAAAAACAAACATATGTTCTCGTCAAAAAAAGCATACAAAAAACATCTGTATCGGCTAAACTTAACTGTCCGTCCCCATTAATAAAATAAGTACCGAATTTATTTTTGTATACAGAACTTCGAGCTATTTGAGACTCTTATTATCTAAAATATACATTTTGATATACTTATTACAATTGAAAGTTCCTATATTGGCAGTATTTTAATTTCGGACTCGAAGCCCTTACCTAATTAGTTACCTGAACCGCAACTTGTCACCTATTCCAGTAAAGAAGAAATTACAGCTGCCCTTAAGGAAGCGGGAATTAACAAGTTTCACTACATCGATGATCCGTGGTTTAACTTGCTTCCAGATGGTGTTATTGAGGTTTTTGTGAAGCAACAAAATGTATATTTCAGTGATTCCCCTTATTAGCAGACGAAACAGATAAGCTGTACTTTATGAAAAAGGAAGGATCCGACTGGCGTATCTTATCTGTTACAAATTAGTATCTTACAAAAAAAGAAGCCCTTTCTTTAACAGAACGAGCTTCTTTTTGCGTTTCACGATAACACTTTATGCTTACTGAACACCAGGCGCGTTTTCATTCGTAGTTAAATTCGTTCTTTTCTTCTTTCTTGGCTGCCCTTTCCAGGACAGATATGTCCAAATCCGTAGCAGGTACTCGACAGGACCATTGCTAAATTTCTTGAGATATAGCGGACTGAGCCACAATTGAATACCGTACACAGCAAGTGCAATAATTGCTCCGATAAACACGCCAGCACTTCCAAACAGTCCCAGGCCATATCCATAGAAAATTGTCGTACAGACTACGCTCTGCATCAGGTAATTCGTCAACGAGAGACGGCCAACCGCCTCGAACCTGCCCAACAGGCTGGAATGGCGACTTCCCGCATACAACAGTGCAAATGCATAAATGTATCCGAGTGCAAGCAACGTTCCTCCAAGCGTCCCCCCGATTCCAATTCCGAGCCAACCTTCCGCACCCAATTGTGGCGCCAATACGCCGTATGCTTTGAGTATCAAACCAACTGGAATCAATAATGATGCCCGGCGAAGATACATAGTCCGCATCGCTTGCGGATCGCTAAACGTGCCGATTCTGGCAGCGCGCATGCCGAACAGGAACATCGGCACCGTCATGAGTGGTGCTAACATCAGGGCTATCAAGGCATATGACAGCTCCAAATCCCCGCCGAATGGATCGCCGTTATTACTGAAATTCCTGATTTCCGCGTATGTGCCGTTGCCGTAAACATCCTGACTTTGAATGATGTAGTTCTCCATATGAATGGACTCAATCGCCAGCGGGTTCATCGGATTAGATGCCGGGAGACCAAGTATGCCCGCTCCCACGAGTAGCAGTACCGCCCAAATAAGCAGCGTTATAGGCTTCCGATTAAGGAACATGAGCAGGAAGAAACCGAGTACGCCATAAAACGTCAAGATATCCCCTTCCCACAGATAGATGATGTGCAGTAATCCGATTCCAAACAGTAGTAGAAAACGGCGTGCCAGATGACATTTTGGTCGTAAATCTCGTGATTTTAGGCTTTCCGAGAGCTTAACCATTCCAAAGCCAAACATAAATGCAAAAATCGGCATAAAACTGCCCACCACAGTGATCAGCAGGAACGAGAGGAAAGCCTGATCTGCTCCGCCAATCCCGAACAGTTGGGGTTTGCTCTGGCCATACATTCCATATTGGAAAGCCAGCATATTCGCCAGCACAATGCCGGCCAGACTGAATCCACGCAGTCCATCAATGACTTGAACGCGCTTTGTTGATGTGCTCAATCAATCACCTCTGTCTATAACATAAAGATCAGATCTAAATATACGTTAAATCCTTCCATAATTTCAACATAAATTAATAAGTGAACATTTAAATTGTGATTTACTTTAACGTACCAATACAACAAAAACAAAAAAAGTCGCTAAATTTAGCGACTTTCAGTTTGAACACCTTAAATAGTGACAATAATCGGACCATTTTTAGTAAGAATAATGGTATGTTCTATTTGAGCTACATAGCTGTTTTTAGTAACAAAGGTCCAGCCATCTCCTGTTTGTTCTACTTCTTCTTCTGAAGTTGAGATAAATGGCTCGAATGCGATAACCATACCTTCTTTTAACAATTCATCATCCGATGGATCATTATAATTGTAGATGTGGTCAGGTGCTTCGTGTATTCCACGTCCAACACCATGTCCTGTAAGGTTTTTGATAACCGTTAATTCATGCTGTCTGGCAGTTTGGAATACGGCTTTTCCGATTCCGCTTTTTTTGGAGCCCGGTTTTGCTTTTTTAAGACCTGCTTCAAATGCCAGTTTAACAACGTCGCATATTTTCGTTAATACTTCTGCACCTTCGCCTACGACAAACGAGATTCCCGTATCTGCAAAATAACTGTTCTTGGAACCAGACACATCAATATTGACGATGTCCCCTTCTTGAATAACCCGATCTCCAGGAATACCATGTGCCACTTCTTCATTAACACTAATACAAGTAAATCCCGGGAAATTATATTCACTTTTTGGAGCAGAAACTGCGCCAGCTTTCTCAAAAAGCTCTCCTGCCAAATCATCAAGTTCTTTAGTGGTTATGCCTGGGATAGTTCTTTGAACCAATTCATCTCTAATAGCAGCAACAATTTTGCCAATTTCCTTCAAGCCATTAAAATCTTCTTCTGTTCTTGCGATCATTTTTTCTACCTCACTATCTTTTATCACTAATTGATTACATAAGTATTTTTTTGATTGAACATTAGATAATCATATCCAAAGCAGCAAAGCTTCGCAACTTTTTTATCAAGTTCACAGATCAAAATCCGATGAGTTCAAATACTGTCAGTGAAGTTGTTAGAGTTGATAGTATTCCATTAACTCGGATACAACAGCAACAAGTCTGTCCTTCACACGCTGTGGTTCGATGACTTGAATGGATTTCCCATAGGAGAGGAGAAAATAGGGGACGTATGTATCAATCGATTTTTCATCAAATAAAAAGATGGCTTGATTAGAAGTCCGCTCTTTCAGATAATGTCCCATAAACCAATGCAGCCCCAAGTCATCCAATGCCTCTGATCGGCCTTCGATAACCAAGGAAATTAACCCCTCTTTGCCCACTACATCAGGTAACAAATTTTGCATAAATAATTCACGGGCTGAAAAAACTTCCGAACGCTTAAAGCGCAGCGAAGTAGGCTTCATTCGTAGAATACGATCTGCCCGAAAGCTGCGGAATTCATTTCTCAGGTGGCAAAACGCAATGGTATACCATTTATTATTCCAGTAAACCATTCCATACGGGTCTATTACTCTATTCTTGGGTTGTTCATCACGGCTTCTGCGATAATCAATTTCGACAGAGCAGTCATTAGCCACTGCTTGCTCCAATTCCGCCAAGATCGGCTGAACGGATGGATCTCCCATACGATTGATAACGTTAAATCCAGCTAAATGACGACGAAGTGTGTTTTCCTGATGCTGATTTGAATACATTTTCAATTTGGATGTTGCATTGTCCAATGCCTCACTCAAAGGATATCCAGCTTCTTTTGCAAACACAGCAGCTTGGAGAAGTGCCTTTTTTTCATCAATATCAAATAACAGAGGTGCTTTGATATGCTGATTCAGCAAGCTATACCCGCCGTTGTGACCTGTATCGGAAATAATCGGTACTCCACTGGCACATAATGCATCAATATATCGATATACGGTTCTTATATTGATTTCTAACTTTTCGGACATCTGTTTTGCAGTTACTTTGGTGCCTGAATTCAGCATCCATAGAATGGCTAACATATTATCGTTCTTTGGCATAACCTGCATCCTCATCTTCAATTCATTATTGGATATCTCTACATTATATCAGTACAGCATATTTTACATAAAACAACTGCGTTGGGCGATACTACCTAGAAATATATTCTCCGGTTTGGAGCGAAGGCCAATGAAGCAATCCACATCTAATATTAATACCTCCGAGGTTATTATTGTAGTTATCAATTCCATACTCGGAGCTGGAATTTTAACACTCCCTCGCACAATTAGTAAAGCAGTAGGGACACCTGATGTATGGATTTCTGTCATTTTATCAGGATTAATTGTAACCACAATCAGCATCCTCCTTGTAACCTTGTGTCGTAGATTCCCCGGTAAAACGGTATTCGAATTTATACCCGAAATTACAGGTCAGTGGATTGCTTATCTATTGGGACTTTTAATTATCGTGTATTTTGTTGTTCTTTGTTCATTCGAAGTTAGAGTCATGGCCGAAATTACAAGTATGTACATCCTTGAGCGCACGCCTACTTGGGTCACCATTATGGTCAGTTTGTGGATTGGGATTTATATGTTAACGGGTGGTCTTAAGGTCATCATCCGGGTCTTTTCAATCGTGTTGCCCGTTACGCTTGTATTGCTAGCGCTGGTTTTCCTTTTAAGTACCAAGATGTTTGAACTTAATAACCTCAGACCACTCCTGGGCGATGGATTCATGCCTGTGTTGAAGGGTCTTAAACCTTCGTGTCTATCCTATTCCGGATATGAAGTTTTACTCATCATCACAGCTTACATGGTGGACGTGAAAGCGAGCAATAAAGCTGCTATATACAGCATACTTAGTTGTACGATCATATATTTGGTCACGATTGTCACCGTGGTGGGGAATTTATCCTTGCCAGGAATTCAAACACGAATGTGGCCAACGTTCGACATGGTTCGGAGTTTTGAAATTGAGGGGTTTCTATTCGAACGTTATGAATCACTGTTCATTGTGTTTTGGCTGATGCAAATCTTTGCAACCTATGCGTTCAAACACTATTTTGCGGCAATCGGGATCCGAGATTTGTTTCGTCTCAAAAATATTACGAGCATACAATTCGCGATGTTGCCAGTCTTGTATGTAATTGCTTACTTGCCTAAAAACCTGGAGGAAACGTTAGCTTTGGGTGATTTTCTTGGCAATATATCCATTTTTTTATTTGGCTTGTTACCACTGCTACTGCTGATCATTAGTTTTGTTCGTAAAAAAGGCGGGAAGCAGGCAACTAGTGAAGCCCTTAAGGCAGGCTGAATGTTTGGTTCTTATTGTATGTAGACAGTACCAAAAAGCAAAAAAAGCCGCCAAAATAGCGACTTTTAATGGGAGTATATTTTCTTCATTATTTATTAAAAGTAACTTTTTCTGTACCGCCTTCAAAAATGATGGATGTGTCCCGCGGCTTCGATTCCGCAACTTTACGGCCGCCTCTGTAGGAATAAAGTACGCCGGCTTGTTTGCGAACAGCCTCATACTCGTTCTCTGCTTCAAGTACGATGAAGTTAGCGGGTTTACCTTCTTCAATACCGTATACATCCTCAATGTGTAACGTTCTTGCGCTGTTTTTCGTAATGAGGTCAATTGAATTCACAATCTGATCGTAACCAAGCAACTGCGAAGCATGAATCCCCATGTGCAGTACTTGCAGCATGTTGCCAGTACCGAGCGGATACCATGGATCGAAGATGTCATCGTGACCAAAGCACACATTCAGACCTGCTTCCTGCAACTCTTTGACACGCGTCAGCCCTCTTCTCTTCGGATACGTGTCGAAGCGTCCTTGCAGGTGAATGTTGACCAGCGGATTGGAGACAAAGTTCAGATCAGCCATCTTAAGCAAACGGAACAATTTGTACGTATAAGCATCATTATATGACCCCATCGCGGTTGTATGACTTGCCGTTGTACGTGAACCCAGTCCACGTTCATAAGCTTCCTTGGCAACAACTTCAACAAAACGGGATTGCTCGTCATCGATTTCATCACAATGGATGTCGATCAGACGGTCGTATTTTTCGGCCAGATCAAACGCAACTTTCATTGAATCAACGCCGTATTCCCGTGTGAATTCGAAGTGTGGAATGCCGCCGACCACGTCAACGCCCATTTTCAGTGACTCTTCCAGCAATTCTGCCCCGTTTGGATAAGAGTGAATGCCTTCCTGTGGGAAAGCAACAAGCTGGATGTCCATATATGGAGCCATTTCTTCTTTTACTTCAAGCATCGCTTTAACGGCGATCAAGCTTGGATCGGTAACGTCCACATGAGTCCGTACATGCTGGATACCTTGTGCCAACTGCCATTTCAGTGCCGTTTTAGACCGTGTTTTGACATCTTCATGTGTCAAGAAAGCCTTGCGCTCTGACCAGCGTTGGATGCCTTCGAACAGCGTTCCGCTTAGATTCCATTCCGGCTCACCTGCTGTGAGCGTTGTATCGAGATGGATATGCGGCTCAATGAAAGGGGGCAGCACAAGCGATCCGTTGACATCCAGGATCTCTTCATTCTCGGTCACTTCCAGCGATTGTGCAATTCGTTCAAACTTTCCGTCTTTCACAACGATATTCCATAGTCCTTCTTTACCCCGCAATTTTGCGTTCTGTATAATCATTTATTTTCCCCATTTCTTTGGTTTCTTTGGCAGGAATAATCAGCATCAAAACGATATAGGCCACCGCTGTACCAAGCAGTGCGTTCAATGGTGTTACGCCAGGAGCCAGTTGGGCAAATGCCACGCCGATGGCCCAAGCCACCATCGCTACCCAGTTTACATTTTTGAATGACATGTCGGCAAATGGCTTATAGTTTCTACGTTTCACAATGAAGTAATCTGCGATAATAATAGCCCCGATGGATGGTACCGCCGCACCCAGTACGTTCAGGAAACTGACGAAGTTGTTGTACATCCACATGGCGAATACGGTACCCACGATGCCGTTTACAATGACGAAGAATTTCTTTGAGATTTTGGTGATGTTCGCAAAACCAAGACCCGAAGCGTACAGTGCATTATCGTTGGTCGTCCAGATATTCAGGCCCAGAACAATAATTGCCGGGATGATCAATCCTTGCAGGAACATGACCTCCGAGATATCAGCCAGGTTATAAGCCATCGCACCAACCGCACCGAACAGAAACATGAGTGAGTTACCCAGGAAAAATGCAATCACTGTTGCGGTAACTGCCTGTTTCGATGTTCGGGAAAAGCGGGCAAAATCGGGTGTCAGCGTTCCACCGCTGATGAATGATCCGATACAGATCGTTAATGCCGCCGCCGCGGTAAGCGACTGAGTCGGCGTGTAATCTAGCAACCCTTGCAGACCACCCAGCGAACCTGCACCTTCGAACATGGAATAACCACCGAGAATGGCAATCGCAGGAACCGCGATATATCCGAGAATGACGAGTGACTTCATGCCAAAGATGGCTGATGCTGTCATGGCAAGTCCGAACACGATGATTAGCAGGTACACGTTCCAGTCCATGGCTTTGGCGACCGGAATCGCGAACATCGCTACCCCCACTCCGAACCATCCGACCTGTGTGAAGCCTAGCAGGAACGAAGGCAGATACGACCCTTTCGCACCGAACGCATATTTAGCGAGCAAATGTGTGGACAGACCCGTTTTGGCGGCGATATGTGCCAGTGCCCCTGTGTAGATACCGAGCACCAGATTGCCTGCAAGTACGATGCCAATGAACTCCATGAACGTCAAGCTGACGCCCAAGGTGCCTCCTGCCAGCATGCTTGCAGAGAAGAAAGTGAAACCCAGCATGACGGATAATGTTTTCCAAAATTGGTTTCTTTGCGATTTCGGCACGGCTTGCCATGAAAACTCTTGATCTTGTTTGCTCATCAGAATACCCCCAACATAAAGTGTATCTGATACCAAAAAAAGCAGAAAAAAGAGGCTACTCGTCAAGTTATAAACTGACAAGTAGCCTCTTTTTGCATCATAATCCGCGCGAAGACACAGCGCATCGCATCCTATTACGGAATATGCCCTGATTCTCGCGTGATTATGAAATCCGCTGCCCTTGCCAGCCTCTCTGGACTGAATTAAAGGTACCAGTATTCAATTACATACTATTATTTTGGAAAACTCCGCAGTTGTCAATGTCATTATTATCCAAAGGTTATTAATTCCTTATACAGCAAGCTGTTTTTTTTGATCATTCCTCCTTAACTCGAGTTTACGAT
This sequence comes from Paenibacillus sp. 37, assembly GCF_008386395.1. NCBI lineage: Bacteria > Bacillati > Bacillota > Bacilli > Caryophanales > Paenibacillaceae > Paenibacillus > Paenibacillus sp. 37. The sequence goes on along the minus strand of NZ_CP043761.1, from coordinate 3,567,312 downwards.
ATGTGGCCAACAACTTCTGGTAATACTCTTTCATATTCCTTATATAAAACATAACGATTAACACCTCTGGAAGAGTTAAGTGCTTCATGCGCGTGCTGTATAGCGGTATCGCGGTTTTCTGCTTTGAGTTCAAGACCCGCGAGCAATGTTGATCTCATCCACTGTTTTTTAATGGATTGAAGTCTTTCACGCGCCTCTTCACTTTTCCCGTCTTCCAAGAGTAGAATGCTTTCGTAATATGTACGGTAGTCCGATAAGCCGATATAAGGTACAGCTTGCCGAATGGCAAACATATCCTTGCGATATAATCCGTAAGCTGCCTTGAACTGTGCTTGTGTTGTTCTTCGCTTATATTTCTGCATAATTTGCTCCATAACTAGTTCTACCTCATCATCAAGTCTGTTCGCAAGAACATAAATAATGTATGTCCCAGGTGTATTTTGCTGCTTGGATAAAAAGGACTCTAAACGATCTATACGCTTATCAAATACTAAAGGATAAAAAACATGCTTTATAAATGCGAAAAGAATAGTAACGCTTACGACCCCTATTGTCCAAAATAGTGAATAGTCATTCCCGGTCATAAACAAAACAAAGAAAAACACCGCCAAATAAAAGACGAATTCCCCCCAAGATTTCCTCATATGTATCTCCTTCGAATAGAAAAATAACCAGCAAGTCTATATTATATCAAATTCAATCCCCCTTTTTGTATAATTTTAGGAAATCACGAAGAATATTCTATCTGTCGCAAAATCAAGCCTGACTAGATTTACTGATACAACAAAAAAGCCGCTATATTAGCGACTTTCAGATGAAATAATTGAATTATTATTGTGCACTTAATAGTTCTTCAAAAGCTTTTATATTCGTGACAAAATCAGGAACGGTATGAGTTTCTTCAGCAGATTTGACCAGTTGTACAACCAAATCATTATAAGGTGTCGCAATTCCGGTACCTTCTGCCTTGCTTGAAACCACCCCGTTAATAAAATCAATTTCCGTTTTGCGGTTCTTCTCCAGATCTTGAAGCATGCTTGCTTTGAGCAGTCTGGAGGGTTCCATCACGTAACGTAATGTTTTCACCCGTTCAGGGATATCTTCTTCGCTATTCAGTTCGAGTGAGACGATATCAAATCCATTCATTTTAACCAATGTGACCCCATTGGCGCGAGCAACTTTAATCGTCTCGTCCGCAATATGAGCTGCACTCACAATGCCAGCTTCATGATCGATGATGTCCCCATATTCCCCATTCAATGCAGCGGACAAACCACTGAATGCATTGTTGATCAGCAATTTGGACCATTTGGTTCCAACCAGGTTATCGGAAATATGTGTTCCACCTACAAGGTCCAACACCGATTTCACGCGTTGAATTCGTTCGGTAATCTCACCATTCAATTCACCAATCTGAAAAGCATACTGCTTAAATTGAGTGTACTCCGTTGTGAGACTTGATACACCTGGTTTAATAAACGTAGCGCCAAACTCAACGGAGCCTGCAATGACGCGTTCTTCACCAACAATAGACGCGACTTTTTCTTCCGGAATCCCGTTCTGCAAGGAACACACCATACTGTCTTCTTTCAAGAATGGAAGTAATTCCTGAAGAATCGAATCGTTATAGAGTTGTTTGGTCAAAAGTAAAACGAGGCCATATTGGCCTGATTTCTGATCAGGCGTAATTGCTTTTACTTTTGCCTGAAACTCCGTAGTACCCGTCACTTTAGCACCCGTGTGATTTAAAGCTTCAACATGTTCCTGATATGCATCAATTAACTCAACGTCCAGTCCGCCATCCGCAAGATATGCGCCTACAATGGTTCCCAAAGATCCCGCGCCTACAATTGCAATTCTCATTTTATTTTTCCTCCTTATTTCTCTTCCAGGTAGTTATATACAGGTTGTGCAGCGTTTAAGGTTAGGTTGGTAAGGATATGAGAAGCGGACACCACTTCCAACACAGGCAGATCTGCAAGAGGTGCCAACGCATGTTCGAACAATTGAAGCCGGGCAGGTCCTGTCCAAGCTTCCTTCACTTCGATGTCCGTAATTTGAGTACGGATCAGATCACATATTCTTAAATTCCCGGTATAGTCCGTAGCAATCTTAATCATAAAATTAGGTCGGCATATTTCACGTTTGGCGAGCTCCTTATCCATCTCCACGTGTTTATACCCCATCGTTGCCGTGGCTACACGCAGCGTTCCATAATCAAGTGTGCCAACTAGTGTATCTGAATCGGTATACAACTTAGGCGCTCCCAGCTTTTTCGGATAGGCGGTGAGCTCTCGACCACTTGCAATCGCGGGGAAATTGTCTACGTACATCGAATGCACATAATCGCCCTTCTCCCCATTGAATTGCACAGGGATAACTTGTCCAGCTTCTGTATAAGCCCCCAGTCCAGAAACATCCGGCATCCACATCACTTCGAATTTAACCAAAGGTTCAGTGATTTCGAGAGGTTCTGGTACGGCTGCCCGTAAAGCTTTTTCATCGGTTCGGTAAATAATATTCAAGTACTCACGATTCACGAATTTGTACGGTGGCATTGGGTATGCCGGAGCCGTTAGGGGTGTATTCAGATTTTTAGCTATGTTATTCACATCGATTTTCATCAAAGACACCTACCTTATAAATTTAGTTGAATTTGTTATATTAAAATTTGAACTGTATCTCATAAAAAAATTCTACATCAATATTTAAATTTAATATAATACATAATAAGTACTATATATATTTATCAGAATAAATAAGGAGTGTCCTTGTATGGAATTGCTTCAACTCAAATACTTTCAGACCGTTGCCTATACTGAACACATCTCCAAGGCAGCTGCACAATTGAATATCGCTCAACCTTCCCTAAGTTTAACAATCAAAAGACTTGAGGATGAACTGGGTACCCCCCTATTTCATAGGAGAGGACGAAACATTCAATTGAACTCCTCAGGTGAAATTTTATTGAAACATGTGAACAGAATTTTTATTGAAATTGAAAATGCAGAGATGGAGATTAAAGCGGAGGAACAGCAAATATCCAATACAATCCGGATCTCAATTACGAATACTCGGTTCCTCACAGGTCTCATTAGTGACTATATCAACGCTTCCCCCGAAACTAAGCTTCATCAGGGTATTGGAACCCGCAGTGAAATTATTACAGGTTTGAAGAAAGGCGACATGCATCTGGGGATTACGGGGGATCCGATTCAGGATGAGGAGATTGAGAGTTTTGTCCTGGTTGAGGAGGATATTGTTCTGGTTGTGCCCACGGATCATACATACGGCGGAGAAACAAGCATTTCATTAAGTGTTGTTGCAAATGAGCCCTTTATTTCCCTTGCCGATAATAAGGAGTACAGCCGGTTTACCACCATGCTCTGTGAAAAAGCAGGTTTCCTGCCCAATCATGCATTTGAGGTCGATTCTCATACCCTGCTCGAAATTATTAGACTTAACCAGGGTGTTGCGTTGCTTCCGATCTCCGTATGTAGAACACTAGGGTTACGTTATGTAAAAATTGCTGATGATTCAGCGATATATCCTATTAGCCTATCCTGGGTCAAACAAAAATGGTTATCTCCTGCTGTAAGCGAATTTCGTGATTTTATTACTTCGTATTATGAAGACCATGCTGGCTTGTTTAAAGTGGAGTAGGATTTTTTGAAAATAGTAAAGAGCAAAGACCACATTAGCCCTTTGGAGGAGCTGACGTGGTCTATTATCGTTCTCTGTTCTAGCTATACTGCAGTCTATCCTTATACCAAACGTCCGGAATCATCTTACGCTCCAGTTCCAACAATTCATGGATGATCTTGTCCGCGTCACTGATGGAACTTACGAGCGGGTCGGTGAGCATCGCCCTTCTCAGCTTCTCGTAGCTTTGTTCCAAAACAGCTTCAACCGTAAGCTCATGCGTATCAAGTACAAGTTCTTGCATCCCTCTAATTCCACGCGGCATCTCGCCTACATGGAGTGGTTTCGCGCCATCCATATCTACATCACATAGGAGTTCCAGGAAGGAATCTGCATTCATATTGGTTACAGCGTCTTGATTGAGCGTATTGATGAAGAATTTTTTGCCCAAGTTCCCCACCATGTTCTCAATGATGTCGGTCGCATGATCCGGCCCAAAAGTACTCATGTAATCGGCGATGGGGATGTTCCCTGTAAGAAAGTCATCTACCTGACGCCACATTTCGTCATGACGCTCATACCTGTCCTCTGTCTCCCAGATCGATAATGGAGGAATCGTGTCCTCAGTTTTGCCAAGCCCCTGCCAATACCGAACGTATTCCTTCGTATGCGCTGTACAAGTGGGAATGATTCCGAAAATATCATATAGTTCATAGGTAATTGCATCGTTAAAAATAGCTTTTGCGCCGCGATCGCCGCCGTTATTCTCCTCACCTGCCAGCTTGCGCATGGCTTCTGCAATTGTGGGCATCACATTTTTTCCTTCATACTCGGCTTTGAGCAGCCAAGTGAAATGATTAACACCAGCGATGCGAAAATCGAATTTCTGGTCTATTTCTGCAGTGAACTGGCTTGTATTTCCGATGATTCCGGCTCGTACGGCATAATAGGCTTTCTTATGGGGCATATGATGACTATCGCACAGCGCAAACGATTTAAGCTTCGGAGCATATCGATGTAATGCGATGCCATGTACGGTAGACGGGTTAATATAATTGATCACCCAAGCATCCGGACACAACTCCTCAATGTCTTTAGCGCATTCCATAATAACCGGCAGTTCACGCATCGCACGAAAGATCCCGCCCGGGCCAATCGTATCGCCAGAACACATGCGAATCCCATACTTTAGAGAAATCTGGCAGTCGACGCCCCGATATTTCACCGATTGCTCCGCAAAGCTGAGCACAACGAAGTCGGCTCCAGGTAGTACCTGTCTTCGGTCCACTGAACCCTCAATCTTTAGGGATACGTTGTTCTCCTTGGCGACCATTTCCGCTAGTGTTACCATTTTTGAGAGCCGTTCCTCATCCGTATCCACCAAAGCCAGCGTTCCCTGATTCAAATATGGGGAGTGTACCATCTGCCAGATGGACTGCCGACCAAAAAACAGGCTGCCCGCCCCAATAACAACTACCTTTGGGTGCTGTGTGCTTGTAACCTTCATCTATAACCCCTCCTCGTAACGATATAAGTTCATTATAGGTGAGTGGGCGGGAATCGGAATGTGTGATAGTTTTCAAAAGATGTCATATCGTAAGATGGTTAACAAGGAGTAATTCCTTTGGTATGATAGGGAAAAATGAAGGATGTCATAAAGTAGAGAGGAATAGGCTGAATTCGATGCATGCAGGGACTGTAAATATGAGTATAATCGACGAGCTTTCGGAGTATATCACGCTTCGCATGAGCTCTTATCTGGAACAGACGCATGACAGTCATTGGATTGAGCACAAGTCACATTCCGATTATGATCTGTGGTTCATTACAGCAGGCTACGTCCAGATCACCATCGATGGAATCGAGCATATGGCAGGCCCTGGTGACGTCGTGTTTTTTTATCCGGATATGCCCTACACTGCTTCCACGACCGGAGATCTGTGCCGATTTATATACATGCACTTTGATTTCAGCATCGCTGAGCAAAAGCGAATTCTCGGCGAGTTTCAACTCCCAGGCATTGTACCTGGTAATCTGATTCATGAGGAATCAACGCTGTTCACCTCATCCTATCAAAGATTCAAGCAGAGTAACGGCGCTTCCGGAAGTCCGCTTTACTTGAAAGCCTCTTTACTTCTCGTCATCGCCAAAATTTTGGAATTACATAGGCAAGGGCTGTATCACGGTGAGTTTCTGAAAGACCGAAAACCGAGGAAAATTGAAGCAAGCCTGGAGGTTCTGCAGAATGTCTTCCCATACGTGGATGCGAATCTGCATCGTGCCATCCGAGTGAATGAACTTGCTGTTATTGCTGGCGTCTCTGAGAAATATTTTATTTCTTTGTTCAAAAAAATTCTCGGTATCACACCTGGGCAGTACATTAATCAAATCAAAATGAACCGGGCCAGAGATTATCTGTACGAGAAAAAATATACGATCCAGCAAATTGCCGGATTTCTGGGATATCCTGATCCCTTTACGTTCTCCAAAGCATTCAAAAAATTCTACAACGTGCCTCCTTCCAAATTTGAATAACATACCGCAAACAAACAAAGAGGCAACCGGTCGATCCGGCTGCCTCCCCACCTTGGTGAATCATTAGAATCATTGGTTATTGGTTTAATTAGGGTCTAGACCCTTCAGCGCTCCTCATATTCAAAGGGTGCTTCACTCGAATAGATATCATGGAAAAATCCCTTAAATGGTATATCCTCTTCCAGACATTTAATGAGATATAGCAGAACCTCGTCATCTTCTTCTGGTTCTTTCCCTTCGCGCTGCGCCACCTCAAAATGATCCACAATATTCTCCAGAAGGCTGACTTGAATAAATAAAGGCAGCTTCTCCAGCATCGCATCAGAAACCTGGGTTTCTGATCTGTATCCGGCGAGCACGGTTTGGAAATACTCATCCATGAACTGTTTACGTTTGTCCGCTTCAGGTTCAAATTGAACCCAACCGACTCCGTTGATCCACATACCTGCGAGGTCAAACATGTACCAGCCATAACAGGAATTGTCGAAATCATATACCGTGATTTGTCCCGTATCAAAATCGATCGAATAATTCCCGTCATTATAATCGAAATGGATCATGCCCAATGTCTCCTGGTTCGACTCCAATTCTTTTACTGCTTGCAGTAGTTCCACCATTTTGCTTCTGAGCAAAGAGAATGATTCAGGGACCAACCTCTCGATATGCTCGGTATTATATTTGTCCAAAAAATGATGCCTGCCATGAACAGGTTCATAGCTTTTGGATAGCTGATGCATTTCCCCCAAAACTTTACCGCTATTATAATAGTATTCGGTAAGTGGGACCCCTTCACGGTACTGATAATGGTTTTCTACCAGCAACTTCCCCTTGGCCTTCACAAACATACAGATAAAGAATGTATGCTCATCATATGTGACCTCTTCTAGCAGATTGCCCTTTTTCGAGTTGACCACATTCGAGACACTTGCACCGTGCTCAAATAAATACCGAACATACTCCAGTTCGGCAATATAATCTTCCCGCCTTCTGTCAGGCAAAAAAGACACTCTGAGAATTAGCGATTCATGCCCCTCTTGCTCACAAGTGTAAACAACATTACGCCCACCCTCATGAGGCGGAATAAGTTGAATGTTGTAACCCTCCAGGTCAAACAACTCGGATACCAATGCCAATACATGCTTATTGCTGCTGTTAATAGCTTCGTTAAAATTAATAATAATCTCCTCCAGTAAACATTGTTTGGACGGTTTCCCGCACTGCAATGTCCACAAAAGGAATCCCTGTAACGCAAATATCCTTCTGTGAACCTAAAGCACAATCACCTTGTTAGACATTGAATTCACTCCTCTTGTTTGAATATCACAAGTTTACATAATTATCCCTTATTTTACTAGTGTAAAATAAAGAACCGCCCATACGGGCGGCGTGTAAGAATTTTGTATAATTACAGGAATTCTCCGTTCGTTTCAATAACTTGTTTGTACCAGTAGAAGGAATCCTTGCGGGTTCTTTCCAATGAACCGTGTCCTGCATTGTCTTGATCCACGTAAATGAAACCATAACGTTTGCCCATTTCAGAAGTTGAGCAACTAATGATATCGATAGGTCCCCAGCTAGTGAAACCCATCAATTCAACGCCGTCAGCGACAGCTTCTTTCATCTGTTCAATGTGGCTGCGCAAGTAATTGATGCGATAAGGGTCATGCACTGTCCCGTCCTCTTCCGGTGTGTCGATAGCACCCAGCCCGTTCTCAACGATGAAGAGCGGCATCCGGTAACGATCATACAATCGGTTCAGCGCGACGCGAAGACCAATTGGATCGATAGGCCATCCCCATTCGGTAGCTTTCAGATGCGGGTTTTTGATCTGACTTACCAGCATACCAGAGTTGCTGTTGTCATTGGGATCATATTTTCCGATATACGTCATGTAATAACTGAAAGCAATAAAGTCCACGGTATTGTCCCGGATAATGGCAACGTCGTCAGTAGCTTTAACGAGTTCGATGCCATTTTCCTCAAAGTATCTTTGCATATAGGATGGGTATTCGCCTCGTGCCTGCACCTCTGGGTAGAACAGGTTCATCTGATCTTCCTTCAGCGTCTGCAGAACGTCCTCCGGTTTACTAGAAGCAGCATACGTTTCCAGACGGCAGATCATACAGCCGATTTGTGCATTCGGCATTTTCTCTTTTCCGCTTTTGACAGCCAGCGCACTAGCTACAAACTGATGATGCGTTGCCTGATAAGCCACTTGCTCCGGGTTTCCCTTGATTTTATCTTCCAGAATGCCGCCGCCAGTATACAGACTTGTCAGCATCATATTCATTTCATTGAAGGTAATCCAGTATTTCACTTTGTCTTTGTAACGGTCAAACAGCGTATTGGCAAATTTCAGATACAGATCGATCATCTCGCGGCTTTCCCAGCCGTTGTATTTGCGGGTTAACTCAACGGGCATCTCGTAGTGAGAGATCGTTACGAGCGGCTCAATGCCGTATTTCAAGAGTTCGTCGAGCACGTTATCATAGAAGGCAAGACCAGCTTCATTGGGAACTGCTTCTTCTCCTGTTGGGAAGATCCGTGTCCACGCGATCGAAAGACGAAACACTTTGAAACCCATCTCTGCAAACAAGGCAATGTCTTCTTTGTAGCGATGATAGAAATCCACGCCGTTGCGTTTCGGGAAATATACGTTGGTGTTACCGCTCAGATATTCTTCTAATTGAATAGAATCCACGTCGAAGGTGAAATCCTTGCCATTGCGCTCCTCATGTGGAACGAATGGAGCCATGTCTGAGGTAGATAGTCCTTTGCCGTCTGCATCATATGCACCTTCGAGCTGATTGGCAGCGGTAGCTCCGCCCCATAAAAATCCTTCAGGAAATGAGTGTTTAATTGTTTTTGTCATGTTGTTTCTCTCCTTTTTTTGTATGTGGTATTCATGAAGCTGTCAACGAACGGTGAGGAGAAGCAATTCATTCATTGGAATCACCCCCTTCACCTGAACAGGTACTACATCGAGGTAATCAGGCGTATTGGTTACGATGACTGGTGTCACAAGATCAATACCCGCACCCTGAATGCCATCCATATCAAATTCCAGAAGCAACTCACCCTTCTTCACTTCTTGTCCGGCAACTACCTTCACGTCAAAATATTTCCCTTTGAGCGACACACTGTTTAGTCCAACATGAATGAGAATGTCGATTCCACTGGAGGAGGTCAGCATAATCGCATGTTTACTTTTGGCAACCAACGTGACGGTTCCGTCAAAAGGAGCTGTAACACGTCCATCCTGCGGACGAATGGCAATACCTTTCCCGGTCAATTCCTCGGCAAACGTTTGATCCGGAAGCTCTGAGAGCGGCACCAATTCACCAATGAGCGGGCTGAACACCTCCCCTTTCTTTTCCTCAATGGAATGTACTGTGACAGGTGTTACCATTTCTTGAGAAAAGGAAATGGTTGTATCCTGTTCCTGTTCGGTTAATGTTTGTGTTGATTCGGACATGGCGGAATTGCGTGTATTTGGCTCATCCCATTTGAGCAGCAAAGTCACCACGAAGGAAACGCTAAAGCTGATGCCGATTCCGATTAATGCATACCAGAAATTGGACATCCCACCATTCGGGCCAATGTATAACGGAAGTGAAAGCAATCCTGGCACAGCAAAACCGAAGCATTTCAGACCCACTGCGGTTATAAATCCCCCCCCTGCTGCTCCACCGATGAGTGAAGCGTAAAATGGTTTTTTCAGCTTCAAGGTGACACCGTACAGTGCAGGTTCAGTAATGCCAAGCAAGGCGGATATTCCACTGGATAAAGCAATGGATTTCATTCTTTTATCTTTGGTCTTGAGGAAAACAGCCGTGACTGCACCAGCCTGGCTCATATTAGTTATCAGGTTGATCGGAAGTAAAAGTACGTCATATCCGAGTTTGCTCAGATTCTGCAATGTGCCTGGGAAGAACGCATAATGCATTCCCGTCATAACAATCAGCGGCATGAAGCCGCCAAGAATTATGCCGGTTAACGGACCCGAATGGGCAAAGAGCCAAGAAGTGCCCATTTCCAGATAGATGCCCATGTAATTCCCTAGGGGGCCAATAGCAATTAATAGAATCGGCACCGTGATGACTAGCACAATCATTGAGGTAAAGATGACTTTGACCGGACCGGGAATAAAACGATCCACCCAGCGATGTACATAACTCAGAAGCCACACACCCAGAATAATGGGAATAACAGACTGGGTGTAATTCACAATGGACACGGGCAGCGAGAGAAAACGAATCGGTTCAAGCTGGTTTGCCAGATACGCGTTCAGAATCGTAGGATACAATAAAGTACCTGCAAGCGTCAGAGCGATATATTCATTCACTTTGAACTTTCGGGCTGATGATAGGGCCAGAAGAAAAGGCAAGAAATAAAAGGCCGCATTTGCTATTGAAGACAGAACTTGATACTCACCGCTTTTCTCCTGTATCGCTCCAAGTGTAACGAGCAGTGCCAGAATCCCCTTTAACATCCCTGTACCTACGATGGCAGGCAGAATTGGAGTGAAAATGCCGGAGATCGTATCCAAAACAGCATTAATCCCTTTAGAGTGTGGCGCGTCTGTTTCGGGCTTCGATATGCTACTCTGCTTCATTTGATCCTCGATCTGCTCATATACGGCTGCAACCTGGTTGCCAATGACCACCTGAAACTGATCGTTCTGAAACTGTGCACCGAGCACACCATCAAGTGCTTTGATCTGTTCCAATTGAACTTTGTTTTGCTCTCGAACGTTGAACCGAAGCCGTGTGATGCAATGCCAGGCTTGGGTAATATTCTCTTGCCCTCCTGTTAACTGGATAATTTCTTTGGACAACTCCCGATGATTCATGTTGCTTCCTCCTTTTTTGGCGAAAAAAAAACCAAATGTAATACCGGCCCGCCGCAGATGCGGAGTCGGAAACATTTGGTGGTGCCTGATCAAATCAGTAACACTCCATATTCAATTCATTTTGATGATGGTATAACTTCAAACAGGTTGTATGGAGATCAATCCGTATCGGTACGGGATGTCACTCTCTCGATGTGGATCATGAGATATACCATCTCATCGGGAGTAATCACAAATCCGCGTTGCTGCTCCATCGCCTCCTTTATTTTGAGTGCGCATTGGAAACTGACAGGATACCGCTCCGACAATACATCATATAGAAATTGTTGATCTTTGAACGAGAGCACTTCACGGTTCAACTGACGAACAATGAAGTATCTCAGATGGGTGATGAACCTGGAAAAATCAGCAGATTCCTGATTCAGTGCCATTCCAAAATGTTCAGTCATGATACCTAAAATGTCGTTAATCATCTGTGTAATTTTAATCGTTTGGTTCATACTGCCTGAGTCGAATTGTGAGTTCACGAAATGAAGGGCAATAGAGCTTGATTCACCAGATGGCAGTGAGACTAGAAAAGCATCATTGATTTTTTGAACTGCCCATTCTCCGGCACGGTATTCAGCAGGATATAGATGGCGAATGTCCCAATGAAGCGGATTTTGCACATCCACGCCTTTTTTGAAACGATCCAGCGCAAAATGAATATGGTCCGCAAGTGTTAACAGGATCGAGTCATTCAGCTTTTTTCCGATCATTGTCTTGCCTTCTTCAATAATCTGATCCGTAATGTCGATGACTTGCAGAGGGATATCACTGAGAAATTGCTCAACTCGCTGATATTTATCATTCGAGCCAATTCGGAACATTTTCTGGATCTGGCTCTGCTCAATTGGCTGTCCTTTTACTTTTTTGAAGCCAACACCCGTTCCGATGACAATGACTTCACAGCCTTCGGCGTCTTCCGCCAGTGCGATGTTGTTATTTAACGATTTTTTAAACCTCATGATGCAATCACCCCCAGTATGCAAAAAGCACCACCAATGTCCAATTCACAAGTAATAAACAAACTTGTGGAATCCAGACTTTGGTGGTGCCTGATCGAATCAGTGACACTCCTTATATAGCTGTATCTTATATCAGCTATGTAATCGTTGTCAATACCATTACTCTGGAATTGTTCTGCATGTGGTTCATCGTGGAACTTTCTCTCTATAAATTGTTATCAAAACGCATAAGCTATTCATCTGTAGTCTTATTTTCCTGAGCATCATAATAGTATCGAATCAGAATATCCTGATCATAGTTGCCAAAACCTTTGCCAAACAGGGTGAGTCCGCCTCGGCCAGCTGCGCCCTCTTCCGGCTTCAATCCAAAGGTCCAATAGGTGGATACACCCAGATCCAGGTCTTGAACCCGCACGTCCGAGATGCGCTGACCATCAATAAACGTGCCTTCCCCGTTAATACGCAGCATTTTCAATACACCATACTGGTTGACATCCAGCTTCCACCATAGTGGCGTATGTTTACCTTTCCGATCCCCGAAATCACCAGGGCTTGTCCAAGTACCGAGGTCATTGCCATTAAGGGTAAAGCGAATATCTGACGGCCAGTTTTCGTTCACCTTTGGCGCTTCCGAGCTTAGTTCAAGGGAAATTTCAATCTCTCGAAGATGCTGATCATTGTACAGATAATTGGGAATCTTATATTCAAGAAAACCTGCTGCCATCCAAAGGATTCCAGCGTTCACCCGATCCGGGTCCATAAAGCAGGCTGGTGTGTCGTACTGTCCAATCATCTGCGTAGTTGTCGCAATCCCGCAGGTTGGCCATGCTTCATAATCTGTATATTGACCTACCGGTATGGATATTTCATGGTAAGGAGCGTCAACAGGCTCTGGTGACAGGTTAATAGTCATGAACTCTCGTACGATAAAACAGTACTTATAGGTTCCGCCGTTCTCCCGTTTCATTCGGCTACCGACAATTCCGGCTTTTTGCAGCTTGCTTACATGTGTACTTACAATAGCTTTGCTCAGAAAAAGCTCTTGGGCAAGCGCATTGATATGCATTTCCCTGTTTTGTAGCAGCAGGCGCACAATGTTTAAACGGGCTTCACTTGCCAGTGCCTCGTAAATTAGTAATGAAGCTGCATCTGTCCCAAGCATCATGATGTTCACTTCCTTTTTGAGTAAAATCGATCTATTTCAATTTCAGGATTCGCTATTTTACGAACTCATTAAATTGAACTTGCTCAATATATAAGCATTATGATACATATTAGATAACAAATCAATGATTTGATTTTGCTTTTAAGCGAATTCAATATCACGTTAATTCTTTCAAAAATATGAATTCATTCAATGGAGGTACTTACCATGCTTACATCCAAAATGCTTATCGATAAAGACTTTCAGATTGCCGAAGTTGATCCGCGTGTCTATGGTTCATTTATAGAGCATCTGGGACGGGCCGTATACGGCGGTATTTATGATCCAGGTCATCCTACGGCAGATGCTCAAGGTTTCCGTCAGGATGCCATTGAAGCGATTAAAGCTTTGAATGTGCCAATTGTTCGTTATCCGGGCGGCAATTTCGTATCCGGTTACAATTGGGAGGACGGTGTTGGTCCGGTAGCGGAGCGTAAACGCAGACTTGAACTCGCTTGGTGGACGATTGAAACGAATGCGGTAGGAACAAACGAATTTGCAGATTGGGCCAAACTGGTTGGAACCGAAGTGATGATGGCTGTAAATCTGGGTACTCGCGGCATTGATGCGGCCAGAAACCTGATTGAATACTGCAACCACCCATCTGGCACATACTGGAGTGATCTGCGTATCTCTCACGGTTACAAGGACCCGCATAAATTCAAAACCTGGTGTCTAGGCAACGAAATGGACGGCCCTTGGCAGATTGGTGCAATGACTGCATATGAATATGGCCGTATTGCCAATGAGACCGCTAAAGCGATGAAATGGGTTGATCCGGAAATTGAGCTTGTGGCTTGCGGCAGTTCCAGCCGTGACATGAGTACATTTGCAGATTGGGAAGCAACCGTGCTGGATCTCACCTACGAAAATGTGGACTACTTGTCCCTGCATCAGTATTACAACAATAACAAAGACAACACATATGACTTCCTGGCGACTTCGCTGGATCTGGATCAATTTATTGATAGTGTGGCTTCAATCTGTGATTTTGTACAAGCCAAAAAACGCAGCAAAAAGAAATTAATGCTGTCTCTGGATGAATGGAATGTCTGGAAATCCATCGGCACGAGCCGTATGGAAGAACGGTGGCAGATTGCGCCTCCAGAGTTTGAAGATGTGTATACACATGAAGATGCACTCGCTGTAGGCTGTTACCTGATTACCATACTCAAGCACGCCGACCGTGTAAAAATGGCTTGCCTTGCTCAGTTGATTAACACCATTGCACCAATCATGACCGAAAATAACGGAGCGATCTGGTTCCAGACGACCTATTTCCCGTTCATGCATGCATCCAATTTCGGGCGCGGTACGGTGTTACGGTCCATCACAACTTCACCTAAATATGATTCCAAAGACTTTACAGATGTACCTTATCTCGAAGCGATCAGTGTGCATGATGAAGAAAACGGCACGATCACGATCTTCGCGGTGAACAGACATCTGGATGAGAAGTTGGAACTGAATGTGGATCTTCGTTCTTTTGGAGAAACCACATTTGTGGAGCACATTGTACTGGAAAACGATGACCTGAAGGCTACCAATACCAAAGAAAATCCACGCAACGTCCTTCCACACAATGGTGGACATACAACCGTGGATCAAGGTAAAGTTCAAGCTGTGTTGAACAAAGCGTCATGGAACGTGATTCGCCTGAAAACCAAACAGGCATAATAAATAATAAGAGTGGGATAGAATTTTCTCCTACTCTTCAACATCAGCATTGTTTTTCGCACCGCGTGCAGCTCCCTGCGCGCGGTGTTTTTTGCTGTATGAGGGTAGTCGGCCGAACTACATGGTATCAAAGTTAGATGTTAGACGCGTATTGGAAATCTCAGTTTTTATTCCTCGCAACGAAGGAATTTAACGAACACAGGGAGTCTTATTTAACCCGATTCGGGCGGATTTTAATGGCTTGATATTGACCCGAATAAGGTTTCTGAGGTTCGTTAGCGCTGAGCAAGCATGCTATATTGAGCTGGTTTGAACCTCATATACAGCATAAGAAAATAAGCCACCCTCCGTTTTTCGTCCGGAGAGCAGCTTGCAGTTAAGCATCTAGCGGGAAAGATAAGGAACAAAACAGATCAGAAAGAGATCAGATCACCCAACATACTAGCAATTCTTCCTTCCCAAATGCAACGAAGGTTGTGTTCTATTTCACGATTTTCATTTCAAGTATTATCCTTGTTGTGCTTCCTCTTCACCTTCAGTTTCAGCCTGAGCTGCTTGGCTTGCTGGAGTCATCAGCCCTTGAACTGCCCCCATAAATGGCTGAATCTGCTTAATCATGCCATACCCCATTTTGACCACAGGTGTAAACCGCTGGATCATGCCAAACAACCGCATACCCCCGCCTAACATACCTCCAATCGAGCCTGCACCGCCAAAGCCACCTAACAATGAGCCTAACATAGGCATGAAAGATGATACCTGGGCTTGCCTAGACGTTGAGCGAGACATCGACCGGGATCGTACTTGAGACTTACGTGTGCTGTTCACCCGTTTACGGTTTCGAGAGGATGCTGTTTTTCTCGTAGCCCCTGCTTTAGGTTTGGTTTTGCGAGCACTGCCTTCAGATGAGGGTGCTGTGATTGCGGCCTGAGTAAGCTTTCCGCCCCCGGTAAGCACTACGCCTTCGCTGTTAACGCCAGAGATGTACCCGACGTACGTCTCGCCATTATGAAGAGTCACGCAGACTGGGCGATCCTTGAGCCGTTTCACCCGGACGTGTATTTCACTGGTTTTAGCCATGGAATTCACCTCACTTGACTTGATCTACTTCAGTCTACGCAATGGGTGGACGACTTGCCTGTGCGAATAACACATCCGTGTGCCGATAGCAGGAAGATTCCGCCGTGCAATTACAGATTTCTTGTTTTCCCTCAGATATGCTCAATATACATCTCATTCAAAATATGTCCCTTACGATATGTGTGCTCTGCCAATTCAGATTCCACATAAGATTCAACATCACTCTTTTCGATATTGTACATGACCTCCAGTTCTCTAGAGAAAAGAAGGTGTCCCTCATTGATTTTCTGCTCCAACGAGGTTATCTGTTTTGGTTTCAGATCACCACCCAACACCTGCTGAAGTGCTTGCACATATGTTTCAAGAGAGCGCGCTCCGACAATTTTCATACCATGGTTCTCTTCATTTACAATGATAATGGATGGGAAACCTCTAACTCCCAAACTAGCAACACGCTCAAAGTCTTCCTCTAATAAATCTTGTGCCGATTGCTGTGCAGCCGCCTCAACCACTTCTTTTCCATTCAAGCCCAGTTGATTGACGATATCCGTCAGCACATCATCTTCTCCAATATTTCGATTGAATGCAAACACGGCTTCACGTGCACGTCTTAAAAACTCATGTTCTTTACCAGGATGTGTACTCTGAATGACTTTAAATACGCGAGATGGCGGATAAGAAGAAAGTATTGGATTATCATGCCATAAGGAACCGTCGATGGGCATGCGTGAATGTTCACCCACTTCCTTCCAATGCGCTGCAACGTCCGAAGGTTTCTGAATCCCGTTAGCGCCATCCGAGAAACCATTCCAGTTAGCCAGTAGCCCACCCATTTTAATTTGCAGCGTAAAATAATGACCGTATTCCTCAATAAACCGATGAAGCACAGGCTCAAGCGCCCAGCAGTGAGAGCAGATCGGATCTGTTGCGTAATAAAGAGTTATCCGTTTCTCAACGTGATTCAGATTGATTTCTTGCATCGCCTCTTCCTCATTCACACCACATACGCCTGTTTCCAGATCACACATCATTGATTCGTTACTCACGTTAATCCCGCCTTTATATTGTCTTATGAATTGATTTTCTCGTATTAGTTTGATTATAATGTTTACAATCTTTTGAACAAGTACGATTCTTTTTCTGACTTAGTATCAAAAAGTATACTATTGGAGGGTATCAAGTGAAATACGAGTTTAATTTCGATCAGTTATGTCCAGCGACTTATGCATTTCAGGTCATTGGAGGCAAGTGGAATCTTCCGATCCTGGCAATCCTTAGTGAAAATGACTGTATACGTTACAATGAATTAAAAAGAAGACTGCCCGGCATTACCGGAACGATGCTAACGAACTGTTTGAAGGATTTGATTCATTCCGGCATCGTGCATCGGGAGCAATATAACGAGGTGCCACCGAGAGTGGAGTATTCGCTCACAGAATCAGGCAAGGAATTGGTTCCATTAATTGAATCCATGGTAATCTGGGGTCAGAAAAATATGACAGCAGGCGTGAAGGAACAAGAAAAATAACATTTGGCCTACTGTAACACCTCAGCATAGATGTTCATTTTCTAATCGCCCTGTACACCTTTGTTCAACGGCAAAAAGGCTATTTCACTGGACCATCACGTCCTTTGAAATAGCCTTTCCTTTATAAATACAAGACAGCCGCTTGTTTACGACATGTACATATCTAACTATTCAGGTCGTCATCTTCCTCATTTCCTAAATACATAATCGTTTTTTCTCCCTCAACCAATCTAATGATCTGCTTTCGTAATTTTGAAGGAAATAAAGGTAGTTCGTTTATATTTTTAATTTCGAGCCACACATATTCCACCTGGTTTTCGTCACTTGGCAGAATAGAACTATCTTGGTCCACCAAACCTATGTACTCGCATAAAAAAACAAAATCTACACGATGAAGAGCTTCACCGTATACACCCTCAATGACAAATTCCAGTGATAACGGTTCTACATCTATTCCGATTTCTTCCGCAACTTCACGCTTCACAGCATCGGTCAGCGTTTCACCTGCATTCTGGCTCCCACCAGGCAGGATATAGATCACTTCATCATGATCATCCTGCTTCATTGCAAGCATTCTCCCGTCTTTAATGATCAATGCTTTTGCAGAATTTCTAATCTTTCTCTCCATTGCTAATCCCCCATATATGTCTGTGAAGAATATTTTAACACATACATCTAAACAAATTCTGAACAATCAAATCAACTCACTCTTGGCGACCTCCATGAAAGCAGCCATGGACGGAGAGATCCATTTTTCCCGATGCCAGAGCATTTGCGCAGAAAAGGATACATCTGATAAATCCCACGGCAGAGCAACCACTTCCCCTTCGCTCAACTCTTTCTTCAACGCCATCTCAGGTAATAAAGCGATCCCCAGACCAGCCACAACACATTGTTTAATGGCTTCTACACTATGAAACTCCAGCTCTGTCAGAGCATCTGCACCTTTCTTCGTTATGGATTGGTCAAAATGAGTGCGATACGAACAGTTCTTTTCGGTCAGCAAAAAATGCTGCTTGTGGAAGTCATCGATAACTAACGCGGAACGCGATGCTAACATATGATCGGGAGAAACCACCATTTGAAAGGTCTCATCCTTTAAAAACTCTGAATGAAGATCTTTGGCACCAACGGGCTCATCCAATACAAAAACGACATCGGTATGCCCTTCTCTCAGACTCGATTTAAGCTCTTGCCCAGACAAGGGGCGGAACAATAACCGCACACCAGGATAGTCCGCTCGGAAGCGTTTGAACAAGGCTGGAAGAAGATATGCACACAGCACTTCGTCTGCTCCGATCACAACCGTCCCCGCCAATTCTCCGTGCTGACTGGATATGCACTTTGCTTCCTCTACATCGTTTAATATCTTAGTGGCGTACGGCAGAAACTGTTGACCAGCATCCGTTAACACGACCTTTTTTCCTAGTCGATCCAGCAATTTCACACCGAGCTCTTCTTCCAGCGATTTGATTTGCATGGTTATGGTAGACGGTACATAGCTCAATAATTCAGCAGTTTGACTAAAGCTGCAGGTCGATGCAAGTGTCCAAAAGGTTTTTAGCTGGCGTATTTCCATGAGTCAGGCACCTCCTAGTTCAAAATAAATGAATGATATGTTCGATAACGTTTCGTTGAATTGATAATAGACGTATTGTAGAGTGAAATCAAGTTATTACTATTGTATAAGGAGAATCAATCTATGAACGATTATGAAACATATAACCTTGGAGATACATTACTTCAATCGGGACAACAGCTCCCTCAAGCCTTTATCGCTTACAAGACCTATGGAAACTTAAATGCGGCAAAGGACAATGTTATTGTTGTCCCAACATGGTTTGCTGGAATTCACACAGATAATGAATGGTTAATTGGAACAGACAAGGCACTGGACCCCAGTCGTTATTTTATCGTGGTGCCCAATATGTTGGGTAACGGGTTATCGTCTTCTCCAAGTAATACCCCTGCCCCATATGATAAGAACAACTTTCCTCTCATCTCCATGTATGACAATGTGCATGCCCAGCATCAACTCATCACTCAAAAATTCGGGATCTCCAAAATCAAACTTGTTGTGGGCTGGTCTCTGGGAGCCATGCAGGTTTATCAATGGGGAACCAGTTATCCTGAGATGGTCGAGCGTATTGCCCCCTTTGGCGGAACGGCAAAGAGCAGACCCCATACACAGTTGGTATTCGAAGCAATGATCGCGGCGTTACAGGCAGATTCGAATTATAAAAATGGTAGATATGAACGCCCTCCGGTTGCCGGTCTCGCAGCGATGGGAAGAGCGTATGCTCCATGGGGGTTTTCGCAGGCGTACTATTTGGAGAAATTGTATCAATCTGAGGGTTACGACTCCTTGCAATCTTATGTAGAAGATTACTGGGATCAAGTATTTCTTCCCTTCGATGCTAACGATTTGATTACCATGCTACGTACAGGAATATATGGAGACATTAGCGATAATCCCATAGATGACGGCAACTTCGAACAGGCGTTAAGCAAGATCACCTCTCCTGCACTCGTTATGCCAGGATCAAGTGACTTGTTTTTCACGCCAGAAGACAGTGCGTATGATGTTCAACATATGCCAAACGCTGTGTATCAACCTATACAGTCCAAGTGGGGACACTGCTTTGGAATCGGAGCAAACGAAGAGAATTCACTCGTTATCGATCGTCATCTAAAGCAATTTTTGGAGGCATGAGTAAAAAAAGAAGGAGCACAAAGTAAAAAAAGTGCACAAAGCTCATTTATCCTTTCTCCGCTACAACTCAAAAGTAAAAAAAGATATCGGTTCTCGTCAATAACCTTTATATCACATTCCCCCTTTCTCGTTTAGAATATTTTCAAGAAAGCGCTATTGAAATACGACTGATAAGGGGGAAAAGAAATGAACAAGAAAACGAAAGCTCTAGTCTTGTCTGTGTGCATGTCAACCTTATTACTCGCAGCCTGTAGCAATGGAAGCGGTGCTGATAAAGGTTCAACGACGGACACGGATTCCAACAAGGCTGGAACGACAACCATTCATACCGTAACATCAGAATACTCTTCTGCAAAATATCCAAAGGGCGATGATATCACCAACAATGTATGGATTAAGCGATACAAAGAGAAGTTTAATATTGATGTCAAAACAGACTGGGTCAGCGATGAGTACGATACAAAACTCAATTTGGCTATCGCATCGAACGATCTTCCTGACGTATTCAGAGTTAATCCATCACAACTGAGACAGTTAGTCGAAGCAGATATGGTCATGGACCTTTCCGAGGTCTTTGATCAACACGCTTCAGATCGCCTCAAAGGTTACATGGAAGCAGATGCGGACAGTTACGAGTCTGGAAAGAAGGACGGTAAGCTGTACGGAATACCACAGATGCACTGGGGATTAATTGAACAACCAGACTTCATCTGGATCCGGAACGACTGGAAAGAAGAATTGGGTGTCCAAGATCCGAAATCTGTGGAAGACATCAAGAATATTGCACTAAAATTCATGGAAAAGCACGGTGGTTATGGTATAGCGGTAGACCAATCGTTGGATTACCTCAACCTTCTGGCCATTGCATGGAATGCGCATCCGGATATGTGGATGGAGGATAGCACTGGAAAACTCGTGTACGGCTCCGTGCAGCCTGAGATGAAAGATGCGCTGGCTGAGTGGTCAGAATGGTACAAGCGAGGCATCATTGATCCGGAATTTGCAATCAAAGACTTTAATGCGATGAACGCGGACATTGTCGCCGGCAAAGTGGGCATGCAGCCTTATTACCAATGGTGGGGTTATAATCCAGGTGTCGATACGGTATCCAACTTGGGTAAAGACGCTATCTTCTATCCTTATATCATTCCTACCGTCGATGGGAAGGAAGCCAAACAATCCATCTTTTTCGCCAACAACAATTATATTGTCATGAAGAAGGGATTCAAGAACCCCGAGAAAGTGATCCAGATTTTGAACGACTATGCTTATATCGTGGATGAGGGCAATGGCAAGGAATCGACAGAAACGCTATCTGCTTTGCTGGATAACGATATTGCCCATGTTGTTGGAGCGTTCCGTGTACTTAATCCGAATTCCGATTACGAGCAATTTGAGGCGGTCTCCGCTGCCCTTCAATCCAAGGATACCAGTGGACTTACGACTTCGGGTATGTGGCAAAAATATAATAACAGTGTTGAATTCATGGAGAACGCCACCCCAGGAGCAGTTGGTGATTATTTGCAACAAGGGGCTCCCAAAAATGCGTATGGACTTGCCAAAAAAGTACTCGACAGCGAAAACTATACGAAGACAGCCTTATGGGGTGTTACACCAGAGATCCTGTCAAGCTATGGAACAACCTTGGATGATATCCTGACGGAGGGCTTCACCAAGATCATTATGGGTAGCGAAAGTATCGATTATTTCGATGTAATTGTCCAGAACTGGCGAGCAGCCGGAGGTGATGACGCAACCCAGGCCGTCAATGAGGCATACGGAAAATAAAAAGTCTGTTACCAAGAAGGGATGGGAATGTTCTCGTCTCTTCTTGGCAGCGGTTACAATTTTATCGCGCCAAGAACGGAGGAATACGAATGCTGAGAAAATGGAAGCAACAGCGAGCTTACCATCTCATGTTGATACCAAGCCTGGTCTTGGTCTTCATCTTTAGTTACATCCCATTCTACGGACTTATTATTGCGTTTCAGAAGTACAATCCGGGCCTCGGCTTCAACTCGCCATGGGTAGGATGGGATAACTTTACCCACATATTTAATCAGCCGAACTTTGTAAGAACGATCTGGAATACATTATACATGTCTGTCTTTAAAATTATCGGTGGTATAATCGTGCCCGTAATTTTCGCATTACTGCTCAACGAGGTACTACACAGTGGAATCAAACGTACATTTCAAACACTAGTCTACATTCCGAACTTCCTCTCTTGGGTCATTATGGCCGGCATCATGCTGGATATCCTTAGCTCCGACGGCATTATCAATACATTTCTAAGTGTATTTGGGATTGCACCAATCTCCTTTCTTGGCACACCTTCTATTTTTCCTTGGACGATGATTGTGAGTGACATATGGAAAGGTTTCGGGTTTGGCACGGTTGTTTATTTGGCAGCCCTGACCAGTATTGATCCGGGACTTTACGAAGCCGCGGTGATCGACGGAGCGAAACGGTGGAAACAAACCATCTACATTACGTTACCTCTTCTCATGCCAACCATTGTTTTAATGACCGTATTATCGCTTGGTAACGTACTCAATGCTGGCTTTGACCAGATCTATAATCTCTACTCCCCTGTTGTCTATCAGACCGGTGATATTATTGATACCTATGTCTACCGTTTAGGAATCCAACAGGCACAGTATTCGATTGGTACCGCTGTCGGGTTATTCAAATCCATCATTTCCAGTGTTCTCGTTGCTGTATCATACATCCTGGCTTACAGGGTGGCTGGCTATCGTATCTTCTAAGAAGGAGGAACTTACATTATGATCTATGATAAAAGTATGAGCAGGCGTGTATTTCTTATTATAAACTACACCATATTGCTCCTAATCTCTCTCCTATGTATCCTGCCGTTTATCAACCTGCTGGCTGTTTCATTCAGCAGCAGCGCGGCTGTATCTGCAGGCAGTGTTACGTTCTGGCCTGTTGAATTTACGACAAAAGCCTATGAGTTTGCATTAACTGGAGGATCATTTTTCTCCTCTCTCTGGGTAGCCATTCAACGAACCGTTATCGGAACGTTAGTGAATCTGGTTCTGATCGTACTCACGGCTTATCCCCTCTCCAAATCCAAACAAAAATTGATGGGGCGTAACATCTATATGGGATTTTTCATCGTAACCATGTTATTTAGTGGAGGACTAATTCCAACCTATCTCGTGGTCGTCAAAATGGGACTGATCGATTCCATCTGGTCTCTGATCCTGCCTGGCGCCCTCCCCGTATTCAGTATGATTATCCTCATGAATTTCATTCGGGGGCTGCCCGAGGAGATTGAAGAATCAGCCATTATCGATGGTGCTGGGCCTGTACAGGTATTGCTACGTATTCTACTCCCACTTCTCAAGCCCGCTCTCGCTACGGTTGGTTTGTTCAGTATCGTTGCCCACTGGAATTCGTGGTTCGATGGCATTATCTATATGAACAATCCAGCCAATTATCCATTACAAAGTTACCTCCAGACCCTCCTGCAAAGTTTTGAGCAAATCATGCTGAAATCTGGTTCAGATTATACTCAGCTGTTGTCCATGATGAACGCCAGAACGGGGCGCGCCGCTCAGATGTTCTTGGGTGCCATTCCGATTTTACTCGTGTATCCGTTTTTACAGAAATATTTCACCAAAGGTTTGGTGTTAGGTAGCGTCAAAGGGTGAACAAAAGGGCTTGCAGTTCATACTGCGAGCCCTTTGTTTATATCTAAACTTATGTTTATGAACGCTGTATCGCATTATGAGATGCATAAATGAAAGCATCAATGACTATTTGGCTTCTATGATGGCAGGCAGCAGAATGGAGAAAATGGTACCTTCACCTATTTTACTCTCCACCTGTATACCATAAGGTTTCCCAAAATGAAGTTGAATTCGCCGCTGCACATTATGCAATCCAATCCCATTGGTTCCCGTACTTGCACTGGACTTTTCTTCCAATAGATTCTGCATCGTATGATGATCCATACCGACACCATTATCGCAGATTTCAATGACAACTTCATCCACCCGCAGTTGAATCCGAATGGTGATGATTCCGTCTTCCTCTAACTCGGCCAGGCCATGAAAAATTGCATTCTCCACAATGGGCTGCAGGATCATTTTGGGCATCCGATAATCCAACACTCTATCCTCAATTTCATATCTCATCTGAATACAATCATAGTACCTGACATTCTGGATCGTTACATAATTCGTTATATTATCGAGTTCCTCACGAATGGTTACGAGAGTTCCATCGGATTTTGTTGCATAGCGGAGCATCGAGATTAAGGCATCGGTCATTTCCACAATTTTATCAGCCTGCTGCATCGAGGCAATCCATTTCACCGACCCAAGGGTGTTATACAGAAAATGAGGCTTGATTTGGTCATGGAGCGCACGCATCTCGGCCTTGGCTTTCTCTATTTCTTCCTGCTGCATCCGTTCGACCAACCGCTTCAATTCATGCGACATTCTGTTAAATCGAATGGATAAATGTCCAATCTCATCTCTGGAGCCAATAGGTTCAACTTGTTCAAACTGACCTTTCTCGACTAGAGCGATATTCCGTAGCAGTTTTTTAATGGGAGTTGTGATCACATGAGATAAAAAGATGGATATGACGGCAGCAAAAAGAACAATGACTATGGCAAGCGTCACCAGATTACGTCCCAATATTTTGCCATCAGCAGTCAGCTCATCCAAAGGCATATATAAATAAGTTGTCCATTTTTGCTGACTAAGGGGACTGGTCACCACGACATTTAGTGATTCAGGCGGACGAACGTTGTCCCGGAACAGTGTCCCGATTAATCGTTCGTTCACGTTATATACGATCTTGTCATCCTCATCAACGATCATGAATCTGGAGCGCAGCCCTTCCTGCAAGTTGCGGTTGACGATTTCAATGAATTTGATATCAATGCTGACAACAATCACGCCAAGCAGTTTTCCACTAGTCACATCATGAATTTTGCGAGCGTGTGACACTGCCAGTATTTTATTCTCCAATTGCTCGTCGATTCGTGTTGTGAGAGTAATGGTTCGATCATCATCATGCATGAACTTTTTAAACCATAATTCGTTCGATACTTTGAAGTTTGGATCAATGGGTTGATGTGGACTGACAAAAAGGTCTTGACCCCCGTTCATATTGTAGAGGTAGATGGAGAATACGCGATCCTTCATCATGATATAATTCATCAGAATGTTGTATGCGGCGATCTCATGTTGTTCATCACCCTCTCGCAGGAAATCCTGGATCGGAAAACTCCCTTCATGAGTCGCAGACAGATTGTCACTAAGCCCATTGCTGGCTAGCAGCGAAATTTTCTCAATCTCCTTGAGGAACTCGTCAATGCGAATATTCGTTTGTTTGGCCAGATCGTTTAGCAGCGTTGTATAGTTCTGTGCCAATAAACGCTCTGAGGAGTAATACGAATTGATTGTCATCACCAACACTGGAAGGATAATGACCGTCATACAGATCACCATAATTTTGTACTTGATCCGGAAGGGTCGAACATGCTTCATATGCTGCACCTCTATTCACCGATTACATTCATCCCTGCTGTAATTCTCGATATTCCTCAGGAGTGACACCTACCGATTTTTTGAAAATCTTACTGAAGTACGTGTAATTATGGTAGCCCACCTTTTCTGCGATTTCATACACTCTCATTCCTCTGCTCAATAGATACGCCTTCGCATGTTCAATTCGAACTCGGGTCAAGTACGTAATAAAGTTCTCTCCTCGTTCCTGTTTGAACACACGGCTGAGATACGACGGATTCACACTGATTTGGCTAGCGATACTTTGCAGTGAGATATCTTCCGCATAATACTTGTCGATCAATTCAGTGGCGAGATCGGTGTAAGTGCTTTCCTGTTTGATTTGGGAATCGGTTTGGAAGTAATACGCAATATGAGCAAGCATATCTTGGTGGATATCCTCCCAATACTCCCCCTTTAGAACGATTTCATAGGGTGATTTCTCTGTTAAAGAAGGTGCACCTCTTTCCGTAGCTCGGGATAGATGGGAATGTATCGTTTCCATTACCATGATATATTGCTTGCGAATGCTATTCTCATCTGCTCGCAGTTGTTCGAGATTGGATCGGATTCCTTCAAGGAACTCTTCCGCCTTTTTGTTGTCTTTGCTTACCCACAACATCAACAAATCTCGTTCTTGTTGCGGACTTAAAGCTCCCTTAACTTCATGTCGATCTGGGGATTGAACCAGATCATCGTAATACAACACCTGGTTGCTTCCTGTGAAGAAACCCTGTTGTAGAGCCATTTCTGCCTCTTGGCAGGCCTTCCTGATGTGAAGGAAACCGGAAGTCATTCTACTTACCCCAGCCGTGAGCGATAGATTCATAAAATCCTTGATCGAAGACAGCAATTTATTACATAGTTTATTCAAGTCGGCGTGTACAGATTGGCTCTCAGGAAGTACATTAACGATCACCCAATATTCTGAGGAACTTTCAACAAAAATCTCTTTCTCCCATTTCGAAGGAATAATCTCTTCCATAATATTAAGAATTGAAAATCGTAGCAGCTTCTCCCCCTTCTCTACATATTTCCGCTTTGCATCCTCGTAATAATTCACGATGAACTTCATGACAACCAACTGGTCCGAACGTATACGAAAATGCAGTTCTTCCGCTTTGGTGACAATATCTTCCTCACTAGTGAATCCGCTTACAATATCTTGAAAGAAACTATCCTTTAGATATCTTAGGCTCTTGGAATAGTCCTGTGTTATAGAGGGTGTGTTGGTTGGGTGAACATGTTCACTTTGCAGTTTCTGTCCAACAGTGCTCAGGAGGTCAATAAGGGCAGTTTCTGTAATCTCACTTTTAATCAAGTAATCTGAAGCGCCAAGTTTTAGTGCCTCTTTTACATAATGAAATTCGTCAAAGTTACTCAGGATGACATACTTACAGGTTTTCAGTACGCAGGAGGCCTCTTGTATAAGCTGTAGCCCATCCATAATCGGCATCTTAATATCTGTAATAATCAGATCAGGCATCACTTCAAGCGCAAGGCTTAATGCCTCTTTTCCATTTCCCGCCTCACCAACAACATAGAAATTATACTCTTCCCAATTCAGCATGGAACGAATTCCAACCCGCATG
Organism: Paenibacillus sp. 37; assembly: GCF_008386395.1. Taxonomy (NCBI): domain Bacteria; kingdom Bacillati; phylum Bacillota; class Bacilli; order Caryophanales; family Paenibacillaceae; genus Paenibacillus; species Paenibacillus sp. 37. The sequence goes on along the minus strand of NZ_CP043761.1, from coordinate 3,539,936 downwards.
AGCAATTCATCATCTACGATCATCAGTTTATACATGATATCCCCCAACATGAACCATTTTTAGATATTTTACCATTAAATGAACTGTCGCAAAGATGTCTAGCGAACCTTATTGCATTGCGGGGATCATAAATAACACTTTTACAGAACATACGTTCCTGTTATAATCAGATTATCGTATTTGGTGTAACAAAAACATACCCGCCTGGAAAGGATACATATCATGAATTTATACAAGTTTGAATTAACGGTGAACGGATATCTATTACGCGTTCATTTCAGTGCATCTGAAGAAAGTGGATTGAAATGGTGCAAACGAGTTGCTTCTGAATTCCAGAATAACGTTGCCAATCTGGAGATCAAGGTTGATGTACATAAAAAGCAGAAACAAAAGCATGCACGTGAATATCACGGAAAGCCATATCTGTATGATAGGACACTGAGGAAAAAGCCGCTTGCGAAGAAAAATAAAACGGCTGAATCATCTGCTGTGATGTAAAGGTAAATTAACATCGCTGCTTAACGAGTCTTCTCAATAGATAGACAAAAAGACTAAAGAACGACTAATTGATGATAACATCAGTAACGTTCTGTAGTCTTTTATGAAAGTACTATCGACACCTTGAGTAGACTGAAATTCCTTTCACGTCCCGACGTCTCCGATCATTTGTCGTTCAATTTGTTTCATTTCATAAAAATAACCTTTTTGCTCCATCAGCTCGGAGAAAGAACCCGATTCCACAATCTTGCCTTGCTCCATGACCACAATCCGATCCATCTCTTCCAATCCCGTAAGCCGATGGCAGATCAGGAGAAGTGTATCTTCAGCAGCTTGTGCAAGAAGATGCTGGAGCACATGTTTCTCTGTGACGTAATCCAGTGAGGACGTTGGTTCGTCCAAAAGCCATAACCGTCCTTTGCGCAGCATGGCTCGTGCCAAAGCCAGCCTCTGCTTCTCGCCATCCGACAGGTTCTCTCCCTTTTCATATACCATGTCGGTCAATGATTTATTGGGCAGTTGCACTTTATCCAGCATAACCGACAGTTGTTCATCCGAATGTTCTTCTCCATTCAGCAACAGGTTGTCCCGGATGGTTCCCCGGAAGAAATGACTTTGCTGCAACACAACATTTGCCCTTTGCCATATGCTCTCTTCATTCAGTTCCTGCACCGGAACATCGTTTAATCGTATATCGCCAGATGTTGGTGCACGCAGCTTGAGTAACAAATCGATAATCGTTGACTTACCTGACCCGCTCGGCCCGACAATCGCTGTTTTGGAGCCTGCTGCAAGTTGCAGGGAGAGTTCCTTCAGCGCCGGTCTCCATTCCCCTTCGTATTGAAAGCTAACACCGGATAGTTCAATCGAAACCGCCTGATCGGCTGACACTTCACCGCTTGGCTGTACAGGTTGCACATCGGAGGTTGGCACCGTTTCCGCCAATCGCTGAGCGGCGTGTTCACTGTCCTGCTTGTATAGAGGTAATATAGCCATTGCCGCAGCTTCTTCGAACACGGTCTGCGTGGCCAGGATCAGCATGGCGAGAAACACACCGGCAAACGCTCCATTCACAATTAAGAAGGCGCTGAGTGCTAGCACTCCCCATGTAACGAGATATGTCACAAAAACGTGCATGGATTGCCCGCGCAACAGGTGCGAAGCGGCTTGTTTCTGTTCCGTTGCCAATGCAGCGGAAGCCTGCTGAAGCTGTTGCTCACGCTGTTCCAATTGACCGTATACTTTCAAATCCCGGAAACCATACAACACTTCGGTTACTTCCGTGGACAGCAAGGCCCGTTGCTGGCGGACACGGCCGTGTATTTTTCGCTGACCTATCAAGACAACACCTGGTACGACAAAAGCCGTTATCAGCATACCTAGGACTAACAAACACGCAATCCAGATCGAAAAGGCCGAAGTGAACAGCATGGTAGCCAAAAACACCATAACGACCATGATGGGTGGATACGCGACCCGCAAAAAGTAATTTTGCAAGCTTTCCACATCACCCACGATCCTAGCAAGCAGATCCCCGCTTCGGTTTTTATTCAATATACCTGGCGTTACCGGGATCAGTTTGGCAAAAAAGGACGTCCTCAAGCGGCTCAGCATGGAGAATGTCGCCCTGTGGGAATACAAACGTTCTCCGTAGCGGCTTGCCGCTCGAAGGAAACCGAGCAGTTTGACCATGGAAGTGAGTACAATTAAGGTGTACAGCGGTGGCGCAAATACCGTTTGCGATATCATATACCCACTCGCGGAAAAGAGAGCTACCCCTGCTATGCCGGCGATAAATCCGCCCAATATCGAAAGCAAGATATCCTTGCGCTCCTGAATCATCGCTTTTGACAGAATCGTCAGCTCATTCATGCTAACCCTCCTTTCCGTTGTACATCCACCATCTCCGCATATTGAGGCAGGCGCGCCAGAAGTGCTTCATGATGTCCTGAATCCACCAATACCCCATTGTCCATAAACAAAATGTTGTCCGCATGTTGAATCGTATATAAACGGTGTGCCACCGTAATCATCGTTGCCGTTTTGGCTAATGCCGCAATGGATTGTTGCAGTACCCGCTCGGTGTGCAAATCCAGTCCTACGGTGGGTTCATCGAACAAAATAACAGCTGGTCGCTTCAGAAAAGCACGTGCCAAAGCAAGTCTTTGCTTTTCCCCGCCAGACAGCCCCCGGCCACCTTCACCAACAAACGTGTCCAATCCCTGCTCCAATTGTGCAACAACGCCAGCAAGTCCTGCTTCCTCTGCCGCTCGTTCAATTTCGGCTCTGGAGACGTTACGACCCGCCCCAATCGCGATGTTTTCGGCAAATGTACCTGCAAAAATATACGGGTGCTGTGTAATATAACTAACTCGTTTGAACCATGCAGCCTCATCATGGTGTGAAAGCTCACTTCCGTTAACCAGAATCGCTCCCGAATCTGGTTTCAGTAAACCGGCCATGAGATGAAGCAGCGTGGTTTTACCTGAGCCACTTTTGCCTACAATAGCAATCTGTTCTCCCGGTCCAATCAAGATCTGTCCTGTCTCAAGTCCAAAGGAATTCGGTGCGTACTGGAATCGGACATCGTTCAGTTCAATGGTTGGTGGCATTGGAATCAATTCGGCACGAGCTGTACGGATCTCTTCCGTCCTTGCAATTGTATCGACATCGGTTAATTCGCTTTGATCCGATCCTTCTTCAGGCTTCGTTTTTGTGCTCTTGATACTTGTTTCCTCAAGCATCTGTTCCACCTTGCGAATCGCCCCCATACTGGTTCGCCCGCTGTGAAAAGCCGTTCCCGTGTTCTTCAACAGACTGTAAAACTCAGGGACGAGTAACAACACGAGAAAGGCCGTGTGGAAGCTCATCGATTTGAAAACCAGTAACTGAATAGCCAGTTCAAGCGCAACAATACCAATGCTTAACATCACGATCGATTCCAGCATAAACGTATTTGTAAATGCAATCTTCAAAATGCCCATGGTGGCATCACGATACCCCAGACTGCTGCGTTCAATTTCCTGCTGCTGACGTTTAGCCCGCCCGAATATTTTCAACGTAACCAGCCCTTGAAGAGAATCCAGAAACGTACCGGAAAACTCAGCCAGTTGCGCGTACTTCTCCTCGGATTTGTTCTTTGTCTTGAGCCCGACCAAGATCATGAACAGCGGGATAAACGGTGCCGTAAATAGCATAATCCAGCCTGTATTGGCGTGCTGCGTAAACGTAACGACGAGAATCAGAATCGGGATCATCGCAGCTTCCATCATACGCGGCATGTACTGACTGAAATAACTGTCGGCCTCATCCACAGCATCCAAAGCAACACTGACCTTTCCTCCCGTCTGTCCACTCAGGGTTGAAGGCATGGAAACGCGGGTCAGGTTCTGCAACACAGATGCTCGCATATTTGTCTTGGCGCGTGCTGCCATATGCAAGCCCACTTTCCCATTACCATACGACAACAGTGAGCGTACAGCCATAACAACCAGTAATAGGACAAGCAACAGCATCACTGATGAGTAGGAAACTTTCTCTACAAAGATTCGCTGGACTGCTTCAGCCACCAAGGTGGCCTGGCTTATAATAGCTACACCAAGGGCCAGCGAAATGATCGCAAGGAGAAGTCTGTTTTTTCGTTGTAAAGACATTTGCTGCGAGATCAGATTGGATTTGCCTCTCCTTTTCATTGAACGCTCCTCCTTTATTTTTTCCCTTTGACATAATCTGCATCAAACAGGAACAGTTTGAAGACCAGAATAAGAGAAGGAATTAACAGGCACAGCCCACCGATAAACACAACCACTAGCGCAAAACCCATTGCTGGCGGTGTGGCACTGCTCTGAATCGTGATGAATGGATCAAGAATATAAGGATACTGCCCAATGCCGTAAGCGAAAAAGGCTGTGAAAAATTGCAGCATGATACATATAAAAGCTAATCCGTAACGACGACCGTTATATAACAGCCACATGGCAATCATGAAAAACGCAACGGAAAGCGCCAGCAGCCACCATAAATCCATCATGTTTTGAAAATGACGCTCATTGTGTTGACCCAAATATATAAATGCAGTCAGCGCGAGAATAATGGTCGGTGTACTCCAGAACAAAGCATAATTGCGCATCAGCTTCAATGCCGAATGATCCTCTGCCCGAGATGCATAAAATGTCAGAAATGACCCACTAATGAACAATACCGACACGATGGCTAGACCAACGATGCTCCATGATAATGGATTCGTAAATAGTGCCCAGTAATCCAGGGAAACGGTATCTCCCTGTTTCAAAATAAAGCCACCCTCAGACAGGGTCAGTGCCACTGACAATGACGCTGGAATAAGCAACCCGGTAGCTCCGTATAAAAACAGATATACGATGTTATTTTTGGAACCATAATTCTCAAAGGCGTAGAATGACCCACGAATGGCAAGCAAAATGACGGCTATACTTCCCGGAACAAGCAGCGCGGAGCCATAATAGTAAGCAGTATCCGGAAAGAATCCAACGATGCCAATATAGAAAAAGACAAAAAATACATTGGTGATCTCCCAGACCGGTGATAGATAACGGGAGATCAGACGATTAATCAGGTGATCCTGCTTTGTCAGGCGTGCATAAAAGGCGAAGAAACCTGCTCCAAAATCAATGGAAGCTACAATAAGATAGCCGTACAAGAACAGCCAGAGTACGGATATACCAATCAATTCATAACTCATCAGGCCTGATCCCCTTTCTTGGCTGATTGATCATGCTTCTCTTTCAACCATTTCTCCATCTCAAGCTCAGCGGGATTATTATTGAACAGACGTCTCAATACGAGAACACAGATGACGCCGAGCACGATGTATAGAAGCAAGAAGACGAAAAACAAAATTCTTACACTCGGTGAAGAAGTAGCGGCCTCTTCCACTCGCATATAACCTCGAATGATCCATGGCTGCCGACCGATCTCTGCATAGAACCAACCCATCTCAACGGCCAGAAAAGCGAGCGGTGCACTGAGCGCAACCATACGAAGCATCCACTTGTTAAACTGATTTCGTTTCTTCCAGAATACAAACAGGAAGTACAGACTTGATATAGCAAGCAAAGCGAATCCAATTCCAGCCATTAGATCAAACAAATAATGCACAAGTAAGGGCGGGTGTTCATCTGGTGGAAATTCATTCAGCCCGGTTACCTCGGCGTTAAAGTCTCCAAAGGCAAGAAAGCTAAGCACTTTCGGCAAATGAAGTGCGCCTATGATTTCATGTTCAGCATTCAGCCATCCTAATAAAATAAGATCTGCGCCGCTTTCCGTCTCGAAATGCCACTCGGCAGCTGCGAGCTTCTCCGGCTGATGTTCAGCCAAAAACTTGGCAGATACATCCCCAGCTAAGGAATTTAATAAACTGAATACCAGCACAACGGCCATCATGAGGTTCAGGCCTTTTTTGTGGTAGGCCGATACCCCTTTTCTCAGCATTGCAAAGGCTGCAATTCCTGCTAACAGAGCAGCTCCTGTCAGATAAGCCGAGCTTAATACATGAAATACTTTGGAGAACGTCGCCGTATTCAGCATCGCTTGTACAGGATTCACTGCCAAGAATTGACCTGCTTCCATGACAAAACCTTCAGGCTGGTTCATGAATCCGTTCACTGTTGTAATAAAAACAGCAGACATGCCTGCCCCGGCGACAATCGGAATGGTCAGCAACCAGTGGATATACGGATTTTTGAACCGATCCCACGTGTACAGATAAATGCCCAGGAAGATGGCTTCAAAAAAGAATGCGAATACTTCCATAAATAGTGGCAGTGCAATGACATTCCCGGCAAGCTTCATAAAATTCGGCCATACCAGGGCCAACTGCAGTGATATCGCTGTACCTGTCACAACACCAACAGCCACAGATATGACAAACCCTCGTGACCACCTCTTTGCCATAAGTATGTAATGGTGATCCTTCTTCCGAATGCCGATGAACTCTGCAATAGCAATCATCAAAGGTACACCGACACCAAGCGTTGCAAAAATCACGTGGAACCCGAGCGTCAAACCAGTCACCAGCCTGCTCCATAATACCGTATCAATAGCCATTCTTTGTGTTGCCTCCTTTCAAACTCTGTTCAATTTAGAAACATTCAATATCAGCTTTGGCTAAACTCAATGCAAAGTTGCGAAAAATTTCACAAAGTTGGGTATGACGATATCTTGCCACACCTATAGTGCGTTTACTCCTGTAGGCCCCCGATACTAGCAAGCATTGGATGCCTATTAAAATCTGATATGGATGCACTTAAAGTACTAACCAAGCCTATTAATCAAAATTATTATATCTTTATTTTTACCTAATTCAATCAAAGACACGTCTTCTACCCTAAACGTTCAAGAAAGGATCAACTCTTTCTGACAACTTGGTGAAAAACAAAAAATACACCCAATGGAGCTATTGATTCATTAGGTGTAAACGTGCTATTGCACGGCAGATTCTCTATTTTACTTGCTTACTTGCTCCGGACTCACCGCACCTGCCTCGCGACGTACGCTCATGATGATCAGTGATGCAGCTAATACCGTAAGGATGATTCCAAGCATCTGAAATCCTGTCACATTAAATGTATCTCCCATGACAATCCCAATTAATAACGACGATAAGATGGTCCCCAGGTAGCGTGATGTATTAAAAATACCTGATGCGACTCCGATCATTTCTTTGGGTGTGCTTTTGAACAGAGCAGCTTGCATGCCGACCGCGTTTAAGCCGTTACTTATGCCAAATAAAGCTAAGGCAACAATGATTATGAAGATTGGAGAAGTTTCATTCATAACAACGATTAATATAGATCCAAATGTCATTAAAGAAGCGGATACGATCAGAGCTGGCCGTGATCCCGATCTGTCAATCCAGCGCCCTGCGATCGGAGCAATAATGACTGAACATAACCCCAAAGCCAGCATGCTCATTCCTGTATGAACTTCGTTGAGATGACGTACCTGCTTCAAATACGTAGGAACTCCAAAAAAAAGAGCGTAAAACAGGATGTTCACCAGCATGTATTGCACATTCACCCAAGTCATCTCGGGATAGGAGGCAAACGTTCGCAGAGGGATAAAAGGCGTGGCTGCATTTAATTCATGTCGGATAAACATGACGAGTGCGATTAACCCGATCCCCCCTGTCAGCAGATGCCATGTTGAAATATTTCCTGTGGAATTTACTGATAGTAAACCGATGAGCAGAGTTACCAAAGCTACCGTAAACATCAGGATACCTGGTGCGTCAATTAACGCGAGCCATTGCCGAATGGACATGTGACCAGAGATAGACGGAGATTGCTCGTCCTTGGGGATTGTTTTCCAGGCGAACCAAAAACTCGCCAAGACAAACGGAATATTAACGAAGAATATACTGTGCCAGTCCCACCAATGAATCAATACTCCACCAATAAAAGGTCCAATTGCAGCCGCTCCAGAAAGGAATATAGCCAAGGTGGACAAGGCGGAGGCTTGTTTTTCAGTCACGTTCATTCTGACAATCGCCATTCCAACGGCCACCATCATGCTTGTGCCAATCGATTGAACAATCCGGAATACGATGAGCCACGAAAAACTGGGAGACCACGGAGCTAGCATGGATGATACAAAAACAATAACAAGACCCATGAGGAAGATCTTCCTGCGGCCAAACAAATCACTACACTTGCCCATGACGGGTTGAGCGACAGCACTGGCAATATAAAATGATAAAATAATCCACGAAACGGCTGTAAAATTAAGTTGATACACTTGTTGTAATCTTGAAATAGCCACAGAAATCATGGAGGAATTCAACGGATTCAACATAATTCCGAGTCCAACAGCTAACATCAATCCTTTATTTCGAACGTTCATAGGTGCATCACTCCTTCTTCTGTTGTTATCTTACTTGAACTTATTCATTTATTCCAACGCATTATATGTTATGATTTGATGAACTAGAAGGAATGAAGGAATGGTGCAAATGGAACTTCTTCAACTAAAATATTTCCTGACGGTGGCCCGATGCGAACATGTTACGGAAGCTGCGGGAAAGCTGCATGTCACGCAATCCTCCCTGAGCAAAACGATACAACGATTAGAGGAAGACCTGGGAGTCCCTTTATTTGATCGAATCGGGAGAAAGCTGCGACTAAACGACTTTGGAAGAACATTTCTTCAGCGAACTGAAAAAGCCTTATTTGAATTGGAACAAGGAAAGCGGGAAATCGCTGACCTCTCCAATCCGGATCAGGGTACACTGCAATTGGCGGTGACTACGGCAAGTACATTGCCAGGTATACTGCGAGAATTCCGGAAAACCAAGCCGGATATTCAGTTCCATGTACAAATGGTTTCGTTAGAAAACATGTCCAGACTTCTACATCGGGGCGAGGTGGACTTTTGTCTCTCCTCCCCTCCGATTCAAGGTGACGACATTGGATGTCAGATACTATATGAAGATCCGATCGTAGTCGCTGTTCCTATGGGGCATCGATATGCAGACCGAAGCAGCATTCAGTTAACTGAACTTAAGGACGAGTGGTTTGTTGGGGTGAAACAAGGGTATGGGGTTCGTGATATGGTAGATTCCGTATGTCAATCCGCTGGTTTCTTACCGAAATATGTATATGAAGGTGATGAGCCTGCAAGATTAACAGCCCTTGTTGAAGCGGAGATCGGTCTCGCGTTTATACCTAGCACAGCCAGAAACCCGCATGAGCGCATTAGATATCTTCAGGTAGAGGAACACCAACTCGTTCGTGAGATCGCTCTGCTTTCGCACAAAAACAGGTATATTTCCAAAGCCGCTTTAGAGTTTCGCAGCGTGGTTATGGACTATTTCAGTGCTATGCCATGAGCACAAATTCAATCCAGAGGAGTTGTCATTTTGATATTAAAAGCAGAAAAATTTGATCATATTTCAGAGACAGAACGGCTAGTCATCCGACCATTACAGAAAGACGACTATGAAAATTGGTTATATGAATTTGAAAACCGTCATCCCTCCCAATACCGCCATGATAAAGGGAAAATGGATATGAGTGAATGTACGCTGGATTGGTTTCATGATCTGGTAGATCGACACCAGGAGTTAGCGCGTACAGATGCGGTTTATGTATTTGGTGTGTTTAGAAAGCATGATGGTACACATTTGGGTATGATTGATATTGCAACCTTGGCGAGAGATGACTTTCAATGGGGAAGCTTCGGATATACGATCCATAATCAGTATTGGCGAAAAGGTTATGGCAAAGAAGCTGTGAATGAGGCTCTTCATATTGCATTTGAACATTTGAAATTCCACCGTATAGAAGCACATATCAATTTAGATAATACCCCTTCTGTAAAGTTAGCTGAAAGCGTTGGTATGGAATTTGAATGTGTACGTAAAGGTTTCATACACGAAAATGATGAGTGGACCGATCATTTGGTGTATTACAAAAATTTTAATTAAACGACTCCACCGATAATCAAAAGAGCGAACAAAGCACTTTCGTGCCCTGTTCGCTCTTCTTCATTCATTCGTATCGCAGTGGACACCTTACTCGCCCAGGCTGCTCCAAAACGCTTGAAAAGCACCTTTCTCAACTTCCAGGAATGCCGGAACATTACCGTAACGAACCAAACCTTCACCGAACAGAACCAGTGGAACCTGTGTTTTATCTTTCAAGGTGAGATAGATAATCTTGCGATCTTCTTTGCCGTAGAGATTCTCTTCCAATTCCGGACTCGTTGCGATTGGTTTGGCAGCAGATAACGCAGAGATGAAGCTTTCCAGTGATTCATCCGCTGCTAACGGCTGAAACTGCTGTTTTCCGTTGTTCCAGCTATCAAACGTCTCCCATTGTGCCGAGGCAACGTTACCTTCGAGATGCAGCTTACCGATCAGGTCGGCACCCGTACCAATGGTGATCCCGTTGTTCTTGTCGAATAGTTGAGCATACACCTGACCATCGATCTCAGTGTAAGACATGATGCGGAAGTCCTTATCGTAGCCATTCACCGCATAGATGTCTGCTTCGCCAATGTTGGAAGCAAACTCTGTGTATTTATCCTGACCGCTCAGCTCATTGATGCCGCCAGTTGTTGTACCCAGTTTGTCGCCGCGCAGGCTGAGCGCATTGGTGCTGTCCAACAATGTTGGGGACTGTGTATATACGTTCCCTCCATAAACAACCAGTTGCATCATATCTGCCATCGCGCCTTTACCTTGTGAATCCGACAACTCCATCTTCGGAATCACAATCGGATCGAACGACGCGCCTGGAGTCACCTCTGCCACCTGAGGAGTTGGTTCGGCTGGTCCATTGAATTGCTGCCATACACTCGGCGCAGCCAATCCAATGCTGGCAGCGATAACAACACTTGCTGCAATGTATAATGGTTTGCGTTGACGTTTTGGCCCCTGATGTTGCGTGTTCAAGGATTGCTCTACCCGTTTTTTCATTTGTTCGTTTGTTTTCATATGATCCACCGCTTTCTTGTAGTTTTGTTTGAATTGTTCTTCGTTCATTACAGTTCCTCTCCTTCCAGCTCCAGTTTTAACAGCTGTCTTCCTCGTTTTAATCTCATTTTCACTGCTGATTCACTAATCTCCAGGATCTCGCTGATTTCTCGGATTGCATAATCTTCGTAATAATACAGATGAACCACCGATCTATACTTGACGGGCAGTGACAACACAAGTTCAATCAGCGCGTGATCTTCAGGGTTGTCCGTTGTAAGAGGATCGACTCCCTCCAGTTTGACCTCCCGCTTGCGCCAGCCTCTGCCTAATAAGGATTTGCAATGATTGGTGATGACCCGAATCAACCATGCTTTCTGATGCTCTGCATCGTTGAATGTAGGGGCTTTTTCTATTAGTTTGATGAAGGTATCCTGAGTAGCTTCCTCCGCGTCTTCCCGTCTGCCGAGGTGCACCATGGCAATTCGGAACAGCGTATCCGCGTATGTCTCATAGACTTTCATCACATGATCGCCCAGCTGGGGCACTGATCGCTGCATGGTTGTTATGCCCTCCTTTATACCTCTAACACTCTTACGGACGGCATTTGGTCACATTTTGTTTTAGGATTTTTTTACTGGTCCATTTCATTCAAAATGCAAAAAAAGAAAGCAGCTCCATGAAAAGGAGTTGCTTTCTTCATCTTCGTCTTTATTTTCATATAAAATGCATATCGTTCAATCGATTAGAATTTCTTCTGTAATAGCTCAATATTGTCTTCCAAACTGCTGTCCAAGCTTACGCCTACCTTCTGCAGTTTGTTTTGGTAATATGTCTTCACATCTTCCCATTTATAGTACGGATAGGTCTTTGTTTCAATCGCGAAGGCGATCTCTTCTTCATTTCTAAGCATTTTCACGAGAACATCCTTACCATTGGAATACAGAATCCATTGGATATTTGCTCCCATCGGTGAGATAACCGAGCCATTCCAGTTTTGGGTCACGTCCTGCGGTCGGTCGATACTCACATTAGCTCCAGCGATATCCAGGAATGAAGATAGTGGAATGATGGTTTCTGCGTGAGCAAAACGAAATATACCAGCCGTGTCTTTCTGCTGAATGGACTGGTCGGTAGACACGATCAACTCTTTGACCAGAGGTGCAATGATATTCTGCGGCAGATCCGTTGACGTTAAAGATGGACCTTTTTCATAGAAATCATTGATATTGTCAATACTCTCGTACCATTTCAACTGATTATCCGTGAAATACCGCCCGAATTCGAAGTCACCTTCTCCTTTTATATTCGAAGAAATGATGTACAGTTCGTATAAATTAGAAGCAGCCTCGGTTGGGTTGCTGAGCTTCACTTTTCCTTTCTCATCCTTCAATTCAAACTCTCCAGAATTCAATCTCTGATAAAAGTCTTTAGAGAAAAATTGCAAAAGGACCTCTTTTGCATAACGCGTTCCAGTGCTCTGAGTGACATAATCCTCGTATAACTTAACCCATTCTCCATCTTCAACGTACTCATTATACTTTGTCGCTAGGTCGTAGGGCCGTAGATAGGGATCTTTCCCTTCTTCAAAGGCTGAAGCCAGAATGTCCACCTTGTTATCTCCCAAGCTTTCCTCTAATCCGTCAATAAACTGATCTCTGCTCTGCGGCGTTCGATCTTTGAAGGTTGCTTGTGCTATCACTTTTTTATCCGATGTAAAAAGTTCTTTGAAATTCTGCCCAACTCTGGCCCCTATTCCTTTCAGTTCTTCTCCACCCGTAGTGGATAACAATCCATAATGATCTTTTTCAACCTTCATCAGATTGCCAATTTCCTTCTTCAACTCTTTGCCCAGATTAGTGATCTGCCCGTCCTTTTCAGCGATGTCGAGCAGTTCAAATAACGTCTTGTCGTACTTGGAACTGGATAGATGCCTGGAACCATGTCTCCCTATGTAGTTGATAAATATGGGTTCATATCCAATAGGAGCTTTTGTATAACTTGTTTCCTTAAAAGGATATGGTGTTTTGGTACCCCGGTATCCCTGCTGATCGTTCATTTTTTGTCCAACAAACACCGATTGGGTGTTGTTATCCCAGTCTACCTCTTGCCCCAAGGCTTCACCAATCGCTCTTGCAGGTACATAAGTGACCCCATTGTAGAGAAATGATTCCCCTTCCACCCTTTGTCCGTTCACAACCACATTAGCTGATTGTTCGGACACTTCGATCATGCGTTTGGAGCCTGCGCCATATACGTCAAACACACTTACAGACGTTAAGATGGCGAGTGATGCTACTGAAATCCCGATTTTTTTGATCATCATAATGAATAGTTTTCTCCTTATTCCGCCTGATATTGGTTTATTTTCGCTCATCATACTATAGGTGAGAAGTGTCTGCGCCGTATCCATCCTATGTTAATTAATTGTAAAAGAATACATATAAATATTGACGTAAAATCTCATACGACAAAAAGAGCCGCTTATTTAGCGACTCTCAATCAGCATAACAGGCTATCTTGCTCCAAGAAACATGAATAAAATAGTTATCACATGTCTCGCATTATCATGGCGCCCTGTATATTTTTATATCTATCCCTGACTCCGTCGGATGACCTTCTCCAATCAACGTTTCACTGTTCAAAAAAGATAAAGCCTTGCTATCCGTAATCATTTTGGGAGAAGTGCGAAATAAAGCAGTTTTCAGCGTTTTATCAATATTTCCGTTATTTTCGATATAAATTTTGCAGGAATGACCTGTGTTGTCGGTCCCTTGGAGCATGTATCTTGCCGATAGCGTATGCGGGTCACCATTCTTCCCGATGATCTGGGTATCCACTCCTCCACCTAGCACAATTCCCTCAAAGTACTTTCCGGTTACGCTGCCTGTAAAAGTAATCATAACAACCGAATCATCTTCGCTATTCTGCAAATCAAATGATTCTTCGATGTTCACATGCACCGTAAACAATTCCTCTAATTTCACGTGTTCCCACCTCCAGTTATTTACGTGTATGACATCAGCGAATCGCTACTCACCGAAAATCCGGTGGGTCTGATGATATCTAAAACAAGTTTGTTCCATCGATTCTCAGGAATGTCGGTAAAGTAAAATACATGCTTCTCCCCAGGTGATAAATCCGGGATGTGTTCAGTAATACAATCACCGAGTTGATCAACCAGTTTAAGTATATACCCAGATATCCGATAACATGGAATGTCATTCCGGTTCTCCACGATAACTACGACTTGGGCCTTCTCCTTTTCCAACTCCACATTAAGGTTAATTGGTGAAGCTAATTGGCGTAAAGCTTCGTAAGAAGGCTTTGGCGTGCCATCTAAACTCATGGAACCATGAACCCGTTGGCGGAGCCTTCCCTCGCCTTCTTCCCCCATTTGCGTTCGATAATCGTTTAGGCTGAAGTAAATGAGCGCTGCAATGGCAGGATGCTTCCGGTATTCCCTTGTGTTTTCCACCAAGATTTGTGTACGACGTTCATCCCCGCCCTCAAAAGCAGGCTCACATAGTCCATATTCAGCTACCACGAGAGGTTTATTTGGTAAACCCCTAGTTATATTTTGGATAACCTCCGGCCTGTCCAACTCCCCGTGCCATGTCCCGATATAATCGTTCCACATGACCATGTCACCTACACCCGTGGCATCTTGGGCGGGATTCTCATGCACTGTGTTAGACACATAGTTAATGAATCTCGTATCATCCAGTCCGTGCACCAGAGATTGGAGTTCCTCAAAATACCGAACCGTAACAGTGGATTGTCCGTTCACCTCGTTGCCGATCCCCCATGCATAGATACAAGGATGATTATAGTGACGATGAACCATTTCTTGGGCATGCTTCATTGAAATATTCAACCACTCATTATTCGGATCTTGTGGTGTCTGCCAATGTGGAATCTCCTCTTGCACCAGTAAGCCGTTACGGTCACACCATTCAAGCAACTTGCTGTCCTGCTGCCAGTGAAAACGGGTAATTACACAATTCGCGTGTTTTATATGATGAAGCATCTCTTCCAACTGCGCTACCGATTCCGCCATGCCACTCATAGGGTTCGATCCTGGCATCCATTCTACCCCCATGAGACGAACCGGCTCACGGTTAAGTAACAATGTATTACCTTCTGTGCGAATCTCTCTAAATCCTACTGCTGTGCATACCTCATCTGTAAGGACACCATCCGAGTATAAAGCAATGGTTACATTGTATAGATGGGGATGATCAAAATGCCACAACTTAAGGTGCTCCACCTTGATGTCCCTAAAGCTTAGGACCTTTTTATCGCCGGACAGTTCCCATTCATTCGAAGTCAAAAAATCTTTTTCAGACGAAATCATCACTTTCAGTTTTATAGATTTACACTCAGACTCTCGTGCTTGCTCCCACAAACAAATTTCACCAGATAATATGCCGTATGGAGCTCGAGTTCCAACCATATCGTCTGTGAAATAAGGGACAGCTTGAAGTTTGGAATAGTCAATTGCCGTGCGACCGCTAGCCAGCATTATACGCCGCGAATGATTCCGCCGTCGTCTGCCCAATCAAAGCTATTGCCCATGGGAAGAGTCGTCTGGCTATTTGCATTATTCACGGATACCACAATTCGGTTGATTGCATCAAAGGTGACTGTGTCGGAGATTTCTATAATAAATGGAGTGTAACCTGATTGAGTATGTTCTCCTACACGTTTTCCGTTTACCCAAACCACTGCATCTCGATAAACTGCATCAAACTGTAAACGCAGTAATTTAGCTTCCCATTCCAAAGGAGCGTAAAAATCATGACTGTACCATCCCGTTCCACGGAACTCCTCCAACCCGTTTTGCACGTTCCACGTGTGGGGAATCTTAACCATTTCGCCCGAGGGTGGACCTTGTTCATACCATTGTAGTTCCATGCCCTGATTCTCGGTATCTGCCTGAAACAACCATGATTCTTCCAATGAAACTACTGTTCTAGCACTCATTCTGATTCCTCTCTTTCTCATGCTGTTTTTTTAATATGATATAGAAGACTTCTCTGTACGGCCATTCAACATCCGCTGAATGTCATGGACAATCTGGTGACAAAAAAAGATTTACATATTTCCTTCAAATCATTTAAAATGGTTTACGCAATGTAAAGGTTAACAAGTTGTAAATGAAGGGGTTAATGACGTACATGAGTACATTACCAAAATCAGTTCGCTTTCCACTGTTCATTCTGATGTTAAATCTGTTTATCGCTTTATTGGGGCAAGGGATGCTCATCCCCATATTGCCGGAGTATTTGAAGCTTTTTCATGCGGGAGGCACAGTAGCAGGATTTTTAGTTGCAGCCTTCGGTGCTGCTCAATTCTTCTTTTCACCTCTCGGGGGACAACTGTCTGATCGATTTGGACGCAAAAGGTTGATCATGGCTGGTATGTTTCTGTCTGTTGTTTCAGATATCATATTTGCGCTGTCAACGTCATTGCCGTTCCTCTATGTCGCACGGTTTATCGGTGGAATCAGTCTTGGTTTAATGGTTCCTGCCAACCTCGCATATGTCGCTGATATTACAACACCAGAGACACGTGCAAAAGGCATGGGCTATTTCGGCGCAGCTATGAACTTGGGGATGGTTCTGGGACCTGGTCTGGGCGGTATCATCGCCGAGATGGGCATTCGCATGCCCTATTTCTTCGCAGCGGGTCTGGGAATGATTGCTGCCCTAATGACGCTGCTATTGCCTGAGACACTTCCCCCCGAGAAAAGAACGGTCTCCATCCGTCTTCAAAACGGAGATCACTTGGGCAAGAAAATCTGGAGTTCATTTAAAGTACCCTATTTCAAATACTTGATTGTACTGCTCGTTATGACCTTTGGCCTCATGAGTTATGAGACCGTATTCGCGCTTTTTGCAGAACAAAAATACGGATTCAACGCTGCAACGATCTCCATCATTATTACTCTGGGTGCGATTATCGGTATTATTGTACAAATCTGGCTTTTGGATTGGTTCGTACAGCGAATCGGTGAAGTTAAGTTGATCCGTCTCTCCTTAATAATCACACCCATAGCTTTGTTGTTAATGTTAATTAAGGTCAACCTTGTCTTTCTGTTGTTCGCTTCTGCGTTATTCTTTGCCTTTAATTCATTTTTGCGACCTTCGGTCAGCACGTTAATATCCAAAAATGCTGGAGATCGACAAGGTTATGCATCGGGTCTGAATACGACATTTTCCAGTCTCGGAACGGTGATTGGCCCGTTGATCGCAGGACTATTGTTTGACAAAAACATAAACTTCCCGTATATTTTTGGTGCAATTATGCTACTCGCTTCTCTCGGACTTACCTTGAACGCATTTCGTTCGAAGAAAGGACAACGGTATATAAGTGAATGAAAACTGGCATCAACAATTGGGAAATAAACATCGTGATGATTTGATTGCAGCAGGTAAGGAGCTTTTTTTGAAATATGGATTGCTCCAAGTAAAGATTAAGGATGTATGCACGAAAGCTAAACTTAGTAGAGTGACATTTTATAAACATTTTCAGTCTATGGATGAGCTTCTTCTGGCCATTCAGATGCAACTGATTGAACATTTAACGGATGAGGTTAGCCGTGCATCGATGAAGGACATGAACGGGCGAGAACAACTCACGGTGATGTTGAATGCATGGGTTGTTTATGCCCAGGATCATCCAGACTACATCCGGTTTATTCAATTATTTGATATCAACTATGAGATGTATGATTTTAGTCCTGAATTAAGAGAAACATACGATCTATTCAACCAGAATGGGAAAGAAAATCATTTCCTGATGGGCGCTTTATCCCAAGGCGTTGTTGACGGCAGTATTAAGAATCCATCCCCTCCGCTTGATCTGGCTCAGTTTATCTTCACAACGATGATGGCCATGCTCCAGCGCATGGTAACTATTCGTGCTTCTCATGATCATTCATTGGATATGCGAATGACGGAGCAATTTGTGAAGATGCTGCTCCATTTTGTTTGTAGCGAAGAACTCCCCGAGTGAGGGATGGTAGATGGATCGGTGAAACCAATGGTTAGTTAAAAATAAAAAGACGGATTCCGTATGTTGGAATCCGTCTTTTTTGTCTTCATTTAAGAATGACTTAATCCGTTTGTACGGGCAACTGTCCTCCAGCTTTCAGTTGACCAAGCAAAACTTTGATCCCGGCAGACGTGTTTGGCTCCTGCTTTCCATACACTGCAAGCCCTGAACGCACGTTCTGAAGATAGATCATCTCGTAAGGGTTACCCAATGACAACAGCGTATATCGCTGATTACTCTGGTTCATCGCATTGATCAAGGATTGATACTCGCTCCATCCGAACTGGCTGGCTACATTCCGGAATTGGTAAGAAGCAAGAATGACATAATTGGCTTTGCCAATTGCCTGGAGCGTTTCATTCATTTTGTCTTGTCCAACAAGTGCAATTTCAGTCTTTAACGACAGGTTATTAGCGGCTTGCAACAGTTGTTTTTCAAGCTGTTTCGCCTGATCCTGCTCGGCTGCGACAATAACAACCCGATCGCCTTGCTGAATCTGATCCGGAAGCACACCTTCGCGGCTACTGAGTACGGTGACCGCTCGCTCTGCGATTTTCTGTTCCACCGCTCGATGCTCCTTCGATCCAATAATACCGTTAAGCTGAGTAAGCTTTTGCGCAAGAGTCTGGCTGCGTTCAAACAAACCATATTTCGCTTTCATCTCCAAGATTCGTTTCACAGATGCGTGTATGGTTTCATCCTTGATCGTTCCATTGTTCACCGCATTCACCAGCGTTTGATGGGCCGCTGCTGAATCTTTTGGCATTAGGATGATATCAACACCTGCGGAAACGGCGCGTTCTACCGATTGATTTTCCCCAAAATGCTCCGCAATTGCATTCATGGTGAAAGCATCGGAAATAATGAGACCTTCATATCCCAGCTCTCCGCGAAGAAGTCCTGTCAGTACCTTTTTCGATAAGGTGGCAGGAATCGGCACACGTTCACCGTCTTTGAGCGAAGTCACATGTTCGTTATCTATGGCAGGAAAAGCAATATGAGCGGTCATAATCATCTCTACACCATTTTTGATTGCAGCCTGAAATGGCTTTAATTCTACAGCATCCAGCCGCTCGCGATTATGAGTTAGTACCGGCATACCCAGATGGGAATCTACCTTGGTATCTCCGTGCCCAGGAAAATGCTTCACTGCCGCCATGACCCCGGATTGCTGCAAGCCCTGTATCGTTGCCAAACCAAGCCGTGTCACCAAATCCGTATCCGAGCCAAACGACCTTATACCGATGATGGGGTTATCTGGATTGCTGTTGATGTCCAGCACTGGCGCAAAATTGATCTGCAATCCCAGTGCCTTCAGCTCCTCCCCTGTCAGCTGACCAGCCGCTTCGGCAAGCGCTGCATCTCCAGTTGCACCCAGTGCCATCTGACCTGGCAGGTTCGTACCGCCTGGTATTCGCTTAATCACACCACCTTCTTGGTCAATGCTAAGAAATAGCGGTATGTCACCTGCTTCTCTTTGTATATCATGTGTGAACGTTGTAAGCTGCCTCACGTCTGCAATATTTTTGTCAAATAGAATGAGTCCACCCAAGTCCTGATCATGGATAGTGCGTTTCAGCCCCTCATTAACGGTCGTTGTCGCTTTACCATTCCATTGCCTAATGTCGGGCATAAGCATCTGACCAACTTGCTCACTTACCGTCATATAGGATATCAGTTTGTCCCAATCTTGTGTCCGAATGGCCGCTTCACGTTCGAAGCGAATCACTCTCGCCATAAATACGGCATATTCAGCGCGCGTGACAGCTTGATTTGGACGGAAAGTGGCATCCGAATAACCACCGACCAAGCCGTTTGAACTCATAATAAGAATGGGTGCTGCCGCCCAATGTTTGTCTGTATCGGTCCATTTTGCGGGATTCTTACCTTGTTCGAGTGAATATGCCCTTGTAAGGAAGGCCGCAGTCTCTGCGCGGCTAAGCGGTGCGTCCGGACGGAAGGTTCCGTTAGGGAAACCACTCGCAAGTCCATTTTTAGCAGCTATCATGATTTCTCGATGGAAAGGGTGTGTAGTTGGAACATCCGAATAGGTTGTGCCTCCCACTGCGCTCTGAAGCTGATCTGGATAAAGCTCCCGCACCATAAAAGTGACGGCTTGTGCCCGTGTCACAAGTGCCTCAGGCTTGAAAATCCCATGGCCGTATCCAGCCACTGTTCCCCGTTTCGCCATATACGTGATGCCATCCTCTGCCCACTTTGAATGCTTTAAATCAACAAACGTTTCTTCCGCAGCTGCCGATCCCACCCCTATAAGTATAGAGCCGAGAACAGCACCAATCATCGTCATCCATTTTACATGCATTTGTTTCACTCCTGTTGTTATCCTATGGATGAATAGACGCTAATACGGTATCGTTTGTTGCGTTGACATAATTCAATGAAATGATAAGCTGGCCATGACTACCCCTTCACTCCACCAATTGTCATGCCCTGTACAAAGTATTTCTGTAAGAACGGATACACCATCAGAATAGGAACACTTGCAATAATGGTCATGGTCGCTCGAATCGAGGTTGGTGTGACCGCCGTTGCATTGCTCTCGGCAGACTGATAAGCATCACTTGCTGATGAAGTCGCTGAGGTCGTCGAAGTTTGCAGAATCTTCATCAACTCATATTGCAACGTGCTTAATTCTTTATTGGAAGAGTTGTACAGGAATACATCGAACCAGGAATTCCATTGTCCCACAGCTACAAAGAGTGATACGGTTGCCATTGCGGGAATCGTTAGTGGCAGGACAACGCGGATAAATGTCGTGAACTCCCCTGCCCCGTCAATACGGGCTGACTCCAGAATACCTTCAGGAAGACCTTCAATAAATGAACGGATGACAATCATATTGAAGACACCGATTACACCCGGAATGATATATACCCAGAAGGAACCGATCAATCCAAGGTCTCGAATCAGCAGATAACCGGGGATCAACCCCCCGCTGAAGTACATGGTGAATACAAAAAACATCGTAACAAACTTGCGAAGCACAAATTCCTGACGACTAACCGTATATGCTAGCATGGCTGTACAGAAAACGGACACCACGGTTCCAATGACCGTACGCAGTGCCGAGATCAGAGTTGCGTGATATATATCGGATTCGCCAAAAATGTATTTGTAGTTGTCCAGTGTCCATACACGAGGCCATAGATATATTCCACCCCGAATGGCATCATTTGCATTGTTGAAGGATACGGCAATCATATTAGCAAAGGGATAAATCGTCACAATCATCAGACATACCATGAAGATGATGTTAATGGTGTCAAACGCTCGATCCCCGGTGCTGCTATTCCGCAAGCGGGATGTGTTTCCTTTTTGCATGGCATAGGCCTCCTTTTAGAATAGTCTGCTCTCTCCCATTTTTTTCGCTATATAGTTCGCTGAGAAAAGGAAGATGAAGCTGACCACAGTTTTGAATATGCCGGCTGCTGTACCCAAGGAAAAGTTCCCCATCCCTAATCCATATTTCAGTACAAAGATGTCCAGATTCTCCGAATAATCCATATTCATCCCGTTACCCAACAGATATTGTGGCTCGAATCCGGATTCCAGAATACTTCCCATGTTCATGATCAACAAGATCACAATAACCGGTTTCAAGCCAGGCAGCGTGATATATAACATCCGTTTGAAGCGACTGGCTCCATCAATCTCTGCAGCCTCATATTGTGCCGGATCAATTGCCGTAATCGCTGCCAGATAGATAATGGTGTTCCAGCCGACATCCTTCCAGACCTCAGTTGCCCCCAGAATACCCCAGAAGTATTCACCTTTCCCCATCCATAGTACGGGACTGTCAATTAGATGAAGCTTCATTAACAGCAGATTGATAATTCCGTCTGGTGACAGTACGGTTAACACAATGCTGGAGGCAACAACCCATGAAATAAAGTGAGGCAGATAACTGACGGTTTGCACAAAGCGTTTAAATATGACATTTTTCAGTTCATTCAACAAGAGGGCCAGTGTAATTGCTGTCACAAATCCCAACACCAGTTTAATGGAACTCATGACAAGCGTATTGCGCAGCACCCGGTAGAAGGTATTGTCTTCAAACAACGTACTAAAATGCTGCCAGCCTACCCACTGCTGATCCGAGAAGGACCTCGCCGGTTTGAAATTCTGAAAAGCCATGGTCCATCCCCATAACGGCAGGTACTTGAAGATAAAAGCCCAGATGACAAAAGGTATACACATCCAGGCAAGTGTTCGTTGTTGCACAAGACGTTTGAAGAACGAATGTGCTCTGGTTCCCTTCGGATTCGAGGCTGGCGGCATCGAGTTAAGGGAGACATTAGGTTTCTCCACGGTGAACCTGCTCCTTTCCTTTGCTGTTATTCATGCGAGGAGAAACCGGAGTTTATGCTCTTTCGTCTTCTCCTCTGCATGTACAGTTTGTTTTAAAGTGTTCGTATTACCATTTTCCTGCGACACGATCCTTCACAACTTTGGTAATCGTCGCTTCATAACCAGCTTTGTCCAATTTGTTCAATTCAGCCATGTAAGCATCCCACAGCTTATCAAAATTCGAGGGTGCTCCCAAGATCATTTCCGGTAAGTATTTACGTTGCAGATCATCCGATTTGGTGGTGAAGATCTGTTCAGGTGATCCTTGCTCAAGGGCGATGGACCATGCGGGGAACCATGGCCGCTCCTCCGGTTTGTTAAATAATTCACTAAAGGTTTGGATACCGTAGGCATCAAGGAACTTCTTGTCTCCCTCGGTGTAAGATGCAGCGGCTACTTCTGGCTGGTTGCCAGGGCTATAAGCGTTACCATCGGTTAGTGTAGATTCACCGCCATATTTCGGCCAGTCTGTGCCAAAGTAGGTGAACCCGAATTTACGGCTGAGCTCCAGATCATCATGAGCCTTGCGTTGATCTTCATTTGCATAATAAAATCGGCCCTTTTCATCCACACTGTACGTCTCGTCCTTGATGCCCCATTGCACCAGAACCTGATTCTCTTCCTTCAGCAAATTATCAAAGTATTTGATGATACGAACAGGGTCTTTGGCATTCACCGAGATACCTGTTGCATAGTTGTTGACGAAGCCGGGAGGATCAACATATTGATCCTTAATTCCTTCATCAAACACAATCGGAAGTGGTGCATAACGTTTCTCATCAATGCCTGCCGAGAGCAGGTTTTTCGAAGCGTCACCAATCTGCCAGCCATAATTGAAGTATCCTAACACACGACCCGAAGTCAGTTTGGCCAAATACTGGTCTTTGTTCATCGTAAAGGATTCGGGATCCAGCATCCCTTGAGCATTGATTTCATTTAACTTCTGAATCCATTTTTTCTGAGCATCTGTTCCCGCGACGACTTTTGCCTCATGGGTAGTCATGTCTACCATGACACTGCCATCGTTCGGATAACCGGCAAGATGCATGGCTGGATTTTGCAGTGTGAAGAAGTTATTAGCCACACCCGCAAGTGACACAAATCCGATTGTCTCTGCACCGTCGACAGTTGGATGTTTTTCCTTGTAATCCTGAATCAGATCAAAATATTCATCCAGTGTAGTGATCTTGGGATAATCAAACTCTTTGAGCACAGATCGTTGAATCCAGAAAGCTCCTCCGCCCACATTTGGACTACCTGAATACTCACCCTGATTAGCCGTATAAGGCAGTGCATAGATTTTTCCGTCTTCGGCATTTTTCATTTTATCGAAATATGGTCCATACACCCTTTTGATATTAGGTCCGTATTCCTCAATCAGATCATCCAGCGGAATATAGGCACCGGCATCCAGTAACTTGGACATCTCACCACTGGAGCTAATGACATCAGGATAGTCTCCACTCGCAATCATGACACCGGCTTTTGTAGCACTATCACCTACCAGATATTCCATCTTCCAGTCCACACCTGTCTGCTCTTGCAACGCTTTACCGATTGTTGTTTCGCTTGCCAGAGCATCCTTCTTGCCTGGAGAGAACATGTAATACGAGAACGTGACTGGACTGTTCTCATCATCACCTGTGGCTGAAGGTGATGATGACGAGTTGTTTTGACTGCACCCAGCCAGCAAAACTGTCAGTAATACAGCTAAACCTGCTGTTCTAAATTTTGGTTTTAACATGTGAATATTCCCCCGTTCCGTGTTTTCTCTTATCGATTACACTCACCATTTTCCAGCTACACGATCCTTCACTGCCTGTGTTATCGTAGCTTCGTATGTTTTCTTGTCGAGTTGATTCAATTGACTCATATATTCATTCCATGTGTTCTCGAAAGTGGAAGGTGAATCCATAATCATTTTGGGTAAATATTTCTTCTGGAGATCTTCTGCCTTGGTGATGAAAATCTGTTCAGGAGAGCCCTGCTCCAATGCAATGGACCAAGCAGGAGACCAAGGACGCTCATCCGGTGTGCTGAATAGTTCTGTGAATGTCTCCACACCATATTTCTCTAACAACAGCTTGTCACCGTCCGTGTAACTATAGGTAGCCACTTCTGGTTGATTGCCTGGTCCATAGGCGTTGCCATCCTCCAGTACGGAGTTATTGCCGTAACGAGGCCAGCTGTAATTAAAATAGTCAAAGCCGAACTTACGACTTAATTCCGGATCTTCATGTGCCTTGCGTTGGTCATCATTTTCAAAGTAAAAGCGACCCTCATCATTCACACTATACGTCTCGTCCTCGATACCCCATTGAACCAGAATCTGGTTTTCTTCCCTGAGCAAATTATCAAAATATTTAATAATTCGCACAGGATCTTTGGCATTTACGGTAATTCCGACACCGTAGTTGTTCACAAAACCTGGCGGGTCCACATACTGGTCTTTGACACTGTCATCAAATACGATCGGTAGTGATACGTAACGTTTGTCGTCAATACCAGCCTTCTTGAGGTTGTTCGTTGCGTCTCCAACCTGCCAGGAGTAACTGAAATATCCCAGCACCCGACCGGATGTCAACTTGGCGAGATACTGATCCTGGTTCATTGTGAAGGATTCGGGATCAAACATCCCCTGTGCGTTAACCTCGCTCAGCTTCTGAATCCATTGTTTCTGATAATCAGATCCGGCTACCAGTTTGGCTTCATGGCTCTGCATATCCACCATCACACTGCCATCGTTTGGATAACCTGCCAGATGCATGGCCGGATTTAGCAGGGTGAAGAAGCTGCCCGACTCACCCGCAAGTGTGGCGAAGCCGATGGTTTCTTTTCCATCGATCTGCGGATGCTTTTGCTTGTATTGCTCAATCAAGTCAAAATATTCGTCCAGCGTTTTGATCTTGGGATAGTTGAACTCTTTTAACACAGCACGCTGAATATAAAAGCCGGTCTGAAAATTAGGCTCTGACACATAACCGATGTTGGCAGTGTATGGCAAGAAATATATCTTTCCATCCTCCTGTCTGAATTTGTCCATATAAGGCCCGTATACTCGCTTGATGTTAGGCCCGTATTGATCGATCAGTTCATCCAGCGGGATAAAAGATCCTGCATCCATCAATTTGGCCATTTCACCACTGGAGTCGATGATGTCGGGGTAATCCCCACTCGCAATCAATACACCTGCCTTGGTTGCACCGTCGCCGACCAGATATTCCATTTTCCAGTCAACGCCTGTTTGTTCCTGTAACTTCTTGCCAATGGTCGTGCTGCTTGCCAGAATGTCCTTCTTGCCACCGCCAAACGTGAAATATTTAAAGGTGACCGGGGTGTTGTCATTACTGTCAGGATAAGAGGCTTCCGGGCTGGCTTTATTACAACCTGCCAGGGTTACAGCCAGTAAAATGGCCAGACCTGTTATAATGTTTCTTTTTCTAAACATGTAGCAAATGCCCCCTTAAAGTATTGTTTGTGTCTTTAAGCCTTCTCAATATATCAAGATAGCGCTTTCAAAGTTACCCATGAAAGTGTACCTCCTACTTTGAAAAGTATATCCCTCATATTTAGTCGCCTGGCATGGCTGATGGATCAAGTGGAAGCTTAATTTGGATATGGGTTCCTTCTCCTTCCCATGTCTGGATGTCGAATGTAAAGTGATTTTTATAACAAAGTTTTAAGCGACTATACGCATTTTTCATGCCAACATGCTCTCCCATATCGGTGTTTTGATCCAGGTAACTTAACAACTCTTCCAATTTTGCATGTGACATCCCTATACCGTTATCCGTTAGTCTGATATGGAGCTGGTCATTTTCCATTGAAACGAAGAGTTGAATGATACCTACACCCGGAGATGACTCAATTCCATGAATACTTGCATTTTCAACAAAGGGAAGGATAACCATCTTGGGGATTCGGTACATCAGTACCGCAGGATCTGCCTCAATGGTATATTGAAGTTTTTCTCCAAAGCGGTATTTCTGAATTTGCAAAAAACTCTCGATGAGTTCCAATTCTTCCTTCACTGTCACATCATTCTGATTCCAACTAATTGACTTGCGAAACATCTTGGCCATGTTATGCACAATTTTGGCAGTCTCTCTCTCGCCTTTGATGAGGCTCCGCATACGTACCGACTCCAGCGTATTAAACAAAAAATGCGGGTTGATCTGACTATGGAGCGCATGAAGCTGTGCTTGTTGCTGCTTTAACTCCAGGTCTTTCTTTTGGATGTCAGCGAGATATACCTCATGAATCAGGTTATGGATCGTCTCGGTCATTCGATTAAATTCCATCGTGAGTTGACCTATTTCATCTCTTGCATCTTCAGGCGGAATCGTCTGGAAATTCTGTGTTTTTACTTTTTTCATATGTTTCAGAATGCGCACCAGCCTGACATGGATGGTTCTGGACATAGCCGCGATGATAATAGAAGGCAGGACAAAATTAATGCAAGCCAGCCATACGACGAAGGAACGGGACTTCCGCACCTCCTTCAACACAATTTCTTCATCCATCACCCCTTGCAGGGACCACCCTTCCAGATAGTTAATGCCTGTATACGTAAGTTCAAAGGGAATCATTTTGTTCGGAAACTGGATCTCGCTGTAACGTTTCCCTATCTGAGCTTCTTCTGCTGTAGGATCATTTGAAAATTGGATGTGTCCCCCCGGATCAAGAAGATACACTTTTCCATCAAATCCGCTGTTGTGGAAATACTGCTTGATCATATCCATATTCAGGTCAATTTTAAGTAACTGCTCTCTCCCCCCAGTGTCCAGATTGTCGAGCCTTTGAACCAGGCTTAACATCTGATCCGATGAGATCAGTGCCGGATAAGGGGCGGAGTATGCCTGAAATTGAACGTACCAGTCCGAGTTGCGGACATCGTCAGTTAAACGATCAATATAACCGGAAGATAAAATGGTAGAATTATCGGTATACACTTGATACCAGCGAATTCCCTGATTCATTTGACCGGAGAATTGCCCTTTTAAATAGGAATTATAAGCGTCAATGTACTCAAAATGACTTTGAAATGAACGGGAGATGGTGTCGTTGAATACAGGGTCAGTATATAACGAATAAGAGAGACCGACGCCCTGATCAATGGTTACCCGCAGGTCGTTCTTCAGATTGTTCAAGGCCATGCCGGCATCACGAGTTTTCTGACTACGAATATTGGCGGATGTGACATTGTAGAACACCACATTGGTAACAACGATGGGAATAAACACAGATAAGACATACATGAGCAGTAGCTTATCTCGAAGCTTCATGTAATTCAGGTTCCATCTTGGCATTGTGCACCTCGCTGCTCATTTCCCATAAGGAGATTGCGATACTCTGTAGGCGATAACTTAACAAGTTTCTCAAACTGGGTTACAAAATAGTCCGCATTCTGAAATCCTACGCGTGCAGCAACCTCGTACATTCTCAGATCCGTCTGGCGCAGTAACTTCTTCGCCTCATGAATCCGCAGGTTCAGCAGATAGTCATTAAAGTATTGATTGTAGCTTTTGCGGAATAATCGCCCAAGATAGACGGGATTCATATAGAAGAGCGCAGCAATGCTTTTGAGATTGATGTTCTCGGTATAATTTGCATCAATATACCGTTTGATCTTGCTGATATCCCCTTTGGATCGCTCCATCCGCAGTTGAGAGACATAATCCTCGGCTTCCTCCAGCGCGGTGAGAAAAGCATTCTTCAATAGTCGTAAATTCCAACCTTCATGACTTTGTTGTGCCAGCTCCTTCAGCTGCTGCAACCCTTCATCATTACCACCCATTTCGTGGACCACAGCGAGAATACCCGTTATACAACGCAAAAGAGAACCCGATACAGCCTGAGGAGAAAACCGATTCATATGAAACAATTTGAATTTCTCTTCTACAATCTTGTGGTAAGCAGGCCTATTCCCCTCTTCCAGGCTTAAAATTAAGTGATCCACCTCGTCCTGGTATACATTGAAAACAAACAGCGATTTGTCCTTGATCTCCGTATAACGTACGACACCACCAGTTTCAGCATATTTATGCTTGGCTGCTTCTTCAGCCGCCATAAGGGATTGTGGGACATCACCAATTTCTTTGACGAGTGTTCCTGCATAAAGACCGATATCCAGGTTAAACCTTTTGCTCAGTGTTATATGAATATTATGCAGTTTATCCTGTAACGCCAAGCCCCCTTGATGATGATCAGGCCACAACAGTAATAAAGCAAACGTCCCGCGTTGTTGCTCACTGATGAACATTTTGCATAAATTACTCTCCAGAGAATGTACTGCTTCACGCAGCTGTTCAATGGTAATTTTAATTTCATCTAATCCGGTCTGAAGTTCAATCAAAGTCATGAGCAGACTGGAGTTACGATTGATCCCAAGCATCTCGGCATATCGATGTTCATCTTCCTTCTGTACATGGCCTTTGATCACATCCTCCAGCATGATGTTACTCGCCTGCCCCTCAGCCAAAAGAATATGTTTTCTTTTATTGCAAATCAGATTAGCGGACTTCTGCAACGTCGCTGTCAGTTCTTCATCATCAATAGGCTTGAGGATATAGTCATGAACGCCGTACCTGATTGCCTGCTGTGCATATTTGAAGTCATGATAACCACTGATGATAATGAACACAGGTTCCAGATGTGGCATTTTCTCAACGGCACGTATCAGTTCCAGTCCATCCAGGATTGGCATACGGATATCTGTTATAATCACGTCTGGTTGCAGGTATTCAATCAGATTTAATGCCTCTGCACCGTTCTCTGCCTCTCCGATAATCTCCATGTTAAGATCCATCCAATTTATGAGTTCATACAGCCCCTTTCGTACATACATCTCGTCATCTACCAGTAATACTTTTAACATACCGTGTGTCCCCTTTCCTCCAACGAAAATAAACCGCCGGTAGCATGTCTCCCTATCGGCGGTATCTAATATGGTGACTGTTGTAGTTATTGCAAAATAAATTCATACAGGTCGCGCATAATCCCAATAGTCGCCAACAAGGCCTTCGATGATCGATCCACTGGCCCATGGCATCAGGCAAAACCAGGTGCTGGCTGGTGTACCATCCGCATATTTTTCAGTGACCAGTCCTTCCGAATGACAGAAGCGTTCAGACATCCATCCTTTTTTGCCATAGCCGAATTCTTGATCATAACGATTATAGGTCTGACACCCCCACCCGATGGTATCCATCTTACGTTGGCGAACATAATTGTCTTCCCGTTGTCCAACATAATACAACAGCTCATCTACTAGATTGCTTGACATGGGGTGAATATGCGGATTAGCTACTGAAGTAACACTTCCCCCGGAACTGGACCAGCCTAATGTACTGAGTGGCGGAATTTTAATAGGTGAGTTGTAACAAAATTTGAAGCTGAATTCATAACTGATCGCATCTCTCATGTGATCCAGATACAGCTCGTCACCGGTCAACGCGTGCAGAAACCGAACAGCTTTGATGTACGCCAGAATGCCTTCCGAATCAACAGCTTTGTCCGCATCGAGCGGAGCGCCGTAACATTCCATGTGTTGCACATAGGTGTTGTAATAGTGGGCTTCACTGCGTCTGAGCTCTTCCAGAGAAGATTCATCATGGGTTAACCAACAGTAATATGCCCTGGCAGCAAGACACCAGACTCCACTAAAAGCATCATATTCAAGACCTGCTCCGGTCCGCTCTGACAAAATGGTGGGATATTCTCCATCCGTATTCTTCGTGCACTCCAGACGATCAAGTATTGGTTTGACGTAAGCAAGCCAATCATCGTGTCTCACATTTCGAATGCGCTTCTCATAATCGTAGCTTTTCAGAATGTAGAACATCGCTTGAGCTACAAGGTAAGAGGAATGTCCTGGGGTACGCATGCCGTCGAACCACCAGCCTTTAACACTCCATATCCCATCCTGATAGGCGTCATATGGAAGTCCGGATTCGGGATTCATGGCATTCTCGATAATATTGGTAATGCAGGATAATGCCTGCTGTCGCATGGGCTCATTATCCAGTCGCAATGCAGCCATAAGCATTGGTGCAGCGATGGTCATACCATTTGTCCAACTGATTGAAATAATTTTGTTGTATCGGTAGCCACTGGTTTCAGCAGCATCTTCATATACAAATGTAGAATAATGATGATCCTCCGGAAGCCAGGCATACTCATAGATGGCA
Source organism: Paenibacillus sp. 37 (assembly GCF_008386395.1). Taxonomy (NCBI): domain Bacteria; kingdom Bacillati; phylum Bacillota; class Bacilli; order Caryophanales; family Paenibacillaceae; genus Paenibacillus; species Paenibacillus sp. 37. The sequence goes on along the minus strand of NZ_CP043761.1, from coordinate 3,509,372 downwards.
TTGGACAAATCTGTTACCGTTGTCTGAATGTCACTTCCTTCTCTTGGTTTTTCGTGATACCTCTTATAGATTGTTTCCAGTGCTGGATTGATGCCCAGTTCTGATTCAGACTCGTAGTTATATAGTTCAAGTGTGAGCCCAACCGATTCACCTGCCGCAAGTTCAAAGCAATTTTCTCCAAGGGCAGCTCGTTCATGGACAAGTCTGGATTTGATAAATAACAACGGAGCATTCTCATATCCCAACGTATATCCGACCGTACCCTTTTCAATAGAACATGTGAATCCCCCATATTGCACAAAGTTTCCTTCCATTTCTGGATACCATTGCTGCTTCTGGTTTCCTGTATTGATCCAGTAGGGACTTGCGCTTAGACCAACAATCCGACCTTCATCATAGATAAGTGCAGCTGGATGAGACAGACGATCACTTCGGACCATCCACCAAGGTGATGAAGGACGAGAGCGCTTGCCCTCCCTTAGTCTGGGGAACTCATTTGGGACATTCTGGGGTGCTTCGCCCCGGTTGCGGCCATACATAAATGCAGGCAAAAAAAACCTCGGATTCTGTTTGTCCAACGGCATTTCCACATGAATAACCCCTGCCCAAGCATTCTGGCCCTCGTTGTAAATCTGAATGTCGGCTTGCCATGGGTCTTCTGCACTGCCGTGCCCGCTTGTTACTTTTACGTCAGCCTTGAGAGCATGCTTATTCAATGCCGTGTACTCTACGTTGTCCTGCACTCTACTTCTAGCCGTGAAAATCAGATCCATCTTTTCCTCCAATCGCGTTGTACACACTCGTGTGGAAACGCTTGCAATTATGTATCCTTCATGCTAGGATGGTTACATTTTATAGGTTCACGTCTGCAATTTCATTGCACAAGCGGCTATATTTATTGCGCGAAACGACAAGGAGGTCATATATCTGATATGAATGAGACTTCAGAATACCTGTTTGATCCAATCCAGAATGAGCTGTTGTACCTTCATCGCACCACCACGTATAATATGGGAACGTTTTATCATCGACATAATGCATATGAACTCTACTTATTTCTACGTGGCAATGTAAACTTCTATATTGAGAACCGTTGTTACCATTTGCAACGTGGCGATCTGCTCGTTCTTAGCCCGGAGGAGATGCACCGTTCCTTTGCCTTGGACAAAAACGAATATGAGAGAATTACCATAAATCTGAAAAAGTCATATCTGAACCGCTTGTCTACTTCTAGCACCAACTTATCCGCATGTTTCGACTACCGTCCCAAGGGTAAGGGTAATATCGTACATCTTGAAGAGGAGGAGCTTCAACAAGTGCTGCAATTAGCTGGCGAGCTTGAACAGTGTCTCTCATCAAGTGATTATGGAGCAGATATTCTGGGGAATATTTTGATTACACAGCTACTTCTTCTAACGAATCTAACTTTTCAAAATACGGATTTTGTTGCAACGGATATTATGCCTGAACTAGTTCGAAATACGATGGGTTACATTGAATGTAATCTGACGAGGCAACTGACGCTGGAAGAATTGGCAGAGGCGATGTTCACGAATAGCAGCTATATTAGTCGACAATTCAAAAAGCATACCGGACTCACGATTCGAGCATACATTCTTAGTCGCCGTATAGAGCTGTCGAAATCTTATTTAATCGAAGGTTTAAGTATTACAGAGGCCTGTTATCAATCCGGTTTTGGAGATTACGCCAATTTTATTCGCACCTTCACCAAGCAGGTCGGCACTTCACCTGGTAAATTTGTTAAATATGGAAGTCTTCTTTAAACATTGCATTGAGCAAGAACACGCCACCTCTTGCCTATATCTTATCTCAGCAAATAAAAAGAGCAAATACCGGCTATTTTGTCAGCCGGTATTCGCTCAGGTAATCGGTAATTTCTTATTTATTATTCCATTTATTCCCTTTTAATTCAATTATAGCATTGGGGCCAGGAAAGGTTAATTCTATCTTTTGGTCCAGATAGGATAAGGTAACTCTTGATTTTGCAATAGAGCGAATTCTGGTATTTAACAGACGACCATTTTCCCATTCCAGATCTAATTCAAATCCGCCACGAGCCCGAATACCACGAATATATCCTTTTGGCCAAGCTGCTGGCAAAGCAGGTAACAATCTGATTACTTCGTTATGGCTCTGGAGAAGCATCTCTGCTATCCCTGCAGTACCTCCAAAGTTCCCATCAATTTGAAATGGAGGATGGTCACAAAACAGATTGGGTAACGTGGAGGAACGTAAAAGTTCCACGATGTTATCGTGTGCAAGTTCCGACTCCTCTAATCGTGCCCACATATTGAGAATCCACGCCCTGCTCCATCCTGTGTGTCCACCACCGTGTTCCAATCTTCGATCGAGTGTTACGCGCGCTGCCTTAGCCAGATCAGGTGTGGATTGCACCGTAATTTGCGTTCCGGGATGCAAAGCGAATAAATGGGAAATATGTCTGTGGCCAGGTTCCAATTCATCATAGTCCTTACTCCACTCTTGGATCTGGCCATGTTTGCCAATGGAGGTCTCCGGTATTTTGGTTAAAGCACTACGGAGTTCTTCTCCGAATTCCTGATCTTCTTGCAATATCTGGGTACTTTCAATGCAACGCGTAAAGAGTTCTCTAATAATCTGATTGTCCATTGAAGCACCAAAACATAAAGCCCCCGACTCTCCATTATCTAATATATAGCGATTTTCCGGTGAGGACGAAGGACATATCACCCAATTACCGGAAGGATCCTCTATTAGATAATCCAGAATAAACATAGCCGCATCTTTCATCGTGGAGTAAACCTTTTTGAGAAATTGAACATCCTTATTGTATTCGTAGTGGTCCCATAGATGTAATGAAAGCCATGCTCCTCCCATGGTCCAAAACGTCGATGTCATGCATACATCCTGCGGTGCAGCGTCTGCCCAGATATCCGAATTGTGATGAGCAACGAATCCCTTGCATCCGTACATGGTTCTAGCGGTTTCCTTTCCCCGGACTTGCAGTCGATCTATAAAATCAAACAATGGAATGTGACATTCAGACAGATTGCAGCTTTCTGCAGGCCAGTAGTTCATCTGTGTATTAATATTAATCGTATATTTGCTATCCCATACAGGAAGCATGTCTTTATTCCATATCCCTTGAAGGTTTGCAGGTAAAGAACCTGGACGACTGCTTGAGATAAGCAGATAACGACCAAATTGAAAGTATAGACTCATGAGTTCCGGATCATGCTTACCAGCTCTAAGCCGCTCAAGGCGCTGATCGATTGGAAGTTCGGAATAACCAACATCTTTATTTTCATCTTCGAGATGTATATCCATCTTTTCAAATAAGGTTTGATAGTCCGATACATGATCGGCGAGCAGTTCGCTATATGGTTTTGCGGAAGCAGCATCAATTCTGCGGAGGCACTCCACTTCGAGTTGTGCCTTGGGTACTCGAAAATCCGTGCAAGCCGTGATTAGAATAGTCGCTGAATTACCATCCTTCAGAGAAAGCTGGCCGCTTGAATAATGAACCTGCCCTCCTTCAGATATAAGGCGAATCGCACAACAAAATCGGATTCCTTCTTCTCCCCCACTTCTTCCCCGGATGATCAAGTTATTCGTTCCACGCTTCTCGATCCGGTCCAGATAGGATTGGAAGCCAACAGGATGCTTAAGAATATCTGAATAGGATGTTGATTCCAGAACGGTTCCCCTGCCAAAAACAGTGGAGAAAGATAACTTTCCAGGCAAGCTAGATTTGAGATGAACAACGAGCACTTGATCCGGGTAGCTAGCAAAATATTCTCGGCTGTAAATGGACTGATCTGCGGCATAATTCACGTTTACCTTGCCTTGTTCCAGATCGAGATGTCTTTGATATCCATTTGGTTCATGTTCACTGTGATCATAAGCGATATAGAAGTCCCCTAATGGCTCATAATGTCTTTGACCGTCAGGAACACCTACCAGAGTATCTGCCGCGAGTTCTTCTGCTTCCCTAATCTTACCGTCAAAAATCAGGCTTCTGATCTGAGATAAAGATTCAAGTGCTTGAGGATTATTCCGCTGCATCGGACCACCATACCACAGACTATCTTCATTAAGCTGAATTCTTTCGATCTGTGTTTTCCCAAATATCATGCCTCCAAGAGTTCCATTTCCGATAGGTAATGCCTCTTCCCATCTTTCAGCAGGTTGATTAAACCAGATATTTTTGGTCTTCACGTTAAAACCTCCAACGAATTATAATTCCTCACATTTTTTATGTTTAGTGTGTTCCATTTGTATGTTCTTCCAGTGTACTGTAATCTCTTAAGCATCTAAATGAACAAAATTAACTTGAATTATCACAATCTTATCCCACATTAGAGTTGTAATCGTAAATTCCGAAACTGAAAGTACAAATTCTTGTTCTGGGCAAGGAAGTATAACTATTGGAAATAAAAAAAGCCGCTATAATAGCGGCTCTGTTTCGTTCATTTCATTTAGCTTACGTAAAGCTTGGCATAAGTTATAAGATATTTCGCTCCATTTGTTGCATGAATTGCCTCAATATCAGCCGATCTTCCGAAGAAATGGATTGAAGTAGTTTCTCTTGCTGCTCTCTCCATTTATACTCAACCGGTTTTTCTAATTCTTTGCCCTTATCGGTTAGAAAGATACGCATGATCCTTGCATCCTGTACATCACGTTTGCGATATATAAATCCGTTCTGTTCCAGTGATTTGACCATGTTCGTAACGGTTGGTGGTTCGCATTTCATATGTTCACTTAGTTGCATCTGTGTTACCCCATCACCCAACCACAGCCGATACAACAGATTATCTTGTCCTACATAGAGATTAAGTTCCCGAAGAGATTCACTATAGTTTCGACGCATTTGGGAGGAAATTCGATCTAAAGACTGTCGAATATCACAATCTACTGCATCTGTCGTCATGAACGGTCCCTCCCTAACATTCGAATTATATTTAGCAGACTAAATGTATCATGGGGATATATAGGTGTCAATTCACCTTTGGTAACAATGAAACCAAAGTCTTGGAAAAATGAAATTAATGGCCTTTTGCAGCTTGGCTCGCCATATCGTTAAGTTGGGTTACAAAAGCTCCTTCATTCGGGCCTTGGTTATCACGAATCATTTTAGCTTGTTCCACGAGAACTTCTTCAGCATCCGTACCGAGTAATCTTATTGTTTCTTTAATGAATGCTTCAAGTGGCATCGCATGTGGATCGTCACTAAGATCTGCCATGAGTTCTGTTTGAACCCCAGGTGGTATAATTTCTAATACTTTTACTGTTGTATTTTTAAGCAAATAACGTTGTGATAAGGTATAAGAATGGAGCGCTGCTTTGGTAGCGGAATACACTGCAGTCGCTGCGTACGGAATAAACCCGATTGAAGAAGTCGTATTAATGATCACAGCTTCTTCTTTAGACTTCAGATGTTCGATTAATGAAGACGTCATCCGAATTGGTCCAAGCAAGTTTGTTGAGACCGTTGAAACCAGAACCTCTTCGTTAATCACACCCGCAGCCTCATCGAAAAGCATGATGCCGGCGTTATTAACTAACACATTCAAATCAGGGAAGTCCTTAATAAGTTGCTCAGCGGTTACCTCAATACTGGAAAGATCCTGTATGTCCAGTTCAACTGCAGACATTCCAGGATTAGCACTAAGTACTTCCTCCAGACGCTCTTTTCGTCTACCCGAGATGATTACTTTGTTTCCAAGGTTGTGTAAAGCTTCTGCCAATGCACGTCCAATTCCTGAACCGCCACCTGTAATGAAAATCGTGTTTCCTGTGAGTTTCATCTAAAATCCCCCAATATTTGTATTTAATTCGAAAATTTATTACTGTTTTAGTTACTTACTATAGAGCTTGCACTTTAAAGTTCTAATAGACTAACCACCTTCTTAGTTTTATACTAATACAACAATAGTTGCTTTAGTAGTTCAATTGTATCCGGAACATCATTGATGAACAACCAACAATGCGAGCCTTTTGTTGGTTTAAAAAAGGGAGATAGATTCATGGGACTTAAAGTAAGAAATATTCGTACAACTCGAACAAGAGAATCCATTTTCGAGTCACTTTTTGAACTAATGGAAGAAAAAGATTTTGATAAAATAACAATACAAAATTTAACGGAGCGAGCCCAAATCAATAGGGCAACATTCTATGCTCATTTCCAAGATAAATATGAATTATTGGATGAGATTATAAAAAAATCAGCAGAAGAACTTATTCAACAACATACTAATGGTGTGTGTGCATTTACCAAAGACAATATGATGCACTTGGTATTCGCAGCATTTGAGTATCATCAACAAGTCAAAAAGAAATGTCGACGGAACTATAATAAAATTATTCCTCTTCTCTCTTCAAAATTAGTCATTGCACTTAAGCATTATTTGGATCTTTGTATGCAGGACATAAACTCTGATGAACGTACTTTGTACGCACAAATCTATGCTAACATGATTAATGAAGCAGTTACTCTGCATACTGCTGAACAAACTAAACTAACAGAACGAAGTATAGCAGAGCATATTGTGCGAATGATGCCTTCTTCATCAGAGTGATTTATCATACTTAATAAGTTACAGTCGTCAGTTTACCTATTATGGACAACTCTAAAGTTCAGGAAGATTGGATTTATCGTAAAGCTTATTTTTTGGCAAAACCTTGCTTGTTCAAGTAGGCCATCATTTGCGGATTAATACTTCTCTCGAGGTGATCCTGGATATGGTCACTCCATCCTTTTACTTTTTTTACGGTGAAAGGAGCTCTCGTCGGACGATTTTCATAATACTTCAGCATGGTCTCATCATAGATTGCCAATTTCTCTTGATCCATCGGTTGGTATTGATTATCAAGCAATACCATGGATTGAGGGAGGCGAGGTTTCAGTTCCGGCTTATCTCCAGCTGGATTACCGATACATAATCCCACCAGAGGGATAACATATTTAGGTAAATTCAATACGTCAGATAGTTCGCTAATATTGGCTCTGACCGCACCAATGAACACTCCGCCAAGTCCCATCGATTCAGCCGCGGTTAACGCATTTTGTGCCATCAGGCCGGCATCGAATGAACCAATCAACAGAAATTCAATATATTCAATATCCACATCCGGAGCGATTTCATGATTTCGGTTGAAATCAGCACAGAAGACCCAGAATTCTGCCGCTTCTTCAATATAGGGTTGATCGACACAGAGATGTCTGAGTTTTTTTCGAAGTACTGGATCTGTGATGCGAATAATGGATACCGCCTGAAGAAGACTGAACGATGAAGTTTGATTCGCTGCCTGAAATATTGCATCTATTTGTTCCTCAGTTAGGGGTTGAGATGTGTAAGAACGAAACGATGTATGGTTATGAAGCAATTCGAGTGTGTTATTCATTAAAAAACTCTCCTTTATTCGTTGATTCCATGTTCCTGCAATCCGTATTCGTAAGGAACGCCCATATTCTCGCGTAGTGTTTTTCCTTCATATTCCTTATGGAACAAACCGCGCTCCTGCAAGATAGGAACTACCTGATTCACAAAATCTGCAACGCCATCAAAAGATACATCGGGCACGACTGAGAATCCGTCACATGCTTCAGCCAGAAACCATTCTTCCAAGAAGTCAGCAACCTGTGTCGGAGTGCCTGCAACGACCGGATGATAGTTGATGACCCCGTGAGCGAGAACATCCCTTACAGAGAGTCCTTCTTTTAATAACTTTAAGGCTCTTGGAGAACGTGGGTCCATGGGGTTGGCATATGCATTTTTCAACAAGCCTGCCGCTAAAGGTTGATCTATATCTACTGAGTTTACCGATAAGGGTAAACCAACCATGGATCCGAGGTAACTTACCCTGCTGGGAATTTCCTGAGGATTAAAGCTCATAAGCTGTTTCCGACGATCCAGAGCTTCTTCCTCCGTTGAAGCCAGAGAAAACATAAAACCTGCAAACATTTTGATATCATCGGGGTTTCGACCGAAACGGGCAGCACTTTGCCTTATCGCTTGTCTGTGTTCACGGGCAGACGTAATATCATAAGGATTGGCGTACACTCCCGAAGCATATTTCCCAGCTAATTCTACTCCTTCACCTCCTCCCCCTGCCTGGAAAATCACTGGCTGGCCTTGCTCAGAGGGCGGAATGGGCAAAGGACCACGAGATGCGTAATATTGACCCTGAAGGTTTATAGGCTGGATTTTGTCCATATCCGCAAATTCCCCTCCTTCTACATCTAACGTCCAAGCGTCTGGTTCCCAACTCCCCCACAAGGCCTGAACAATTTGTATGCTTTCATGTGCCTTGTCATAGCGTTCTTGGCGATTTTCAACCCTGGCACCGAAATTAGCCCCCGCTAGGGGGTCGGATGTGGTAACCGCATTCCATCCCACACGTCCATGACTGATAACATCCAGTGCTTTGAACTGACGTGCAATGTTGTAGGGATAATTAAATGTTGTAGAGAGGGTAGCAACAAGCCCGATGTGTTGTGTCTCTCTTGCTACTGCCATCAGTGCCAACATGGGGTCCATAGGGAACATAGGCGTCTGTGGGCCTAAATTGTTGGATAATCCTGGAGTGTCAGCGATGAAAATCATTTGAAATTTTCCTTGTTCAGCTAATTTAGCCCGTTCTACATAACTATCCATATTGGTGTAAGCTGCAGGATCCGTGCCAGGCATTCTCCATGCGCTAAATTCGGCTCCATAACCCGAAACCATCTGTAAAGCCAGTTGCATTTCACTTCTTTTTTTCATAACGATTTTCTCCTTCGTTCTGGAAAGGCACAAATATGTGTAACCTTTCTATCGTGCGAATATATTTAGCATGCTAAATATAGGGATGGATCAGCTTTTGTTCTCTTGAGTGAGGTTATAGATATTGACGTTCACCGGTCTGGGCTGATTTCTCGACGGCATCCAGTAACTGATGAAGTTTCACCGCATCCGCGAAAGTAGGTGCTAAGGTAGTACCTTCTTGAATATCCTTGGCAAACTTACGATAAGCCTGAGCCATGTTCAGAACAAATCCGGAGTCGTTATATAGAGAATGTGGAGCCGAGTAATAGGCATCGGGAATGGTTAGTTCACGAAGCTCGTTGTCCGTAGATCCTGCACCGCGTAATTGATGTGATCCGAATTGAATGGATGCAGGAGCGCTCAGAACAATCGTGCCATTGTCTCCGAAAATTTCAAGTGTGAGTCCTGTCTGATGTTTGACTCCTCCTTGAATATGAACGCTGGCTGCTGCACCATTAGTCAATTTTCCTGTAATCATGATCTGATCATCTGTTGTTTTCTTGATGACTTTCTGAATATCTACCAATTCAACTTCTGAAAACTGTTGAGCTGTGGTGGCAGACAATTCTGTAAAGTCCCCAAGCATGTAAGTGAAGGCATCCAGATTATGGCCCCCTACAATGGTCAGCAAGTTCCCTCCAACTTTCCGGTCATACAAGTACGCAGTCGACTTGTCACCAACGCCACCCATGCTATCTATAGAGATCTTCAGGATGGCAGACAACACTTTACCGACATAACCTTCTGCCAATAAATCTTTAACATATTGAACGGCCGGGGCTTGTCTAGCCTGTAATCCAATCGCATTTGGCAGTTGTGCGGATGCTACCCATTCCTGTATTTCAAGCGCTTCCTCTGTATTCGACCCCAGTGGCCATTCACAATAGATTGGTTTGCCAGCAGGCACGACGGCTTTCACGGCGTTATAATGTTCCTTGACATTAATACTGACAACGACCATATCCACATCAGGATGCTGAGCCAACTCCTTCATATTATCAAAGCCGTGATCTGCATAGAAAGCTTCTGCGCTTTTCTTTGCACTCACCATATTACTTGTCCCAACCGCTGTAAGCTCGAACTCATCCAAATGCTGAATAGCTGGAATATGTGTTCCACTCGCCCACCCGTTATTAATGGATGCCCCTATGATACCTGTACGAATTTTTTTACTCATTGTTAAACATCTCCCTTGTTAAAATTTACAGTATGATCGAATATCGGTTTGTCTCCAGCCCTTATCAGTCACTCATTTCTATGATATATTTATTTAGCTTGCTAACTATTCAATCGAGATAAGACTAATTATTCTTTCACATATTAGTAAACTAAAATTGTTTTGGTGTTGACACCATCATAGATGTATTTGTTTTGTTAGCAAAGAGGGCAATTTAAATGAACATAGTACATCTTTTTGTACCTTTGGATCAGGAGTGATATGAATGAGAGTTTGCAATGAAGGATTTGAACAAGAGTTTATAGATGGAAAAAGTGACATGTACGCCATAGCTTTTACTCAGAATGTCCTTTCTGGGCGTTGGAAATATTTTATCTTATGGTACCTAAAAGACGAAACACGGCGATATACGGATATCAAAAAATTCCTTGGAGATCTGTCTCAAGGCTCCCTTACAAAGCAGCTTAAAGAGTTGGAGAATGATGGTGTTATTCAACGCGATGTATATCCGGAAGTTCCTCCGCGAGTTGAGTATTCGTTAACAGACAAGGGAATGAAGTTACTACCAATTCTTGAAAAGATGGAGGACTTTGGCAAAGAATACGGCTAAACAACTTAATTGAAATGGATAGCTTAACCCAAAAAAGCCGCAAATTTAGCGGCTCTTTTACTCTGAAAAATTTCTATTCTGCTTTATAATCAGTAACTACATCAAATTCTCCAATGATATTGTCTCCTTCTACATCATACAAATGAATCGTTCGAACAGTACCATTCACTTGTGTTTGTGCTAAGGCTTCTTCGATGGTAGTGATTTTAGGTGTAAGATCTTCAGCTTTTAGATAACCCTCGATTCCATTGGTGCCAATTGCAGCAATCAAATCGGGTTCAACCCCAATGATTGGTTCAGATAATGCTGAGCCATAGGTATCGCCCTGTGAATTGACATCATATTTAGTTTGAAGCAATAATTCGTGAATCGTTTCCGATGTTTCAGTGTTGTTTTCAAATAAAGCATTTGATGAATTTACGTTCGATAACTTTAAGTTTGGCGATTTGTATCCAGTATAACGAGTGTATCCATTCCCATTATAGAATTCACCTACGTTCTGAGCATAATACGTCGTTTTAGTCGTTATTCTTGGAGAGTAGACAAAAAAACTAGAGGTTTTCGACGTATTATATGTCATGGAACTTGAAGCTGTTAAGCTTCCGCCAGATGTGTACAATCTAGCCATAGTTCCCATATATCCATTTGGAACACTTGCTGAAGCCTTCACTGATGCAACGGCTTCAGCAGTCGTACCTGTAGTGAAATTTCGAGTCCATACTTCAGATGTGAAAGTGTACGTGTGTCCCTTAATTTTGGGTGTACTATACGGTGAAGATGCAGTATTAGCCAGGACTGTTGAAGATGCCAAAAATAACGATAGAATACAAATCATTACCGTACTAACTTTCTTCGTTTTTCTCTTATTCATAGTTTATCCTCCTCATAATAAAAAATATTTGGATTATAGTTTCAATCTTTAATCCCTCTCTGTAAATATATTAAATTTATTGTAATAATTAGATTTATTTCCCTTTTATATCATAACATTGTTCCAATTTTTTTGAAATAGATTCGCTAATCTTAACCTTTTGACACCTTGCTCCGGAATTCACGAATCGCTCCTTTTCAGCTCTGCCATTCGATGTGAGTCTCTTCCTTATGACTGGATGTCTTATGATATACTTTATTAACAGGCATTTTAATGGATGGAACCATCTGGTCTTACGCTTCGTATTTTAATCCATATGGTGATGGCGTATGTATACAGTTTGATCTTCTACAAAATGTTCAAACCACGTAACCCTTCATAAAGTATGTATTCTCAGCCAGCATAGGCAAATCAATATGATCAATAGGCTTCCATATTACTTACCTTTGTTAAAGGGGGGATGATATGTTTTTCTTCTTTTTCTTTCTGTTGCTTGGAATGCTTGGTTTATTCTTTGGGGTTAGAGCACTGAGACGACCTAATTCATGGCCTTTTAATCGTACGAAGGATGAACTTCATGAATACGATATGATGGGTATCAAGTTTAGAGGTGTTTTTCTCCTTGCTTTTGGTACTGTTCTGACTATCGCCTCTTTCAGACTTCTCCTTATTTAAAATCCAAAAAAGCCGCTCGTCGGCGGCTCTCAATGGGGCCATACTTTGGTCCCTCTCAATATTGTGGTAGCAACATTAATCCTATGGTTTAATATTAGCTTGCTGACCATCAGGAGCCACCGACTTATCTTTCGTCTTCACACCTCTGCGCTTCTTGTACCCTTTAAATATGTACACTCCTTTATAAGTATTACTGGCTGAATGATTACTTCATTACTCAATAACTACTCTCTCATCTTCATATGTAAAAAAATATTATTCATAGAAAAAACGTATTTTTTCTTATGTTAATTGTATAGACAAATAAAGTTGCTATTATAGCAACTTTATTAAAAGACATTTTAGATTTCTTAAGCATCTTCAGGCTCATAAAATCCATAACCATTCTTGCCATTCTTTTTAATCTTGTACATGGCTCCATCCGCATGTCTCAGAAGTTCGGAAGGCTCCTGTCCATGCTTGGGAAATAGGCTGATACCAATACTCATCGAAAGGTTGATATAGTTTCCGGCAATTTTGAAATGGGTACTGAATGCAGCTTCCAATCTTTTGGCGATAATTTCAGCATCATGATCATCTTTCAGATGGCTTAAAATGATGAATTCGTCCCCGCCAAGCCGAGCTACAGTGTCCGCACTTGGAATTGTTTCGCTTAATCGCTTTGCCATTTCCAGCAACACTTGATCGCCAACATGGTGTCCATATGTATCATTAACTTGTTTAAACCCATCAGCATCCACAAACATGACGGCTAGTTTGCTATGGTTTCTTTGGGCATTACTGATGGCCCAGGCAAGACGGTCATTATAAGCAAGACGATTAGGCAGACCTGTAAGTGGATCATGCAAAGACAAATGCTTGCTGATTTTCTCGGAGATTTTGATTTTGGCGTACTCCGTCTCCAGCTCTTTGATCAGATTTTTAAGTTTATAGACCCTTGTATTCACGTTTGTCATATCACTGATTTGAATGAGGGCATAACTGCGATCTTCCAAATAGAGCGGGTCCACATTCATGTTTTGTCTTAATAAATGCTCATCTTCGCCTTCCTTCGGAAGAATAAAAGCCTTATGTAGAGCACTTGAGCAAAATCTGCTTTGTCCATGATACAGCGCATTTTGCAAAATATTCAAATACACATTCGACTTAAACCTTGGGCATACTTCAAGCAGATTCAAGCCAACTACTTCTTCTTTATTTTTGCCTGTAAGGCGTTCCAACCAGCCATTCCACACAACAACTTTCAATTGTCTGTCCACGATCATTATTCCCATATGGGCTTTGTTCAAAGCTTGTGAAATAAGATTATCCATTGTCCGCCTCCAACAAAGCGTCCATTTTGGCCAGCAGGCTCGATATGGAGTTCATACTTAATGCTATGACAATGATACCTGTCACATCCGTATCGGCAAGTAAAAACGAGGTATGTAAAACCAGGACATAGACTTCATTCTGAAGCAATATTTGTTGATCGGAATTGGTGACATAGATCAGTTCAATATCAGGCAGGACGTATTCCAGTTTGATCTCCAGGAAATTACCAAATTCTCCAATAATGGCGTTAAGCAGGACATTGCTAACTTCCTTCAAAACGTCCAAATCCGTGTCCATCAGGTTCGGATCGTTCGGTATAACGCTCTCACCCAGTTCTCCAAGACAGATGTTTGCCAATACTTTAGCCTGCTCAACAGGAAACATCAGAAATGCTTTCCCCTGAAATTCGTAGCCAAACTGTAAAGATGACCTAAACAGGTGACCTTCACTAAAGAAAATGTTGTATCTTCGATCTCCAGGATCAACATCGGATATGGAGATTAGTTCCACTTCCGGAATATTCAAAACGATGCGCTTGTCCACAATCTCCGACAACATGTTAGCCGCTTGTCCCACGTAAACGTTTACTAGTTCAGTAAGTAAATCCTTCTGTAAATCATTCAGCATGATAGGCCGCCTGAATCAGTTGAATCATGGTCGTTGCCTTCTCTGCGGTTAACGGTTTATTCAAAAAACCAGAAATGCCTAACATTTCAACTTCATCCCTAGTTGTCTTCTGAATATCTGCAGATAAGATAATAATTTTGACATTGCTATCCGTTTCTCGAATCATTCGAAGCATTTCTTGTCCGTTCAAACCAGGCATCAGCAGGTCGGTGGTTATAAAATCAGGTTGAAATTCCTTAAATAGGTTGTATCCTTGCTCTCCATTGTTAGCAATCTGAATCTCGCATGCTGGAATATGATCAACAATCAGCTTTGTAAGCAATTTCTGTACGAAAATGGAGTCTTCTACGATTAATACTTTCATTTTCTCTTCAGTCTCCTTGATAAAATGGTAAGAGCTCGGGATGGTCAGGCGCTGTGGACAGTTCTTGATATAGGGCTTTCGCGCGCAGTGGCACCCTGAAAAGAGACTGACTGGTGAATCAAGTAAATATAAATTATAGTAACTTTAATTTAATTGTCAACAACATTATTGAATAAGGTAGATTCGTGTGCAATTGACTTACTACCGCCCGCCGTTTAAAAAACATAAAAAAACGGTCACCTAGTGACCGTTTTTGATCGGTTATCTGGAACTGCATTAAGTTTACTCTTTTACCCCTCCAAGCTGCAAGCCATGAACGAAATACTTCTGCAAAAATGGATATACAACCAAGATGGGTAATGCGGCAACAATCGTAATCGCTGCCCGAATAGATACAGGTGTGACCATGTTACGCGCAGCGCCAAGATCTGCACCATTGGCAACGGCTGCACTGCTGTTGGAATTCATAGAAGATGATAATAGTTTCATCAACTCATATTGCAGCGTGCTCAGGTTTTGTTTGGAAGATGCATACAGAAACGTATCAAACCAAGAATTCCATTGACCGACTGCAATGAACAGTGCAACAGTAGCGAGAACCGGTTGGCACAGCGGTAGAATAATGGAAATGAATGTTCTGAAATCTCCAGCACCATCAATTTTGGCTGATTCGATCAATCCCTCGGGTAGTGTCTGGATATAAGTTCGAATAACAATCATATTAAAGGCACTGATCAGCCCAGGAATAATGTACACCAGGAAGTTGTTTAACAAATGCAAATCTTTCATTAGGAAGTAAGTTGGAATAAGACCTGCACTAAAATACATCGTAAGAACAACTGTAATGGTAATAGGCTTTCGTAATATATAATCTTTTCGGCTTAGTGTGTAAGCCAGCATGGAGGTTAAGAATAGACTTAAAACTGTCCCCAAAACCGTTCTCGCCACAGATATACCAAAGGCGCTGAAGATGGTCCCTCCTGCAAATACTGCTCTGTAGTTTTGATCTGTCCATACCCGAGGCCACAGATAAATCCCACCCCGGATGGTGTCATTACCGGCATTGAATGATACGGCGAGTGTATTCACAAACGGATACAGGGTAACAATCGCGATTGCGATCATCAGTATACCATTTAACGTATGGAAGACAATCGGTTCAAGCCGAGATTTATTGATTCCCATCTCTAGTCCCCCTTATATTAATCGGTCTTCCCCGAGCCGTTTGGAAATTGAATTCGCCGCAAAGATCAGCGTGATACTAACTACTGTTTTGAAGATACCTGCCGCAGTAGCCAAAGAATAATTCCCGATCTGTAGTCCGTATTTCAGGACAAATATATCTATCGTCTGTGACCAGTCGACAACCACACCATTACCTAACAGATACTGAACCTCGAATCCAGCTTCCAAAATCCAGCCCATATTCATGATCAGCAAAATGATAACAATGGATTTGATTCCGGGTAAGGTCACATACAGCATTTTCTTATATCGGTTCGCACCATCAATCTCTGCCGCTTCATAGAGGGAAGGATCGATAGACGTGATGGCCGCCAAATAAATAATGGCATTCCATCCAACTTCTTTCCATACATGGGATGCGCCTACAATGCCCCAGAAGTATTCTGGAACGCTAAGCCACATGATAGGTTCTTGAATGATATGCAGCTTCATGAGTACCACATTTACAATCCCACCATCTACAGATAGTGAACTTGCTACGATACCTGTCACAATAATCCATGAGAGAAAGTGAGGTAAATACGATATTGTTTGAATAGTTCGTTTATATAACTTATGTTTGATCTCATTAAGTAAAATGGCAAATATAATTGCTGTCGCAAATCCGAGCACCATATTGATGACACTCATCGCAATGGTATTACGAAGCACGTTAAGAAATGCATCGTCTGTTAACAAAAACTTAAAGTGTTTGAGCCCGACCCATTCCTGCTGGGTGAAACTCTTCGCAGGACTGTAATTCTGAAAGGCCATAACCCAGCCCCAAATGGGATAATACGAGAATACGAGAATGTACGCAACGATGGGCAATGACATGAACATGAGTTGTCTTTGTCCGCGCAATCGTTTTAACAGTGGTGCTTTGGGTACGACTGTACGGGTAGTTTGCTCTGGTATGGCTCCAGGCGTGTTCGCCATCTTTCACTCCTCCTATTGGCTTGCAGCGACTTTAAGCATGATGTCCCCGGAAGGCACTCGCCTGAGTAATCCTTTGGTTGATACCTTCCGAGAGAATCATTGCCGCATTTTTTTATTTAACAGACCAGTTCTCGATTCTCCATTTCAGTTGGTCATTAATTCGATCTTCATAGGATTTAACATCGATCTTCTTGTAAGCGTCTACATATTCAGTCCAAATGTTATCGAACTCATTCGGTTTTGACATGATTGCTTTAGGCAAGAATTTCAATGAAGTGTCTGTCATTTGTTTGTTCGCTACCGCAGCATCAGAGCCTTCTTTCAGATCGACCTGCCATGCTGGATAGTACACTGGATTTTCTGGTGCAGGAGAGAAGAAGTCACTCCACGTTTTGAAGCCGTATGCATCCAGAAGTTCTTTATCTTCCGGTTTGAGGTTGTCATAGAATTCCTCAGGTTGGTTGATCGCTCCAATTGCATTACCATCTTCAAATGTTCCTTCGAGCTTCGGTGCAGCAGCGTAGAAACCTTCAGCTTTGTTAACCAATCTCCATGCTGGATCATCCTGCTCTGTCCGTTGCTCTGGTGTACGATAGAATCTTCCCTCTTCATTCACTTGATAGTCTACACCCTCTTCACCCCATGACAAGAGCTTCTGGTACTTCTCGTCCATAAGCTTATCGAGGAATTTGATGAGTGCGACAGGGTCTTCGGCATCTTTACTGATACCAAAACCATTGTTCAAGTTAATGACCGGACGATCCAGATAATGATCTGTGATACTTGTATCATAAACAAGCGGGAAGCCTACGTATGTCTGGCCAATTTTCCCTTGTGCTACGAGTGGGTCTTCGCCAGCTTGGAAATTCCAGTGCTGGTCGAACATACTAAGCACACGTCCCGAAGAAATTTTGGCCAGATATTGATCATAGTTCTGAACAAAGGCTTCTTTATCCAGCAATCCCTCGTTATACAGATTGTTTAGTTCTTTATAATACCGTTTGGAAATATCTTTGTCGGCAAACACGGTTGCGACTCCACCGTCATCTACAACTACGCCCCCGTCATTGGGATGACCCGTGAGATGTTCAGGTGGGTTAAGCAAAGGGAACGTCCGCCAGTCTGAAGCCAATGTAGTGAAACCAATCGTCGGTTGACCATCAATAGTTGGATTCTTGGCTGCATAATCACGGATCAACTTTGTGAAATCATCCAACGTTTTAGGAGTCGGGTACCCGGCATCCTTCAGTATGGACTTTTGGATCCAGAATGCAGGACCAGAATAATAGTTACTAATGAACTCCCCTGTATACACTCCATAGTTAGGCAACCAGTAAATATGTCCGTCACTGGAATCTTTCATCCGGTTCCAGTCTTTACCGAAATGTTTCTTCAGATTAGGTGCATGCTCTTCAATGAGATCTTCGAGCGGAATAACCGCACCCGCTGAGACCAACTTGGTGTCTGCTGTGATCAGATCCGGGAAATCGCCCCCGGCAATCATAACGCCCAACTTCTGTTGAAGATCACCTACTAGAAACTCCATCTCAAGATTAACGCCGAGTTCATCCTGGATCTTCTTGTAGATTCGGTTATCTTTAGCTGGCGCCTGATTTGGCGTTCCGATAAAGGCCGTGATGTTCAGTACCTCTTTCCCATCCTTTGTAGTCGCTTTCTCATTGTCACCGCTGCATCCTGCCAGTGCCAAACTCAAAGCCAGAACGAGTGATACGGAACCCCAAAGCTTCTTTTTCTTAAGTCCCCCCATGTACTTGCCCTCCTTGGAAGTGGTATGTCTTACTGTTTTTAGTATGAAGAAATGTATGCGGTTACAAAATATATACATTTAAGGTCTACCCCCCTGTAATTGTAGGTCTTAATCAGGAGGGGTTCTTCTTTTTCATGGATCAATTCGTATACTTTTGCCTGTATTCTACTGGTTTCATGGCTGTTCGTTTTTCGAAGTGTCTGAGAAAATGCTGGTAACTGCGGTACCCTACCTGCTCTGCAATCGCACTTGATGTTTGATTTGTCTGCTTGAGCAGACACTTTGCTTCTTCCATTCTTAGATCATGTACTACCTCGATTACACCCTTACCATACTTTCGCAAAAAGGATTGCCCTAAATGGACAGGATTCACGTAGAATCGTTCTGCGAGCTCCTGGATCGTAAATGTCTCTCTGTAATGCATCTGCACATATTCAGCAACCGTCGCCTGGATGCCACCCATTTGTCTCTCCCGGAAAATTGCCAGTTCTGACTTGCATTGCAAACAGAAATGTTCCAGATTGTTAGCAACCTCTTCTATATTTCGATGGCCCTTTTCCAGAAATCCGCTCGCAAATTCATTCATTAGAGCATTAGGTTCTCCTCCTAATTCTCTACACAGGGACAGTCCGCGGAATATAATATGGGTAGAGAAAATATGTACAATCTCTGGCGCAGCCTTCATCTGTACAAACAGTTCAAAAGCACTCCAAATCGCAGACGAGAGTTCCTCCACAGAACCGTTTTCAAGCAAATCGCAAATATGGTCCACCTCTGACAGCGTTTCCGGATCAAACTGCCAATTCTCCAGCTGAATATCTTCGGCAAACAAAAGACGCTCTTGGTTAAAAAACAAATAACGCCCAACTTCCTGAGCGGAGCGGAAGGATTCAGATAAATGCTCCAATTTGTTGACCGTTAATCCAACCGCGATATGAATTTCTTCGCAGCCGTTATGTTGCATATTGTTCATCAAACGCTGTGTAAAAGCTTTAATTGCTTCAAATGTCTCATTTCTATCATTCGTTTCCTCCCCCCATACAAGTCCCAACGAGTCTCTTGTTCTGTCTATTACATAACAGCAGGTTGTTTCTTCAGCCGTTTGTTCGGCTACTGAACAGGCTTCCTGAATATCTCCCTGAAAGGCTATCCGCAGGTAAGCCCAATGTGACTTGGTTAAACGAGGAAGGATATCTGACATCTCCTCCTCCGATATATTTTGCTTATCCTTTATCAGTGCAGACAAAAACGCTTTGATCCTTTGCTCGTTTGCATGTTCCCTTATACGCTCCTGGTTTTCACGCTCCTGCAATTGCATACGGAGACGGACCAACATATCCTCTGCTTCTGTACTGTCAACCGGTTTGGTTAAATAGTTGGAGACACCTAATCGAATAGCTTGTCTGGCATAATTAAAGTCACTGTATCCACTCGTGATGACAAACAGCACAGACTCATGTTCCAATCGTCGTGCTTCTTCTACAAGTTCCAGCCCATTCATCACAGGCATACGAATGTCTGTCACCACGAGATCAGGCTGATCTTGTTCCATCATCCGAATGGCTTCCTCACCGTTGGCGCACACACCTCTGATTTCAAAACCATGCTTTTCCCAATTGATCAGAAGCTGTAACCCTTCAATGGCATACGGTTCATCATCAACTAACAGTACTTTATACATGAGAGTTTACCTCCTATTTCCTCTGTTCCAGTTTGGAGATCGGTATACGGTACCCTGCAATGGTTTCCTTTCCAGGTACACTGCTTAGATCAAATATCGCATTTCCTTCATAAAAGAGTTCCAACCTTCGATAGACGTTGCGGAGTCCAACATGCTCGCCGTTCCTGGCTCTTTCAGAACGAATATCTCTCAAAAGCTCCGTTAGTCTCCCTGCATCCATACCGATTCCATTATCGATCACCTGAATAACCAGTTCAGAAGCGTTGCGTATCGCCGTTATCTTAATCTGTCTTCCATTTTTTCGCGCCTGCAAGCCATGTTTGCATGCATTTTCAACGAGCGGTTGAATACTCATGCGGGGAATGAGCAACGAAGCAGCATCAGGATCAACCTCGAAGGTATAATTAAAAAGCTCCCCGAAGCGAAACTTCTCAATCTGGAGATAAAGATTCGTAAATTCCAGCTCTTCTTGCAAAGGAATCAGATTGTCAGAATGACTGAGCAACTGTCTCATCAGCTTGGACAGACTTTTAATAATCTCAATGACTTCCGTATATCCATTCTTTGTACTAACGACCAGCAAGGCATTCAATGTGTTAAATAAAAAATGGGGATTCATCTGACTCTGGAGCATGGACAATTCAGTCCTCACTTGATCCAGCTCCAGATCTTTTTGACGGATTTCCAGTTTATATACGTCATTAATCAGCGTATGAATTTTACCAATCATGATGTTAAATGTACGAATAAGCCCACCAATTTCGTCGCGCCCTTCGTGAATTTCAATCAGATCGAATCGTTCGTTACGAACCTTCTCCATATGTCTGGATAGCTTGCGAATCCGATAGTGATAGGAACGCAAAATAATGTAGATCAATACAGAAGGGACCACGATACTTAATGCGAGCAACCCCAGAATTGATTTAAAGGCTTCTTGTAAAAGGTGGTCAAGGTGACGCGTATCGGCAACTCCAATCAATTTCCAACCCTTTAGGTAGGCTAGATTCCCCAACGATTTTTCGAGCGTGTAAGCAGAACTGCCAGATTCCTTGAGTATTGATTCATTATCAAGGGGGGATAAGTCGGTTTCGCTGAATTCTCCACTTGAAACGACAGTTCGATTGTTGCTGTCCACCAGACGCAGCTGAAGACTGTCTGATTCACGATTTAAAATGCTATACACCCGGCTAAGTTCCAGATCAATCTTGGAATACTTGTTGTAATTGGCATAGGAAGTATAGGTATCCATTTTGCCAATTACACTGATTCTTCTTCCCGCGTTAAATCCGGATGGCTCAATATAATCAACGACAAGAATGCCTCCACTGGTGGATTTCAGCTGTTTCAATCCAGGGAGTACATTCTTGTCTTTCATTACAATATAATGACTGCCCGTCTGAATGGTATCGTTATCCGTATAGATACGCACCTCCAGAATATTCGCTGACATGTACCGTGTTAATTTATCTCGCAGGAATGCATGGTAGACGTTGTAATAATCCACGGGGGAGTGATAGGTCCGATCCAGTGCCTCATAGAGCGAATCGTCTGCTGCAATAATTCGGCTCAGGGCAACGCTCTCATCAATCATGCCTAGCAGTTCCCCCGCAGCCCTGTCGATGGATTTGCGCAGATTTTCCTGTTCTCTAATCTTGATATCCGCAGAGGTTCGTTGATAAAAGAAGATATTAATCGTTATTACAGGAAGGAGAATACTAAGTACATAAATAAGCAGAAATTTGGATCGGAGAGGAATATCATTAACCTTACGGAACATCCAGAATTTATGACGCATATGATCACCCTTGGTTTTTGTTTTTATAGACTGACGGAAGTTCCCCTGTATGCGCTCTGAACTTTTGGGTGAAATATTCAGCATCATGATATCCTAGCCTGAATGCAATGTCAGTGATCTTCATATTGGTACGTCGCAGGAGTTTACGGGCCTCCTCAACACGAAGCTGGTGCACATAGTCACTGAAACTGACCCCCATCTCCCGCTTGAACTGTTGACCCAGGTAGGCAGAATTCACGTGAATACGATTAGCTACATCTTGTAATTTAATTTTACTTCGATAGTGTTGCTTCAATTCATTCACTGCTTCTGCAACCAGTCCTCCCGTACCCGCCTTTTGCTTCGATTCAGATTGGGAAAGTTGCTTGGACAGTCGAACACACAGGTCTTGCAATGTGCCGGAAGACCAACTCGCAGCCTCATGCCATTCTTTTTCACATAGTATTTCTCTGCAACCCTCTCTTTTCCCATATTTTCGTAGCAACTCCCCATGGATATATCGAATGACATGATGTATCCATTCCAACGAAACCTCTGCTTTCTCACTCTTCTCTAACAGTCCACTCACTGCAATATCGATGGAATACGTGTTCTCTGCTTCAATCAACCCCAAGATCTCTTTGGAGATGTTCATCATTTGCTCTAAATCATATTCTTCGCTTATTCGATATTCATTAAGATGATTTTCATAGGCTTCATCTGTAACCATGACTCCATTTTGCTGTTTTTGCTCATTTCTGCGTTTGTCCAGAGGTTCAATCATTTCCATAAGGATTTGATGAATTTCCTCGGGAACAAGAGGTTTAAGCACATACTGATCGACCTGATACCGTATGGCTTGCTTCGCGTAATTAAAATCGGAGTATCCTGTAACGATAACAATTTTAGAGGTATAAGCGAGATCTTCTCGCAAGGTGTGAATCAAACCGAGACCATCCATAACAGGCATTTGAATATCAGTGACGACAAGATCCGGTTCAACCGAGTTGAACAAAGCAAGTGCTTCCTCCCCATCCGTGGCCGTCCCGCAGAGTTCATATCCACAAGCTCCCCAGTCAATCATCGTTCTCCATCCTTCTAGCATAAACGGCTCATCATCCGCGACAATGACCTTGTACATTAGCTCACCTCTCTTTTATCCTTGATCAGCTGCATGTATTTTATCTATAGGTAGATTCCAGTTGTTCTGAAAACGCTAAACAGCAGAACAACAGCAGGATTGTTGTCTGCTCGCACAACTTGTAGAATGAAATTTCTACCAGTCTCCTCGTCATTAATCAATAACATAAAAATGGTTCTATCAGACCGAACTAACTATAAGAACGCTCCGATTATAACGAAGCGCCGGGATGACAATACAAGTGTAACGCTTACATTTTGGTACAACAACCTGATAAACTATAGGTTTTCACCCGACAAATTATAGGTCGAGTTCAGAAGTAATCCACTAACAAGCAGGGCATTTTATTCTCCACGTACAATACGGAATCCTTGATCGGGACCAAAACCATTTGCATCAAATTTGCCTCGGAATGATATCTCATTGTTATTGACACCGCCAATCCAGCCTCCACCTTTCACAACTCGCCAGGATTGATCGGGACTCTCCGAATCACTGTACCAGTCCCAGCACCATTCTCTCACATTCCCAGACATATCATAGATTCCTAACTCATTCGCCTTCTGAGTTCCGACTTTTTTGGTTTGATTACGGTTGCTCTCAATAGCGGGCCAGCTCCAGTCACCCGTCAGAATGTTGTCGCCGGCATTTACCCAGTACCAAGCAACTTCATCAGGATTATTACTTCCGCTGTATGTGTAATTTAAGCTCTTTTGACCTCCGCTTGCAGCGTATTCCCATTCTGCCTCTGTGGGTAAGCGGTAACCGTTGGCGTCCTCGTTGATCGTTACAGTCCATTTTATATTGTCGTTTTCATTGTGATTATTCGTGTCCTGGTTGTCTTTATCTATATTGTAATAAGGTTTCAGGTTTTCTTTTATACTTTTTTGATTACAGTATTCCACTGCGTCATACCAGCTGACCATTTCAACAGGCAGGTCATCTCCCTTGAAGCCAGAAGGGTTTTCCCCCATAACCTCCATCCATTCTTTTTGAGTTACTTCGTATTTGCCAATATAGAAGGAATCCAGCGTTTCATTCCTATCAATCTGACTCGGCTTATTGCTCTTGAAGGCTCCCCCTTCGACGAATACCAAGTCATCGTTTAATTTGGTATTACTTACTGAACAAGCACTTAGACTAACAACTATAGCGATTAAAGTTAACCATACCAGCTTCCTCATTCAGTTATTCTCCTTTACTAAGCTTAAATCCGGCAACGTCAAGGTCCGTTAGTCTGGAGAAAAACGTTACTCAACGCTACCGGAAAATTGAATTCAAATGCAGTTGCAGAAGTTGAACTGCATCACATCATTTTTACCAAACCGTCACGTTTGCGCTTCCGCTGCTTTGATAACCTTCCGTTGCCATCACCTGATAGGACCAGCTGTTGCCTAAGTACATCCCTTTGCTCGCCCATGCATTCACATGATTACTGAACGTGATGGTAGAATTGACTCCGGTTGGTCTCTTGGACTGTCTAACACTCCAATACTGAGGGAAGGTTTGCGTACCATCAATGGAAGGTGCATTGTATCTCATCGTTGTATAGATGTCATATGTGCCACCATCACTAGTCATTGAGCCCTTGTACGTGCCAGTCGGACGATATGTTCCCCAGCTATCCACCACGTAGTATTCAATGAGTGCGCCTCTTGTCCAGCCATAGAAGGTCAGATATCCGTTACCTGATGGAGAAAATACACCAGCATTGTAATTGACTACTCGATTAGGTGTACCGTATGTCCACCCTTTCCCGACAACAAAGTTCCCGGTATTTTGCCAATTCACGCTGTAATTCCCGCCCGATCCATTCACGGCGTTGACCGTTCCTCCGCCATCTGTCCAATTTTGCCAATAATCTGTTGCTGCGCTCGATGTTGCTGCGAAGACACCAAAACTCATGGAAGCTGCAAGAACAACGGTTAACAATTTTTTGCTAAATTTGAACATAGATAATACCTCCTGATATTTTAATAGATTTGGTTGATGCTACAATCCGATATGAATGTTCGTCAGCAAATTCACTTGAAAAGACGTTGCGAAAACAGATACAGATCGTTCTTCCATACGGGCCAATCATGTCCTCCACTTTCTTCATGCCAAATGTGAGGTACTCCGTGTTGCGCCAAATATTGGTGAACCCCAAGACTAATCTCTATAAGATTGTCCTGTTCACCGCAAGAGATCCATAACAGCGAGAGTAATGAAGGCGCTTTCGAAAGATCAGGGACAAGTAGCTCCGGACTTCTGGTGTTTGGGGCTGCGGAGAAAGCACCGATCCATGAAAAATGGTCTAGATTACTTAATCCGATATTTAAGGATTGACCTCCACCCATGGATAAACCAGCAATCGCCCTTTTATCCCGGCTTTTATGCAAAGGGTAGTTCAATTCCATGTAAGGTATCAAATCGTTGAGCAGATCGGATTCAAACCGTTTAAATGCTTTGATTTTCTCAGGTTCAAACAGGTCTCCTTCAGCTCGGTCATTCGACATTGCGCGACCGTTGGGGAAAACAATAACCATCGGCTCAAGCAAGTTATCGTTGTACAGATTATCGAGAATAATTTGGGGAGAACCATGAGTATGCCATTCGGTTTCATCTCCACCAATACCATGCAAAAGAAAAAGTACAGGATACATCGTTGTCGAAGAAAATTCTGGTGGGGTGTACACCATCGCTTTACGGGAATTGCCAACCGTGGTGGAAGGATACTCTACCATCTCCATGACTCCACGTGGTATATTCTCCCGATACTGGTCATATCCCGTTACTGCTGGTGAGATCAATTCCATTCTCTTTTCCTCCGAACATATGAGTGACTATCAATCTTCAGTTAATCCACATAGCCAAAACCCAGAATAGTGAAGCATTTATGTTCATGACCTTCCGCCATTTCGATCTCTATGGAGTGCTCCCCCACATGCTCTTCGTTAAGCAGAAGTGTGGCATGGCAATGGGTCCAGTTCACTTGACGCGGATCGACTTTTTGGACGAATACCCCATCTACCTTGATATGTGCAGTTCCGAATTCATCGTTACCCGAATCCTTGAAGATCAGAATGAGGCGTTTGCACTGCAAACTTATACGAAAGCTGCTCTGATCCTCTTTTCCCTCTCCTGTACGCATCCAGTTGTTGGGGAACTGAGGTGTACCATAGTCATGAGCATCCATCTCAGCCATCTGCAGATCCGTGTCCGTTTTACAAAAAGAGCCTGCATTGATTCGGGCAATACTATTGCCGTTTTTCCGATCCAATAGCTTCACATGAACAAATTCATTTCCAATTAGCGGAGTTTTTTCAATATCATGATCTTTCTCATCCCACTCAGAACGATTCGTCACGTCGAACAAATATTCCAAACAATCGGCCATAATTCGATGCCCTATGTTAGTTGGATGATATATATCATGGAAAAATTGCTTTTTGGAAATAACGTTGCCTTCACCTTTTGTCTTGTTGAACTGATCTACGACAGCATCTTTCACACTTACCATTGGCAGATCATAATGCCAGCCTACCGGAGCGAGGCGATCCTGTAGATTCCAGTCATTTTCGAATACACTGAATAACAAGATGACCGCTGGCTTGTTATCGGCAGTAAGTGCTTTGAGTACCAGACTCTCGTAACATTTACCTTGGGTTTCATCATCTGCGTCATTGACTGCGAATTCGATTATGACAATATCCGGCTGAACGGCACCTCCCCTCAGCACATCACGATCATAACGTACAATCCCCAGTTCTGAAGGAGTTCCACCCACACCTGCTTTAATCAGATGAATCGGACTATCTTTTGAAAGCGCAAACATAAACTTGAACGACTCATACGACCGATAAGCGTAACTTTGGAGATGAATAGGTACTGCACCAGCACCATGGGTAATGGAGCCTCCAATATAAGCGATAACGACAGGTTCACCGTTTTTTGCCTTCTCAATGGCTCGTTTTAATCTGACATTATTCCCTTTGTTCAGAAGAGATCGGCCAATCATGTCGCGATATCCATGTGATTCAAAATCAATTGCGGGTTTGACTGCTGACGCTGTCACTCCGACTGGATCGCGCGGTGCAGTGAATTCCGTGTTTTCACCTGCATCTTCTGAATCCTGGAGCATAAATCACCATCACATCCTTTCGGCTAGATTCTGATCATCCTCAAACAGCATTTAAAGGATCACAGCTTGACTATGATTGGATCAAGTGTGATCCTTCCCCCAAAGTGTATCCCTTACATAATTTTACAACAACCTGACAAATTATAGGATTTCCACCACTATATCATTTTAATTCGACTACAATCACATGCAAATTAGAACACCTATAATTTTTCATGTAAACGCTTTAATTTGTATACTGTTTCCATGTTATAATTTTGAAAAACCGCATTGATGAAGGAGGAGACACATGAATATCACGGGTCAAGGCGCGTGGGATACGGGTACATATACAAATCTGTTTTCGAAGCTAGGTTACGATGAGAATGAGATCACGAACAGATTGGAAGAAACATGGAACGAGCTGTTTTATGGCGATGAAAATACTCGAATATATTACCCCATGGGTGAGGACAAGGGTTATTTGCTGGACACCGGTAATCTCGATGTTCGCTCCGAAGGCATGTCTTATGGCATGATGATGGCTGTTCAGATGGACAAAAAGGAAGAATTTAATCGAATCTGGAATTTCTCCCACACGTTTATGCAGCATACCGAGGGTCGATACAAAGATTACTTCGCTTGGCATTGCAAGCCTGACGGAACCAGACTCTCACAAGGTCCTGCTCCTGATGGTGAGGAGTTTTTTGCCATGGCGCTTTTTTTCGCCTCTAACCGCTGGGGCGATGGCGCTGAACCTTATGATTACAAGGCACAAGCCCGCAAAATCCTTCGTGCATGTATACATCAGGGCGAAGACGGCGAAGGTGACCCCATGTGGGACCCGGAAACAAAACTGATCAAATTCATTCCAGAAACACCGTTTAGCGATCCGTCCTACCATCTGCCTCATTTTTATGAACTATTCGCGAAATATGCGGATGAAGAAGATCAGGCTTTTTGGAATGAAGCGGCGGCCGCTAGTCGGGCTTACCTGCATACAGCTTGCCATCCCGTAACAGGACTTTCACCTGAATATGCGAATTATGACGGCTCTCCGGCTCCAATACAGCCACATGGGGATTTCAGGCATTTTTACAGTGATGCATATCGTACTGCTGCAAATATTGCGCTGGACTGGGAATGGTTCCGCAAGGATCACTGGCAGATCGAGCAATCCAACCGGATTCAATCCTTCTTCAGTGAGATTGAAATGTCCGATTATCGTCGTTATACAATAGAAGGTGAACCTTTCGACGAACCTTCACTGCATCCTGTAGGTTTGCTGGCTACCAATGCCATGGCTTCACTTGCTGCGGACGGTCCACATGCTGACACATTCGTTCGTAAGTTCTGGAACACACCTCTGCGTCAGGGTGAGCGACGTTATTACGACAATTGCCTGTATTTTTTCAGCATGCTGGCTCTAAGCGGAAGATATCGCATGTACTAAGGGAATGTGTACGAGCCGTTGAACCTGTCCTGTGAACGTTTGGCTTGCAGGACAGGTTCAATCACAGAATTCTAAGAAGAATGCAATGATATAACGATAATCTATATCAATTAAAAAACGTTCCCGGCTCGCATATGTTGACTGCGAACCGGGAACGTTTGGTTGTGCAAATACAGGCAGTACCTTTTCCCGCTCTGACTGGATATAATTCAGATACTTTAATTATTTGGAAACAGAAGAAGTATCATAGGAAGACTGCATGATCTCCAGATATCGATTAATGTTCAGTCCCTCCAGACCTTTCACATATTCATCCCAATCCTTATCCAGACTTTTGGCGCCTGTAATAAATTGCAGGGCGTTCTGATCGATGTAATCCTTGAGATTGGTCTGCATCATGCTGGCTTCATCAGCTTGGGACGGATCTACCCACAATGCCCAATGAGGGAAAATCTCTTTTGGTTCCTTGCCCTCCATTAACAATGTCGCCTCATAGAGACGTCGCTCACCACCATCATTGGCATAGATGTCTGTCCCCTGTACTTCGGAGTCCCGATATGCCTGATAATGATTGTACTGACTCAATGCAGCCCAACTGTCATTACGAGGTTCTTCTCCAGAAGGAAGCGGAATGGCTTTATATAACGGCTCAATCTGATCATTGAGCGCCACTTCTCCTTCTTGTGGTTTGCGCCAGCTTACGCCCTCTTCTCCCAGATATGATGCCATGGTTCCTTCCTGGGTATAGATATAATCCAGCAGCTTTATGGCCGCGATCTGCGTTGCCTCACTGGCTTTGTTTGTCAGTACAAAGGACGCTCCGGGATCAATTGGATAGTTGTACGTAGCATAAGCAGCATGGGGTCCCTTCAATGGAGGGATGGGATTGTAATCATTTCCGTAAGGTGAACCTTCCGCAGTCGTTACGAATAACGATGGATGCATCGCTGCTCCCGCACCAAGAAGCTGTGCATCAGCGTTATCGCCAATTTTTTTGAAGGCCCCCACGTTTTGGGTAAATGCCCCTGGATCAATCAACCCTTCATCGTACAGGGATTTAATATAGGCAAGCCCTTCTTTCCACTCCGGTTTGTTCACTACGGTCTCCACTTTCCCCTGATTGACAATGAGATAATTCCGATCGTCGTCATAGATAAAACCGTTCATCAAGTACGGAATAATGTGCACACCAAAATTTTCAGTCGAACCGCTTAGCGGTACTTCGTCGGCTTTACCGTTCCCGTTCGGGTCTTTCGTTTTAAATGCCCGAAGCATTTCCTTAAATTCTTCTGTCGTCGTGGGTTCGGTCAGGCCCAGTTGTTCCATCCATTTGGTGTTGACCCACATCTTGTTCGGGTATGAACAGTGAAAACATTCATTCAGACCCGTCAGACCATAGATATTTCCGTCGGGAGCAGTGTTCATGGCCCGATAATAGTCATTGCTTTCAAGCACTTTTTTAATATTGGGAGCATGCTCCTCAATCAGATCATTCAGCGGCAAAATAACCCCCTGCTGACCAAACTTCAACAAGTCTGTCTGGGAGAAACGATCTACCCAAGGGATGAGCAGATACAAGTCCGGATAATCACCGGAAGCCAGGGAAATCTGTCTTTTCTCCGCTGCACCGTCGAATGGAACCGTGGTCCAGTTAAACTGAATATCAAACTTCTCTTCCATTTTCTTCGTGAATTTGTTAGTGGACAGGTTGGTATCCGAGCCCTGGTGAGCAAACACATTAATAACTGTCTTGCCTGACGGGGCGCTGCCTTCCCCGTTCCCCTTATCAGAACTTGAACATCCGGCAAGTACCAACGAGGTAAACAGCATACAGGCAAGAATGATGAATCCCGCTTTTTTCAATATAATCCTCTCCCTCATGAATAATAGAAAAAATGAACTTATCCTTTGACTGAGCCAATCAACATGCCTTGCACGAAATACCGTTGAACAAAAGGATAGATAATTAGCACAGGCAAACTGGCCATCACAATTAACGAGTACTTCATGAGTTCAGCCATCTGCTGCTGTTTGATCATTTCCGATGCATCCATGTTCCCCGTACTGCTGTTCAGAATAAGAATACTGCGCAATATCAGCTGTAGCGGATAGAGCGACTGTGATTTCAGATAGATGAGGGCGTCAAAGTATGCATTCCACTGACCGACTGCGTACATAAGTGACAATACGGCGATAATCGGTTTGGCGAGTGGCAGGATAATACTGAAGATAAACCGGATGTCACTGCAGCCATCGATGTCTGCTGCTTCGGACAATTCTTCCGGTATCGAATTCTGAAAAAAGGTACGGGCAATGATGACTTGCCATACCCAGACGGCATTGGGAATCAGCAACGCCCAGCGGGTATCAATCAGTCCCATGGTTTTGACCACCAGATAGGTAGGAATCAAACCGCCCGAGAACAGCATGGTGAAGGTAATAAACATCATTAACGAACTGCGACCAACAAACGTTTTTTTGGATAATGGATAAGCAATCATGATGGTCAGTGCCACGCTGATGAAGGTGCCGCAGGCTGTATAGAAAAGGGAATTAGCATAGCCGGTAAGGACTTGATCATTCCGCAATACAGACTTGTAACCGTCAAACGTCAGGTCAATGGGCCACAACCAGACTTTTCCCGAGGAGACGGCAGCAGGGCTGCTGAGCGAAGAACTCACAATATATATCAAGGGATACAGCACGGCAATCAGCACAACTGTCAGCATGAAATAAACAACCGTTATAAATACGCGGTCCCCCCAGGATTCACGAATCGTACTGCTGCTCTTGATCCGCGAACGTCCTGCATTTGTCTGTGTGTTAGGCATGGGTTGCTTCTCCTCCTTTCGCTCCCGTTACCATAAGCTTGTATTGGACAGTCGCTTGGCGACCGCGTTTACGATTAATAGCAAAATCAGGTTAATCACCGAGTTGAACAGGCCAACCGCAGTAGCGAAGCTGTAATTGGCATTCAGCAATCCTATTTTATAGACATACGTGGAGATGATCTCCGAAGCAGACAGGTTGAGCGGATTTTGCAGCAAATATATTTTTTCAAACCCAACAGCCATGATATTCCCTACACTCAGGATCAGAATGATGACGGCTGCCGGAAGTAGTCCAGGCAGATCAACATTAATGATTTTCTGTATTCGGTTGGCTCCATCCACTTTGGCGGCTTCATACAGGGACGGATCAACACCTGCCAGAGCGGCCAGATATATCACAGCGGAGTACCCCATTCCCTGCCACACATCGGAGAAAACGTAGATGGATCGAAACAGCCCGGGCTCACCGAGAAAATTCACTGCTTCGAAACCAAGGGCACCTGCAATCGTGTTGACAATACCCAGCCTAGGAGACAGAAAGAGCATAATGATGGAGACCATAACAACGGTAGAAATGAAATATGGAGCATACGTCACCATTTGCACCGTTTTTTTGAATCGTATGTTTTTGATTTCGTTCAGCGCGAGTGCGAGTAATATAGGAATCGGGAAACCAACGATCAGGCTGTAAAACGAAATGTAGAGCGTGTTCTTGATTAGCATGACAAACGCCGGATTTTTAAAAAGTAATTCGAAATACTTGGTTCCGGCCCACGGACTGCCCCAGATCCCCTTGATGACGTTGTAATCTTTAAATGCCAGGACCGCATTCACCATGGGTACATACTTGAAAATAATAAAGTAAGCAATCGGTGGCAGGATCAGCAGATACAGCTGCCAATGTCGCCTCCAGCTTCTGGATAATGCTTGCTTCAAGGCAAACGGTTTACTTGGTTTCTCCACGGACTTTGATTCACTGGTCATTGTGGTTCTCAGAATCATCCCCCCATTCTTGGCTCCAAATCGTGCTGAACTGCAACTCGACTTGGTAGCGCTTACTTTTTGAGTAATCATAAGATTACGCTGGGGATGCGTAAAGGTACAGTTATGCTGAGAAAGTACAAAAAGCGAATATAGTTCCCGAGAAACAGCCTACATTAACCGCTATGAACGTCCATTTTCCGAAATACACTCGGAGAAATGCCGCGTACCCGCTTGAAAGCTCGGCGGAATGAATGTGCACTATTATACCCGGTGGCTTCCGCTATCTCGTCAATAGTCTGACCAGTAGAGTGCAACAAGTTCGAGGCAGCATCAATGCGTACCCGTTCTACATAATCGGAAAGATTCTCTCCTGTATGTTCTTTGAACAGTTGGGATATAAACTTCTCGGACTTGCTCATGTGCTCGGCAATCCGATAGATCGTCAAGTTTGCATCCCCATAATTATGTTGGATAAAACAAATCATTTCGCTTACAGTATCCGCATGTGCTCCTGCTCTTCTTCTCTGGAAGTCACCGCAGATGTCTTCTGTTAACTGTTTGAATTTTGCCCGCAGCGAGGTAATCGTTTCTGTCATCTGAATGGATGTCACCCGAGATTTATATTCCTCCAGCAGGGAGGCATCCAGCTTGAATTTTGGTTCGTCCAGCTTCAGAAAAGTCCCCTTCAGCTCCATGATGAACTGCTGCGTCATCTCGTAGGACAGTTCCCGCTCCTCTAAATTACGAAGAAACAATTGCTCCAGAATGCGTATCGCCTCTTCAGGCTCACCGACTTTGATCGTGTTCAGCAGGCGCTGTTCAGACTCAATCGGATAATAGTACATTTCATTTTCCTTCATCGTATCTTCAAATCTCACCAGATGATCTGTTCCCATATGAATGGCATAATCCAGAGCTTGTTTGGCTTCGTCAAAAGAGCGACCCGCATCATTCCAGACCTCGTAAGCTGCACCTGTGCCAATTGTTGTGGATATCCGATGCTCCCGGTAGATCACTTCCATCAAGGTGTTCAGCTCTTTTTCACATATCCCTATAGCTTCATTCAGTGAGTTCTCATCCAATGGACAGGCAAAAGCGATCTGGTCTGTTCCCCAATCCGTGATCAGCAGCTGCGCATTCCATTCTGTAAGTACTTGTTTGATAAGCAGCCTTGCAACACCCAGTTCATGGATAGTTTCTTCACTGTCCGGATTGGCATATCCGTTTACCTTCACTAAGCCTGCCAAGCCCTTGCTGCTATGAAGAGAAATGTGCGCCTGGGATGAGATAACCTCCAACTCAAGTGAGGTATAGACTTCTCCGGTTAACAAACGTTTGATAAAACCGTCTCTCAACAACGGAATCTGCTCATTCATGGCGTTTTTAAGTGAGTCATTATTAGCAATCAGATTGTTAATATGGCTTGCCAAAAAATCATATTCATTGCCCCGTCTGCCTGGAGAATCGGTGATTTGTTCCCGAAAAGAGGCCAACAATCTGTAAACGGGTGCACTATTCCGATAGGCCAGAAACAGCCCGAATAACAGTCCCAAGGCAATGGTTGCCAAAGTAAAGACCAGCGTGACTTGTTTGATTTGGTCCGCTTTTGTCATGAGTGCTTTCTCCGGAATCCCTGCCATGTAATTCCATCCATTTTGACTGGACTGTATCGATATCAGCAGCCGACCATCACTTCCAGGCTGTACATTCTGCACGTTCAGCTCCGTTTCCCCAGTGTTACCTTCTCTCCGATGATTCTGTGCCATTTGCTCAGCCTCGGCCTGTTCAATGCCAAGGGAGAAAATGATCTGCCCTTCCGCATCGGTGACGAGAGTCCAGCCGCCATATTGATCCACAATATTTTGAGTAAGGCTTGCCATCTGATCCTGATCAATCATGACACCAATCGTCGCTTGCGGTTTGTTGAAGCTGTTCAAAGGCAGAGATTGCAGAAACGTAATGGCGGGAACGTCTGCAAGCACAGTGCCCAGTATTTCACGTTTATAGTTTCGAAGCGGTATGATTTCATTAAAGTGTGGTTGTTTGAGAATTTGGTCATGCCATTGTTCAAACGACATACCGTCCAGCTGATTGGCAGCATAATAATGCTCTGGACGATAATACACAGTTCTTGGTGTGATGATGGCATTGTAGTTCGGAATGTGAATGAAGAAATGAGACAAGTAATCATTGGTACTGCTGTACATGGAGAGGCTCCGCTGCATGCGGTTCATACCGTAGACATTGTAGAGATCATGCGGCTTTGGGCCAGCAATTAAATTTTGCAAATCGGGATTGACGGCAAGCTGTCTGGTAAAAGCTTCGACTTGAAGAAGATTTCGCTCAATGATCTCTTTGCCAAGACTCAGCGACTTCAAACTGTTCTCAATGGAGCTGGAACGGGCTGCTTCAATGGAAGCTCGGTAAGAGGCATATCCCGCAATTTGAGGAATCATTAGAATGACAAGATACGAAATGAGGAATCGGCGGAACACGGGTGAAAATTTGGACCATAGGAGCTGCATATGTACCCTCCCTTTTTTATCAAGCGCTTACATTTCTCTGTGATAAGGTAGCTGTTCAATGATACACCGGGCATTTCTTCCTGGTGAAGGTACAACTTCTTCCTTATGGTACATTTACATACTGCAGTGTACAATGCTTGCATGAAAATAATTGTCACTCTGCGGGTTGACGCACAAATATAGTTGTATTTTACCTTCGCATGGTCTCATTCCCAAAGTATTAAAAATAAACGCAAAAAACCTTCCCAAGACATGGAATGACTTGGGAAGGTTTTTGTTTAACATTAACCTTATTAATTGCTAACGGCAACAAATTTCCATTGTTGGTTTGTAGCACCTGTGTAGGTGTTCTGCTGCAGCTTGGCTCCATCCGAAGTGGAAGCGTTTGCCACTTCAATCGCTTTATTGCTGTTCACGTTGATGATACTCCAGTACCCGTTACCAAGATCGTTGACCTTAAAATGCTGAGCGGTTGTGTTCAGATTGCTCATGAGTTGAACCGCTTCCCCATTGGTGAGGGTACCGTTGCGAATGTCGATGACTTTGTCCGGCGAGTTCACACTTGTCAGTGTATAGTTGCCGTTACCGATCGAAGTCAGAACCCACTTCTGAGGGTTACCGCCCAGATCGCTCCACTGTTGGAGCTGAAGATTATTTTCATTTTGACCACCAGGAACATCAACAACTTTGTTGGAATGCCGGGCTACGATTTTATAAGTTGCACCGGATACAAGACCCGTTGTCGGTCCGCCACCTTGTCCACTGCCCGGATAAGTCTGGGCACGTTCATGGTACCAGTTGAACAGGAATCGTCCCATGGCACTCCGTGAAGCATCCCCATCCCATTTCAGTCCAGCCGTTGGGTCGGCAAAGGAGCTTCGTGGTCCTTCACTTAGAATGAATCCGTTCATATGAGCTGCAATGCTGACATTGCCTGCTGCGTTGAAAATCGTTTTGGTATTGGTGCCAAACCCTTCATTGCTGCCATTAAACAAGTTCCAATAGGCCGAATCGCCAGGTTTGTTTTTGAACCAGGTTACCTCGGTAATATTAATCGGATATTTGTCAGCGGCTGCCTTCACGTTGGTATTCCACTGGTCTTGCAGGATAGAGAAGTTGTCATATGCGCCATAACCAGGGTACCAGTGAACCGCATATCCATAGTTATTGAGCGGATCAGTCAATGGATGGCTTGCCGTCAAGCTGTAAAATTGGTTGTATCCCAGACCTGCCGCCCAGATGACATTGTCCGCACCTTTGCTGCGAATTGTTGAAATCATGGAATTTTGGAAATTACGCAAGTCATTCCAGTGATCCACAAAGTCATTTTCCCCGTTGTATCCACCCCAATGTCCATTGGCATAGGATTTCACCGGTTCGTTGATCAGTTCGAAGTGAACGTTGTCTGCACTTTTGATCTCCGGACGTGAAGCGAGATAACCCCAGATTTCGTTGAATTTTTGCAGGTTGGCAGGGGTTGTTGCCTGATCATCCTTCAATGTGAAGTCCAGTCCCAGGACAACATAGACACCTTTTGTTTTAGCATATTGAATGTACGGAATAATTACATTTTGCGTAACGGTCTGCACACCGGCAAAGTTATATGTACCAGCAGCCACATCTCCCATGTCCTGACGATCGATGAACAGACGTACCTGATTCATATTCCAGCCATGATTGCTTCCGTACTTCGCGCTGGTGTCCGCAAAAGTATCGGTAATGTCTTTCAGATAAGCCAGTGTAGCTGCATGACGGTTATTACCGTGCAGATTGAGATAATAATTGCTGTCCTGATATGTCCAGTAGGCACCTGAAGGTTGATGCCAACCGTTCAGTAGCACAGGCTGGTTGTTGCTGTTCACCAGGTTTTTGCCGTTTACGTGCAGCTTGCCCATCGGCATGCCTACCCATGCTTCGGCGCGGCTGCCTCCCCATGGAGCAATTGTGATCAATAAAGCGAGAATGAGTACAAGTTTACAAGATATCATGAACTTCTTCACTATAATTCCTCCTGATCTGATATATTGCCTTGCAATAACGCGAGGTAAGCTCCGTCAGAGTGTCTCTGATTAAACAGATCGCTCAGGTCGGCGCCCGCTCCCGCAGCCCGTTCCACACCAGCAGGGGGATCCTGCGCAGGGAAGGATCGCGGTTCTGCTGTGAGCAGACGTTCATGAGATCGTTACATGCCCCCTTTTCACAGATGGAATGTTGCATGATGTTCCTCCTCCCTCTTCCAGTCTGATCCCACTCCAAACGTACATAAGAACTTAACTTAACCGACGATTCCCGTACGCTCCACACTCTCTACGAAATATCGTTGAACAAACAAATAGATGACGATCAAAGGCAGAATGGCAAGAAGAATTCCTGTATCCTGGATCATGCTCAGATAGAACGGATCGGCCTGGGAAGCTGCACCGTCAGTAACCTGCTGGGCCAGATTATACGGAAGGGACGATAACTGAGTCGACATGACTTTACTTGAAGTCAGATAAGTCGTCGTATAGAAGCTGTCGTTCCACTGCCATACGAAGGAAAACAGCATGACTGTTACCATGGACGGAATGGCATTGGGCAGCATGATTCTTGAAAATGTTCGCCCGATGCCCGCGCCGTCCACATAGGCCGCCTCCTCCACTTCCTTCGGAATACCTCTGAAGAATTGCCGGAAGATAAAGATATACAAACCGGCTTTAAGTGAATTGGCCGTAATCGCCGTCAGAATAAACGGCCAATAGGTATTAAGCAAATTAACAGGTTTTCCGGCTATAAGCGTCATAAGCCCCATCAGGTCAAAGCTTTTCAGATTCAGGTATACCGGAATGAGAATGGTCGTTGGCGGCACAAGAATCGTCAGAATTACACCAGCAAACAGCCAGTTGCTTCCCCTGAATTTCAGTCTGGCGAATCCGTATCCTGCAAGTGCACAGGATGCTGTAGTCAGCAGTGTAGTCGTTGCAGACAGGGCAAACGTATTGAACAGCGTTGCCCAGTAATCCATTACGCGTATCGCCTCTTTGAAATTGTCGATGGAGAAGTTCTGTGGAATCCATACCACCACTGCCGAATACAGATCACCTTTAGCTTTGATGGATGTGGAAACCTTCTGAAATATGGGAAACAGGATAACGAAGGAAAGCCCGGTAATCAGAACGAATCGGATCATGGCCCACAGCCAGCCTTTCCAATGCTCCAGCGATAATAATCGTGATGTTGTCACGTGGGACACCCTCCTTTCTAATCTTGATAGAAGACTCGCTTCGAGAAAATGATGTTTACGATAACCAGAATGATGGCAATGGCCAGAAAGTAGACCCATGCCATGGCAGAACTTAATCCAAAGTCAAATTTGACGAAGCCGGTATCCCGGATCAGTTCCGTCATGGCGTTATTGGCAAATGAATCAATGATGGTATAGATCGCATTGACAAAAATAAGCGGGCTGACCATCGGGAACGTAATTTTCCAAAAGGCTTCATAACCCGTCGCCCCTTCCATCTTCGAAGCCTCATACAGTTGAGGGGAAATCGTCTGGATCCCTGCCAAAAAGATCAAAATTTGTACACCGGATTGACTGACGATCTGATAGATCCGATCTACGGCGCTGCTCAGATATGTGACGATCCAATCGCTCACTCCGGCGTTAACCATCAGATTTTCGAGTTCAAATGTCCCAAGTGAGCTTCCACCTGTGCTGCTCTGATTAACCGCGTCAATCAGGCTGGTGCTCTCCAGTGTCATAATCACTCCCGATGCCAGAATAACGGGCAGGAAAAAGATCGACCGCGCTACAGCCCGGCCCCTGAACTTCTGATTCAGGATGACGGCAAGGAACAGACTGAATATAACGATAAGCGGTACGTTGATGAGTACGTCTGTGATCGCCTCAATTAACGCACGGTTAAAGCTTGTATTGACGGTCAGCGCCTGAATGTAATTGGCAACACCGTTGAACTGAATCGCTATGCCTTCAGCATTAGCTTGAATTGTACTCATGCTGTATCGCAGAGAGGCTAACAGCGGAATGAAGAAAAACAACACAAAACCAATGAGCCAAGGAAGCACGTAGATTACGCCCCACATGGCTTTCTGCTGAGCATACGTACGACTTCCCCATTTCCATTTCAGGAGCGTCTTCAGAGCTGCTCACCACCAGTCACATAGCTTTGGGCTTCCACTGTATCGTTGTCAACTTCTACAGTGAAGTCGTTATAATTGACGATTACGAACCCGCCACCTTCATATGTTGTCCGGAAGACGCCCTCCTCCAGGGATTCATGAGATATCATGGAACGTCCGGCAAACGGTTGGTTCACCTGGTTCACCTCGTTGTAGATCTCGGCAGCCAGATCGATCCATTGTTCATAATTCGCCGCGTAGAGATCATCATAATCCGTTTCTTTCACAACATGGTTTGGCGCATTGAACCATGCAAAGTAAGGACTGGCTCCATATTCAATCAGCTTCAGCACATATTGCCTTGCATTGGTGTATGTGGAGAGATTGTATGGCGTCCCCGTATAACCGATGCTGCCGTGTACAACGAGCTGATAGAACGGAATCTCTTCATCCTCCAGCTTGAAACGACTGCTGGTCATCGGCGCATCTGTCAGACCAGTTACATACGGCAGGGCATAAGCGTTCCCACCTTCAGCAACAAGCGAGCCAGCCTGCTGCCCGATCTGTTCAAGTGCCTTCTTTACGGAGCCAAGCGCTTGTGTTCGGTCCACCAGCTTTTTCGGATTCATATCGCTGTTTAACTGAGCTGCCAGATCATTCAGGCTTAGCGACAGTCCATCCTTTTGAAGGGACCTCAGCTCATCTAACATGTCTGCCGTCACGTCCTCCAGCTTGTTGGGCGAAAGCACATAGGATGGTGAACGATCCCGGTCCCGCCTCTGGATGGCCTGGTTCATCGGATACAAGACCGCCGGTTCCTGAGTTAATGTGCGCGAAGCTTCTTTGGACGGTTTAAACCCTTTTTTGGATTGCACATTCAGCAGAGCGATATCGGGATAGAAACCGATGCCCGCTTCTTGTGTGTATGCGCTGAATTCCCGCAATCCCTTTTTCCCGCCTATGGCGCCGTCTACTTGGATGGAATCCGGCAGTCGATGATGAAGTCCGCCGTTAAGCCATCCCGCATAGCGCACCTGAATATTGGATACCTTCTTCTCCGTCAAGGAGGAGAGAATGTTTTTGGCTTCATCAAACGTGGTCAAAGCCTCCGTTGAATCATACGGTATGCCCAGCATATGCTGCCTTGTTGTCATGCCGCCGAACAGTTGCAGATAAAAGGGAACGTTACTCTGCTCCTTGCTGGCGTTCAACTCGGGAAGTCCGCCGTTTTGCATCAGATAATCCCGATAGAGAGATGCAAGCCCTGAGTACGAGGCCTTATCCGCCCCCACAAAAGCATATCGAACGACAAAGTCGGACACCGTCGGTTTCTTCTGGAATTTCGGAAGTGTACGGACCATATCACTTGCCTGAAGCGTCACATCGCTCTTGTTCACTACATAGAAGCTGGGATATACGTTGTTGTAGCTGTTCAGCTTACCGCTGATATCGGCATTCACAACTGCGACGGCATCCCCTTGTTCAATAATGCCCAGGAAAGCCCCCTCTTTCCGAATCAGTCCAAATACCGGCAACCTGGCTCTGGCTTCATTTGAACTTGCTTCCCGCAGTTTCATGGTCATATCCGGTCCGTATATGTCTTGTTGATAGGCAGGATACTGCAGTTTGCCATTGTTAAAATGGATCAGCGCTCCCGAACCGTCCGGCACCAGTATGGAGCCCTCATCTTCTGAACCCCCGGCCCCGAAATAATCCATTACAGATATGCTGTTGATCGGATATTCCTCCGGAAAATGAATGCCTGAGGACGGAACACGCACGAGCAGATCCTCTCCATCCAGCTCATATTCCATCGTAAGCATAAACAGCCGTGGTCCACTTCGTTCCTCTTCAATGCCAAACTCGGCGTGATCCTGAGCCAGATCCTCCGATGTGTAACCGGCTGTGTCAAAAGCTTTCAAGGCTCGGGACAATTGCAATCCTTGCATCGCCTTATCAATCCGGACGTAAGCGCCTTCATCCTTGTCTTCCGCATAACCGACCTTCAAGGCCCGTTGCCCGGCCTTGTCTAGCTGTGCAAGCAGCTTTTGTTCAAATCGCTCCTTGCTGATCTTCATCGGCAAGTCTTCTATGGATCGCTCAGTGCTTCCAAACTGGTAGTGGACCCGCACGCCGCTTGGCAGCACCTCGTAGCTTATCTGCTTGTGTGCAACACTATCCGTGAAAGAATTCACGGTGCTGCTCTGTCCGAGGCTGTTGAAGAAGCTGAGCTTCGTTTGTGATGACAAAAGGTCTTTGTTTATCCCGGCTGCAACCCCATCCTGCTCACGATTTGCAGGATTGCTGCGCCAGATCTGGGCGCTCTGCGTGTGAATCACTGCAATCTCGGCAGTCTCTTCGTTAATGAACAACTGCAGCGCAGCATTCTGCGCAATGCCTACCATGCCGGGAAGGCGGACATCGCTGAAAGATGATTTCAGTTTCTCTCCGGGAGGCAGGGAGGGAAAGTCCGTCGGATCTGCGGCAGTCACTGTCTCGTGAGCGAGCGGTGTTGGCGAGAATTGACAACCGCCAAGAAGCAGACTTCCCGCGAGCAGCATTCCTGTTATTTTTTTGGCTACGGTATAATTCATAACAATTTCCTCCTCCCTTAGCCCCGAAGCACTAATTCCTGATAGATGGTTACGACAAACGATACAATCTGCTGTACAAGACTAAAGAATAACAGGCACAGAAATGCCATAAACGCCATCGCTACAAGTGTCAGCAGCATGGTGAGCACCGTTTTGGCTGGTGTGTACTGATGAACCGTCATATTCCCCACAAATAACAGATATACCGTCCATGCAACGGC
Organism: Paenibacillus sp. 37; assembly: GCF_008386395.1. NCBI lineage: Bacteria > Bacillati > Bacillota > Bacilli > Caryophanales > Paenibacillaceae > Paenibacillus > Paenibacillus sp. 37. Next base: position 3,467,565 of record NZ_CP043761.1, on the reverse strand, counting down.
GAGTGCATTGGAGAAATAATAAAAGGCAGTTTCCTGCGCAGAGATCACAAGACTCAGCCAGATCCATGGGAAATGAATGAGTAACAACGGTACCAATGCAAAACACGTTGACATGAAAATTTCGGAGAACTTGCCTTCCCCGTCCATCAATGTGGTTAACGACCAGTTAGCCACACACCAAAACAGTACCGGTATAATGACATATAACATTTCGAGCAGACTGTTCAGGTACTTTGGATTACTGAGATTAATGAGAAAACCGCTGTACTGGGCATGCAAAATTTTGGTGATGACCAAAAGCACCAGGATCATGAAAGCAATCAGCAGTGAGTTTCTCTGGTTCCGTTCATATTTCAATTCCCAGTATCCGTCAAACGGATGAAAAATCAGATGCAGCGGGTACTGGTATAGTTGCTTACTTGATGCCTGCATTCGTAGTCCTCCTTTTCTGCCTGCGAACGATGATGACGGTGACAATCGCAGCGACAGCCAGGAATATACCGGACATCATCCATGAAAAATGTTCACGCATCAGCTCTTTGCGGTACAAAAGAAAAGCTTTGGAATACCCTTTAGGCTCCATGCTGCGCTTGAAATATTTTGCAGACTCGGCGTATTCCTTCTGACGAAGCAATGCTTTGCCAATTCCCGCGTACGCATATTCCAAGTTAGCGTTCATCTCGGCAGCTTGGGCAAACAGCACCGAAGATTGATCTTCATCACCGTTATAGTAGCTACGCACCGCTTCGTGGAGTGTACGTCCGTATTCAGTTGTTTGAAAGACGGTGATTTCACCCAGCGCTTTATCCAGAACTAACATCCGGTCTCCCGCACGTTCCAGGGCAACAGGTGTATTAAACTGGCCCAGCCGGTTCCCGATACCGCCATAAATATGGAGCAGATATCCGTCTCCATTGTAGGTGAAGATTCGACCCTTGCTGGAATCAAGTACGGAATACATGTCACTGTCACCCACATCCACATCAATCAGGCGGGATGGCCCTGCTTCCTGGGTATACAGCAAATCCCCCTGCGGAGTCTGATAGCCTTCTCTGCGCAAAATGTCTGTCCCCTGGGCATTCAGCTTCTTGACCGGATCTTTGCCGCGATCCCCGCTAGTGGCGTAGATAAATCCCTCTTCATCCATGTCCAGATTGGTAAATTCCGTTGGAGTGAACATCACCATCTGACTGCGCTGCTCCCGTGTTGCAAACCGTTTCCAAAGATATTCCACCGGGTCCACCTGAACTCTGTTCGCTCCAATGAAGGAAGAGAACGTACCATCGGCGCTGAACTCCATGAATCCATCAAATACGCCTTCGGCCATGACGTAGATACGCTCCCCTTTGTCCATAACAATCCGCATCGGTTTAAACTGGAAGTCTGCTTTTAGCAGATCCGATTTTGGTTCAGACACAATCTTGACCAGCTTCCCCTGTTCATCCAGATGCACCACCCGGTGATTATCCGAATCAGCGACCAGCAGATGACCTTTTTCCGTGACGTACAATCCCTGTGGATTTTTAAAATGATCTTCCTTGCCTTCCTGCTCAAATGAATCAATCGTCCGTACCAGCTTGAAGTTGCGATCCATCTCAATGATGCGGCCATTGCCCGAATCGAGCACAAAGACGTGCTGATTGGCGGTAACATGCATGTCACTTGGCTCTTTCATAGGAGTTGTGTTCAGCTTCTTGCCGGTGATAATGGTTGTTGCCTCATATGCCGCCGGTGAAGGAACTGCGTCACCCCAGAAGGAATAATGATACGCATCCGTTTTACCATCTGCATTCACGTAGGGCGCCTCTTGAACGAACAACAGGAGGCAGATCATGCCCATGATGATCGATTTACGTTTTTTCCATGTGCTTCTCCGCACCTCGCTGCCTCCTTTCTACTCTTTCATGCCCGAAGTGGCCATCGTCTGCATAACACTGCTCTGAGAGATAATAAACAGAGTGATCGGTACAATCATCAGCAGCAAGGCAACAGCCGCACCTACACCGGCTCTTGCGATCCCTCCCTGCACAATCTGACTGAGCGCATAATGCAGCGTTTTGAGATTTTCACTGTAAATGAAGCTTCCGCCATCCGTTCCCCATAACGCTGGAAACTGCAGGATCATGAGCGTGAGCCATGCCGGCTTCACATTGGGCATCACGATGCTCCAGAATATCCGGTATTCATTGGCTCCGTCGATTTTGGCTGCCTCCAGCAAAGCATCGGGAATCTGCTCCATGAACTGTTTCATCAGGAAAAGTCCTAGCGAGAACGCAAGTGATGGCACAATAATGGACGCATGAGTGTTAATCCAGCCAAGCCAGGACATCACCATGTAGTTCGGAATCGCCGTAACATGCGGCGAGAACATCAGGGACAGAATGACAATGGTGAACAACACTTTGGAACCCGGAAAACGATACTTAGCCAGCGGATAAGCTGCTGCAGATGCAAGAAGGATGTGCCCCGCTGTGCCAAGTATCGTAATGAGCAATGTGTTGGCAATATAGCGGGATAACGGCACCCACGAATTGCCCATGAGGTTGATCAAATCGGCAAAATTCTCCGTTGTCGGATTGTTCACCCAGAAACGCGGCGGGAAAATAAACAGCTCATCCAGCGGCTTGAATGCATTGTTGACTGCATAGATGAGCGGAAGCACCATAAAGGAGCCGAACACGCCCAGCAATGCAAATAACATCAGGCTGACGGTAAATGACCGATTGAGCCTTTTTGGCATGCCAAACACGGCACGTACTTTGCTGGTCATCGTCATTCACCTATCTTTCTAAGCATTTTTTGCGTGAAAACGTTTGTACCCAGCATCAGGGCAAACAGAACCGTTGCGATGGCCGAGGCATACCCCATCTCGAAACGAATGGTTCCAAAGTCCATCAGATGCGTGACAACTGTGTGTGCCGCATAGTTTACGCTCGGGAAACCTGCCAGTGCGATGGAGATCTCAGCTACGGCGAAGGAAGCAGTAATCTGCATTACCGCACCAAACATCAGCTGCGGTCTCATCGAAGGCAAGGTGATGTACCAGAGCTCCTGCCAGCGGTTTTTGATCCCGTCTACGGTTCCTGCTTCAACCAGAGAACGATCAATGGTTTGCAGTCCTGCAATAAAGGCCAGGAAGCTGGTTCCCAGGCTCAGCCACAGCTGTACAATAATGACGATTGCCAGTACATACTTCTCGTCTGCGAGCCATTGGATCGGTTCCAGTACGACGCCAAGGCGCATCAGAAATCCGTTCATATACCCGTAGCTGTCACCCGAGAAGATGATCAGCCAGATGAAAAAGACGTTGCCCGATATGGATGGGGCATAGAAAACCAGCGTCATGACCGCTCGAATTTTAGGAGACAGCTCATTGATGATCCACGCAAACAAAAAGCAGGCAATATAACTGAGAGGGCCTGTAATTACGGCAAAAAGCAGCGTGTTTTTGAGCGCGATCAGAAATACGTCATCGTTCAGGAAAAGCCGGGAATAGTTCTGCCAGCCGACAAATCGCGGCAGCTCCAGCATATTGAAATGAAAAAAGCTGAGCCCGAGTGAAATGCCGACCGGAATGACAGTAAACATGAAAAAAATCAGCATAAACGGTGCCATCAATACATAATAATGCCTGCTAAGATACAGATCCCGCTTCAATAGGGACCACCAGCCGACCTGGCGGGTATGGACGGCAGGAGCGGCGGCTGTCTTGGTAGTTTTAGCTTGCAACCGTTACCCTCCCTTTCCTCTATTTCAGATTAAATTCTTTGCGTTTCAACTCTATTTCATCATCAATGTACAATACATAGTCTGATAAGGCTTCACGCGGATTTTCATTTGCATTGACCACTTTGCGGAAGGCGTTGTCCAGATGTCGTCCCGTGAAATAACCTCCAGGAAGCTGCGGGATTCCCTGTACCCATTCCCATTGTTTCTCGAGATTTTGATAATCCTTCACAGGCCAAGGCAATTGCTTCAAGGCTTCGATATTGGCCGTCGGGTAACGGGCAGCCGCTCCCATAAGACCTTCCATTTCTCTCCCGTATTCAATCTGGGTCTGCTCAGCAGTCCACCATTTCATGAACTTCCACGCCGCTTCCTTGTTGTCGGCATTTTCGAGCATCATCACCGCGCTCGTAGCGCTGGCCACTTCATGCCGTATGGACCCATCCGGAAGCTGTGTACCTGGAACAATCGTAAAGTCCCAGAGATTGCGGATTTCCGGAGCCATAACCGTCAGCATGTTATACGTGGTGTAATCAGCAATTCCGATCGGCATTTCCCCGGTACGGAAGCGGTTCGGAAAATCGGCTTTGAGCGGAAACTTGTAATTGGTATAAAATTGCGTCCAGCGTTTGAACGCGTCCATTGAAATCTCCGAATCCAGTGCACTTTTCTTCTGGTCTTCGGTGTAGAACGTTCCGTCATTCTGATATAACAACATCGCAAAGGTTGAATTGGGAACCAGGTTGGCATTGTTCAGCGTATCCTCAATCGGCAGATAAAACTCCATGTTATGCTTCTGCAGCACGGCGATGGCGTTATATACGTCCTGCCACGTTTTCGGTGGTTCGAGGCCCAGTTCATTCAGAATATCTTTGCGGTAAAAGAGCATTGGAAAATGCTGCTGCTCCGGAAGGGCATATACCCCGTCGTTGTAGCGGTAAGGCGTCAATCCGCTTTCACGGAACCTGCCCGAAATTTCCTCGAAATCGGGGAACTGGCTTAGATCCGCCGTTGCATTCCTCATCGCATAGTTCACCGGAATGTCTTCGCCCATCTGCATGGCAACATCCGGTCCTTCCCCCGAGAGTGTTGCGGGCAGCAAAATATTAGGCGGAACGAGACGTAACTGCACGGACACATCCGTATCCGGGGTAAACGAATCGTCGATCATGCCTTTCAGTACTTGGGCCTGATCTCGTCCGGTCGTGATCCATACGGTGATGGCATCCTTCTTTTGTTCCACGTTACCAATGCTGTCGTAATCTTCGGTATACGAGGCAACATATGCGCCCAGTTCGTGCTTCACCTGCTGGACGGTGCTCGCTTCCGCTTTTGGCAGCGATTCACCCGGCGGAGATACGACAAGGTAATCCAACGTAATCGGCTGTTCACGTACCGATAGAATCCATGTGCCGAGACCACCTACGTTAATTTTGAACGTATCCAGCCGTTTGGGAACCGTCTCTGGTCTGGCGGCCATATCTTCAAGCTGCAATACCATGGCGTGCAGTACGGCCACTTTGTCACTTTGCTCACCTGTGGCCTTTTCCAGGTAATCTGCAACGGAGCGCAAGGTGTCAGCTTGTCGTTCAAACACCTCCGTCATCTCCGGGATACGCCGTTCCAGTTGGTAATCCCGCAGTGGGTCCGGACTGTTGGAGGTGATCATTAATATTTTGCGATACATCTCATTCAGTTCCAGCACGCTGGATTCCACGGTCCGCAGCAGCGGAGCGATGTCGCCAAGTGTAACCGTCATTCGAATTCGGTGTTTTCCTTTTTCAAGATGAAACTGATATGGCTTATCCTCTCCCGAACCCAACACCTGAGTTTGCCAAGCCGGGCTGTAATTAAATCGAATGCGTTTCATTTCCTTAAACGGCACTTCACCGTTAATCGTCAGACTGCGGGTGGCATAGATGCCACGCAATTGATCCTGCTTCACCTTAAGCGCCAGTTGATATAGTCCGTCTTCCGGCACGTCAATTTCCCATTCAATCCATTCGCCCGGCAGTTTCCAGTTAATGCCCCCGATGGCGTTCATCCGAATTTTCGATACATTATAAGGCTCGAGTGAAGGACTTGATCGGTCTGAGATTGGTGCAAGTGTAGGAGATGATTTGCTAACAGCTTCCTCCCCCTGAACTTTCAACATGACAGGAGCCGATTGTTTCAAGCCGAGTGAGGCATAGGTCTGCTCCAGCTCTGCATAGGAAGGAACTTCGCTTTCTTGGTACAGCTCGATATAATCGATCGCCATGCTTTCTCTTAATGAAGTGAGCGATAACTTCTGACTGCCTTTTTCAAAATAAAACTGAAACGGTTCCTCGAAGTACCCTGCACTGTCCTTGAAGGAAGTCAGTTGCCATTCGGGCTGCTCCACTTGTCTTGGTCTAAGCTCATTGCCACGATCGTCCTGCCGGACGTTATCCTCGCGATTCCCCCATACCCTGTCAAACAAAAGAATATCGGCCCCTCTGAAGGGAACCTTACCATTAAGCTCAAGCTTGCGTTCGATCCCGGAGCTTTTGCCTTCTACGGGATAATAGTGAATGCGAATGTTGTACAAACCGCTCACTTGAACGGGAACATCCCAGCGAATGGTTCCAGTTTCCGGCGTAATTACGGCATTTTCGTCTAATCCGGCGTACCCTTGCACAACCTCAAATTCCCCATCCTCTGCCTGAACATAAGATTCGCCTTCGATGCGTACGATTTCATCCGGTTTGGCCGTATTGTCATGAGCAGTCAGATAATGCTCATAACTGAATGAATCCTCGGTTCCCGATACCGCCTCAAAGTCCTCAAGCGCATGTACCGTTCCCGGATTACGATCCCGCGATGGATATAGTGTCCATATGGAGAGCACCAAGGCCAGGACAAGCACCAGGATTAGTCCCTTTTTCTTACGTGACCGCATGTTTGATTGTATCCCCTTTCCTGTAAGCGTTGAGAGAACTGAACGATTGACTAACCCGGACAGACCGCACCTTCACTGGTGCGTTCTGCCCGTGTAACGTGATACCTATTTGTAAACCTCATCAATCGCAGCCTGGAAAGGAGCCTTGTATTTCTCGATCAGCGTAGATACGGATACCCCTTCTTTGAGTTCCCCATCAAAATCCCAGAACGGCAAGGACGGGAATGTGTTATGGTCGAGAACCAACATACCTTCCGCTACCTCTCTGGCATTGTTGATATCTGCTTCATCGGTCAGATGTGTCTCCAGTGTGGATTGTCCCGGGTATTCATAGATCGATTCGATCTCATTAATTTTCTCCCAGATGTACATCAGTTGTTCCGGATTCTCTACCGCTTTTGGAATCGTTATAGCTTGGTAACGTGACTCACCGGAGTGATACGCTGTTGCACTTGGACCTTTTGGAAACGGTACAAAACCAATATCGTAGTCCTGCATATCCGTCATAATACCTTCGACTTCGTACATGGCACCTGAATACATCAAGGTGTTGCCTTGACGGAAGAACGTGGATGGCTCTGTCCAATCGCCGCCCTCAGAAGCTCTGCCGACCTTCTCGGTAGCCAGTTTGGACAGGAAGTTCAACGCTTCTTTCGTTTTTGGATCTTCCAGGTTCTGCTTATCCTCTTTGGTCAGAGAAGCCTCGTTGGAATACAGAATCGGTTCCAGCAAGCCCGTTTGCGCGAGTCCCCAAGTGTCCAGCTTGCCATCATTGTTTCGATCCTTGTTCGCTTGCTTGGCAACGCTGATGAACGTATCCCAGTTCCATTCATCGGCATCCACATACTCCTGAAGTGGCTTCAAGCCGAGCTCTTGCATGAGTGTGCGATTATAGAAAATTCCGTTGATAAACGAGGACTGGTCCTCGGTAAAGCCGTAACCTTTGCCTTCATACTGCATGTATTCCTTGGTTGTTTTCTGGTTGAATACCTTGTCGTTTTTAATATAATCATCCACCGGCCATAACAGATCCTGTTTGGTCAATGCCGGAATGGCATAGTTTTTGCCCAGTCTCACCAGATCGCCAAGCGGTTCACCAGCCATCAGGGAAGCAACTACTTTTTCCTGATATTCACCGAAATCGATGGAAACATATTCAATATTAAAGTTGTGTTTTTTCTTCAGCGCTTCGAGATTCTCAAGGCGTTGAATGTTGTCCGGGTTGTTCCCCTGTATTTCCATGTCCCACCAAGCAACAACCTTGATGGTTCTGCCACCCATGTCAAAGTCCATTTCTGGCGTGGAGTTTTCATTCTTTGGCTCGGTTTCCGCGGGTTTTTGTTCCTCCTGTGTTGTCTTTTCCGGCTCAGGTTGAGCGGTAGGTGCAGAACTGCACGCAGCAATCACCAACAAGACCGCAAATACCAGGCTCAGTAGCATGAACTTGTTTTTTCTCATCGTCTTCCCCCCTGATTGTCGTTTGCTATCACAGTGTATCGTTCAAATGAAAGCGCAAACAACCTGCCGAAATACAGATGTTTACCCGGGCTGAATATAGATTCGCGTAATTTTGCACGAGCAAAGTGCATTATAGGTTTTAATTGGTAAAGAAATGCACTGTCTACAAAAATATGCACATTGTATGCGCTTTCTTTTATTACCATAATGAAATTAAGTCAAATTTCAGTTAATCTAGCGCATTACAATTCAGCAGAAGGTGAGGTATTGCTTCATGTATGATATTTTACTTGTGGATTTCAGCCGTCGTTTGTGCGGGGAGTTGCAACAGATGTTGCTACGGAGCAAAGCTCAATATACTATCGCAAATTGTGTGTTCTCATCGGCCGAGGCTTTGACCGCATTGTCAGAACGAGACTTTTCCCTTGTTATGGTACATACAGAGAGGTTTGATACCGCGGGGCTCTGGTTATGCAACGACATTCGAAAAAAAAGTCAGATACCTATCCTCCTGATGGGTGGAAGAGATCACTTCAGGTTCGTACGCAAAGCCCTGACGTATCAGGTAAATGATTATCTCCCGTATCCAGTTAGTCCTTCTTCTTTACTTAACAGTCTGCATGGACTTAGATCCCATCTTGAAACCGACCCGGCACACAAAACGTCGTCGTTCTTCAAAACACCTGTTCAAATGAACGGTAAACCCATGCACTCCAGTCATGTTATTCGTATCGTCAAGGCCTATGTACGGGATCATCTGAGTGATGAAATCACGCTGAAGAAGATCTCTGACATGCTTCATTTTAACTGTGCGTACCTCGGACAGAAGTTCAAGCTGGAAGAGAAAATGTCTTTCAATGATTATATGCTCCAGCAACGTATGGAAAAGGCACAGCAGTTGTTGTCTTCCACGAATCTGCGAATATATGAGATTGCTATTGAGGTAGGCTATAAGGATATTGATTGGTTCTATAAAAAGTTCAAAGCGTATGCCGGATCAAGTCCCAATGCTTATAGAAGACAAAAAATCCACACGGCCTAAAGGTGGATTGCCGAATCGGTTTGTGTATCGATTAGATAATAACTACAAAAAAACGCAGGATGTATTCTTCTTCCTGCGTTTTTTTGTAGTTGTTTGGGTTTGGTCAATTCCAGAGTATTCACCATTAACGTACCAAAAGGGATTCCCGGTATTCTTGGGGAGTCATTCCCGTTATTTTCTTAAAAAGTCGGGTAAATGAATGGGCAGCCTCGTACCCCACTTGAAGTGCGACCTCACGCACCATAAGATTTGTGTTCTGAAGCATTTCTTTGGCTTTCCGTATTCGGCAGTCGTCAATAAACTCTGACACGTTTATTCCCATTTCCTGCTTAAAGAATCGGGACAGATAGGATGGATTAAAATGATGAAGTTCTGCCAGTCTCACCAGAGAAAGATCTTTCTCAAGGTTCTCCTTGACGTAACTGCATAAGGAATGAATGACAACGTTAGCGCGTTCCTGTTCATTTGATCTTTTGTAGCGTACTAGTTCATCGGCAGCACGATATAGAAATTGTACTGCATCCTTCATGCATGTATACTCCCCTAAGTGCAGCAAGCTTCGTTGATCCGGGATTTTCTGTTGAAGACCCCAACGATTGATCGTTGAATGCAATAATAAGGCCAGATTGTAGTATGTCTCCATGGCACGTTCCATCGTAATTTCCTGTTGCAGCAGTTCTCCTGCAAGCTCCTCAAATATATCGTAAAATGGCTGAATTCTTCCCGTTTCCAAATATCCTGACATAATCTCGATCCGGTTTGAGATCCGCATGGATTCTTTGGGTACATCAGATGAGAGATCATTACGATGATCCGTGAGTACCATGGATACACCATCCCCAATTTTCATCCACTGGAGTAATCTCAGACGTTCATATTGTTTGGTTAATTCGGACCAATTACAGCTTCGACTACTTAATGAAAAAGCAATGGATACGCCGAGTGAGACCATGCATGCTTCCTGTACCAGTTCCAGCGTACCTTCTAGAAATCGCACAAGTTTATCATTAGTCATCTCTTCCTCCTGCTTCGGCTGAAGCAGCCAGATCGTATCCCCATAATGGTCCGTTACACTTGCACACACTGTACGCTCATTCATCAGAGAAGAGCCGATAATGCGAACAGATTCCTGGACTTGTGTGAGGTCCGAACCTTTTTCTGGCAGATTATTGAACCGACCCAGTATGAGATAAACAGGCGAGTTGATCTGTAATCTTATATCTCGTTTGGATAATTCGTCCTGCATATCCATGGTAGAATCTATAACCGCTGTACAGTCTTGAAGTAACTTCCGTAAATACTCTTTTTGCTGAATCAGTGCAAGCTGCGAATTGACTTTATGAGAATGTTCCAACAACTCAATCATGCTGTAACTTCGACGGATCTCTTCCATCACATCTTCTACAACTGACATCACCTTGTCATAACCTTCCGTTTTGAGCAAGTAACGCACATTAGCCATCTGAAAAGCTTGATATGCATAATCAAAATCGCTATGTCCTGTCAGAAAAATGACGCGACAATTCGGCCAACTGGCTTGAATCCGCTCTGTCAGTTCCAACCCACTCATGCCCGGCATACGGATGTCCGTTAGAACAATGTCAATTCTCGACCGTTGCATCCAGGACAATGCTTCTGTTGCAGAGTAGGCTTTACATACATCAAGCTGGTCGGGTATATGTCTGGCGAACGTTTCATAGAGACTATCCGTAATAATCTCCTCGTCATCTACAATCAAAAGTCGATACATTCGTTTTCCCCCTCTTTCCACTGGATTCGAATTGTGACTTTTAACCCTTGCAGTTCACTTCTGGTTAGGAAAAGGCCACTTCCTTCTCCATACGTCAGGACCAGACGTCGATGAATATTTATTAACGCGGTCATTTCGTCTGTACCTCCGTCCTTATGCAAGCGTTGTTGAAGAGATTGAATGTGTTGCTCTTCCAACTCATTACCATTATCCTCTATGGTGATCTCGGCATATGACTCTTCCATATTAAACCCAATAATTAGAAGACCGGAGTCCGAATTCTTTTCAAGGCTGTGCTCGTAGGCATTCTCAATAATGGGTTGAATAATGAGTCTGGGAACTTTGATGTGTTCCATCTCAGCAGGTAGTGACCCAAAATCAACTTTGATTCGTCTGGAGAATCGTAATTGTTGAATCTCTGTATAGATTCGTGAATGCTCAACTTCCACCTTCAACTTCACATGATCTGTTTCATTCCGGGTAATGAACCTGAAATACTCTCCAAGCATGTTCGTGAATTGCTCAATACGTTCGGTTTCTCCTGTCCTTGCCAGTGAATTCAGAATAAAGAAGCTATTATACAGAAAATGAGGATTAATTTGCGATTGGAGCTGTTTCAACTCGGCCCGTTGCATCATCAGTGTTTTCTTAAAATCTCGATCGATAAGGGATTGAAGATTTTCAATCATTAGATTAAAACGGGTGTAGAGGAAGCCGAATTCATCCTTTCGGTTATGTGCAATGGGGACATCAAGCATGCCTCCCTCCATTTTTTTGAATCTTTTCACCAACAACAGTAACGGGATATGAATCAACTTGTAACTTGAATAGAGATACGCCGTGATGGCAACAAATGATGTAATTGCAAACAGCCAAGCCCAATGATAGAACTTGCTAAGCGGTTTGGTGACAATGGCCTCGGGTAGATATGTAGCTACGGATAAGCCCAGAGAATCCATATGCAACTGACTAACATGATACATGGTGTCCCCCACCTTCATCCGAAAGCCATCAAGTGTACCTTTCACACTGTTCTCACGATAATTTGCGAGAATAACACTTGCTTGATGGTTATCTGTGATGGCATGCCCCGTGACGTCCTCAATCAGGAAAGTTGAACTCTCCGGGTACAAATTAAGTCGTGTAAGTTCATTTTGAAAATGATCAGTATTCAGCTCCACTTGAATGACAAAAAGCGGGGGCTCTCCTCTGGTACCCGTCAGTCTGACGGCACTGTGGTTCAGGGTGTCCTCTTTCACCGTGAAACGTGTACCTTTTCCTTGCATGCCTGAACTGAAGTATACATATGAACTTTTATCAAAATCATCGATACCTTGGATCGCGGATATACTTTTGCCAACTGAAGGGATATGTACATATACGTTTTTGATATAAGCCGTGCTATTCTTGAATGAAGCGAGTCGTTCAGTCAGATAATTTAATGTATCCCGTCGCTCAACCTGATCCATCATATCCCAGAGAATAGCCAGACGATTCAATTTGCGATCCTCAACGATATCAAACTGCTGTAATTCCATCCATTCCATCTCTCTGTTCAATTCCAAGACATATTGGTTCAACCGTCTCTCTGTTGACAATGATATTTCCTGGCTTGCATTGTCATAACTCCAATGATACAGATACACTCCAAGGAGAATCAGGGGGAGCACAAATACCAGATAGGTGATTATTAATCGCGCAAATATACTGTTAAACCATGATTTAGCAGGGATCTTGATCAATGCATTCACCTCCAATGCCAAAGGCTGAGTGGGTTCCTTGTATGAATAAAGTGAACATTAGTGCTCCTTTGGCTTGCTGGTGCGAAACCACGCGTTAACTTCCGATGTGATCTGATCTCCCCCCAGCTTGCGCCAATTCTCTACGAATTGATCAAACTCTTCTATCGGCCTGCCTAGAATAATGTTCATATAGGCTTCAAGCTGAAGATCTCGAAGAATAATTTGTCGATCAACCATGGTGTCTGTAATGCCGCCAGTGAACTCATCATAGAGAAGTTGACCGTTCTTCTCGTACGCATCTGCAATGCTAAAAGCACCCGAAGGACCATAGGTTTGTTTCCAGCCCCAGCCGCTCTCTACATCTTCCAATTCATAGGCCACAATGCGCTTGTGAATGGCGAGAGCTTCATTCTCCAGAGCCGAGAAGTCTCCTGTGCTTCTGGCATCACGAATTTGTTTGTATGCATCTATGTTTTTATTACCGGGAAATGGAGTCACCGGTGAAAGCATCCATACAGCTCGGGAGTCGTCATTATAGTATGTTTCGTACTGTGCCTGATCGCCCCAGTTGATGTCCAGATGCAGATTCATCAGCTTTACAACCACCTCCGGATGAGCGAATCCCTTTTTTACAGCAAAGTATTGCCCGGTATTGGAACGTAGCGGTACGAACAGACTCCGGTCTGACTTGGCAACAATGGGGTATGCCTGCCATTCTACATCTGTATCTGTGTCACGGGTGGTCTGGAGCATAAAGGGTGTCCACTGTTCTCCGTAGAGCATCCCTATTTTTCCGTCCTTAACCAGACGAAACGCCTTGCTTCCACTTTTATAGCCGAAATCCGGGTCAAGTTGGCCTTCACGATACAATGTTTGCAGTGCTTTCAGAGCCTCGCGAACTTCAGGCTGTATACCTCCATAAGTGAGATTTCCTTCTGCATCTTTAACCCATATATTAGGGTAGGCACCGTAGCCAGAAATCAATCCCGCAGCTCCCATAACTGGATCCCATAAATGGTTGGTTAGCGCAAGTCCGTACGTATCCTGCTCTCCATTCCCGTCGGGGTCTCCATCTGTAAACGCTTTCGAAACTTGAAGAAGCTCTTCCATCGTTTCAGGCGGCCGTAGTCCCAGATTCTCCAACCAATCGGTTCTAATCCACAGGTACTGCGCAGTCTCAATGGAGGAAGAGGATTCAGGAATAGCCATGAGTTGGCCGTCTATGGTTGCCGCATCAAACGCTCCTCTGCCCTCTGCCTCTAATATGCTCTTCGTAAGTGGTGAAGCATGCTCTTGGTACACATGGGTTAAATCTTCGATCATTCCAGCGTTACTCAGTTGTCTAAGTTGATATGGATTTACTTTTACCACATCCGGGAAACGTCCTGCAGCAAGAGATACACCCAGCTTCTGATTGTATACATCTCCATTAGCAATCCAGTCATAGTGAATTTGAATACCTAACTCTTTCTCGTACAAACGAGTCCAGCGATTATCCAGCATCGTCTCACCAGGCAACTGGCTAATCATGCGCTCGAGGTCATCTCCGGTTTCCCTGACAAAAGAGACCACAATAGGAGGAGAATACCTCTCAAACGTAGCGGGAAGTTTCATCTGTTGCCCATCTGGCTGCGGATGAGGTTGTTTGGAATTTCCTTCGGTATGACCTGCTGGTATCGACACAGCTAGGAACAGAATAAAAGTCCATTTTGTTATGTCCAGACATCTCTTATACATGACGACATGCCCCCAGTTCGGTTTAAACAACTGTCTTCTCTCTGTCCATTATGAATCCATATCATTGTACAACAACTTGTAATCATTGAATACGAAAAGCCGCCGTTGGGCGGCTTTTACATATTTCATTGTTTCTCATCAGGATTAATCACACGATATTCAAAATTCGAAAAGTCAGCTGTTCCGCCAACCATTTGAGTTGAATATGCAAACAACCCCGTTCGGCAACCCATAAAATGATCAAGTTTATATACCATTTTATGGATAATCCCGATATCTCTCCATTCCACCCCATCGAAATAGGCAAAAGAGCATTCATCCAGATTATTCTCAAAATTTCCGAATGCTTTCAGTTTAACGACTGGATCTGATACCGGGATACGTTCATGTTCAGTGGCTGGCTCCTGGTCAATAAGATTACCAAATATGGTTGAGTCCTCACTATTTCTAGCATGCATGACCAAGTAAAACTTGCTATCCTGCTTCGTAAGAGCGATCATACCGTATGAACCAATCAGAAAGCACAACCCAGCATAATCCCCATCATTCAGACGACTGCCGTCAAGCATAACTATTGCTTCGCAAGCGGGCCCCATGGAACGCTGGGTTAGAGTATTTACCGCAAACGTCAGATTTGGGCTGATCTGTCCAGTTCGAACACGATAAACTCCTCGTTTCTCTGTGACGGACCAAAGTTCATGATTAGGTGTATGATTCCACTGCCAAAAATCGCGGAGGCGTATTCTTCCATCTTCTTCAGCTGCATAATTGAAACTGTCGCTACCTACTAACGGGTTATAACGGTGCTCTGGTCTCGTGCTCGGAATATGAATCTGTTTTGGAGCTTTGCTTGCAAATACCGGAATACCTTGATCAAAATGGAGCGGAACCAAAACAGGAATCCGGCCTACAGCCCCATGATCCTGAAACAGCATTGCATACCAGTCCCCATTCGGTGTATCCACGATGCCACCCTGAGCCACACCTGAATTGAAATAATCCATATCGTCATTAAATACTTCTCCGCCAGTGAAGACATCTTCCAGAGAGTCTGCCGTATAACACGCCTGCGTTCTCCGTCCGGTAGCTTTCGTTATATGAATCAGGAATACAACATATTTCCCATTAATCTTGTAGAAATGTGCTCCTTCATAACCAAGGTGATGAGACTGCTCGTCTTTTACAATCAAGCGATGCACTCCGCCAGGTTTCGGCCCGGACAGATCAGAGCTTAATTCGGTCAGATAGATCTCGGTATTCCCGTAGACAAGATATGCTCGTTCATCATCGTCGAAAAATAAGGAGCAATCATGGTAAAACCCTTCGACTACTTGTTTCTTCCACACTCCCGAGATGGTGGGTGACGTGTACAAGTATGTTTTTCGGGTATCATTCGCCACAAAGATCACATAGAACATCCCTTGATGATAGCGGAGCGATGCAGCCCACATGCCTTTGCTATAAATGTGCTGACCATCCACCAGCCGCTGTGCAGGTGTATCGTCCAATGTGTCGTATACATATGTCGCTACTTCCCAATGGATCAGGTCATATGAACGCAGGATGACACATCCCGGCATCATATGCATGGTCGTACTAACCATATAATATGTGTCCTCTACACGAATAACGTCAAGATCCGGGTAATCAGCCCAAATAATCGGATTTGGATACATGTTTCAATTACACCTCATTTTTTCTGTTAAACTTCCATTCTCTTAAAAGGATGATGGAGCTGTCGGTTGAATTCTTAAGCTTAATATACAAATCTTGCACACCTTTTGCACCCGTAACTTTCGTTGTTAGTTCCATCCATTGAAGAGTTCCGGTCGCAGGCGGAACAATGATTTCGGCAATTAACGGTCCGTCTGCACGATCAAGCCGAAGTTCCAACGTGCCTTCGCTTCCTTGATTCGCAATAATGGCTGTAAAGGTTGTGGGTCCTTCACTTTCAAAGTCGACCTTGGATATAGCTATCCAACTGTCGTTTTGCAGCTTAGCGGACATGATATTCGAATCGGATGCAGATATCTCAGCAGCGTCAAGATATTGCTCTGTTGTTACTCTGCTGCTCCATCCAATCGTCGAACCGCTTACCCATTCATAAGGATTGAAGCACTTGATTTGATCTACGCCCTGATAATCTGCATGTACCTTCTGGATCTTACCCGTGGCCTCATCATGCTCGACTCGATTCAGATGTGTTGAACGGTAACCATCGGGAATATTCATAGCCTGGCTTAAAGTCTGAGCATGATAGGCAATGTACCACTGATCGGCCAGTTGGAATATAGCATGATGGTTATTGCCGCCAACATTAAAAAAGTGGCCCGGATTCTGGAGCAACGTTCCCTGATATGTCCATGGCCCCATCGGCTGAACACTGGTCATATATGCAATTTCACCGGGTGGTGGACTGCCCTCTGGCCGATCACCCTCAATAAAATTGGAACAATACGTAAAGTAGTAACTATTATTATATTTATGTATCCCTGCATCTTCAAACATATAAGGCGCCTGAATCACCTTTGCTATACCAACAACGCTGGTCATATCGTCTCCCAATCGCATAACTCTTGCCGTATCAGGTCTTTCTGGTTTCCCCTGCGGAATACCACCACCGAAGTATATATAGGCCTGATGATCATCATCTACGATTACAGCCGGATCGAACAACCAGGTTACTTCCTCCACTCCCGGAGTTTCTCTTGTAATAAGTGCTTTGCCTATCGGATCTATCCATGGACCAATAGGTGTTGGTGCAGACAATACACCAATTCCACTGGCATTGTTGGCGAAATAAAGAAAGAAACAGTCCTTGCCATCCAAGGTTCGATGAGCAGCTGCCGGCGCCCAGGATTGCGAAGCCCATGTTGCAGCGCCTTGAGGTCCAGCAACTCTGATCTCCCCATGATCGGTCCAGTTGATTAAGTCATCCGAAGAAATGACCGTAATCTTGTTGATTGAACTGTAACTGTTTTTCTGAGGAAGACCGTCCTTATCATATTCCAGCTTATCACTAGTCATGTATAAGTAGACTCGATTGTTAAATACCAAAGCATAGGGATCGGCTCCGAATTTGTGGGCCACCAGAGGGTTACCGTTGGGATGAAGCTTTCCAATCTCCCCTGGAATACTCTCCAGATTGGCAGCTTGGGTTTGCTTTTGCTCACCAGCATGTGGTGTAGAATGATGATTCATCGAAAAAATCCCCCTATAATCGTTTTTAGTTGTACTTTATAAAGAGAAAGCGTTTGCAATACAAAAGGTATCATGATAGGATGATTACATTTTAAGGTAAGCTGAGTACAATTTCATTGCGTTAACCGCTCTATTTATTGCGTGAAATGACGGGAGGTACTTCATGAGTGGATCCTCTGAATGTTTTTATGATCCCATCCAGCCTGAGCTCTTATATCTGCACCGCGTAACAACGTATAAGCTGGAAACGATCTATCATCGCCATAATGCATACGAGATCTACCTGTTTCTTCGTGGCAACGTTCACTTTTATGTAGAAAATCGATGTTATCATCTGCAGCGGGGGGATTTGCTAGTGATGTCACCCGAGGAGATGCACCGAGCCTTTATTCTGGATGAATCTGAGTATGAGCGAATTACAATCAATCTCAAAAAAACATATCTATTTCAGCTTTCCACACCATCAACCAATCTATCATCATGTTTTGATCATCGCCCCAAAGGAACAGGCAACATCGTGCATCTAGACGAGTATAACTTGAAGCAGATGCTGCAATGTACGAACGAACTGGAAAGATTGCTTGCTTCCGATGCTTATGGCACCGATATCAAAATAAATGCAGCCGTAGCCCAATTGTTGGTCATGATTAACGTCTGGTTTCATAACAATTCCTTTGTTCCCAATGATATTATGCCTGAACTGGTTCGTGAAACCATGGATTATATTGAAACACATCTAAATCAAGACATTACACTTCGCAAACTTGCCGAAGTGTTCTATATGAACAGCACATACATCAGCAGACAATTCAAAAAGCATACCGGATTGACGATTCGTTCCTACATTTTGGGTCGTCGGATTGAACGGGCCAAATTCCACCTGTCTGAAGGAATGAGTATTACGGATGCTTGCTTTCAATCTGGCTTTAGTGACTATGCTAACTTCATTCGCAGTTTTACCAAAATGGTCGGCACTTCTCCAGGCAAATATAGCAAACAACGACGTGATGCACTCGAAATATTATGATGATAACGACAAGATAATGCAACAAAAAGCAAAAAACATCAAGCCATGCAGGATGGCTCGATGTTTTTCTTTTTCTTCATTTGCTTGGTATACATATTTAATCTGTATTAAACTGTTAACGAGATCATGTCCAACCGTTAATTGATCTCTTTGCCAGACCACAGACTAACACGTTCTTTAATCCACTTTGTATACTGCTCTTCCATGGCTACAGCGCCCGCAGCATCAAGTTCTGCAATCATATTATCATATATGTCTTCAAAGGCAGCTGGAGAGGATGTAATTGCTTCCGCGATCCGTTTCTGGATAATATCCTGTGTCTTCTGATACACCACATTATAGTCTCCGCTATCCGTAGGAATCGGCATATTATAAGCTGCGCCCCACTCTTTCACCGGGAACTCATCTCCGTTAGGGAATAACTCCTTCCAGGTTGTAATACCGTACCCTTTCAGAGTTTCTTTTTCTATATCAGAATAACCTTCCTGGATCTGCTCAGGATAGTTGGTTGTATAATAGTTGTCCGTTGAATCTTTGACACCGTCTCCATAATGAGCGCCAAAAATGGTGTATAAGTTGATACCGGTTTCTTTGCTGAATGTACTATTGTCTTTGTTTTTACGTTCCTGAATATCTGCCGGTATTTTGCGAACTCCGTCTTCCACAACGTAATGTTCTCCTTCGATACCCCAATTTCTCAACACTTGACCTTCCTCAGAAGAAAGCCAATCCAGGAATTTGATGGCCCGAACCGGGTCTTCAGCATCAACAGTTATGCCGATACCATATCCATCAAAGCCGATATCCTGAAAATCTTTGCGCTGGAAGTTGTCGTTCAGCGTTACCGGATAGAAGCCATAAGTCATATCGTCCTTGCCTGCACTTTTCAACGCATTTTCCGCATCGCTAAATCCCCAAAGCGGATCAAGTACGGATAGAACACGTCCGCTGGCGATCTTGGATTTATATTGATCATCTTTTTGAACAAAACTGTCTTTATCCACTAGACCTTCATTATACATTTTGTTTAACCAACGGAAATATTCCCTCTCTTCAGGACGCTTATAATGAAGAACAGCTTCATATGTGTCAGGGTTAATGAAATATTCACCATCCCCAGGTCCTCCCGTAGCCATGACTGCCGGATCAGTTACGGTAATCATACGGCGCCATCCATCTGCACTGAGTGTCAGCGGGATTGTCGGTTGGCCATCATCTGTCGTTGGATTATTCTTGTAATACTCTCGGAGGACATTTTCATAATCTTCCAAGGTTTTGATCTCAGGGTACCCAAGCTCTTTAACGACACGATGCTGAATAGCAGCACCATTTGTCGCATCGAAGCTTTCTTGATCGATCGCACCATTCGTTGGAATCCAGTATATGGATGGGTCTTCATTGCTATATTTCAAGCGATTAAAATGCTCACCGTATATCTTTTTCAAATTGGGTGCATGTTCTTCGATCAGATCCGTCAGATCAATCATTGCACCAGCATCAACAAGTCTGCTTAAGTTGCCTTTAGGAAAGATCAGATCCGGGTAATCACCGCTTGCGGCCATAAGGGATATACGGTCGTTTCCTCCCCCGCTTGAGATATCGAATTCTGCATTGATGGTTACACCCGTTTCTTCCGTAATTTTCTTCCCTACAGCATCCTGCATATTGTTCCAGTTGGGACTTGCATCCGCACCGAAGAAGGTAAACGTGATCGGGCTGTTAGGGTCACTGGTATTCGATTCTGAATTCTCTGTAGCGTTTCCGCAACCGGCGGAAACCAGTACAACACTTGTTACGAGACATGCTCCTAGCACTTTTGAAACGGCTCTCATTATTTTTCTGCCCCCTAAATGGTGTTAGTCGTAATAACCAATCCAGACATTAAAGATGGTTCGTTCAGAAGTGGTATACGCTTACATATTCAATCGGTAATGTACGACTACACTCCTGCCTAACCTATTCCATGCTTAAAGTATAAGGAAGTCTAATAACCCCAACCTTGATTATTAAGCCATGAAAATAGCATGATCTAGACATGAATCTCAGTAAAATGTGAAGACCAAAAAAGCGATGGTTGCCCATCGCCTCATAACATCTAACATCCTTTTCAGTAATATAATTCCAACGTAAAACCTTGGATTTCCGCTTCCACATCTCGCAACAATTCCATGACTTGATCTGCGTAATCACCAAGAGTTTCTTTACTTTTCTCGAAACCAAGCCATTGAACAGTAAGCGGCATGCTTACAGCCCCAGTCAAGACATCCCACAGCGCGTCCAAATTGCCTCCGTAGTTCTCGTCTAACTCAAGCTGGTTCTGAAGTACTTGATGCAACTCTTCCTTGCTGTGAATGTGGTATCCGTCAATTTGAATATTGCTCATATCATGACCTCCGTTTATTTTAACTGTTCAAATGACTTGTAATGATCTGTTGTCTGGTAGATTAAACCGTCATTCGAGTATAGAATTCGGTCGCTTCCGCGCCGTCCTCCTGAGTAATTGATATCAGCTTCATACCATATCCGGCCTTTTTTGCTGGGGAGTAGCCCTTCCCGGTTACCAAACACATCGCCGCCGATGCTTTTGCCTGGAGCGACTTCATGTAGATTCCCTTCACTTGGCTCCCAGCCCAATTCCCTGGCCTCTTTCTTGGTAATGTAATTCGGTGGGAGTTCATGATGCTCCGAGATATAATTGGCAACTTCATCAAATCCCATATCCTCTGATACTTGAGGTGATCCGATATCCAGCACAGACTCTGATGTACAACCCGAGAACATTAATGCAGCGAGGACAATCACTAACGTGTAAACAAATTTTCTGAAAAACATAATCTTTTCTCCTTTGAATGTTCTTGCTCTTGCTGTGTCTTCGTTTTTAAGCCTATCATTGAACCGAAATTCAATCAATATAAGAAGTTAGCCCTTCTCCATTGAGGCACAACCATATCCTTCAACTAAAAAAAGCCGCTAAAATAGCGACTTTAATCGTACCACGGATCATTACCATTCAACACATTCATTTATGATCTTATTTGAATCGATCCATCCAGTTCTCCAACGCTACAACAACCTCTTCTAACTGCTTCTCTTCTGTAACTTTAGGCTGATTATCTCCTTTTTGCATACCGTATGAGCCAAATTGACCATGATTTCCACCTTCAATACTTACATAAGTCGTGTCTTCTGGAAGGTTTGCTTTGGCGCTCTCCCAGGATTCCCTGTTAAGCACCCCATCATTCGAGCCTGTAATCTGTAAAATAGACAAGTTCGTATTCTTTAAGCTCCCCCCATCATCTGCATAGGAAGCCAGGAAAAAGACGCCTGCCAGCTTTTCATTGTGCTCCGCAGCATACCGTGCTGCGAATGACCCTCCCAATGAATGTCCGCCAATTACAAAAGCTTCGTTAGGATGTTCCTCGATAAACGAATCTGCCTTGTTCTGACCGAAAATCGCCAAGTTCATTGGCATGATAGCGATATAAACGCGGTGTCCCTGTTCTGCCATTTCTCTAGCAAGTGGAGAATAACTTTCAGGTTTGACTAGACCTCCTGGATAAAAAATAATATTCGGTTCGGTTAACTTTGTATTCACGGGTTCAAACCGGTAACCGTCCTTCAACTTGGTGACAGTAACCTGAGCGTCACTTGTTATTGCCGCTTCAGCTCGTTCAGAAGGACTATACGTAACCGAATTGAGATATACGAACACTCCAGCCACAATGATCACGATGGACAAGATCGTCCACATGATTATCTTTTTCAATTTGTTTGTACGTTGTGCTGTTTTCAACCTTAAAACCACCTTAGTATGAGGATAATGATATGTCTTTTTTAACTCTTCATAATTATACTTACCGGTAAGTATAATTACAAGATGATTTTGCTAACCATCGTTATTTGTCATAAACTATTCATGGAGGGAAGTCCAATGACAGAAAAATCACACAAACGTTTGCCTGGAAGACCCAAACATGGCGATGACGATATCTCAGTTCAGCAAACGATTATTCATACAGCTTCAAAGCTATTCATGGAGTACGGCTACGAAACAGTCACACTTCAGCAAATTGGTAAAACATGTAACGTGTCAAAACCAACCATTTATTATCATTTCACCAGCAAACCAGAGCTTTTTAAGGTTGCCTTTACAACGATGTTACAAAATGTGAGCCGATTAACCTCGCATATGCTCGATCAAGCCGAGAGTCTGGAGTCGGGGCTTGTGCGTTTGGCAGAGGCCAGACTGGCCAATCCACATGCGGAGATTGAAACCATGCTGAGAGAAGCTGAACCTTTTCTTGAACCAGCTCAAATTCAGGATATACGCAACGCGGAGCATCTGATTCACGAAGTGTTAGCCTCCCATTTCCAACGGGCAATGGATGAAAACAGACTGCGAACGGACGATCCATTTTTCCTTGCAGAGACCTTCTCGACATTGATGTTAATGGGTAATCGGGAAGATAACCTGCATAAATATGGTTCCAATCTTTCATTGGGCCAAAAGCTAGTAGAAATTTTCATTCGCGGAGCTGCTCGAGACGAGAAATTCTACCCTATATAAGCATGATAAACGCAAAGGAAGGTGTAGTTTTGGAAATTCTAACATGGCAAGAGGTTCATTTGATACTTCCTCTTCTCATAGAGATCAAGAATAAAGCTGTATTTGTGTATTCCGTACTTGAGCAAAGACAACAAGGAACTGTATTCGTAAATAACAAGCACAACATAACTTCAGCCCTGATCACAAGCTGTGGTGGTTTTTACTGTTTATTGGGGACAGCAAGCAATCGAAAATTTAATGATGAGGTCATTCGGTTTTTAATAAACAAAGAGAATCATAAAATAGATTTTTATGCACTGGCACTATTTTCGGAAGAATGGACCGATTTACTTGATAACTATGAATTACCGAACGCAAAGAAAATCAAACGCACATATTTTTCTTTCAATAAGATGAAGTTTACCGAGAGATACCAAGGAAATACTCTCACTTTAGGTAAACACTTTAACCTCGTAGAATTAAATCCATCCATCGCAACGAAGTACATTAATGATTTTTACTCCTACTATTCAATTGTATGGGACTCTGTACTGCATTTTATTGCTAATGGTATTGCGCATTTTATTACTCGAGATAGTGAAATTGTTAGCGTCTGCTCTTCTCCGTATGTAGGTGGTGGTTATGCGGAGATCGATATCATCACACTTGAGGAACATAAGATGCAAGGATTGGCTACAGCTGTCGGTGTTCGGTTTATTCGAGAGTGCATACACAAAGGATTAGTACCGAACTGGTGCTGTCACGCCGATAACATTGAATCATTACATATGGCAAACAAGCTTTGTTTTGATAAGATCGAGGAGCAACCAATGTATTGGTATAACGCATAAATGCGCAAAATTTGGGGCAACAAGGAGAGCTGACATGAATATCCCCAGAGGAACTTATGGGTTTCGATTCGCCGAAGACAAAGAGCTCCAACTGTGTGTACTCTATGCAGCTGGAAGTGATTCAATAACCGAACCTTCTTATCATTGGGATGGACTCGAACGTTCGGACGGGCCTCTCCTGTTATTCCAATATACAACTTCGGGTGAAGGTGTATTTGAGTCAAATAATTGCATACACCATGTTTCCGCAGGACAAGCTTTTTTGGCAGAAATTCCAGGCGCACATCGCTATTACTATGATTCAGCATCAAAAGAACCTTGGGAGTTTCTGTTCCTGTTGTTCAGGCCCACTCTTATTCTGTCCCATTGGCGAAAATTCCTTCAGGAAGCGGGAGAAGTTCCCTATCTTCCCGCTGATTGTACACCCATCCGATTGTTGCGGATGATCGTGACTGATGCGGCGGCAGGCAGGATCACTGATCCTCTGATCGCATCATCCAGCGTATATCAGTTCATGACAGAATTGACCCGCTTACAGAAAACAACATTACGCAACAGGGAGAATTGGTCTGAAAACATTCAAATAGCCGTTGAATACATAGAGAACAATTACTCCAAGATGATCAGTATTGATCACCTTGCCGAGTATGTTTCCCTTTCCAAATATCACTTTATACGTCGCTTTTCCTCCAGTACAGGCTTGACTCCAGGTGCTTATCTGACCCGTGTACGTACCGAGAAAGCTTTCGAACTGCTGCGCGGAACTACTCTTAGCATTGAAGTCATCGCCGAACAAGTTGGTTATTCCAGTGGAAGTTATTTTATCAAAGCTTTTCGCAGTATAACTGGGGTTACGCCAGGTGAATTTCGAAGCGGCGGTGAAAGCCTTGTATACCGTAAATTATTCTTCGACTAACCGCAATATTTTGCTATTACACACTCAACATTACTGTAGATATTAATAAAATCCTTTATTATGATGAATTTAGCGAGAGCAATAATTAATCAGTAGAGGAGTATTCCCATGAATCATACGCTTGCAGCATCAACTCCACCGCTTGGCTGGAACAGTTGGGATTGTTACGGCGCGGCCGTTACGGAAGACGAAATTCGTGGCAACGCGGAGTACATGGCAGAACATCTTAAAGACTTCGGCTGGACCTATATTACGGTCGACATTCAATGGTACGAACCTTTGGCCAATTCTTCGCAATATCGTCCATTCGTTCCACTAATCATGGATGAATATTCACGGCTTATGCCTGCTGAGAATCGGTTTCCCTCCGCTGCAGGTGGACAGGGATTTAAGCCGTTAGCCGACTACGTTCATAGTCTTGGACTGCAATTCGGGATTCACATCATGCGTGGTATTCCACGTCAAGCTGCACATGCGGCTACTCCGATCCTGGGTTCAACCTCCACTGCGCGCGACATTGCTCATCCAAACTCCATCTGTCCATGGAACACAGATATGTACGGTGTCGATAGCTCAAAAGAAGGCGCGCAGGCCTATTACGATTCGCTGTTTGAACTGTATGCACAATGGGGCGTTGACTTGGTGAAAGTAGACGATATTGCTGCTTCCAGGCTCTACGATACCCATCAGCCTGAGATCGAAATGATATCCAAAGCGATTGAGCGCTCCGGTCGGCCCATGGTACTAAGTCTCTCTCCTGGCCCTGCTCCAGTAGAATACTCAGAATTCTTGGCTGATCATGCCAACATGTGGCGTGTCACGGACGATTTCTGGGACCTTTGGCCGCTGTTATTGGATATGTTCGACCGCTGCCGGACGTGGCAGGGCGTTTCCCAAGCAGGCTGCTGGCCAGACTGTGATATGTTGCCTTTGGGTCATATCGGTATCCGTTCTGTAGACGGTGGTGGAGCAGATCGCTGGACTCGGTTCACACCTGACGAGCAGTTGACGATGATGTCACTGTGGAGCATCTTCCGTTCCCCGCTCATTTTTGGTGGTGAACTGCGAGATAACGATGACTGGACACTATCCCTGTTAACCAATCGTGAGGTTCTGCGAATGCATCGCGAGAGTTATGGAGCCAAAGAAGCCTTACGCAAAGACGATCTTATTGTGTGGACTGCCCAGCATGCGGATGGTTCCTCTTACGTCGCTGTATTTAACACAGGAGAGAAATCTCTTCCCGTTGATCTGTCTTTTGATAAGGTCGGACTGTCCGGCATTACCGAAGGTACGGAGTTGTGGAGCGGAGAAGCAGCTGAATTTACAGAGAATTCCTTAGTTACGACTGTGCCATCACATGGTGTGCGTCTTTATCGCTTTTCCTAAGCTTGCAAAAGAAAAAGAGAGGTCCGTCGTTCATTAGACAGACCTCTCTCTCATTTCATGTTCATCGCTAGAATGGATTGCATTCAGTTTCCATTCGATAGTCGATATGTATCCATGGCTTGAACGGCCAGATGAAATGCTTTAATCCTTCTTTCAAGAAGAGTCTTTTGAGGGCTACCTTCTTTGGCCTTGGCATACATGCTCTCAAGGGATGGAAACAATCCAATTAAGACAAGTCGGGCTTCTGCTATATCTTCCTTGGTGTATGAATGAGCTTTTTGATTCCACTGTTTATCCAACAGTGCTAGACCAATGTAAAAAGCTTGAAGACGTTTCTGTAGCAATGTTGTGTTAGTACTTTTCTGAGTCATATTCACTAAAGCATTCTCCGATTTGCGGATGGTTGATTGAAAGGCTTTGATGGATTCCAGTTTGTCTTCCTGTGACACATTTTCCATAGCGTGCTAACCTCTCTCTCTTGCTTTATTTGGTATTCAAATATATTAAATTAAATCACCTCATAAATATAACAAAAAAAGCCGCTAAAACTAGCGACTTTCAATGTGATAACTGTATAGTCTTGATCAGTTCTAGAGTACCTTTTCCAAAAAGCTGATCGTCCGTTCATTCTTCGGATTTCCAAATATCTGTTCAGGGGTACCCTGCTCTACAATATAACCACCGTCCATGAAGATGACACGATCAGCTACTTCACGTGCAAAACCCATCTCATGAGTAACAATAATCATCGTCATGCCCTCGCTCGCAAGATCTTTCATAACCCCCAAAACTTCGCCTACCATCTCTGGGTCAAGCGCCGAGGTCGGTTCATCAAATAACATGACATCCGGGTTCATGGCAAGCGCACGAGCGATAGCAACACGTTGTTTTTGCCCACCCGAGAGTTGACTGGGGAAACTATCCGCTTTATCAGACAACCCGACACGATCGAGTAGGCTAAGGCCCGTTTTTCGAGCCTCTTCTGCGTTTAAAACCCCTAATTCTCTTGGCGCAAACGTTATATTTTTCAAGACGTTAAAATGAGGGAATAAGTTAAAATGTTGAAACACCATGCCGATATTTTCACGTGCTTTATTAATGTTGGTTTTAGGATCATTGAGATCCTGATCATCCACGATAACTCGACCAGCTGTGATATCTTCCAATTGGTTGATGCAGCGCAAGAAAGTACTTTTTCCTGAACCGGAAGGCCCGATGACACAGACCACTTCACCTTCGCTGACAGCCACATCAATTCCCTTAAGAACCTGATTTGTGCCGAAACTTTTTTTCAAACCTTCAACTTTAATTTTAGCCACGACGAACCTTCACCTCCAGATAATCAGCAATTTTGGTCAGTGTGATGATAACAATCAGATACATAACAGCAACCGTTAACCAAATGTCAAAAGAGGAGAACGTTCTTGCAATTACAATTTTACCCGATTGTGTCAGCTCTACGAGACCAATAACGGATAAGATTGACGTATCCTTCAGCGTGATAACCATCTGGTTAATGAAGGACGGAATCATAACACGCACTGCTTGCGGAATGACAATCTTAATCATTGCTTTGCGATAAGGAAGTCCCAATGAACGGGCAGCTTCCATCTGACCACGATCAATCGATTGAATCCCGCCTCGGATAATTTCGGTTACATACGCCCCTGCATTCAGACTAAGTGTCAGAATAGCCGCCAGGAACAATGGCATTGTGAAACCCATCGCCTGTGGAATCCCGAAATAGATAAAGAATGCCAGGACGATCAGCGGAATACCACGGAAGATATCCACAAATACGGTGGCAACACCACGAAGGAATTTATTCTGTCCCACTTTCATAAATCCGAAAATCAGACCGATGATAAACGCGAAGAACAGGGACACAATCGTGTATAAAAGTGTTTTTCCCAGACCTTTAAAAAGTGCAGGAAGAGATTTCTGGATTAACTCCCAACGCCCCAGATTTGCGACTTGGGCATTCTCTCCAACATATTCTTCGATAATGCGCTTGTACTCACCGTTAGCTTTAATATTCACAAGACCAGCATTGAACATCTCCAGAAGTTCCTGATTTTTACCCTTACTTACCGCAAATCCGTAGGAAGCCCCGTCTTCTTTGGCGGTAACGATTTTTAAACCATTATTCTGCTTTACCCCATACCTTAGAACGGGTTCATCTTCAAAACAGGCCACCGAATTACCGGTCTTTACATCATCATACATTTGATATGATTCATCGAATGGGACAACGGTAAAGCCATATTTTGAGGCGATGGACTCAGCAAAGCTGTACCCTTCTGTTCCCGTTTTTACAGCGACCTTTTTACCACGAAGATCTTCGTAACTTTTAATGGTATCATTATTGGAACTAATCCCCATAACAACGCCTGAATCATAATATGGCTCTGAAAAATCAAATTTTGCTTTTCTTTCATCCGTAATACTCATCCCTGCAATGACACCATCAACCTGATTGGCTTCAAGTGCCTGTACAGCTGCATTAAAACCCAGAGCTTTGATTTGATACTTAAAATTTTGATCTTTAGCGATGGCATCCAGTAAGTCCATATCGATACCAACAAAATCACCATTCTCATCTTCATATTCGAATGGAGCAAATGTGACATCAGTTCCAATAACATAGGTCTTACTGGAATTGGATGTTGCAGCGGCTTCCCCCGCCCACCCTGATAGACCGCTCACCAGGAGCAGCATCAGTGAAAGAATAAAAAATGAAATCTTCGTTGTTTTCATGTGTCCTCCCCGTCTCGGTGTTGTCCGAATAATCATTATTTTCTTTGGAATCGGTATTTCTATTAAACTTTTTGTCGATCTTCTACATATTTGATTGTTATTATTTACTGTATATTAACAATCAATGCTTTGCCTTTCCACTTGCAACATTTTCCTCCATCATTTTTTTCCAACCAGTAAAAGCCCTCTTCATACTTACCCTTTAGGTAAGCTTTACGAAACCCAATATTACATCGCGAATCTGAAAAAAGTGCATTTACTTTAAAACGTATTATTTAAAATTTAAAACTCAAAAAAGCCGCGATTTCCGCGACTTTTTGTTGTACAGTTTTTTTATCATCTATTAATTTGCTCTGGTTGTCAATACAATCTCGAACTTCGAACCAGCTTCACCCGCGAACACAATGGTTCCGTTCTCAGGCAATACAATTTCGTTTTGTCCACTGACCACTGTATGATTAATGCCTACGCCCGCTTGGTTGTATACAGCAAATGCGCTGTTTGCAGACATCTTGACCGCCATTTCTTTACCGGCGACAGATGCCGGAATCGCAAACCATGTAGCATGACCATTTGCTTGAATTGTTGTCTTCGATTGTCTTCCCGCATAGATCGGTTTTATGATTTCTTGAGCAGCGTAGACATTGCCTCCAGCTGTAACGTATTCCACGCCATTTTCCTCATAGAAATTGAACTCCATCGTGTCACGTCCGGCTAATCCAGGAATTTGCAATTGGTTTACGGCTTGGTTAGCCCCAACGATTTTATTCGTGTAGACATAACCCGGTAGCTCATTAAAAGTTTGAATGGGGATCATCGGCATCGCTGTGTTGTACAGTGTTGATGTGTATTTTTCATTGACCAACACGTAGGCTTTGCCTCCCCGTTTCTGCCATGCGGTCTTTACTTCTTCCGACAATTCATTGATTTCAAGCTTTTCTGCCTTATATTCCGAAGAAGCAACTTGCCCAAGCCCAAGGACAGACTGATATGAGCGAGACCACAAGTATGTGTTCCCATTGACTTCCTGAACGAACTTCAGCTTTTCCGTACCCTCATCATTAATGAATGAGCCATCAGCGGTGTACGTATAGGTCTGATCAGGACTTTTAGGAGACGACAGATAAGATATCGTCATTTGTCCGCCATCCTTCACGGTCAAGTTCATTAACATGTTTGCACCACTGCCATACGTACCCGTATGCTGTGTAAGTTCCTTCGGCATGGTTGTTTTTACCGGTGCCCCATGTGACTTCTCCGGCTTACGCTCTGGAATAATATTCTTTTCCTCAAGCGCACCAAGCAACAGTTCAGTTGCCAGCAATTGATCCGTTGAGCTGTGACCACCCGAAGAGGTTACGGCAGCAGCCATATTATATTCCGGTAACACAATCAATGAGGAATGATAGGTTATCGTATTGCCACCTTTGCTTATTGCCTGGATGCCGTAATCATTAAAAGGAAACAGGTTCACGCTATCCCACCCCAGGCCATAACCAATGGATGAATCCCCTTCTTCCGGCCACATGCCTCTCTTGTATTCTTCCTGTTCCATGGCCTCTACGGATTCCTTCGAAAGAACACCTTCAACCTCACCTGTAAAGATTTTCGAGAACTGAACCAGATCTTCAGCGGTGGAATAGATGCCTCCTGAGGCAATCATATTTGTAGTCTCTAATGGAAGTTTCTCCTCTTGTGACGGGGAATATGTTGCTGCCATCTGGCTAAGGTCCACAATATCCTGCGGTGTTTTAGTATGATCCATCCCAAGTGGTTCCGTTATGTAACGGTGCATGAAAGTGGTGAAACTCATGCCGCTGACGCGCTCAACCAGAATTTCAGCTAATGTAAAACCATCATTACTATACACCGAGTATGCGCCAGGATCGGCCTTCAGATGTTGCGTTCCCAATTGTTCCAGTAACGTATCATGTGCATAGATATCATTATCTCCAAACAATATTGCACTGTTACTTGATGTTCCGAGAAGTCCGGATGAATGATTCAGTAACATGCGTGGTGTAATTTCTTGGTAACGCTTGTCTTTCATTTTAAAGTCCGGAATATACTTCACGACAGGCTCATCGAGATCAATCTTGCCTTGGTCAACGAGCTTCATAACGGCGGTTGTGAGCATCATTTTGCTGGTTGAACCAATGCCATACATGGTATCTGAAGAAAGCGGGATGTTGTTTTTCAGGTCATTTTTGCCTGCCTGACCGGTGATCACAATCTCACCATCCTCCATCAGTGCGTACTGCACACTTGTCGTAGCGTATGATTCGGTAAGTATCTTCGCCTTAGCATTTGCTGCCTTTTTAGTTACATCATACGTAGGGCTACTACCTTTACTGATAGCGGGTGTGGCCATGGCCGACATTGGGGACATCACCGCAAACACCAAGGTTATGGCGGCAATCGTTGTTCGTTTCTTTCGTGTCAATCTCATCTTCTCCTGTCTAGTCTATGGATTAGGAATCTCTGTGTTAGTACTCCCGTAGTGTAACCGAAGAAGATGAACTGTCTGTGGCTTGAATATGAATCGAGTATGAACCAAGCAGGAGCAACCCAAATAGCTTGGACACACGGTATAAATCGCTTTAGTCCAGCTTTTGTTTTGTTTACAAATTAAACTTTTGTTATAATGGTATATCAATCAATGGAGTGCCAATAACATGGCTAAGTACATAAATAAATGCAATCCATAATTCAGCATGAGTAATGGAGTTGAAGCAATGCTAAAAGTTAATCGGAATGACCAACGCCCGATCTGGCAGCAACTTCTGGATCAAGCGATTCATAATATTACAACCGGGAAATGGCAACCAGGCGAATTGCTACTCCCCTCACGCGAACTTGCTCAATTAATTGGTGTTTCACGCTCAACCATACAGATTGTATACGAGGAATTATTCAGCCGAGGGTATACGGTAACCTCCCGACGAGCCGGGACAAGGGTTAGTGATTGGACTTATGCACCTCGTTCATCAGAAGACGTCACGATGCAAGGACCTATTCCGCCCGAACTACCTACACTAAACGAATCGATTGGTCATCTGCATAGTTGGTTTGGCAATAGAGACAATCGCAAAATAGAAATTGATTTTAATCCTCACGAGCCTTATCTGGATGAAAGTTTCACTAAAGCCTGGAGGCAATCCTTTTTACAAGCTTCCACTGAACCCAATCTGGATATATGGGCTTATGGCGATGCCAGAGGATTACTGGCGTTAAGAGAACAGATTCAGCGTTATTTGTCACTTGAACGAGGCATTCATATCGATGTTGATCAAATCTTGTTAACCTCAGGTGCTCAACATAGCATTGATTTAATTGCCCAGGCACTCTTAAGTGAGGGAGACAGAGTTTCCGTAGAAGATCCCGGCTTCCCTGCCGCTTGGATGGCGATGAAATACCGCAGGATGCATGTGGATCCCATTCCAGTCGATGAGTATGGATTAAGTGTAGATCATATTCACCCACAGACGAAACTTGTATTTGTCACACCTTCTCATCAATGCGCCGTTGGTGTTATTATGTCGGAGCCACGCAGGCAACAATTGATGCACTTGGCAGCTCATCATCGATATTGGATTGTTGAGGATGACTACGATAGCGAATTTAGGTACCGTGGAGATCCACTTCCAACTATATTTAGTCAACAACCTCAGAATACGCTTTATATGATGAGTTTTTCCAAAATGGTTGCACCAGGCATTCGACTATCCGCTATCATCGGTCCCAAAATAGCCATCAATCGCCTTACCCAAGTTCATGAATTAACCTATCGTCATCTGCCGATTATGGAACAATTAACGCTAACTCATTTTATTGAGCGTGGTCATTTTATGCGCCATATGAGAAGAGTTCGGAATATATATCGACGTAGACACGAAGTCATGACCAAAGCCATTGTTGCTTCAGGGCTAGGCTCACGATTTACATTAAGTGGTGTGGAGACGGGATTACATATGCTTCTAGAATCTGAAACGTCATTTGACGAAGAAGCGCTGACGAATGCCGCCCTTGATCAAGGTGTACGCGTGTATCCACTTAGTAGGTATTGCTTGGAGAGTCATCGAAAAGGATGGATATTAGGTTTTGCGAAAGTGGATGAGGAGCAGATTGAGGACGGCATACGCCGGCTTGCAAAGATTGTATTATGATGGAGAACATGCTCTCCAATCGGATTCGAAAGGATGTTTTTTGTAATGAAAATTTTAGTGTTAGGAGCCACCGGACGGGTTGGAAGTCATTTCGTCTCTAATGCCCTACGTTCCAATCATCATGTAACTGCACTGGTTAGAAGCCCGGAAAAGCTACAAATCAGCGATGACAATTTCGTTCTGCATCAAGGAAACGCTTTAGTCAAAGAGGATATTCATCACGCCATACAGAGTGTTGATCTCGTTGTTAGTTCCTTAAGTACCGATGGAACGACTACATTATCGCAATCCATGGGACATATTGTTGAAGCTATGGCTCAGGAGCGTATCAAAAGAATCATTACCATTGGTACAGCAGGAATATTGGAAAGTCGAACGGATCCTGGCTTGTTTCGTTTTCAATCCCCTGAGTCCAAACGTAAGTCCACGCGAGCAGCTGAAGAGCATCTGGAGATGTACAACATTCTCAAAGCTTCAAAGTTAGAATGGACCATCGTGTGTCCTACCTACTTATTTGATGGAGAATCCCTCGGTAAGTACCGGGTTGAGCGCGACTACTTGCCTGACGGTGGAACTTCAATATCTGTAATCGATACGGCAGAGTTTGCTTATCAACAATTAATGTCTGATGAGTATGTACAGTCACGTGTAGGCATAGCCTACTAGGGTGTCTCCTAAATCTCAATTAAGGTATATCTCTTCGTTCAAAAAAGTAAGTTTCAATATAAACAGGCAATTTTCGAGCCTGCAACTGTTATCCATTAGGAACAATTGCAGGCTCTATTTGTGTCTGCTGTTGAGCTATTTAAGTCCTTCATATAGAGGGAATTGCGAAGTGATTTCGCGGACACTGCCTAATATCTGATTTTTCACCTTCGAACTCTTTGGATTTTTGAAAGCAAGCCCTATCAGCTGAGCAATTTCTTTCATTTCCCTGGCTCCAAGCCCTCTTGAAGTCATAGCCGGAGTTCCAAAACGAATACCGCTTGTAATCAAAGGACTTGCCGTATCGTGAGGGATTGCATTTTTATTCGCCGTAATCCCTACTCCATCCAGTAAAGCTTCGGCTTCTTTGCCTGTAAGGCCCATAGTTCGTAAGTCAACCAACACAATATGATTATCTGTTCCACCCGATACAAGGGTGAGCCCTTCATTCATTAAAGTTTCTGCCAATACGTTGGCGTTATTCAGAACACCTTCAATATATGTTGTGAACTCGGATTGCAATGCCTCACCTAATGCCACCGCTTTCCCCGCGATAACGTGCATGAATGGCCCGCCCTGAGTCCCCGGGAATACAGCTTTGTCGATCGCTTGTGCCCACGATTCCCGGCACAAAATGGCTCCCCCTCGTGGACCTCGCAAAGTCTTGTGCGTGGTGGTTGAGACAAAATGAGCATGCGGTACCGGATTAGGATGCAAACCCGCTGCGACTATTCCGGCTATATGTGCCATATCTACAAAGAAAAGAGCTCCCACTTCGGCGGCAATCTGGGCAAATAATTCAAACTCAATGGTCCGCGGGTATGCACTTCCACCTGCAACAATCATGCGTGGACGATACTTATAAGCAAGTTTACGTACTTCGTCAAAGTCAATGCGGCCCGTCTGTGCATCAACACCATATGGAACAAAATTGTAAAACCTACCTGAAAAATTAACAGTACTTCCGTGTGTTAGATGACCACCTTGGGATAGATTCATGCCAAGTATTGTGTCCCCAATCTCAACCGAGGCAAAATATACTGCCATGTTAGCCTGAGAACCGGAGTGAGGCTGCACATTCGCATGTTCAGCGCCAAAAAGTGCTTTAAGGCGACTATTTGCTATCTCTTCGACTGTATCGACTTGCTCACATCCGCCATAATACCTTCTGCCCGGATACCCCTCCGCATATTTATTGGTCAATACCGAACCGGTTGCTTCCATCACAGCTTGACTTACAAAATTCTCTGATGCAATCAGTTCTATCGTATCCTGCTGCCTTCCAAGCTCTTGCTGGACAGCCATTCCTATTACTTTGTCTTGCTTCTCCAAATGTTTCATGAACATCTTCCTCTCAATATTACGGTTATTTATTCGTTCCAAATTGTTTTTTGGGAAATTTACTATTCATCAGTAGATGTGCCATCATTCCTGCAAACAGTCCCCAAAATGCACCACCCACACCAAGCAAAGTCACATTCGCTGCTGTCGCCAAAAACGTAATCAATGCAGTTTCACGTCCCTTAGGGTCCGTTAATGCATTGGCAAGACTGCCACCGATGGTTCCAAGTAAGGCCAATCCCGCTAATGTTGCAATAAAAGTAGCAGGAAGAATCAAAAACAGAGCAGCCAATGTTACGCCAAAAATGCCGACAAAAATATAAAAAACACCACAAGCAATACCTGCAATATACCGCTTCGTTGAATCCTCATGTGCATCTTTCCCTGTACAAATCGCTGCTGTAATAGCTGCCACATTAAAAGCATGTGATCCGAATGGGGCTGCAAGAAGCGAACCCAAACCTGTTACAGCTAAAATAGGATTGGCACTTGTCTTGAATCCATCATTACGCAGAACAAGCATTCCGGGCATATACTGCCCTGTCAAGGTAATAATGAACAGCGGTAACGCAACGCCAAGTAAAGCATTTAACGAAAATGCTGGAACAACAAATACAGGCGATGCTACAGCCAATTGGATCGTACTGAAGTCTGTTTTCCCCATACATATCAAATAAATCAAACCTATTGCCAATATGCCAACAATGGCGTAACGGGAAGTAAACCTTCTTAGCACGATATAGCCTGCAAACAGTACAATCACAAGCAAAGGATCTACCTTCGCCCCTCCAAAGGCCGAAATACCAAACTGTAGTAAAATGCCAGCTAACAATCCGGAAGCGATGCCTGGGGGAATAAGTCGAACGAAACGTTCAAACATGCCTGACAAACCTAAAATAATAAATCCGACTGCTGAAATCATGTAAGCGCCAATAGCTTCTGGATAAGGGGTTACCGCTAATGCTGAAACGAGAAACGCCACACCCGGTGTAGACCAGGCTGTAATAATCGGTTCCTTGTACCGATAACTGAGCCAAATTCCTGTCACTCCTACCCCAATCGAGATGGACCAAATCCAGGAAGCGGTCATTTCCGGGCTTAAACCAGCCACTTTTGCAGCTTGAAAAACAAGAATAAACGTACCCCCGTAATTCACAATTACGGATATTAAAGCGGCGATCATAGGCGATATCAAATCACGGCCACGTAACGAAGGGGATGCTGTCTTCATATTTAACACTACCTCTCACTTAATCATCGATGCGTGTGTTTTCATTCCAGTAATACTCGTCCGGTAAGTAGCGTTGACCAAATACACTTGTCCCTACCCGGATCATTGTAGCTCCTTCTTCAATGGCGACTTGGAAGTCACCAGACATACCCATCGATAAAATATCCATTTCTACGCGTGGAATATTTTTCTCTTTAATCTGTGTACGGATCTGGTTTAACAATCGAAAACAATGTCGTGTTTCTTCGTTCGTCGCATTCAGTTTTCCAATGGTCATTAAACCTTTCACATTTAATGTCTCGAATTGAGACAACTGTTCTACAAGCTCAACGGCTGTTTCTGGAGATGCGCCAAATTTACTTTCTTCGTAGGACGTATTAATTTGCACAAGAATGTCTAAGGTCTTATTCTCTTTGACAAGCTGGTTATGTAACGCCTGACCCAGTTTCAGACGATCTACGGAATGGATGAGCGTAACATATTTAACAACGTCTTTTACTTTATTCGTTTGCAGATGTCCGATAAAATGCCATTCCACCTGTTCGTGTTGCTGCATAAGCGGAAATTTGTCCCGAAGTTCCTGAGCTTTGTTTTCTCCGAATAGAACCTCACCTGCTTGAATCGCTACCTCTAGTTTCTCAAGCGGTACCGTTTTGGTCGCGAGCAACAACTGAATTTCCTCTAAGTTGCGACCGGAAGCCTGGCAGGCCAGTGCCATTTGCTGTCTTACAGTTTGAAGATTTTCTCCTACTAGATGTTTCATGTCAGCTACCTTCTTTCTATTCCAAACAGGAATGAATAATTGAGATTAGCTCCTCCTATGTATTGTGAAGACTGTGTGGAACGTCATGCTAGTATAGCAACGCATGGATTGGATATACATATCCAAAAAAGCTATTTTTGAGCAATCCAAAGATACAAAAGTGGACATTAATTCAATTGGGGCACCTTTAATATGCTATTAAAAGTCAATAATCTGATTGATGTGATGCCCTCACATTACAAATGAAAAAAGCCGCTAAATTAGCGGCTTGGTTATATTCCTATGCTCTTCTCCACAAGACGAGAAACATGTTACATGATGATTTACTCGTTCACATTTTCCTTGGTTACCAGCTTCAATTCAGCCGGAATCGATGGCTCCACCTGCTTGCCACTGAGCACATCCAGAGCTGCTTGCAGCGCCAGTTGGCCAATCAGTATAGGCTGCTGAGCGACTGTTGCAGTCAATTTCCCATCCTGAATGGATTTGATTGCATCATCATTGCCATCGAATCCGATGACCGGAATGTCTTTACCTGAGCTTTGAATCGCTTCAATCGCACCCAGTGCCATCTCGTCATTATGGGCAAATACGGCCTGCACGTCAGGATTACCCTGAAGCAGATTCTCCATGACATTTAATCCTTTGGACCGATCAAAATCAGCAGATTGTTTGGAAACCACATCGAGTTGCTTGTCAGCCACTTCATGGAAACCTTTACCCCGTTCTCTTGTTGCGGAAGCGCCAGGTACACCCTCAAGTTCAATGACTTTTGCTCCCTCACCCAGTTGTTCCACAAAATATTCAGCTGCCATGCGTCCACCTTTAACGTTATCAGATGCCACTAGTGCCGCCACTTCGCCTTTATCTGCGGAGCGATCCAGCGTGATCACGGGAATGCCAACACTATTAGCGGATTGAACCGCTGTGGAGATAGCTGCAGAGTCCGCGGGGTTAATCAGAAGTGCACTAACGCCTTGCTGAATGAGATCATCCACATCATTGGTTTGTTTGGCCGAATCGTTCTGCGCATCCACCACGATGACCTGTATTCCCTGTTTTTTGGCTTCAGCCATGACCCCGTCCTTCAGTGATACAAAGAATGGATTGTTTAATGTAGATATCGACAAACCTATTTTCTTCTGTCCGTTACTTTTGTTTGGGTTAGGTTTCGCCCATTCCGGTGGCTCCAGAGAGCACCCGGCCAGAACGATGATCATCAGCATACTTATGAGTGTTACAGTCCACTTTTTCATATTCGCTTCTCTCCTTATGCTGTTTTCTTGCGGTCCAGCAGGACGGCAATGGCAATGACGATACCTTTTACAACCATTTGATAAAATGAGTTTACTTCAAGCAAGTTCAATCCATTATTCAATACGCCGATAATCAGAACACCGATCAATGTACCAACGATGCGTCCACGTCCTCCAGCCAGACTTGTACCACCCAATACAACTGCTGCGATTGCATCCAGCTCGTAGGATGTACCTGCCGTTGGTTGCGCTGAATTCAAACGCGATGTCAGAATTGCACCTGCCAGAGCAGCGAGCATACCTGTCAGGGAGTAAATCATAATTTTCACGCGATTAACTTTGATACCCGAGATAATGGAGGCTTTCTCATTACCACCGATAGCGTACGTTTTACGGCCAAAAGCCGTTTTATGCAAAACAATCCACAGAATCATGAAGGTAATCAGCATCGTAATTGCAGGTACCGGAATACCCAGCAGGTAACCGCGGCCAAACAGTTGGAACAACAGGTTATCCCCGAGGCCTGTAATTGGGTTACCATTTGTGTACACCAATGTCAGTCCTCTGAATATCGTCATGGTAGCGAGTGTGGCGATAAACGGAGCCATTTTACCTTTGGTAATCATCAGTCCGTTCACCATACCCATGACACCACCGAGTGCTACACCGATAATGATGGACAAGATCGGATCGAGGCCAGACAACATCATATTTGCTACAAAAGCACTGGATAAAGCCAGGATTGAGCCGACCGACAGATCAATTCCACCCGTTAGGATCACAAACGTCATACCGAAGGCAATCAGCGCATTAATCGAGACTTGACGCAATAAATTCAAGATATTAAGCGGTTCCAAGAAACTTGGATTCAACACCGATACGATGAGAATAAGAATGATTAAGCCAAGCAGCGGTCCCAATTTTTGTATCACGCTTGAGAAACGGAAGCCGCTTTTAGCCGTTTTGTTTTCCTGCATTGATGTCATATCACTGTCCCCCTGTGGCCAATGTCATAATGTGTTCTTGTGTTGCTACTTCCCTTGCAACCTCTCCACTGATGTGTCCTTCATGCACAACTGCGATCCGGTCGCTCATGCCAAGCACTTCAGGTAGCTCCGACGATACCATGATGATTGCAACGCCGCGGTCAGTCAGTTCATTCATCAATTCATAGATTTCGCGCTTCGCCCCGACATCCACTCCGCGGGTAGGTTCATCCAGGATAAGCACGCTTGGTCCGATCCCAACCCATTTCGCGATAACCACCTTCTGCTGGTTACCCCCGGATAGATTCCTTGCCGCCGTCTCCGAGGATTGCGTTTTGATCTGTAGACGTTTGATCAATGTATCTACGAAATCTTGTTCTTTTGGAGCTGAGATGAAACCTTTGTTTGAGAAACTGAACAGATTCGTCAACGCCATATTCTCGCGAATAGAGAAGTCTAATACCAGCCCTTCATCCTTGCGGTCTTCTGTAATAAACCCGATTCCATGTTTCACTGCATCTGCCGGTTTACGAATGTTCGCTTTTTTGCCGCGGATGAAGATTTCACCGCTATCCAACGTATCCAAACCGAAGATTGTTCGCATAATCTCGGTTCGTCCAGAACCCATAAGTCCTGAGAAACCAAGTATTTCTCCCGCTCTCACAGTGAAGTTAATATTCTCGAACAACCCTTTACTGCTTGCATTCCTTACTTCCAGAACAACTTCACCATAAGAAGGATTCCGGACAGGATAACGCTCTGTAAGTTCACGACCTACCATTTTCCGCACCACTTCATCAAAGCTTGTCTGTGGAATTGGCTGAGTGTCTACCGTTCTGCCGTCACGCATAATGGTAATCCGGTCACAGATCGTGAATATCTCCTCCATGCGGTGAGAAATATACACGATGGATACTCCGTCCTTCTTCAGTGAGCTGATTACACCAAACAGTTTCTGTATCTCGCGCTCCGTGAGTGCCGCTGTTGGCTCGTCCATAATGATAACCTTGGCATCTGTCATAAGTGCTTTGGCGATTTCAATCATCTGCTGCTGCCCGACAGAGCATTCTCCCGCAGGACGTTCCAGTGGTATGTCTACGGAAAGCTTGGCAAACTGTTCTTTGGCAAGCGCTCTCATTTGTCTTGTATTAAGCAACCCGATGGATGATGTCATTTCCTTACCAATAAATAGATTATCCAGCACCGTCATTTCAGGCCATACATTCAGCTCCTGATGGATAAAGGTGATACCTAGTTTCTCGGCTTCCTTCGGACTTGCAAAATAGTTTTCTTCTCCGTCTATCGTGATGGTTCCCTGATCTCGCTCATGGAGACCAATCAGAATGTTCATCAGTGTGGATTTACCGGCTCCATTCTCCCCCATTAAGGCATGAACTTCACCATCTTTTAATTCAAAATCCACTCCGCTCAGCACCTGGTTGGTGCCAAACGCTTTATGAATGTCTTGCATCTGAATGTGCATTACGCAACCTCCTTTTAACCGAAATGGACTCCCGATTGTAAAATGCAATTGGCATAGGGTGTGGCTTCACCTGTGCGGATAACAGCTTTCACTTGCCGTGTTAATGCTTTGAATTGTTCGTGGCTGACGGAAGCATCGATTGCTTCTTCCCCGAATTTCTCCTTGATGAATTGCATGGCTACGGGATTGCCTTCGCGAATCTCTTCAGCCACAATGACTTTCTCAATGACCATATCTTCTGCAATCGCTTCTACCACTTCGCGAAAACTTGGTGTTCCCAGCTTGAGGGCCAGATCTATTTTGAGCACCCCGTCCGGTACTGGCAGACCTGCATCCGCAATCACAATCAAGTCCGTATGGCCCAGATCAGACAGAATCTTGGAGATGTGACTATTTAACATGCCATTTCTTTTCATTACAAGCTCTCCTCTACTTCATCACGCGTCGGCATGCCGCCCTGCGCTCCGAACTTGGTGACGGACAACGATGCAGCCCGATTGGCGAAGCGTATACTCTCTTGCAACGCTTTTCCTTCAGCCAAAGCAACTGCAAATGCGGCGTTGAACGTATCCCCTGCCCCAGTAGTATCAACAGCCTCAACTTTATAAGTTGGGACTAGAATTTCCTCAGTGCCATCAAAGTAACGTACACCTTTACTGCCCTCCGTGATGAACAACTTGTTTGGATACTGACGTAATGCCTGTGCCGGACTCATGCCCTGAAACAAAATCTCAGCTTCATGCTCGTTCGGCGTGATATATGCGGCATTGTCGATCACTTGTTGCGGTAATGTTCTCGCCGGAGCGGGATTAAGCAGCAGGGGTGTTCC
This sequence comes from Paenibacillus sp. 37, assembly GCF_008386395.1. Classification (NCBI taxonomy): domain Bacteria; kingdom Bacillati; phylum Bacillota; class Bacilli; order Caryophanales; family Paenibacillaceae; genus Paenibacillus; species Paenibacillus sp. 37. The sequence continues at coordinate 3,425,743 of NZ_CP043761.1, read as the reverse complement.
GAATTCTGCACACAATGCACTCACATGCACAACCGTTTCCTCCGGAATTTCTTGCTGAATTAATACGATATCTGCACCGCGGATCACTTCAGCTGCTTCATCGACATATGCAGGAGTGACTTCACGATTCGCCGCTTCAACCACTACGATACTATTATCACCTTCTGCCAGAATGATATGAGCCGTTCCACTTTCTAAATGTGTAACCGGTTTCACATTTTGCGTATTTACAGCATTTGCTCTAAAGTTCTCTACAATATCTTTGCCAAAAGCATCGTCGCCTACCCGGCCGATCATCGCAACCTCGGCACCCAGTCGTGCAGCGGCAACAGCCTGATTGGCTCCTTTGCCACCCGGAACCGTTTTGAAGCTGTCGCCAAGAACGGTTTCACCCGCCCCCGGCCGTCTTGACGAAGTAACAACCAGATCCATTGAACTGCTTCCTATTACACATATTTTAGCCATCTGATTTCACCTTTCTCGTAGTGCCCCGTTCGATGAAACTTACGGGTAACTGTATGTTTTTGTTCTCTACTGCAGCTTGTTCCACAAGCTGGATAAGTAATCCCGCCGCTTCTCTTCCCATCTCGTATGCTGGCTGATGGATAGTCGACAGCGCTGGCGACAACAGGCTGCTCATTGGAATATCATCGAAACCGATCACTTGTACGTCATCGGGAACTTTTCTTCCAACTCGTGCTGCCTCATGCAGTACTGCCATGGCTGCAATGTCATTGCTGGCAATGACCCCGTCTGTGTCCCCATACTTCCTGAATAATTCTTCAGCCCATACACCTGCCTCGTTAATTGAAAATGAGGTCGTCTGGATCACCCGGTAGTCTAACCCAGCATCACGGATGATTTCAATCGCTCCTTCAAAGCGATCTTGAGCGGGTCTGATCTGTGACGGTCCCTGCATAACTGTGATCCGGCGACTGCCGCGTTTGATTATCTCCCTTGCAGCTAGTCTTCCACCTTCCCTGCCGTCCGCATACACGGATGGACGATCGAGTGATGTTCTGTCCAGAAACACAACGGGAATCTTCAGGTTTTCATATATTGAAGAATGAGGGTAGTTCGTTGAAGAGATCACACCGACCACGTTGTTCTGGATAAACGTCTGGATGTAATCCTGCTCCTTCCGTTCATCCTCATCACTATTTCCAAATATCAGTCTATAATCCTGCTCTTGCATCCGGTCCTCTACGCCGCGGGCCAACTGCGGGAAGTAAGGGTTGGCAATATCCGGCAACAACAGGCCAATCAGTTTGGACTTGCGTTTATATAATGAGCGGGCCACTTCATTTGGCGAAAAATTAAGCGCCTTCACAGCATCTTCCACTTTCTTGCGTGTGTCGGCATGAACATAACCTCTATCATTAATGACTCTGGATACGGTGGCAACAGATACGCCAGCCAGTTGAGCTACGTCTTTAATTGTTTTCATAAGTTGCTCTCCTCTATGTGTAACCGGTTACAGACATTAAATTATCATATTATTTTTAATTTGACAAGCGTTTTCATTCTGGAAATTTCTCCAAGTAAACATGAAAGTACATTGAAATTCATCTGTAACCTGGCTTCTTCCGTCTTATTCAGTCTTCTCAGCTATATTAAGGAGTTAATTATCATTACAAATATTAGCGATATGTGATATGGTCAGTGAGGATAGTAGATTCGTACATACATATGTGCATGAAATGCGAGGAGAAGATTGAGAGTGATAGAGAGAAATACCCTTGAAAATCAAAAACCGAGTAAATTTAGTGATCCCATTTTTGTCATGCTCGTCGCAAGCCTGTGTTGCTTGTTATGGGGAAGTGCGTACCCGTCCATCAAACTTGGATATATCGCATTTAACATTCTGCCGGAAGACATTGCTTCCAAATATGTATTTGCCGGATATCGATTCACACTGGCGGGCTTGCTGCTATTGCTCCTGTCTCGTATCGTTAGAAAAGAGAAGCTTCAATTGTCCCGGCCTCAGTGGACAAGCCTTATCATGTTAGGTATATTGCAAACCGGTTTGCAATATATGTTTTTCTACGTTGGCGTAGCCAATACAACGGGTGTCAAAGGCTCCATTATGAATGCAACGACAACCTTTTTCAGTGTTGTTCTGGCCCATTTCATCTATAAGAACGACAAATTAAGCAGAAATAAAATCGTTGGCTGCTTGCTCGGATTCGTTGGCGTCATTATCGTAAACTTCCATACGGATCTGCTTGCTTTTTCCTTTTCATTCACAGGCGAAGGCTTCGTTATTATAGCGGCACTTGTTTTTTCCGTTACAGCCCTTTACGCAAAACGTCTCACCGCCACCATCGATGTTCTGATCATAACAGGTGTCAGCTTATTCGTCGGGGGACTGGTGCTTACGCTGTTAGGTCTATCACTCGGCGGTCGAGTCACCCATTTCACCCTGGAATCCACCAGTAACTTGATCTACCTGGCTTTGCTGTCCTCCGTCGCATTTTGTCTATGGAATATGCTTCTCAAGTATAACAAGGTCGGAAGAGTGTCTGTATACAACTTCCTAATTCCTGTGTTTGGCGCATTGTTATCAGCGTTATTCCTCGGGGAAACGATCTTGGAACTGAAAAATCTGGCCGCATTGCTGTTTGTATCCGTTGGCATTTATTTAGTCAATCGTGTACGTTCTGTGCAAACCTCTAATAACACTCCAATAAAATAGACTACGCGTCCCAATTTCATAGATAACAAAAAAAGCCGCTAATTAGCGGCTTTTTTTGTACATACCAATACGATATACTTTTTGTTTTTACGATGTTATACCTTAATATATACTCGTAAAATCAATCAAGTCCTCTTCTTCCTCATAAGTGAATACAATGGCGTGATTACCCAATTGGTATACCATCTCATAACCAACCACGACTTCATTGTAATATTCTGAGGAAGGTTTTCCCATCCATATTTTCACATTCCGTGGTGAAAGATTCTGCTTTTCATTGTACAAATCAAAAACGGCAATACGTGATTTATTGGTAAGCTCGTGCATGTATGAATCAAATCCGACGCCGAATTTAGAATAAAAATAGTACGCTCCCCATTCCCCGTTTGAACGAGAATTTGGTTTCCCCAACTTTTTTTGCGCATTTTGAAGCGTCATGCCAATCTTGATGTCCGTCCGACCTGGCAATACACCCTTTAAAGCGGCTTCCTTTAGGCTTTTCAGGTAAGCGCGATCGCCAACACCCGAGTTCGGCCAAGCATCTGAACGGAGGTTACGTGTATCTTCCAACTGCAATACCAATTTGTTCACATTCAGCTTAAACGTATCAACTCCATAGACAAATTGAAGGTTGTTGTAATTTTTGAACTGCACTCGGGCACCTGAAAGAGTACGGATTCCATCATCTCTGCTTGCAGAGTAGGAATCGTCTATTTTTTTTCCCTTATTATCGACATATGTTACACGGCGCAATTCCCCGGAACGAACAATATACGTTTTCACCTCATTGAAATTAGAAGTTCCCCAATCGGTGATCATCAGCATGTCTGGTGTACTAGCCTCTTTGCTTTTCACAACAAAGTTCCAGGTTTGAGGCAAAATAATCGTATTCAGATCCAGTTTTGCTGCCTGAACAGTTCCGTATGCTGCACCTTTTTTCAGCAAGGCCGCACGATACGTACCTGAATAGCTCTTATCGCCTTTTTTATTGTTGGTCCAACCATTTTCTTCGGTCAGTGTTCTCTTCTGTTCATCATAAGCGAAAATATAAACGGTGTAAGCCGTTTGTTTGGCATCACGAAGCGTAAATGAAAGCCGGCTCATACTTTCGAGCTGTTTGGCGGAGATTTGCTCTCCTTTGGCAGCAGCATTGGGTGGTAACAGAAGCAATGCGCTCAGAACATAGCCGATTAAGGTTAGTAGGGCCAGAGAAGCCCATTTTGATTGGTGCTTAGGGTGTATCATTGATGACTCTCCTTTGAATAAAAAAATAAACATCTAAAAGCTCATTTCTAATTTTGAATCGTGCATAATCTCAACATTTTAATAGATCTTGCTAGAGTGTACTTTTGATCAAACTATGTAATTAATATAGGTTTATATTCAATAAGCATATCCTCCTGCTAGTACTATTTTCCTAAGAATGATAACATACCCTTTCCAATAAAGAAATAACAATCTAATTAATAGATTTCGAATCATATAACATAAAAAGCCGCTATTTAGCGGCTCTTCAAGTAACTTCGAATACGATATGATTTATAGACAGGAGTAAACCACATTACGTAAGCGTCGTTGAACGTATGGTTCCTGACTATTCAGCAGGTGCTGTGCATACATGACTGTAAGCTCTGAATCCGGATCAATAATAGCCATACAGCCAGCAGCGCCGCTCCATCCAAATTCGCCAATTGGACTCAGTGAGCCGCTTCCTGCTTTGGAGATATGTGTGCGAACACCCAATCCATAGCCGTATCCATACATATGATCCCACGAATAATCAGCACGAGTCATCTCGTTCAGGTGGTCCGTTCGCATCAGTTCCACTGAAGCTTGTGACAGAATGCGCACGCCTTCGGGACTCGTACCATGCCCAGTAAGCGCGTTCAGAAAACGTGCATAATCGCTAACGGTTGACAATAATCCTGCACCACCGCTTTCCAGCTCCGTACCTACTCGGAATCCATTACCATCCATACGTACAGCCTTTTCAAGCTCATCGTTGTAAGCATACTGTGGAATCAGGCGCTTCTGCTGCTCATCGTTCAGATTGAATGCTGTATCGTTCATGCCAAGGGGTCCGGTGATTTCGTCCCGCAGATAGGTACCAAAGCGTTTGCCACTTACCACTTCCACCAAGGCTCCCAGCACATCATGGCACATGCTGTAATTCCAGTGTGTCCCTGGTTCAAATAACAACGGTTCTTTCGCAAGCGCTCTCGCGAAGTCGCGTGTTGGCAATGTTCCATCGGTGCTTTTTACAGCTTCTTGGATGCTTGGACAATCAACGTTATACGAGAACCCGGCAGTCATGGTGAACAAATCACGTACTGTAATGGCTCTTGTCGCCTTTTCCAGTCGGATCTCCCCGTTCGCCATCGTTTTTTTCACCGTCATCTCAGCGTACTCTGGCAGATAATCAGACAAGGGATCGCTTAACAGCATTTCCCCTTTCTCCACCAGTTGCAGCCCTGCCACGCAAGTCATGATTTTGGTCATGGAGTATAGATTGAAGATCGCTCCATCACCGATAGGTGTTTTCTCTTCCAGATTGGCGTATCCATTACGATAATGGAAAACGGTATCATTTCGATGCATCACCAGCACCTCTGCCCACGGTATACGCCAGGATGTAATGCGGTCGATAAATGAAGCAAGCGGTTTAAAGTCCATTTTTTCCCGTCCTTCTATGTAAAATCGTTTATCATATTGCGATGTGGTCCATATTCAATCCCACAATCGACATAGTAATAATATACGACCTTTTACAACGATTGACCACCACCTAAATGGCCTCAACCATCCATTTATTGACCGCCGAATTTGTATTTCACTTCGTTCATGATTTGGCAGGCAGTGTGAGATAACATTAATCAGAAACAGTTTGAACTCCTCAATGTCTTACTACTGTACTTCTGCTATTGCCGTGGAGACAAAGGTCATCAATTCTTCTACGGGTGTGCGAGGACGAGGTTTTGGAACCTTGTTTGTATCAAAATACCCCAGATGAAGTGTGCCAATGATTCTCTCCCCTGCTTTTACACCTGTCTTGGCGTAGAAATCAGGGTCAAAATTATATTCATTCGTCTTCCACACTACGCCGATCTCCTGCTCCCATGCCAGGAGTTGAATATTTTGAATAAGGGCAGCACTAGCACCCACAGCATCTTCCCATACCCGTTGTCTCGGATCAGCCTCAATTACAACCAGCAGATGGGCTTGGATAGACTCACAGTAGTCTTTTTGCAGCTTCTCTGTCCAACGCTCCCGCTCATCTTTGGAAAACGTATGTAGCACTGCATCAGCAAATTGCTTCCGACCTTCCTCTACAAATAATATGAAGCGCCATGGCTCTTTGCGGGAATGAACAGGTGCCCACACGGCCGCTTCCAGCAAGTGCATGATCGTTTCTTTCGCCAGCGGTTTGCCGTTGAACTGACGAATGGTTCTTCGTTCACGAATAATCTTTTCCATTACAGACGTTTCCAAAAGGGGATCCTCCTGTCTTGTTTTCTTATTGGGTAAGGAAACTCACCGCTTCTTCTATAATCTTGCTCTGTCCAATGGGTCCTCCCGGACCTTGGAACCACAAACCGTAGTCAACGATGTAGACATTGTTGTTTTTAACAGCATTCAGGCTTTTCCACACTGCTGTTTTTTGCAATTCTGTCGTTTCATTCTCGTCTGATGACAACAGGAAAATATGATCCGGATTAATCGATGGTAACGACTCCATGGAGATTACTTTCATTGAATCTGTCGGGTCAGGTATGGATATAGGAGGTGTCAGGCCTAGATCGTCGTACAGAACCTCATAGTTTCTTTTACTGTAATAACGCACTTCTTTGTCGGATAAACGCAGGAACATCACGGTCTCGTCTCCGATGGATTGCTTGATTTTCTCACGGGCTTCTGCAGCCTTCTTTTCGTATTCTTCAATGACCTGTTTGGCCTGATCCGTCTTCCCTAACATATCTCCCATATGTAACAGGCTTGTCTTCATACGAATAATACCTTGCTCGTCCTGCAGCTTCTCTGCCAGCAAGGTAGGCGAAATTTTGCTGAGGCTGTCATAGGCATCACTCATGAAATCCTGACCGATAATCAGGTCTGGCTCTGCCGCCAATATGCTTTCGTAGTTGGGATCAACCTGCCAGCCCAGATTTTCTTTTCCTTGTAGTTGATCGGACAGGTAGGTAGGAAACTGATCACTCCCCTCCTCATTACTGGATGCTGCCTGGGGTACAATACCGAGTGCTAACAAATAGTCAGTTGCAGCCGGGAACAACGAAATAATATGCTCAGGATCACCTTTGATGACCGTTTCTCCCCAGGGATGTTTAACAACACGCTCCTGTACTGCTGATTCAGTGGATTGCGCGACTTCGGTAGTTGGAGCATTGTTACCGCTTGTTCCATCACTGCTTGTTGCTGAACTGCCCTGAGAAGGGGAACAGGCTGATATTAATAATGTAAGACTGAGCATCAAAAGCAATGCAACGGGTTTTCTCGATCTCATAGATGTAAGTGATTCTCCTTTGGGTTTGTATTGATAATAATTATCATCAATAGGATCATAACCGCGATGCATAGGACTGACAATGGACAATTCTGATTCTTTGATAGCATTATTCTGACCGGTTGGCAGGGCGATACATTTTTGTTTGAACCGACCTGGTGAAAGGCCAACATGCTTTTTAAATAAACGATTAAAATAGATCACATCCGGAATGCCGATTGCCTCGGCAATCTTCTGAAGAGATGCATCTGTGTGCAACAGCAGCTCCTTGGCTTTGTACATCCGTATCCGAGTTAAATAGGTAATCAGACTGCTGCCTGTCTCTTTCTTGAACGTTCTCGACAGATGCCCTGCACTGCAATCCAGAAGTTCTGCGAGCGGATCGACCATAACGGGCAACATGTAGTTCTCTTGAAGATAACGAACGGCTTGAGCTACCAGATCGGGCTTGGCAGTCTCAATCCCTTGTGCACTTAACTGCCTCATTAATTCATTAATAAATTGATAAAATAACGTCTTTACCTGAAATTTCGAGAACACATCCGTCCGTTCCCAATGTTGCTCTATTCTTTGGACTTTATCATATAAGTCCATGGGATAGCCTGGGGCGAAAGCATATTGCAGATGAAACGGGACATGTTGCCTGAGCAGAGCTTGATTCTCACGAGTATTGGATAACGACAAATTAGCCCGATAAAATATCAAATAAAATTCAAATGAATCCTCGTTCAGGGAGATATTCATCCATACCCCTTTGCCTCCATGCAAGACTTGCATCTGATCAATCACGTACATCGTGTCATCCAGCTTAATCGTTGCATTGCCTCTTACGGTGTATATAAAACCGCTAACCGGAAATCGGTAGGCATAGATTGATTCGTCAGCGCCCACTACGACGTGACGCACATCCCATATTTTAATGGTGGCTAGATTCCATAACTTCACATGCTCTTCTACGTGCATCTCTTCCTTCACCTTCCACAACCCATTAAGTTAGCAAAACATCCGCAAAATCAGCAGATATTTTCACTTTTCTACATTCTATCGATAATCATTCTCAACCACAACATATATCTTTCTCTTCAATAAAATGCTTCGCACGAATAAGCCGATCCAATAAAGGATCAGCTTATGTTGTAACGTTTTAGACTTCGCCGCGTCTGTTCTCAACCGATTTCATACGATTTTGGTCATCTGGCACTCGGTCAACACTGAACTCTTGACCAGCTTCAACCTCACCATGACCTGAAATATTTCGGGAAAAATTAGTGAACTGTCTTTTTTGTTCATCCAGTTCATGTTTTTGCTTCAAAAGCTCTTGCGGGTCCTGTTTTGTCACTATGCTAACCTCCCATAGAATCATGCTTTTTAATCACACTACAGAAGTTTTCCATAATAGAGCTGTGCTTATGCATGAAATACCGATTCCTTTCATAATATGAGTCCATACATTCACCAATCATGATATAGAACCTGTGTGACATAAAGGAGAGAACAACAGATGAAGCGGATCCTCTTGTCCTACCCTCTTAGTGTAAATACTCCCGTTTATAAAGATAATCCTCCTGTTGAGATTCAGCAGCAGTCCAGCATAGATCAAGGAGATCTGTATAACCAATTTATTATCACATCTCTCAACCATAATGGAACTCATATTGACGGGCCTTGGCATTTCAATCCGCAAGGTCTAAAAATAAGCGAGATTCCCATAGACTACTTTATCTTTACTCATCCAACAATCCTCGATATTCCCAAAGGTGACGATGAACTTATTACAAAAGCTGACCTGGAGCCGTATGAACACCAGATCGCTGGCTCTGATCTTCTGCTCATACGTACAGGTTTTGGAAAGTTTCGGTCATCTGACCCTGTTCGTTATAGTGATCATAACCCAGGGTTTGCAGCAGATGCTGCAAGTTACTTGATGGTTTTTGATTCATTGAGAGCAGTTGGAATGGATATGATCTCTTCTGGCTCTGTGATTCATGTGGATGAGGCTATCACTTTTCATCAGATTATGCTTGGGAAAGGTCGGGTTGATGGCAAGTTCATTCTACTTATAGAGGATATGAATTTAAACCATGACTTATCTGGAATTGAAAAGGTATATGCTGTTCCATTATATATTGAAGGTGTTGACAGTAGCTTCAGTACAGTTTTTACTGAAGCTTGATTTTTTTTATACACATATGGTAAAACAAAAACGCGCTGGCAAGAGTATTTCTCCTGTCAGCGCGTTTTTGTATGTTAGTGTATATCTTTCTTTTTGAAATTGCCGCCTCTGACTTCTGCTACATCATATACGACTACAAAAGCAGTTGGGTCAATTTCGTGAATGATATCTTTAATTTTACTCTCTTCCATCCGGTTAATGACACAAGTAATTTCTTTGAATTGCTCATTAGAATAGCCACCGTAAGCCTCGGTATATGTTGCTCCACGGCCTAAGCGGTCCCGAATGGTTTCAACCATAATCTCAGGTTGATTCGTAATAATTTTAAACGTTTTGGAGCCGCTCAAGCCCTCTTCAACAATATGTATTACTTTAGAAGCAATGAAATACGCAAGTCCTGACAAGATCGCACCTTGCAGACCAAACACGGTAGAAACGACAATAAATACAAACATGTTGAGGAACAGAATGAGATCACTGGTTCCAAAAGGGACTTTTCGCGAAAGGAGTACAGCCAGCATATCTATGCCATCCAATGCGCCACCATTACGTAATGCAAGTCCCATACCAAAACCGATAATAATCCCGCCGACAACCGTAACAAGCAAGGTATCACCTTCAATGATGGTTGGTACATGGTGCATCAGACTGGTGCTGATTGCGAGTGAAGCAATACCGATGATCGAATATAACGCAAAGCTTTTTCCGATTTGCTTGTACCCTAGCCACACAAATGGAATGTTAATAATCCCGATGAGTATCCCCAGTGGTAATCCGAACAGTTGTGATCCTACGATACTCAGACCTGTGACACCACCATCTGAGACATTATTCGGGATCAATATGGCTTCGAGACCATATGCCGTTATAAATCCCCCAATGATAATCAATAATACTTTGGAGAGAATCTTTAACTTATTTGACTTTTGTTTCCTGATTTGATGCATTGCATTTCCCCCTTGATGAACAACCGATAAAAAACAGTCTATAATAAAAATCACTGTTTTGGCAATAGATCGTCATTTGTGTGTGTTAGTTCATTGTCCGATGAGCGTTCGATACGTCGAAATTTTATGCTCAAGCATCTCATCTGCTGTGTTAAGGATGTGCATCTGTTTTTGAATCGACTCTTTATGCTCCTCCAGTAGCTTCAAACGATCCGCCGCCGTATGCTCCCCTTCCTGAAACAAGGACGCATACTTCTTAATGGTAGCAATGGGCATCTGAGTCTCTTTTAATTTAATTACAAATTGTAGCCATTTCAGGTGTGACTCGTTGTACCGCCTGTCTCCACTCGCATCTCGGAGAGGAGTTACAATCTGTTCCTTCTCATAATAACGCAACGTATGTGCACTGATATGGAGTAATTCTGCCACTTCACCAATGGTATGCATGGTTAACCTCCCCTCCATTTTCCCGCTTGACTTAGAGTAAGCTCTAATCAGTATAATCAACTCGTGGTCACATCACAATAAATAATGAAATCAGATCCAGGAGGAATTCCCATGAAATACACAGTGATTACCGGTGCCAGTTCAGGCATTGGATATGAAGCGGCTTTAGCTTTTGCAGCTCGTGGCAAAAATATAATCCTGGCAGCACGCAGAACCGATGAATTGGACAAATTAAAAGCAAAAGTAGCTGAAATCAATCCTGATCTGGATATTGTCATTCGTACAGTGGATCTGTCCATTGCCGCTAATGTGCATGAATTCTATGAGAGTCTTCAGGCTTACTCCATTGAGACGTGGATTAACAATGCAGGATTCGGGAATTTTGCTTCCGTTGGCGAACAACACCTGCCCAAGATTGAGCAGATGCTTCATCTTAATATAGAAGCTCTTACGATTCTTTCTTCCCTGTATGTACGTGATTATGCAAACGTTGATGGCACACAGATCATTAATATTTCCTCTGGTGGAGGATATACGATTGTAGCCGATGCAGTAACCTACTGCGCAACTAAGTTCTATGTAAGTGCCTTTACGGAAGGGCTTGCGCAAGAGTTAAAGGGCAAGAACGCAGCAATGCAAGCCAAAGTTCTCGCTCCGGCTGCAACCGAGACCGAGTTTGCGAAACATTCCTTTAATGTAGACGAGTTTGAGTATGAAGGCAGAGTTCCCAAGTTCCATACGGCGGAACAAATGGCTGGATTTTTGCTGGAGTTGTATGACAGTGAAAGTGTAGTCGGCATTGTGGACGGGTTGACGTATGACTTTGAACTAAGAGAACCGATCTTTTCATACGCTTCAAGACGTTAAACATTAGTTAACGTTAAAAAGGGAACCTGTCTCCAGGTTCCCTTCTTTGTATTTATATTCAATGCTTACTATATAATGAAGTAATTATGCCAGCCTCATTTTGAAATCCTGATATCCGAATTCGCGGACAACTTCGCAATCGCCGTCTTTTCTTTTAACAGCAATCGCTGGAAGCGGCATGCCGTTGAACGTGTTGGTTTTCACCATGGAGTAAATCGCCATGTCTTCGAATACCAGACGGTCGCCTTCTTGCAAAGGCTGATCGAATGAATAATCCCCAATCACGTCACCAGACAGACAGGTTTGTCCACCTAGGCGATACAGATGAGCCTTCTCACCCACTTCTCCCGAACCGATCAGCGGCGGGCGATATGGCATTTCCAGCACATCCGGCATATGACACGTAGCTGAAGTATCCAGAATAGCGATGTCCATACCGTTTTTATGGAAGTCCAGCACAGAGGTCACCAGATAACCCGCGTTCAGCGCAACAGCTTCTCCCGGCTCCAGATATACTTCCAGGCCATAATCGTTCTGCATACGCTTGATGCATGCTTCCAGTCTTGGAATATCATAATCTTCACGTGTGATATGGTGTCCACCACCGAAGTTGATCCATTCCATTTGTGGCAGCCATTGTCCGAACTTCTCAACAACTGCGTTCAGCGTAGTCTCCAGATCATCTGAATTTTGCTGACACAGTGTGTGGAAGTGTAGTCCGGAGACACCTTCCAACAGATCTGCTTGGAAATCTTCTTGTTTCGCGCCAAAACGCGAACCCGGAGAACACGGATCGTAGATCTCGTGTCCTTCTTGGGTAGAGCATTCTGGATTGACGCGCAAGCCGACCTTACGGCCAGCCTGAAGCGCCTTATCCTTAAATTTTGCAAGCTGTGAAAAAGAATTGAAAATAATGTGGTCGCAGATGGAGAGAATCTCGTCGATCTCTTCTGCGCGGTATGCCGGAGCAAAGACATGATTCTCTTTGCCCATTTCCTCGTGGCCCAGGCGTGCTTCATACAAACCACTCGCCGTAGCTCCGCTCAGGTATTCTCCAATCAGCGGGTACATCGCAGTCATGGAAAATGCTTTTTGAGCGAGCACGATTTTGGCACCTGTACGTTGCATAACACCGTTCAGGATTTTCAGGTTTCTCTCGATAAGCGCCTCGTCAACAACAAAACATGGTGTCGGTAATTGCTCGAACCGCATTTTAACGAACTAGCTCCGATTCTTTAACTTCTTCTGGCAGCTCATCAACGAGTACCGGGTTGAAGTCTTCTACCCATGGGAGGCCCCATTTGTTCAACTCTTCCATGAATGGATCCGGGTTGAACTCTTCTACATTGTATACGCCTGGTTTGTTCCATTTGCCTGTCATGACCATTGCTGCACCAATCATAGCTGGAACGCCTGTTGTGTAAGAGATCGCTTGGGAACCCACTTCTTTGTAACACTCTTGGTGATCACAGATATTGTAAACATAATATGTTTTGTCTTGACCATCTTTTTTACCTTTGAAAATACAACCGATATTTGTTTTACCTACAGTACGTGGTCCAAGGGATGCTGGATCAGGCAGTACTGCTTTCAGGAACTGCAGTGGAATAATTTGTTTACCTTCATATTCAATAGGCTCGATTGAAGTCATGCCTACATTTTCAAGAGCTTTCAAGTGAGTCAGGTAGCTTTGACCAAATGTCATGAAGAAACGGATACGTTTCAGACCTGGCATGTTTTTTGCCAAAGATTCCAATTCCTCATGGTACAACAGGTACATGTCTTTCTCGCCAACTTCTTTGAAGTCGTAGACACGTTTGATTTCCATCGGCTTCGTTTCGATCCATTCACCATTTTCCCAGTATCTACCGTTGGCAGATACTTCGCGAATGTTGATCTCAGGGTTGAAGTTGGTTGCGAACGGATAGCCGTGGTCGCCGCCATTGCAGTCCAGAATGTCGATGTACTCAATTTCGTCGAAGTAGTGCTTCAGGGCATAAGCGGAGAATACGCCTGTCACGCCTGGATCAAATCCACTACCGAGCAATGCAGTGATGCCTGCTTGTTCAAAACGCTCTTTGTAATCCCATTGCCAGCTGTATTCGAACTTCGCTGTATCATGTGGCTCATAGTTCGCTGTGTCCATGTAATTTGTTTTAGTTGCAAGGCAAGCATCCATGATTGTCAGATCTTGATACGGCAAAGCAAGGTTCATAACGATATCCGGTTTAACTTCGTTGATCAGAGCGATCAGTTCGTCAACATTGTCAGCATCTACTTGTGCTGTTGTAATTTTTGTTTTTCCGCCGTCCAGCTTGGCTTTGAGTTCATCACATTTGGATTTTGTACGACTCGCGATGCAGATTTCCTCAAAAACTTCACTGTTTTGAACGCATTTGTGTACTGCCACGGAAGCAACGCCGCCGGCGCCGATGATTAGTGCTTTTCCCATTTTACATTCTCCTATCCCAATATGTATTTTTTTTAATTGGTTTAATTTGTTTGATACAGTAACGACAACAAGACAACAAAAAAAGCAAGGTGAAAAATGCCCGCAATCGCGCACCATCACACTTGCTTATCGATATACATCATAAAAAAGACGTGAAGTCTCCATGACCAAAAAAGTTCACAAGAACTCCTTTGGCGGAAAGCTCCTTCATGTATATCAATATTGGATCAGAGTCTATATAGCAAATAATTCGCCTTTACCACTCTTATTGACCGTTTCACAAGTTGATGTGCAATTGCACTGGTTGTAAAGTAACCAACTTATAAAATTTGAGCTTTGAACTCAATCAATAAAGCAACGTAAGTTGCCAATCGGCGTTTGACCCGGCTGTCCGTATGGCCTTAACTTCCTGGTGAAGTGGTCAAAATTATCTGCTGGAAAGCTCTAATTCATATTGATAAATTAACTTCCCAAAATCACAGGTCTTACACTATCAGACGTTGAAAAAAAAATCAAGCAATAATTAAAAATTATTTTTTTGTCCGAACGAGGACTAAGAAAGAAATTGATATCCTTCGAATACTTTCAAGCCTTCTGCGCTCAGTAATTCCCCCACTACTTCAGGCTTTTGAGGACTTTTCTCAAACACTTCTTCACACGCGATCATGATGTTGCTGCCAGCAATTTCCGCTAACTGATCATGGGCCGAATGGTTCGTTTCCTTCTTTGCGAGCTTGCAAAGCAATCTCAATGGCTTTATGCATGAATAGTTCATCTTTATTCATAAAGTTTACCTCCACAACAAAATTTATGTACTCAATTTTATGTTTTTGCATTAGCATGTTCACTCCATTGGAATGCTTCTTGTTCATACCGTTCTATCATCATTATAAATAAAGAGTATGACGACAATTCGTCATACTCCAGTGAGACACACTAAATTTATCTATTAAAATTTTACTGGTAATGATGCCAATCCCTCAGATAATAGTGAGTAGTGCCAATGAATCTCTTCCGGAGGAACACGAAGCTGAAGACCAGGAAGTCGACTTAATAGCGTAGTAAACGCTACGTCTCCCTCCACACGGGCAAGTGGAGCACCAAGACACATATGAATACCATGGCCAAAGGCCAAATGCCGTTTTATTTTGCGCTCAAGATCCAGTTCTTCAGGTTGGTTAAACTGTAACTCGTCCCGATTCGCTGATTTCAAAAGAGGAATCACAACATCTCCTTTTTTAATCCGTTGTCCATCCAGCTCCGTGTCCTGCGTTGCATATCGAGGACCTGACGAAGTCGCGGGGCCGTTATATCGTAACAACTCCTCCACCGCAGAAGGAACCAGATTCAAATCTTGTTTAAGTTGTTCCAGTTGTTCGGGATGTGTCAGAAGTAGATAAGAGCCGGTCGCAATCAGATTCGACGTTGTCTCATGTCCAGCAAATATTAATAACGTGATCATGGATATTAATTCATCTTCATTCAGTCGATCCCCCTCCTCCTCGATCACAATTAATTGACTGATGAGGTCATCGGAAGGTTCCACTCGTTTGTTCGCCACAAGCTGAGCCGTGTATTCTGCGAATGATCGCAAATGCTGCGCTACTTCAGGATCTTGTTTACCGAAACCGAGACCTTTCGCAATGGCTTCAGACCATACATGGATCTGAGGTCGGTCTTCCTGAGGTACACCGAGCATTTCGGATATGACGTTAATTGGGAAAGGGTAGGCATAGTCTTTTACAAGATCCATCTCTCCTTTTCCTTCAAATTGATCAATTAATTCATCGGCAATTTCCTGGACACGCGGACGCAGGCTTTCCATATATCTTGGAGTGAATGCTTTGGACACCAGGCTACGCAGTCTTCGGTGATCCGGTTCATCAACAAAGAGCATCGACTTTCCGGTAAAAAAAGTCTGGGGTTCCGATGAACCAAGATCGTCTGAGAGATTCTTTCGAATATCATTGCCATTATCGATAGAGTTCATATCTACCGTAAATCGAGAGTGGTCTTTCAACACTTCCATGGCAACGTCCATCCGAGTTATAATCCAGGTTTGCTCTGCTCCACCCATTGGATTGGGAACAGGAACAACGGAGCCTCTGGATCGCATCTGTTTAAACATGGCAAATTGATCTTTAACATTTTCTTCACTAAACAAATTGAATTCTGATTTTTCCGATGTTTGGTTATTATTCATTGAAATCTTCCTTTCTTAGTGAAGTTATTGAAATCTATGGAAATATATGTTCATTTCGATTATATACTACTCGTATATTTAATTTCAAATTCCGTAGTTTAAACTGCAACATTCAACTGTTATAACAACAATTAATTAATGTACTAATAGTATATTAATAATAACTTCAAGCATAAAAAAAACAAAAAAAGAGGTTGGCTTTGGGGCCAACCTCCAAATTAATTATGGTGCTTCACAAGTTCCAAATACCACCAGCAGGCTTCGGTTAGTCTATTGGCTTCGGAGTGAAATGCACTTGATTTGTACTCTTTGTGAAATGCTTGAAGGACAACTTCGATTACAGGAATATTTAAATCCTCTTTATCCTGTAATAACGCCAAAAGTCCCTTGGAAAGTTGCTTTAATGATGTAGATTCCTTGGATTTTTGAACAATCTTGTTGAACTCATCCAATTCCTCCAACAGCTTGTCGATATCGAGACCATGATCATGGTTACGCTCATCGGCATTCAGAAAATAAAGAGACTGAACGTCAAAAATATGTTCATTTCTTTGGTGCATTGTTCTTAATATCACTTCGATGTACGTTAATACTTTTGGAACAACTTCGCTCCAAACCGGTTTTTGAGTATTTAGACTTCTTGAGGTGTTGGCAATCTGATGTAGTATGCCATAGCACAATATTGCACCTTCGTTGGCGTATAAGCTGATGTCTTTTCCATACACCTGAATCAAGCGTGTAGACAGCCAGTTTAGATGCACTTTAGCCAGTTTAGCTGAGTTGATCTCTCCGGCGTAAAAACCAGTCCAATACAATTCCCACACTCGCTCTTTGTCAGGTCCAGACATGGGAATGGCAATCTGATCAACAAGCAGAGCATAATCCGAAGTATAATGATTTTGTTCAAGTTCCTTGCGAATGAAAACATCCTCCTGCATACGCTGATCAATAATCGAATATAAACAGTCTTCTTTCGAACTGAAGAATTTGTAGAATGTACCTTTGGATACACCTGATTGATCCAGGATCATCTGGATTGTTGTATTTGCATAGCTATGCTCTAAAAATAGTGCAAGTGCTGTTTCCAATAAACTTTGTTTACGACTACTCATTTTCCATCATCGCCCCAGGTTTTTATCTGATTTTAACATTCATTCCTCAGGAGTTGAAGCATTGGTTCATAGTATAGCCGTCATATAAAATATTTGCACAATGGGTAAATTTGCACAATGAGCAACTTGTTGTTATGATAAACCTCACAAAGTGCATATTCAGTAAGTGTGCTCTTCTTAAAAAAAACAAACCATAGTCATTGGTATTGGAGGTGAACGCATAAGCGGAGAATAATGATCAAACGAAACTTGCGACATTTGAAGAAAGAAGCAACTGAAAAAGCACTTGCTAGTGCTGCATTTGAACTTACCCTTGAACATGGGCTTGATGGCTTTACGGTCGAAGATATTGTGCATCAGGTGGGTTGTTCACGTAGAACATTTGCTAACTACTTCACATGTAAAGAAGAAGCTGTAGCAAGAGGCGCAATATCCGTTCAGAATACAACGGAACTCGAAGAGTTACTTACCAAAATGCCCGACAACGTCTCCTTGCTTGACGTACTGTATAACCTGATCAAGATGCAGCTTACAACAGAACTAATTGGAAGACTTCATCAGTTGCTCTCACTATCCCAGACTTATCCCGTACTTGAACCGCATTACCTTGGAGCCATGCACCGGATGCAGACGCAGGCACAAGATACCTTATTAGACTTATCTAACGGGAAGTATGACGAGATCTATACTTATCTTTTGATCAACGCACTATATGGAACAATACTGCCATTAATTGATGGAAGACTTAATGTGTTACTACCCGGACAAGTCATTACTGAGGATACCAAGCCCGGTGCTTTAACATTCGATCAATTTTTGGAAACGACGTTTAGTCATTTGCGGGCGGGATTCGAACATGCCAACCATCCACATTCATCATAGAGGGAGTGTAAAATAGAGAAATGTCTACATTATTATACAGAGTGGGGAAAACCGCTTTTAGCAAACCTGCAACCTTCATCATTGGCTGGGTTTTAATTCTGGGAATTGTCATCTCCATGATCAGCATCAATGGTATTCACATCAGTTCTGAAATGAAGATTGAAGGCACAGAGTCGCAGAAGGTTCTGGATCAATTAGCAAAAGAATTGCCAGCCGCCTCCGGCGGTCAAGGAAGTGTTGTATTCAAGGCACCGGACAACGAGCGTTTGGATACGCCTGAACGTTTGGCTGCCATGATGAAAGGTGTTAATGAAGTTTACGCATTAGACAAAGTCCTTAACCCTGCCGATTATGCAGCTGAAGCGAGTAATTCAGGGGCTTCTGCAGAGATTGCTCAGAATGCTCAGTCTGCGGGTGCAGCTCAATCCGCAACAACCACGCCTCCTCCCTATGGACCTTTGATGGTGGATGGTGTTCCTGTACCTGGTATGCTGATCTCTTCAGACGGTAGTATTGCACTGTTCCAGTTCCAATTTACAATCGAGCAGTCTGCCATCACGCAGGATATATTTGATTCCGTTATTCAATCCGTTATGACGGTAGAGAAAGGAACCAACATTACGGTCTTGCCAGGCGAAACGCTCAAAGCGGTATCGATTGGGGTCGGCTCCGCAGAGATTGTTGGACTGGTCATTGCTGTAATCGTATTGTTGATCACCCTCGGCTCCGTCGTTGCAGCAGGTCTGCCTCTGATCACTGCATTACTGGGTGTTGCGATCGGAGTAGGTGGAGCATTCTCAATCTCCAAATTCATCGAAATGCCAAGTGTCACTTCCGTCCTGGCTCTCATGGTTGGATTGGCTGTTGGAATCGATTACGCTCTCTTCATTGTTAATCGTCAACGTCGAATGATCATTGATCAAGGCTTGAGCGCAAAAGAAGCAACAGCCAGAGCCATTGGTACATCGGGCAGCGCAGTATTTTTTGCCGGGTTAACCGTCATTATTGCACTGTGCGGTATGCTTGTCATCGGTCTCACATTCTTGTCTACGATGGCTTTGGTCGCAGCTGCCACCGTGCTCATCAACGTATTCGTTGCTTTAACCCTGTTGCCGGCTTTGCTGGGATTGGTAGGAGAACGCATCTGTTCCGCCAAAGCTCGTGAGAAAAGCAAGAAACATCCTAAAGCCGCTAGTCACGGAGTTGCGGATAGATGGGTGAAATTCATTATCAAGAATCGTTGGGCTATCATTATCGCGATTATCGTTATTCTTGGTTTTGCCGCGACACCTATCACCAAAATGGAAATGGGTATCCCTGGCGCTTCCTCAGCGAATCTCGATACGGACGCAAGACAGAGCTATGATGCTATCTCGGAAGGCTTCGGAGAAGGATTCAACGGACCACTTATTCTGGTCGCAGAGCCTAATCAATCTTCTGCAAAAGTCACGCCGGAACTCTTGGGTGGTCTGATGATGGAGCTGCAAGATCAGAATAACGTAGCACAGGTTACACCGCTTGGTATGACAGAAGATTTGGCTATCTTTAGTCTCATTCCAAAAACAGGTCCTAACGATACGCTCACTAAAACAATGGTCAGTGATCTGCGCTCGGCTGATTCGAGTATCGCACAGACCTATGATGTGAAGCTTGGGGTTACTGGTCTTACGGCTGTTAACATTGATATGTCTGCCAAATTGGCGCAGGTATTCCCTATTTATGTAGGCATTATAATCCTGCTATCGCTGATCATCCTGTTACTTGTATTCCGTTCGATCATCGTTCCTATCAAAGCTACAATTGGCTTCCTGCTTAGTATCCTGGCCACATTCGGGATTACGACTGCTGTATTCCAATGGGGTTGGCTGCATTCGCTCTTTGGTTTCGATACTGGCGGCCCGTTGCTGAGCTTTATGCCGATCATCGTGACAGGTATTTTGTATGGCCTCGCGATGGACTATCAAGTCTTCCTTGTTAGCTCTATGCGGGAATCATATGTCCACGGTCATCGCGGGACCGAATCCGTCGTTCATGGGTACAATCAGGTCAGTCGTGTGGTTGTTGCCGCAGCAGTGATCATGGTCTCTGTATTTGCAGGATTTATATTCACTGATGATGTCATGATCAAGCAGATTGGTTTCACCTTGGCGGTAGGCATTCTGATTGATGCTTTCATCATCCGTATGGGCTTGGTTCCAGCCATCATGGCTATTTTCGGAGATAAAGCTTGGGCACTTCCGAAATGGCTGGATCGCATTCTGCCAAATCTGGATGTTGAAGGCGAGAAGCTGATTGCTTCCCTGAATGCTGAAGAGCATGCGAACACGAAGTCTGGATTAAAATAATCCTGCCAATAGAAGGGTAATACCAGGATTACTATTACGACTATATTCACCAATACTAAGACCTCCTCTGTTTTTATAAACAGGAGGTCTTTTTTCTTTTTCACATTTTATGCGATGATGTCTTCAATATGGATAGTATAGCGTGGGGATTTAGCAGCATGAACAAACGCCGCAAATAACTTCTGACTGTAGTCATCTACTTTATAGCTGTACTCTGGATGCCACTGCACAGCCAAAACAAATGAACGGTTTGGCATGACCACGGATTCAACGAGTCCATCTTCAGCGACTGCCACGGCAGTTAACTTATCCGATAACATCTTGAGTCCCTGATGGTGGTAGCTGTTCACTTTTATCGTATCGGTTTGCAAAATATCGTATAGGATATTATTTTCCTCGATATGTACATCATGTACAAGATCTGTATACGGCGGACTTTGCTTATGATTAACGATCTTGTTCCCATGAAGTTGAAGGTTAGTCGGAATGTCTTGATATAACGTTCCACCCAACATAACGTTAAATAGCTGTAGTCCACGGCATATGCCAAACGCAGGCTTATCTAGCTCAATTACCTTTTGTAATAATATCGACTCCATCATATCGCGTTCAATACACAACTCTCCACAGGTAACCTCAGCATGCTCATGATACAGCTCAGGATTGAGATCATGTCCCCCGGTGAACAGGAACCCATCGAACTGATTAGCCAACGTTGCTATGATCTCGGTATCCGTTGTCAAAGGCAGCATAATTGGAATCCCACCTGCTCCTTCTATGGCGTTCATATAATCTGGAAGCATCCAGTAACTTTTTTTGTCCGTATCATACAAAGGCAGTACACCGATCATGGGCTTTTTCATGGCTTTACCTCCCAGCTTTTCATTCATTTTATCAGATCTCTTCATATATAAATTCACTGAATTATTGCATTATCCTACCTCCATCATCTACGAACCCGTTTCATAAGGAATGTTGGAAAGGATATGAGGAGGAGGAGTGCTCAAGTGATCACATTCTTACTAATCTCTCTAAATGCAAAAAGGCGCTCCATTTGGGGAGCGCCTGGTGCTTTACATATCTCTTTACATATTTCCTTACACATTTACTTACTTCTACTCTAGAGCTTAAACCGGCGAACCAATTCTTGCATGTTCTCAGCTGTTTTGGATAGCTGTGCAGATGATGCGGATATCTCCTGCATTGCCGCCATTTGCTCTTGGGCTGCTGCTGAAGTTGTCTGAGCACTGTCAGCCGACACTTTAGAGATGTGACTCATCGTGGCAACTGTAGCCGAGACTTCTTCCGTACTGGCTGACAACTGTTCGGAGACAGCGGAAATATCCTGAATTTGATCCACGATATGTGTTGTATACTGTTCAATATTCGATATGGTTGCTGAAGCTTCTTGGCTGATCCGGATTCCTTCACCAACTTGATTACGAACTTTATCATTCATAAGAGACGTGGATTTGGCAATCAGATCAAGCATTTTACCAATGGTAGCGCCAATCTCGTCCGCACTTTGTTTGGATTGCATCGATAACGTTCGTACCTCGCCTGCAACGACAGCAAAACCTTTTCCATGCTCTCCTGCTCTTGATGCTTCAATAGAGGCATTCAGTGATAGAAGATTGGTTTGCCGAGAGATATCCGCGATCGCTTCATTCATTCGATTGGCTTCGGCAGACAGACTGGACAGCTCATTAATCAATGCCGAGGTTTCTTCAACAGCTCCGAGAATATGTTCCATTTGTTCTCCGACCTGGTTAATGGTTTTGCCACCATTAGCAACAGCGCGCTCCGTCTCTTCAGCCGAATCTACAATCGCACTCGCAGATTCTGCAATTGTACTGATGCCTCTCGCCATCTCTTCGACTGCATTTGCTGTCTGTTCCGAATTTTCCGCTCCAACGATAGCTGACTCCGCAGTCTGTTGCATGGTTACAGCCACATGTTGTACCGATTGGGTCGTTTGTTCTGTACTCTCCTGAATCATCTGAGAAGAGTGACTTAACAACGATGACGTCTGATGAAGTTCGGCAACCACCGATTGAAGTGAAATGGTCATCTGGTCAAAATCATTGGCCAATATGCCAAATTCATTTTCAGTTTTAAGATTAACCCGTTCGGACAGATTCCCTTCGCTTACGCTGCGAGTGGCCTTTCGCAGTTTTTGCATAGGTACGATAAAAGATCTCAGGATGAAGAAAATAATTACACCAGCAATCAATACAGATATCGCAATGACGGTTAAACTCGATACCATGATGGGCTTCGCTGCGGCGATAAAGTCTTCATGGCCCATTAAAGCAATGACATTCCAACCCGTCAAAGCATTAACACCGTTATATACCTCCAGATCATACGCCAGATCCGTTCTGACAAATTGGGAAAATGCCATCGGTTCATCGGAACTTGAAGCCGTATTTGGATGGACTGGAATTCCCTCGATGAGTGCTCCGCCAAGCTCTCCTCCCCCACCGTTTACAATGGCACCGGACCAAGCCACGATGGTTCGATTGGAGTCCACCACAATCAGACTCCCATTACCTCCGACATCCACAATCGATATTTCATTTGCTAATCGCTCCAGATCAAGTTTAATACTTGCTACACCTTGTTCATTTGACAGAGCTTTTGAAATCTCTACATAAATCTTCCCGGATACCGAATCTTTCATAATACTCGAAAAATAGAGTGATCCATTGTTACTTATACCATTGGTGTACCATTCTGTGCTGCGTGGATCATATGTTGCATCCTCAATTGCTGGAGAAGATATAACACTGCCTTGGTCGTTGCCTACGGTTATGGCAATAATATCAGGGTATGTATCAGCTAACTGGTCGATTCCTACTTGTATTACTTCATTGTTCGCCTGACTGGGATCGGAGCCATACATGCTGTCTATGTAACTCAACATTTCTGCTTTTTCCCCTACCAGATTGTTAATATGCTGTCCTGTCATCGTTAAAATTGTATTAATGGGATCTGTCATTTTTTGTTGCACCTGATCTTTGGCACTATGATACGAGAAATAACCGATAAGTGCAGTTGGGACAATAAGCACCGCAAGGAAAGCTGCAATGAGTCTAGTACTCATTAATCGTAAACCAGCTCCTCCTTTCTTATAAAATGACCTTTTTTTCTTTTTCTTTTCCAAAGTGAATCTTCCTCTCTTTATCCATTTTTGGTAGAATCAATCGGCAAGTAAACGCAAAAAAACCCATGTATATGCACACCCAAAGAAACTTTGAGCATGTATATACATAGGTATTGCCTGAATAAATTCAGTAACAAGCCGTATTTGTTTCGTATTATAACATAAATAAAAAGGGTTTGTTAGCTATGATTGGTTCTTTATACCAGACATCTGTTGTTTATAATCCGTAGGACTTAGCCCCGTATACTCTTTGAACACCTTCGAGAAATAGTGCTGATCGCTAAATGACAACAAATCGGATACTTCCTTAAACTTCATGTCGGGTTGACTTTCCATCAGTCTGACTGCCTCCTGAATGCGAAGCCGGGTGTAATACTGAACAAACGTAATTTGTGTTGCATTTTTGATCACTCTGCTGACGTACGACGGGCTAATATGAAACTTCATGGCAATGTCGTTGATAGATAATTGAGAGTATTTATTTAGTTTTACGTAATCGTCAATCTGTTCGAACAGGATCGCCTTGCTTTTTCGAACGTGGGATTGCAGCATATCGAAGCACTGTCCCGTCCATTCCGCCAGTTCCCTGCAAAAATCGGCATAGGACTGTGCCTGGGCGAATTGTCTTGACCGAAGCTCCAGACCCAATCTCATGCCCGACCCCTGTTCCTCGTACAGATGAGCAAACGTGTCTACGACCAAACCAATAAACCGATCCACCTCGGTCATATGTACATTATCCTCTGCCCATCGATTCAGCAATTCGGATAACTTAAGAGCAAACCGTTCTTTCTGCCGAGCCTGTATCATCTGTACAAAAGCAGATTCCTGCACCGGATCCAGACAGCCTGTCTCAGATCTGGCCATCGACACCGGATTACCGGTATCCAGCACTATTCCTTGTTTCAACCGTTGCTGCTCAGACAAAATGGACGACATGCGGTGATAGAGCTCCGGCAGATTACCAGACTCAGCGAATAGAAGTTGTCCTCCAATGATCGCATCGATGTCATGCGCAACCAAATGCCGTCGCATCGATTCAAGGCACTCATGTACGGAAGAGTACACCTCAAGTGCACTCTTATTGACAAAAGCGATAAATTGATATGGGGTTTGACTAGTGTAAACACGACAAGGATGGAATGCAAAAAAATCCTGCACTATGCGCTCAAGTTCCACCTGCACCCATCGTTCATGCCCTGCGGTAAAAGGCTGTTTGCTCATAATAATCATCATCTGGCTGAATAAAGGCGGAAACTCCTCCCCTTGTTTGGGCGTAGTCTCACCTTGGGGATGAATGATTTCCTGCAAATCCAGCAGTTCCTTGGACATCTGTTGATCAAGTTGATCAATTACCCGACCCATGACTTCTTCAAGCGCCTCTCGCTCGACAGGTTTTAACAAATAGTCAAACACTTGCAGGTTCAATGCTTTTCTTGTGTATTCAAAATCGCTATAACCGCTAATCAAGATAACCTTCAGATCCGGGTTGGCAAGCTTGGCTTGCTCAATCAGGGACAGCCCATCCATTTTCGGCATTCGTATATCTGTCAACAGCAGATCAATCGGTGACTGCTTTATCGCTGCCAAGGCTTCCTCTCCATTCGTTGCCGTAGCCGTTACACGAATTGGGAAGCTCAGCGTCTCCAAGAGCATTTTAATATTACGTAATATCGGTTTGCTATCCTCAACGATCATCGCGTTATACATCGCCTATACCTCCTTGCTAGTAAAAATCCTTCATCAGTGAGCCGATGATTTGAATCGTTGCTCCATGTTGCTCTTCCGCATGATTGTTAAATATATTAATAAAGAGCCGGTTGTTATACATTAGTTTGAGTCGATTGACACTGTTGATAATCCCCATGTTACCAAGGGCTGTTCCACGATTGGCAGTCTGGTTCATTCCAGAACCCGATGCCTGAATATTGGCTAAAATCTCCTGGATCTTATCCGGTGGAAAGCCCTCTCCGTTATCTTTGATCTCCAAAGCCCATAATCCGTTATATTGCTTCACGGTAATCTGGATACGCCAAGGCGGCGTAGTGTTGGCAAAGGCATGTTCAATGCAGTTTTCCACAAACGGCTGAATGACCAACCGCGGCAACCTGATATCGTTCGCCAGCTCGTCAGCACTGATGTCCCACTCCAGATCCTCTTCGTACTTTTGTTGTACAAGGGACAGATAATGTCTCGTATGTTGAAGCTCCTCAGCCAAAGTTACATGCGCGTATGGTGAAGAGACAATATAACGCAGACTGTCCGAAAGATGTTTGCACATATCCGATACAACTTTGGTCTTTCCCTCTTGGGCGGCTATACTGATCAGGTATAAGACATTATGAATAAAATGAGGTGCAATCTGGGCTTGCAGCGCCGAATTACGTGCCTTTACTTCTTCATGAAGCGCCGACTTTTCCCGGTCAATCGATTGCTGCAGCCTCTCCATCAGATCCTGAAAGGCTTCATTCAACAATGAGAGATCGTTATTCTTCGGCGTTTCATCCACTTTCAGATTCATATTGCTATAGTTCATGCGCCAGATCTGACCACGTAGCTTGCGGATAGGCAGCAGCAGGTTACGTGTCGACAGGAAGATATACACAAACGAAACCAGCATCAGTGCTGTAATCAGCAGAATGGACATCGTCTGAACCGAATGGATCGAACCCAGAACAGATTTTTTGGGCGTTATGATATACGTGATCCAGCCTGTACTGGGTGATGTGGAATGCGTGATATAATTGTCGTTTTTGTCCACATCCAGTCCCTCGTCTGATGAAGGCTTTGTCCAATTGGCAAATGTCACACCCGTTTCCGAGCCGGTCATCTGCTCCCCTTGTTCATTCAGAATATAGACATCGCCAGCGGTAATGCCCTCCGTCAGATTCTGTATATAGGCCTGTTCCATCTGGATGCTAAGATAACCGTACACCTTGCCGTTCTGATCATTGATCGTGCGCACAAAGGAGATCGTATCGTCTTGACGCAGCAGAACAAAACCACTTTCCGTCCAATCTCGTCCGACCTGACTACTCTCCATCATGGTGTTCAATATTGCGGGAGGATTGCCCGAACCCAGATATGTTGTCAGGAGAACACCATGATTGTCGTAGATGGACATGTCTTTGATATTCATACTCGGCCCGATGGCCTGAAACATAATGTCTTTGAGGATCCGAATCTGTTTCAGCCTTTCATAATTACTATGCGCAGAGGAGCTCTTGTCCATGGCTGCAAATATATTTTTGCTGGATAATATTCGCTGCGACATCTGGTTCTGTTGTTCTACGTAGAGATCCACTTGCTCTCTTACCTTCGTAGCTGTAACGAGCGTATCCTGCTCTGTTTTCAGTTTGAGCGGGCGGACAACAATCACATTCACATAAACGATAAAACAGCCCAGCACGAACAAAAGCAGAGCCAGAAATGTCAAAAACACCTTTGTCTGCAAACTGAATTGAGTTGCTTTATGTATGAGCTTTGCCATTCTCAGAGATGCCCTCCTGTTCTGACATGATGTGAAATCCCTTATATTCATGTCTACTCTATCACGGTATTTCATGAAATGATAGCGATTTCAAGTTCAGGATTTTACACATCAACGTTCAAGCACAGACATGTACCGGGGCGAGAAAAGAATCTATAATCGGACTTGTAAACGGATTCACTACACGTTTTAGAGGGGGATTTGCATTGAAAACAATAAAAAGAAAAAAGGCGTTTTCCATTATTCTGGCCAGTTTATTATCGGTCTCGTTAACGGCTTGTGGATCAGGAGGTACGGATTCCGGGACTGCTGCTGGCGGGGACAGCAAGAGTGGCAAAGTCACATTGGAGCTGGCAATCTCTAAAAGTTCTCAGGACTCTGCCTTCATCCAGCAGGACATTCTCGATGCATTCGAAAAACAAACGAACATTCGCGTCAATTTGCAGCTGATTCCAGCGGAACAAACAACAACTGTATTGCAAACCAAACTGGCTGTAGATGAGACGCCTGACATTATTCAGTACAATCTGGCGAGCGCAGTCACGGACCTGAACCTTGAACGTAACTTCGAAATTCTGGACAACGAGCCTTGGGCGAGCAGAATTGTGAACAAAGACGTCCTCTCTTCAGGTGGCCATCTCTACAGCTTCCATGTCAGCCAAGATACAGGGATGCAAGGGGTCGTTTATAACAAACAAATCTTTGAAGAACTCGGGTTGTCCATTCCAACGAACTACGAAGAATTCCTGGCGATCTGTGAAAAAATCAAAGCAAGTGGCATTACACCTGTATTCATGCCTTACAAAGATGCCTGGGCTGCCAACATCTGGCCTGCAGCAGCTTTTGCCGATTTTGTAGCCAAAAATGAACCGACTTTTTTTGATGAGTTGAACAGCAATAAGAAAAAATGGTCTGATATCCCGGAATTCAAAACTTTCCTGGAACAACAATATGAAATTTACACCAAAGGTTACACCAACACGGATGTGCTTAGCGACAGCTATGACATGGCCGTAGGTAAATTCCTGAACAAGGAAGTAGCCATGATGTTTATGGGCGATTGGTTAATTGAAGGCGTGGCCGAGCAAGATCCAAATATGGAACTGGGCGTATTCCCGATTCCATCGTCGGATAATGCCAGTCTCGGTGCAAGTCCACTCGGAGGACAACTGTTCATTCCGAAGAAATCCAAACATTTGGATGAGGCGAAGCAGTTCCTGGACTATATCGCTTCCAAAGATGTCGCACAACAGATCGTGGATTCCAAAGGATACGTATCCAATTTCAGTGACGTTACTACACCGGAACTGCCAGCTTACAAACAGGATATTGTAGACAATTATATTACGCCGAAGAAAACCGTGCTGACAACGGACGCATACATGCTGGTTGATCGCAGCGAACTGTACCGATTATTGCAGGATCAGTTTGCAGGCGGATTGTCACCGGAAGAAGTACTGAAATCATGGGATGAGAAGTTCAGTCAGCTGATGCAGGATAAAGGTGTAGAAGGTTTCTAAAGAGTGAAATATAAGGCAGCATAACAGGATCGACCGTTATGCTGCCTAGCTATAACGGAGTGTGAGACATGAAAAGGACTAAAAATTTGTATTCGTATTACATGATATTTCCCGCACTGATCATCTACTCCATCTTTTTCGTTGTGCCTGCTCTCGCCGCTTTCTATTACTCATTCACGGATTGGCGGCTGGATCGGCTGGAGCTGAAGTTCATCGGGTGGGATAATTTCCAGAAAATTTTCTCGGACAAAACGCTTATTCTGGCGCTGAAAAACACGGCGATATTTGCAATCGTCACTGTCGTGGGCAAAAACGTTATCGGTCTATTGCTGGCTGTAGGACTTAACATGCGATTAAGAACGAAGAACCTGCTACGTGCCATCTTCTACTCTCCTTCCATACTCAGCATTCTTGTGATCAGCATTCTGTTCACTCCCATGTTGCGTACCGAAGGTACGATTAACAATCTATTGGAATCTGTAGGGTTACATTCGTTAAGCCAAGCTTGGCTGACCAACCCATCAATTGTGATCTGGACGATTGCCATCGTCTCGATCTGGCAGAGTGCAGGGTTCCAGATGGCCATCTATCTGGCGGGCCTGCAGTCCATTTCTCAAGAGTATTACGAGGCCGCCAAGATTGATGGCGCAAGCTCGTGGAGAAGTTTTTTCAAAATCACACTACCACTCTTGCTGCCCGCGATTAACATTAACTTGATGTTGACCTTGATCGGTGGACTCAAAGTATTCTCCGAAGTATATGTCATGACCGGTGGTGGCCCGGGTAACGCTTCACAGGTCGTAGGTACGATCATTCTGCGATCTTTCGGCGAAGGCAACTGGGGACTTGGTACCGCGGTCAACACTCTACTGTTCGTGGTCGTTACCATTATTGCTATACCGCTATTGATCTTCATGCGGCGTAAGGAGGTTACGGAATAACATGGGCTATACACGCAAACTCGCCATCCGCAACTATATCGTGGAAGGTTTCCTGATTCTGGCCTCTCTTATCGTTCTGTTGCCGCTTGTCATTCTGATCTTTGGTTCATTCAAAACCAGCGCCGAAGTGCTTAGCTTCTCCCTGAGTTTTCCGGAAACATGGCAGTTCTCGAACTATGTTCGTGTCTTCCAGGAAGGCGGTCTGTCGCGAGCGTTCTTCAACAGCATTTTGATTACTGGCGTATCTTCCATTATTAATATCGTTGCCTCTTCGGCAGCGGCATTCATTCTGGCACGTCGGGAAACCAAACTATCCGGCACGATCTACATGTATTTCTTCATGGGACTGATTGCACCAATGTCGATTATTACGACCATTCGTGTTGTACAGGGATTGGGATTCTACGGCAGCATCACAAGTGTTATCCTGATCTACGCCGCGTTAAATACAGCCTTCAGTGTCTTCTTGTATAGTGGATTTATCAAAACCATTCCACGAGCGCTGGACGAAGTGGCATTTCTGGAAGGAGCAAGTGTGTTCGGGGTGTTCTTCCGCATCGTCACACCGCTCATCCTGCCCGTTAACGCAACGGTAGCCATCATGGTGTTCATGTCCGTCTGGAATGACATCACGATTCCGGTGTACTTCCTGACAGACAGTTCCACCTGGACGATGCCACTATCGATCTACAATTTCTACGGCAAATATAGCCGGGACTGGAACCTGATCTTCGCTAATCTCGTGCTTACTTCCCTGCCTGTATTCATCCTGTATCTATTCGGGCAAAAATATATCGTCAGCGGCCTTACTGCCGGTGCAGTTAAAGGTTAAACCTCATATTCTCACCGTTCTTGAAGGAATGGAATTGGAGAATTCATGACGTACTCAACCCCCACCTATCTGGTGGGGGTTGCTTTATTTATAGCGTGAAAATGCATCTACACCTCTTTATTTTTGAAACAATTGCGGGTAAAGGGCAGCAACACCACCAGCAAGACCCTGTTGTACATTCCGGCTGGTATCATCAGCAATAATCTCGTAGAGATCCGCTTCGATGGAATCTATTGCAATTTTGGCAATATCCGTTGGGCTCGTTTTTGGTGCGTCGATACCTGCCGTCATATCCGTATCCATGAACGCCACGTGCAATCCGGCAACGCTAACGTTCTTAGGGGCTAATTCCAGACGTAATGCATTCGTAATTCCCCACTGAGCGGATTTTGCAGCTGAATATGCTCCTGAGTTACCAAGGCTGAGCCAAGATAGAGCAGACAGGATATTCAGTATCGAACCGCCTCCATTCTTCTCTATCACCGGTGCAAACGCACGAATCATTGAAAGCGTACCGAATACATGTGTATTGAACTCCAAGTGAATATCGTTCAGCTCACCTGTGAGCAGAGAAGCACCTGTAGCGGAACCAGCATTATTGATTAGAAGGGTTACATCACTAGCTACCTCAGCTGCAGCCATGACAGATTGTGGATCAGTAATATCGAGTTGCAGTGGAATAGCCCCCGGCAGATCAATGGATTCAGGATTTCTTGCGCCAGCGTAAACTTTTGTTCCCCGCGCCAGCAATTCAAGAGCAAGTTCCTTGCCCAACCCTCGATTAGCCCCACTTACAATAGCAACTTGTTTGGAAATATTCATTTAATATTACTCCCTCTCATTGAGAATTTATTTATTTTCGAGCTGTTATGGGAATGATCATTCTCATAACTCCCAATAACAACTTATCACATCGGGAACGATCAGTAAAGAATAACTTTTATGATTCATATCTTCATAAAAAAAGGATGCCCGATAACCTTTGAAAAAAGGCTCCGAGCATCTTTCTTTGGTCCTTCATTGAGAATGGATTTACATATGGATTATGATTTTATGTCATACAGATTCGCAGGTAACGCCTGCACAAATGGTGACCAGTCACTCACTGTATATAGATGAAGTCGGTGCATGGCCCGTGTACATGCCGTATACAGAAGCTTGCGATCATATTCCTGGCTGTAATCAACGGGTGAAGCATCATAGACCAGGACAGCATCGAACTCAACGCCTTTCGCGAGGTACACAGGAATAACCATGATTCCTTTTTCGAAAATCTGTGTGTCCTTTGTTATGAGCTGCAACCCTTCGCCGCCTTGACTTTGCAACCTTTCATAGGCGTCACGGCTTTCAGCCGCGGTCTTCGTAATCACAGCGATGGAATCAAACCCCTCTGCCTTAAGCGCGGCAATGTCTGCGATAATCTGCGCACCACGCTGCTTTTCGTCCTTCAATCCTGTTAAAAGAGGCTTCTGATCTCCCCTTTCAAAGGGTCTGATCTCTTCTCCACCTGGTAACATCTGTCTCGTGAATTCAACAATCTCTTTGGTTGAGCGATAACTGCGTACGAGCCGTATCAATGTAGTATCGGCTTCTCCGTAAAGGTGAACTAGTGGCGAGTTGGATGCTGCCAAATCCGTAGCCTGCATAAAAATCGCTTGCCCGAAATCCCCCAGCACTGTCATGCGAGCACGAGGAAACAGTTTCTTCAGATATTCGTATTGAAACGCCGAATAATCCTGGCCTTCATCGACAAAGACATAACGAATCTCTGTGTTCGTCCGGACGCCTTCGATCATCTCTTTTACATATAAATACGGAGTAGCATCCTCATGGAACAGCTTGTTCTGAAGGATCATGGCCTTGGTCTGTTTACAAATCTCAGGCCAGTGCTGTGGGGGGATTGCCCCATTCGTTTGTTCCCGATAAGCGGCTTCATCTACAAATAGTTGTTCGTATATCCCTTTCACATCCACGAACTGGAATTTCCGCACACTCTTTCTTAAAGGTTTAAACATATCTTTCACCAGTTTCTGACGAAGCAACTCCTCTTCCCGCACTCCAAAGTTAAAGGCACCCTCATCTTGCTCTGCGCTGTTATTACCGTTATCTCGTGCTGCGTATTTTTCCGCTACATCGAACACAGGCTTTTCTTTGTGCAACATGCGGAAAGCTTCCACATACTCATCCGTGTCCAGATAATTCAATTCCTCCTGAACCCAGTCTGCTTCCCGTTCCAGACGTTCCAGCGAGACAAGTTCTCTCAACAACCATTCCTGCAAAAGAAGAATACGGTTGGACAAGGTAAGATTTTGATCCAAACTGTAAAATTGAGTCTTAATTCGGTCCGCAGTGATGAATTCACGTCCCCGAAATTGAATCCCGTTAAACCGCATCCCCTCTCTTCCTAACCACTTACCGTAGTTTTGGAGCACTTGCAGGAATGTCTCGGAAGCTTTGTACTTAATCGCCTCCAGACGAGCTTCATATCCCGGATCATTCTGAGCTGTCAGCACATATTCAATCTGATCAAAGGCATCCTCTGGTCGTAAGGAGGAATCCAACCAATAATTCAGATATTCCTGGAAAGTTGTCTGCTGCATGTTCTCTTCGCCAAGTTCCGGAAGCACGGTGGAAATATAACTGGTAAACATCGGATTCGGCGAGAAAAGCACAATCTGATCTGCTTTGACGGTCTGGCGGTGTTTGTATAGTAAGTAGGCCACTCGCTGTAACGCAGCTGACGTCTTGCCACTGCCAGCTGCCCCTTGAACGATAAGCATTCGGCTTCGGTCATCACGGATAATGGCGTTTTGTTCCTTCTGGATTGTTGCTACAATGCTCTTCATTTGTGAGTCTGCACCCTTGGCGAGCACTTGCTGCAACAATTCGTCACCAATCGTCTCAGTTGAATCAAACATGCTATGAAGCTGCCCATGTTGAATCTGGAATTGACGCTTGAGCTCCATCTTTCCGTCGATTCGTCCTGAAGGTGTGTCATAACTAGCTGGTCCGGGAGAGTGATCATAGTACAGACTCGCAATTGGCGTACGCCAGTCATAGATTAGAAAGTTCAATCCATCTTCATCCATGAAGGATGATACGCCGATGTAGATCTGTTCCGTCAATGTCATGCCTTTTTCCTTATAGTCGAAACGGCCAAAATACGGCGTTGGAAGCAGTCTCTTTGTATTTTTCCATTGTTGTGTTAACAGCTTGTGCCCGCGCTCCCTCTCGGCCAACACTCTGGACTGCTGATTAATGGTATAAAATGCATCTTCAAAATCCGTGTACGAACCCGTATTAATCGTCACTTCTTCCCAAAAGCGTTTACGAATTTCGGCAGCCTGTTCATGCAGTCCTGCAACCTTCGGTTCTAATTCGTCGAGTCGTGCCTGAAGTTTGTTCCTCACCTGCACTAGTCGTTCCTCTTCCAACTTCCATTCCACTGTTTTATCCATGAATGAGTCCACTCCCTTTTCCATTTATTAGGACCAAAAAAAGAGCATTGACAAATCGGAATGTCGGATGTAAAATTAAATTAGGAGAAATAATGATTCATCCTTTACAATCAATAGAAATGTCAATTGCGCTATAGATTATATCATGGCTTTTTTTCACGTTCAATGCTTTTTTTCTGTTCTGTCTGAGTTGAACAATAATTTATATTAAATAAGATGTCCCTTGAGCTACACTGAGGGCATCTTTTTTTATGTCTCGGGCATGGTTCATACCCTGAATGTGGTAAGCTATACACCCCTTTATAAATTCGATAAAATGAACGAAACATGAAACATGAGTTGATGTTTTAGGAGGGATACATAAACATGAATATAGAACCTGTGGAGGACCGTTGTCCTGTTGAGTTTGCAGTCAATATGATTGGTGGGAAATGGAAGCTATTAATTATAAATCGGCTCATCCTCCATTCAACAATTCGATTCAATGAATTGCAAAAAATGCTTAACCCCATTACGCATCGCACGTTAACCAGGCAATTACGAGAACTTGAAGAAGCTGGTTTGATAAACCGTGTTACCCACCCTGTAGTTCCACCTAAAGTCGAATATTCCCTTACAGAAAAAGGACAAAGCCTGACTTCGATCTTGTTTCAGCTAGGTGATTGGGGATCAAAACATATGTAAAACGCCTTCCCATAGTATCTCAAGGGATACTTTATATCATTAATGTGCGTACTTACGCTCCTATTCTAAATCCGTTATGCTGAGGTCAATGCTGAGTGTTAACTCATCCATTCCAATGACATATTGAAAGGAAGTTATTGACCACTATGACACAGAATGATCGATTTTTAGTATATGGAGCATCGGGATCCCAAGGCGGCGCTGTCGCTCAATTACTCGTTCAACACGGTTTTGAGGTTCGCACGATTACTCGAAATGAGGAAACAGCCAAAACATTAAAGGAACAAAACATTGAAGCTTTCATCGGGGATCTATCAGATGTAGAACAGCTCCATGCGGCGCATGAAGGTGTAAGTAAAGTATTCCTAAACCTGCCGGTGGAGTTCAATCCGGATAAGATCAGACAATATACCAAAAATGCAATTGATGCTGCTATACAGGCAAACGTTAAATTGATTGTAGTTAACACGGGTACCTATGTTCCTGACCCTATCACCCATTCCAAAGGAATTGAATTGAAACGTGAAGTTATCCATGAATTGCAGCAAAGTGGTCTTCCATATATCATTGTGGAACCCATTGTATACTTGGAAAACTTCCTGATTCCCGGAATACTGAACAATGGCGTTTTGGCCTACCCGGTACCAGCAGACAAGCCGATCTCCTGGATTAGCTTAAACGATGCAGCTCAATTCCACTATTATGCCTTGACTCATTCGGAATTGGCAGGAAGCATTATCCCAGCACCGGGATTAGAAGCCCTGACAGGTGCACAATTAGCGGAACAATTCAGTGCTGTATTAGGTGAAAAGATCAGCTTCATGTCTCTACCTTTTGATCATTTTGAAGCAGCGATTCAGCCTTTGTTGGGAAGTGAGACAGCTGCAGGTCTTAAAGGATTGTACCAATGGATTGATGGGCATACAGATCTTCTTCCACGGTATCAAGAGTTGGATGATAACATCAAAGCCAATCTTAAATTAACCAAAATAAGCGATTGGATTCACCAAACAATGATTAAATAATATTTTATGAACAAGCCATTTGAATCTCCAACGGAGAAACGCATGGCTTGTTCTTTTTATAGGAGAACTTTAATGGCTCAACTGATTCAGATTCAGAGAATCTGATAGGATTAGGCAAAACTTTGATAGAAATGTGGTACAGATTGGTTCATTCGTTATGACATAATAATGTGTATATAGATCACCATACTGGTGGAAATAATAAACACTAGAAAGGATTTGAACATGATATGGAATATACAAAACTTGGTAACACAGGCGTGGACGTATCTCGATTTTGCTTGGGATGTATGGGATTTGGGGATGCCAGTAAATGGGTTCATGAATGGGTACTGAATGAAGAAAATTCTCGCCCTGTGATCAAAAAAGCGTTGGATTTAGGCATTAATTTCTTCGATACAGCTAATGTATACTCTCTGGGTACAAGCGAGGAATACCTTGGTCGGGCGTTAAAAGATTATGCAAATCGGGATGAGGTTGTCATTGCAACCAAAGTACACGGACAAATGCATAAAGGACCCAACGGTTCAGGGCTTTCCAGAAAAGCCATCCTGAGTGAGATTGATAAAAGCCTGAAACGATTGGAAACCGATTATGTGGATCTCTATATCATTCATCGTTGGGACTACAATACGCCTATTGAAGAAACCATGGAAGCCTTACATGATGTGGTGAAGTCCGGTAAAGTTAGATATATTGGGGCTTCAGCCATGTTCGCTTGGCAGTTCCAAAAAGCATTACATGTAGCAGAGAAAAATGGTTGGACCAAGTTTGTCTCCATGCAAAACCACTTGAATCTCATCTACCGTGAAGAGGAACGAGAAATGTTGCCTTTATGCAAGGAAGAGAAGATTGGTGTAACTCCCTACAGTCCCCTAGCTTCAGGCAGGTTAACCCGTGACTGGTCCGTATCAACACTTCGATCCGAGACAGACAAAGTTCAGAAATCCAAGTACAATGCGACTAGCGATGCGGATCGGCTTGTTGTTGAACGAGTTGCATCCATTGCAGAAAAATACGGTGTCCCTCGCACTCACATTGCACTTGCGTGGTTGCTGCAAAAAGACACTGTAGTAGCACCAATTATCGGTGCCACCAAAATATCGCATCTGGAAGATGCGGTAGGTGCTCTTTCTGTTAAGTTGACCTCAGAAGACGTCTCATTCCTTGAAGAGCCCTATATACCTCACCATGTTGTAGGTGCTCAATAATCGTTTTTGCTTAAAATATAGAAGACCTCCTCTTTCCACATCCGGAAGTTGGGGTCTTCTTTTTATATCGCGATTTATTTGCGCCAGAATGTTGAACATTCTGCCTTATCCTTTATATTGAACTCAATCATTCTCTCAAGTAACGAAAAATCAATCTCCTGTTTCCACTTCATCCGCACCAACTCTTTGGTGTGATCATAACCCGCCTGTGTGATCTCTTCCGAAAAACGATTAATTCCTGCCTTTTCGGGAGCAACAGCCAAGTGTTGCTTGGATACACTAAAGCCAATGATAAAGGTATCATGGTCAGTAAACATCGGTTGGTTCCAGGCTATTTTTTGCTTTAAATTCGGGAATTTTTCAGTAATCCAGTTCAAGACTTCTTCCGTTCGTGCCTGGTGTTCCGGGTTATCGATGCGTGCTATAAATTCTGCAAAGGTCTCCATTGGTTTCCCCCATATCATAAAATATACTATTTAATTTGCCCCATTCAAACTCATTCTATCATGAATATCAAATTCAAAACCCCTTATCTGCCCGATAACTCAACAAAAAATGAGCAGCCTGCTAGACTTTAAATGTTTTCCTTTATCCAAGAACGCAACTGATCAGCATAGAAAGCACGTTCATCAGGATCGGATTGAGAACCATTATACAGATAAAGTTGATCATTCACGTATCTAGGGTAAACATGCAGATGATAATGCCACACGTCTTGATTGCCAGCAGGTTCATTATGTTGCCGTGTCGAAATCCCATCACATCCATATGTACTTTTCATTGCAAATGCTGTAAGCTGAGCCGCGTGGTGAATTTCAACAGCGTAATCCGCAGGGAGTTCAAAGATGTTCTCGAAATGTTGATTCGGAACAATAAGAACATGTCCTTTATTGTTTGGCCACCATTTGCCTGCTATAAATGCCGTTACCTTTTCATTCTGATAGATGATATCCCTTTGTTTTGTTCCCTGATCAGGTCGCTCAATACCCCAAATACGACAAAATGGACATTCGTACCCTTCAGGCTGATGTGAAAATGATACTGTCATCTTTCTCATCCCACTCCTTTCATATTTTTCCAACTAGTTATTGGACGCAGGTATCTTCTGTTCGTTGCGATAAGAGTGCTGATTGTAGAACGATCAGCAATTAACAAACTGAAAAGCAAAAAGCAGCTGACCTTGGCGGCAGCTGCTTTCTTCTATCTTTAACTATCACTATTGCACAGTTCACACTTACATGGTGCCGATATCAATAACAAAGCGATATTTCACGTCGGAAGCCAATACACGTTTGTAGGCTTCGTCAATCTGATCGGCGGAAATGACCTCAATGTTAGGCGCAATATCATGTTCTGCACAGAAATCAAGCATCTCTTGCGTCTCACGAATACCACCAATCATGGAACCTGCGAATGAACGGCGATGACCGATAAGAGAAAATACGTTAACAGCTAAAGGCTCTGGAGGAGCACCCACGTTCACGAGTGTACCATCCAGCGTGAGCAGTGAGAAATAAGCGTTAATGTCAATATTCGCACTTACCGTGTTAATCATCAGATCAAAGGTGCCTGCAAGTTTCTCGAATGTTTCCGGTTCACTTGTGGCAAAGTAGTGATCTGCGCCAAATTGCAGTCCATCTTCTTTTTTGCTCAAGGATTGGGAAAGAACGGTTACTTCGGCACCCATCGCATGTGCAATTTTGACAGCCATATGACCAAGACCGCCCATACCTACAACGGCAACTTTCTTACCCGGGCCAGCTCCCCAATGATGAAGTGGTGAATATGTCGTAATACCGGCACACAGCAAAGGTGCAGCTGCATCAAGTGCAATGTTATCAGGGATGCGAACGACGAAATCTTCTACGACAACAATATGAGTTGAATACCCACCTTGCGTAGGCTCACCGTATTTGTCTACTCCAGCGTAAGTTTGAATATTTCCTTTGAGACAGTACTGCTCTTCACCTTTGCGGCAGTTAACACATTCACCACAAGAGTCGACCATACATCCGACTCCTACTCGGTCACCAACTTTATATTTTGAGGCTCCGCTACCTACATCGGTTACAATCCCGGCAATTTCGTGGCCAGGAACGAGTGGATAATTCACTGGACCCCATTCACCATGGGCAGTATGGATGTCAGAATGGCAAATACCGGCATATTTAATCTCGATTAATACATCATTAGTATCCAGATTACGTCGTTTAATTTCAGCACTTCTGAATTGTTGGTCTGGTCCGTCAACGGCTCTGGCTTTAGCTATAATCAATGGGATAACCTCCTAGTAATTTAAAGTTCAAAATAATCTTACCCCCTCTAGTTAACTCTAGGTCAAATGTTTATCTTATTTTTTATCTCCAACGTACTTTGACATCCAGTAATCCAACATGTTAGAATTCACTCGGATCAATCCTAGAGTTAACTCGAAGTCTACCCCTAGTAGAAAGGAATTCATTCTAAATGACCTATTCAATCGGTGAAGTTGCCAAAAAATTAGACCTTACAGTATATACATTGCGTTACTACGACAAGGAAGGACTCATGCCTTTTGTGGAACGTACCACGAGTGGAACACGTTTGTTCAAAGACTCCGACATTGACTTTCTAAAGATCATCCAATGTCTGAAGCTGACCGGCATGCCTATTAAAGACATTAAGGACTTTATTGAATGGTGCTCTGAAGGGGACTCCTCGCTGAAGCAAAGATATGACATGTTTACGGAGCGAAAAGCTATTGTGGAAGCACAAATGGAGGAACTAAGAAGAACCATGGAAGTCATCGAGCACAAACGCTCCTATTACGAAACAGCTTTGGAGGCTGGAACCGAAGAGATTCATAAAATTAAACCGATGGAAAATGCTATCACCAATTGATGGTTCATGCTTTCTATTTTCTAAAATTAGCGCACAAAAAAAGTAGCTTGAAGTCCTCTAACGGATTTCAAGCTACTTTTTTGGGTACGTCTCTACTCATTTTTTCTCCAAAATTTTCATCGATACATTGATAATGCGATTTAATTTTTCCTTATCCGTCGAGGTTCTTGCCATGGCTCTAATGCCGACAGAAATATTGTGCAGGTACTCTGCCATTTCCTTCGCATCATGGTCTGAGGCGAATTCTCCGTCCCGTTGTCCCCATTGAATAATCTGCTCGAACATCAGCTCTGTGTCGTTAAATGATTCAAGGGATCGGTTGTCCACTTCTTCATCACGCGCGCCTAGCTCCACAGCCGAGTTCACGATCAAACAACCCGATGGTGTCTCCTCTGCTTCACGGATCATAACATCGAAAATTTTATGCAGTGCTTCCACTGCCGTCTTGGATGCCTTGATTTCTGCAAGTAATGTGGCGCTGACCTTACCTCTGTAACGATCGATTGCCTGCAAGAACAGCGAATGTTTGTCGTCAAATGTATCATATATACTCCTGCGATGAATTCCCATATGCTCAACCAGGTCACTCATCGACGTTTTCTCGTAACCTTGTTCCCAGAAGATCTTCATTGCTTTATCCAATACTTCGTTCACTTCAAACTCTTTACTTCTAGCCATTCAACTTCCCTCCCAAAATCAATCTAACACATCGGGAACGATCAGTAAATAAAAGATGCAGATACCCTTTTCATTCTCATCTGATCATGTATTAGCTGAACCATAAGTGTATATCTTCTGTACTTGTTGTATATCATGACCTGTGTAATTGTGAATATGCAACCAGCACTCAGCATGTCTTATCCATTCACATCAAATGTTTGCCTATTTCTATCCGTTTTCTACCGCCTTCGGTCAATATACGTTAGAATGTGATTATTATGTTGTGAGGAAAAAAGGAGAACTTTGCATGTCTGATCAAATACACGAACAACAGAACGAATTAGCCACACTCATTGACCGTTATTCTGACAAGGACGGGGTGCATTCTACTGCCATTCCCTCATTATTTTTAATCCGGGAATCCGTTGTCACTGAACCTATATTTAGAGTGAATGAACCATCCTTCTGCATTATCGTTCAGGGTGAGAAAGAAGTCCTACTGGGACAAGATCGTTTCCGGTATGGTCCAGGAAGTTATATCGTGGCAACCGTTGACTTGCCGGTTAGTGGACAAGTGATTCAAGCCTCGTCTGAGGCTCCCTATCTGGCCATGAAACTTGAATTCACATCCAGTGAGATTCTGGAGGTATTGAACCATTCCGATTTCCCAGCAAGACCGCGAAAAACGACGAGACGTGCGATGTTTGTCAGCCAAGCTGAGCCGTCTCTGCTGGATGCGGTCGTCAGGTTAGCCCGTTTGTTGGAAGATCATTCGGAAGATATCCCACTGCTCTCTCCTTTGTTCAAAAAGGAAATTCTCTATAAAGTTCTGAAGGGCCCACATGGGATTGCCTTGGAACAAGCTACCATGGAGGGCAGCCACACCTATCGAATCAGAGACGTTATTGAATATATTATGAATCATTCTGAGCAAAATTTTCGGGTTGAGGAATTGGCGGATTTGGCAAATATGAGTACTGCCTCGCTGCACAGACACTTTAAAGAAGTGACTGCCATGAGTCCGATTCAGTTTCAAAAACAACTTAGGCTGCAAGAAGCCCGCCGCTTGTTATTATCCAAGTCCACCGATGCAGCAGATGTAGCATTTCAGGTAGGTTACGAGAGCCCTTCCCAATTCAGTCGTGAATATTCTCGCATGTTTGGATTCCCACCCAGAGAAGACATTAAACGCCTGCGAGGTAAAACCGATGAGACGACTACCATCTCTTGACTGGTTACTGGCTAGTATCGTTCCTTTACCTCGCCTAGTTTAACCTCAAAAAGGACTCCTTCTGTTTTGTCAGTCGGAGTCCTTCCCTATGCAAGGATTAATGAAGATCATTAAATCGTTAAATTATTAATACATTAAAAACCAGTCGTATATTGTTTTGGAACGTCTGTTGTCTTGCGCAAAGCAGACGCAGCTTCCAAAGCCCAGTAAGGATTTCTTAACAGACCTCTTCCAACCGCAACGAGATCAGCTTCTTCATTTCCGATGACTGCATTCGCCAACGTAGGATCATCGAGTCTTCCAACAGCAATCACGGGTACATCAAGAGCTTCTTTGATTGCTTTAGCCAGAGGTACTTGATACGCCGCGTGAGTCCCTGGTCTGCCCCATGCAGCAATAGGTCCCTCGCCACCAGATGAGATGTCAAATACGTCAACACCTGCCTCTTTATAAGCCTTGGCAAACTCGGAACTTTCGTTAATGCCATAGCCACCTTCTACATATTCTTTAGCTGAAATACGCATCATCAAAGGCATATCTTTCGGCATCTCTGCCTTTGCAGCCTGAATGATCTTCCGGCCGAATAACGTTAAATCTTGGCCATATTCGTCTTCTCGCTTGTTTGTAAGTGGAGAATGGAACTGATGAATCAGATATCCATGTGCACCATGAAGCTCAATCGCATCAAAACCAGCTTTCACAGCACGCGCTACTGCACTACGGAATTTCTCAACCATTCCTTTTACTTCGTCCGTTGTGAGCGCTCTTGGTTGCTTGGAATTCTCATCAAAGGCGATCGCGGAAGGTGCTACTGGAACCTCAGCATCTTCTGCTTTGCGGCCCGCATGCGCAATCTGTATAGCGACCTTGGCACCATAACTGTGACACGCATCTACGATCCGCTTCAGAGCTGGGATCTGTTCATCTGACCATAACCCAAGATCAAAGTCCGAAATGCGGCCATCCGGCTCCACATCTGTCATTTCAATGATAATGAGACCTGTTCCTCCCACAGCACGACTAACGTAGTGCATGTAATGCCAATCGGTTGCTATACCATCTTTTTGCTCAACTGAATATTGGCACATTGGAGCCATTACGACACGGTTTTTAAGCTCTAGGCTTTTAAAAGAATATGGACTAAACAAATCTGTCATCAAAATAAAATTCCCCTTTTCATAAATCATGTATAATAAAAATGCATGCGCAAGCATCGAAATAATACCTGCAATTAATAATTCCGTATGATTTAGAACTCACATTTATCTTTTACTTCATCACATAAAGACATTCAAATCCATGCTTTCGCAAAATACGGACAGCCTTTTTGGATTGAAGCATACCAGGTGACATTATAATTACGTTATCTTCTCGAAGAAGGTATTTTTCCCATGTGAAAGCAAGGCGTCCCAATGAGATATTAATCGTATCCGGAGTAGGATTAGCCATATAATCCGTCGCATCTCGAATATCAATCACTTTATACAGCCGAAAATCACGCTCATGTCTGAGAAATACTTCATAATCTATATATTCAAGATTGTGCAGTGGCCAAAATTGACGTACAACGATGAAGATACCTAATATGAAGGTCAAAAGCATCAACATAATCATTGTATAGCCCTCTCTTAATTCATCAGATATCGTCGAAAATTTTGTTTTGGATCAAAGTCTACTCAGTGCCTCCTTTATACAAAATCACCGCATCCACATTAAATTCATGCGCATGCATTTAATTTAAAGGATATATTAATGAGTGTCAAGTCTTCTTATAGGGTAAATGACTACATTACCCTATATTCACCCTAGTCTTAGAACAATTCTTTAGTGAGGTTCTCTAATCGAGTCTCAAATCCATCCTGTTCCAATTCAGTTTGCAAGACCTGATTAAACGTTTGGAGTGCTTTCTTGTATTTATTCTCTCCAAGCTCCGTAATACGAGTATAAATGCCACGACGGTCATCTTCACATGCATGCCTTTCCAGAGCCCCACAGTCTTTGGCTTCCATCCTGACGACGAGCCTGGAAGTAGCACTTTGGCTCAACCCCACCAGATCTTGAAGTTGCTGTAGGCGTAATTCCTTACCCTCCGCATTATATATGAAGTTTAACACATAAAATTCCTTCAAAGATAAGTCATATTGTTGAAGCAGAGCTTGTTCCAGCTTCTCGTTCAGATGGGTATGAATGTTAGAGAAAGCCAACCAAACATTCAAACGTTCACTCTTTTGCTGCAATCTGGATCACCCCACTTGATATTTAATGTTCATCAGCTGTTATCCTATTGTATCAAGCTTAATTACATTGGTCAAAATGCATCCAAGATCGACGTATATAACATTCTAATCTCTTAAGAAGAGCATTTCCCCGTCTTGTAACGACGTTTGGAAATGCTCCAGTATTACCATTTATGCAGCAATCTTACTTCGCGGTAAGCAGGCTATCGGAAATAAATTGCAGCTGACCTTCCAACGTTAACGGATCGTTGTACGAGTCTGAAGTCGGATCAAGCTGGAACACATGACTTGCCTTCACAGCAGGCAAGTTCTTCCATAATGTATTGTCATATACGATCTTGGGATCGGTTTTATCTCCCGACCACGGGCTGGTAAAGATGATATCACCTGCATACTCCGGTAATAGTTCCATGGAGATTGAAGCCCATCCAGTTCCACTGTCAATCGCTTCAGCTTGGGCCTTGGCTGGTGCCTTGAGATCAAACTCCCCGTAAATAATTTCACCGCCTCGACCATAGTTATGACCAAATACAAATAATCCTTTGGCATATGGATTC
This sequence comes from Paenibacillus sp. 37, assembly GCF_008386395.1. Classification (NCBI taxonomy): domain Bacteria; kingdom Bacillati; phylum Bacillota; class Bacilli; order Caryophanales; family Paenibacillaceae; genus Paenibacillus; species Paenibacillus sp. 37. The sequence continues at coordinate 3,381,209 of NZ_CP043761.1, read as the reverse complement.
AGTATGGAAACGGTACGATCTCCTACAGCTTCCTGAACCTTGGGCTTCAGTTCGTTGATCTTCGCTTCCCATTTAGCAATCCAAGTTCTAGCAGCGTCTTCTCTATTGGTGAGCTTACCCATTTCAATCATTAGATCCTTGAAATTGCGCTTACCATAAGCAATCTGTACAACAGGCGCAATCTGCTCCAGCTTGTCGATACCCTCTGTTCCAGTGTACACGATAAATAAGTCAGGTTTTAAACTGATTAGCTTCTCTGGCGTAGGCTCTTCACCCAGATCACTGGTGCCCGCTGCTGCAAGTTGGTCCTTGATATATTTGTTATTCATCGCTCCTGATAAGGCGCCGACTACCGGTGCATCCAGGGCAACAAAGTAGCCTGTCGAAAATGATGTCAAATCAATAATGCGCTTAGGATTCTTCGGTACCTGTACTTCACCTGCATCCGATTGATATGTAACAAGTTCCTCTTCGGCACTTGCCGTTGATTCAGCGGAAGAAGCTAAATCCGAGTTCGTCTTGGTTTCTGTCTCCGCAGCTGCATTCGTGCTGTCCCCGGTTGTACTATTGGTCGTGGCAGACTGACCACATGCACTAAGTACAATCAGCAAGATAAGCGCCATCATGATCCATATAGATTTTATCTGTTTACGCAAAATAAACCCACCTTTTCATTGATATTGATAATCGTTATCAACGATATCATGCTATGCAGGATTTGACAAGCTATGTTTATTTCCCTCTCTCTATGAACTCTAACTTGCAAGTCACCAACTTAAACAGCTATCATCAATAGAGTAGACATATCACTTTTATTAAAAAGAGAGTTTTGAAAAGCCAATGAAACGTATTCAAGGAGGAAAACATGGAAGAGATCATATTGTGGTTAAAGTATTTGTTTTTAGGTATTGTTCAAGGTGCAACGGAGCCGATTCCCGTCTCCTCAAGCGGTCATCTGATCATCGCCCAGAGGCTCATGGGCATCAAGCAGAATGGATTGTCATTTGAGATTTTAACTAACACGGCATCACTTATCGCTATTATTTTTATTTTCCGGCAAGATATCAAAAAGTTGATTATTGGTGCACTCGGTTACCTGCGTACTCGTAAAGAAGAATATCGAGCAGACTTCATGTTTTGCTTATACATAATTATTGGTACGATCCCTGCTGCTGTCGTTGCAGTCCTGTTCAAGGACCGGATTGAAGAAATTTTCTCATCCGTATATACCGTTTCCATCGCGCTATTGATCACTGGAGTTGCCTTATGGTTGATTCGTAATCTTCGTGGTCGCAAGCAAGACGGTGATCTGTCTACAAAAGATGCATTGTTGGTAGGTCTGGCTCAGGCGGTCGCTCTTATTCCGGGGATTAGCCGCTCAGGGGCAACTGTAATTGCGTCCATCGCTGTCGGCATGAAACAGGAAACAGCTTTGAAGTTCTCATTTATGCTGTACATTCCCATAAGTATTGGTGGACTCATCATGGGGGTATCCGACATTGCCAATGATCCGAATCGATCACAGCTGGCTATCCCTTATCTGATCGCATTCATCACGACGCTCTTCGTCACCTATTTCTCCATGAGATGGTTTATGGGCATTATGGCCAAAGGCAACCTGAAATACTTTTCGTATTACTGTTTTGCCGCAGGTACATTGTTGCTGATTTTCTTATAAAAAATTACACACACCAAAAGGAACAACCAGCGATGGTTGTTCCTTTGTTGTATAGTGGCAGAGCCTTAATGACCTATAGCAAGAGCTATACGGTCAGGCGCGTAGCCTTGTTGCTTCTGTTAACCAGCTCTGTAGCCGCGAACATGACACTGAACAGAATCAGCAGGATCAGGGGTACCATTGACATTCCCCATTGGCTGGCTATGAGTCCCATACCTAACGGGATGAGTGTTGAACCCGTATAGGCACTGGCCATTTCAAGTCCAATTACACTTGGGGATGCCTTCTCACCGAAGCGTTCCGGTGTCGCATGAACAATGCTCGGATAGATCGGTGCTCCGCCCAATCCCACGATAAATAAAGCCCCTGCAGCAATCCAGTAAGGAATCGGCATAACCAGGATAACTAATCCGAAGCATCCAACGATTCCACCATATCTGATGAGATTTTTGCTGGATACATGAGTCGAAAGAAAACCTGAAATTACGCGTCCCAAGATAATGCCAATGAAAAATAGGGAGGATAATGCTGCGGCAGTACCTGGAGAAACTCCTTTGCTAACAATGAAGAAAGAAGCCATCCACAGACCGGCAGCAGTTTCGGAACCGTTGTAACAGAGCATCGCAAGCATCGACATTTTCACGCCGGGGATACGTATGGCCTCACGGTTACTTACGCGTTTCTTCTCATCACCTGAACCCTCTACTCTGCCCTTCTCAAAAATCTTCCATAGAGACAAAGTTGATAATAAAATCACCGCGATCCCAAGCAAAATCAACCCCACAGTAACGTATCCTGCACGCCAGTTGTTTGCTTGATTCAGCCAATATGCCATAACGAGTGGGCCTGTCACTGCCCCAATTCCCCAGAAACAATGCAACCAGTTCATATGCTTGGCCTTGAAATGTAATGCTACATAATTACTTAGTGCCGCATCCACTGAACCTGCACCTAAGCCGAGAGGGATCGCCAGAATCAGTAAAAACACAAAATTCTCAGAGAATGAGAATCCCAACAGCGCAATCGTTGTTGAGAGGATACTGAATAATGTGACTTTACCCGTTCCGAATCGGTGTAACAATCGGCTGGCGGACAGACTGGACACTACTGTACTAAATGAAATGATTAGCGATATGTAACCAGCCATTTCTGTTGTCGCATGTATATCGTTTTTCATAACGGACCAGGCACTGCCAAGTAAAGCATCCGGTAATCCCAGCGCTATAAATGCGAGATAAATAATGATTAACAATAACGTGACCATCTGGGTGTCTCTCCTCAGTTTGTTTAATTTCTGATTCTCGTCGAACCACCCATATAATAATATTGATATTTCTATCTGTAATCTTCCTATATTTTGACTCCTTATATCAGTATTCTGATATATTCTTGTTATTATCCTATGTATTTGCATGGTTCCCGCTGGTGAAAACACATAAGGTTCCCCTAGTTTGGCGAATAACAATGAACGGAACATATTGGGATCAAGCACATCCAGATCAAGGTGAATTACCAGGTGTTTGATGCCGTTTTCTGTAATCCACTTCTTAATCGAATCCATGCCATCGGTTAATTCTGCAGTTCCAGCCGTTCGGATACCCAATCTTTGAATTACTTCGGTTTCCTGTTCCGTGGGGGTTGTCAACCCGGCCATGAAGACATGTTCGGGCTTCAAGGGGACACTCACATGTTTGGCAAACTCCGGATCGCCTTCCCCAAGAAGGTTCTCAAGCGCGGTAAAGTATGACCTTTATCATAGCCCTCGTATCTAACCAAATCACCATGGGCATCAATCCATATCAAACCAAGTTCTCCGCCATATCGTTCATTTAAATAAGCAAACGGGGCTTGTTCAACCAATCAGTCACCGCCAAACATGACAACGTATTGTTTGTTGAGTCATCGTAAATCTCCTTTACTTCAAAGTAAGGTTAGTATAAACTGAGCCCAAACAAATAAATAGTACGGTCTTTTATGATAGGTACTACCCGGAAGGATAGTGTAAATGATGAGTATGACTGAATACCACGGTAAAGTTAAAAACATTCAAGATACCCCTTTTGGATATACGTTGTCTGTCATTGGTGGCAAATGGAAAATGGTGATTATGTATCTACTGGCTGAGAACCAGCCTGTCCGCTTCAATGAACTTAAAAGACAGATCGGCGCCATCACGTATAAAACACTGAGTTCACAACTCAAAGAATTAGAAGCAGATGGTATGGTCGAACGGAAAGAATATCCCCAAGTCCCTCCTAAAGTCGAGTACCGTCTGACAGCCAAAGCTGAAACGTTATTGCCCGTTTTGGAAGGACTATGCGAATGGGGTGTCCAACATCAAGAACCTTCATTGATCAATAATAACGCAACGGATTGAACGCTTTTGTCTATATTTTCAGATGAGATAATTGGAGTAAATGGAGTATGTTAAAATGCAAAAAGTCGCCAATCGGCGACTTTTTTACTTTTATCTTGTGTTTCGTAGAATTATACTTTTTCGTGTACCAGATCTTTCTGGTAGGCCAACACTCTGTCCCAATTGCCACTGAAAACAGGAATTCGATAATACCCTACACGCTCATACAGCGCTGCAGCTTCTGGTTGCAAGGGACCTGTTTGCAGTTTCAGATTGGTATAACCAAGTTCGTTCGCAAGACGCTCTGCCTCGGCCAATATAGCCTGGGCAATCCCTTTACGGCGGTAACCACTGCGTGTATACATGCGTTTAACTTCTACAGATGTTTCATCAAGGGGTCTAAGTGCTCCGCAACCAACCGGATACCCGTCGATCCTGGCAACGATAAAGGCTGCACGTGGCACCTCAACATCTGACAGTTGAAATCCTGCAGTTCCATCACCGCCATATAACAAACCCAGTTCTTCACTCAGTTCCTTGATCAATAACAGCGAATCCTCGCTCCGAATATCTTCAGCTGCTGCATGCACGATATGTGTCATCCCACATACCCCCTTTATCTCATTGGACTTATTGGTTTAAATGATATATCTAAATTATCATTCCCAACTGCAAGCGTCAATTCCCCCATTCATTGAATATTTCTATAAGTACACCCTATAAATACCCGAACGTATCTTATTGCCGTCTTTATTCGTTTACATAAGAAATGTAATGAGCAACGATAAATATGAAATCCAACTCATGGAGGTCTGATATTATGGAAATTTCAAAGGGAATAGAAATGCTTCAGCTTGATTTTAAGGGGAATTTGATTCACCCTGTTCTGATATGGGATGAAGAAATGGTTGTGTTAATTGATACCGGTTTCCCTGGACAATATGACGATTTGTGTATCGCACTCGGAAAGATTGGTGTGCCGATCAGCCAACTTAAAGCAGTGATTTTGACGCATCAGGATGTGGACCATATCGGCTGTCTTCCCGAGATTTTGAAAGAGTGTGGCTCACAAGTCAAGATATATGCGCATGAGCTGGATAAGCCATATATTGAGGGACAGCTCCCTCTTCTCAAAGACGGTCACCTTGAGCATCCTCCTAAGGGAAAAGTAAATGAAACGGTGACTGATGGTCAGGAACTGCCGTTTTGTGGTGGAATTCGCGTTATTCATACACCTGGTCATACGCCAGGTCATATCAGTCTATATTTGACGGGCAGCAAGACGCTCATCGCCGGAGATTCAATGTACAGTGTAGACGGCAGGCTTGGAGGCATTCATGAACCTACTACACTGGATATCGAAACGGCTCGTTGCTCCTTAAAGAAGTATATGGAACTCGACATTTCATCTGTGGTTTGTTATCACGGTGGACTAACTCATAGGAATGTAAAGGAACAGATCTCAGAACTTTCTCAAGGTTTATAAATATTGAAATTGCTGATCCGCAAATGGTTACTATCTAAACCCAGTAACCATTCTTAGTCTTAACATAGTCTTCCTATGGTTTGGCATACTGCAAAATGGCTGTAGCCGCACGAATTCGCACCTCTTCTTCTTCACTGTGTAACGCTTCTCTCAGCACCTGGAGAGCTGTCTGAATCGTGGCTTCATCTACCCCTGTTGAGAGAGAGTTCGTTGCTTCGGCTGTTATACTGACTGCAAGACCTCGATCCAGCTGTGCTTGTGATATGGGATACTCAAACTTCGCAAGGATGGCTGAATCATTCTGCAGTGCCTGCACTTTGTCATTCAGCTCAGCGCGAGGAATACGACCCAACCATGTCACTCCGCGACGGTGACAGATCAAGTCGTTTTCTGAGCCAGCGGAATCGTCGTAATAATAATCCCCGATATCTCCAACATACGTCCATTCATCATCGCTAATTAATACATAATCTCCATCCTGCATGAGGTTAGCAAACATATGTAGTGTCGCGAGTGTGGTCGCCAATTCTGCTTCATCCAAGCTATAGTGTTGAACCAACTGTTCCTTCCATAGCTCCGGGGGCGTTTCCTCCAGATCCCTTGTACCTGACCAAGCGATTCCAATATAATTGTCTTCCAAAAAGGATGTTACTCTGTTGATTCCATGCACGGTCGACTGGATATGATACAGATTCATGCGTACCGCCTTCCTTTCAATCATTCGTATGAACTTAGTTAACCATTGTAACATTAGTGATATCTATTTCAAACGTAATGACTTCTTCAAGTTCATACTTCATGCTGAACATACTTTCTGATATAGCCCCAGGCTATAACTAGGTATAATTTAATGGAATTACATTATAACTCCGGATCTGTGATAAATTTTGTGTAACATAAAAGCAGAGGGGTTTTAAACGATGACAAAGAGTAGTGTATTGGGATATCCGCGTATTGGTGCTGATCGGGAATGGAAGAAAGCGTTGGAAGCGTTCTGGGCAGGCAAGCTGGAAGAATCAGAATTTCACGCACGTTTGCAAGAGATCCGTATCGATCATTTGCGCAAGCAACAAGCGAAAGGCATCGACATCATTCCGGTGAATGACTTTAGCTATTATGATCATATCCTGGATACGGCTGTGATGTTTGGCATTATTCCTAAACGTTTTGCTTATGATGGTGGTTCCGTTCCGTTGTCCGTATATTATGGCATTGCCCGAGGAACAAAAGATGCCGCAGCAAGCGAAATGACAAAATGGTTCAACACCAACTATCACTACATAGTACCTGAACTGGACGGGGCTTCCCCAACTCTGACGGAGAACAAACCACTTCTCGCTTATCGTGAAGCAAAAGAAAAACTCGGCATTGAAGGCAAACCGGTAATCGTTGGACCGTTAACCTTCCTGAAGCTCTCCAAAGGCTATGATAAATCCGAGACAGACGCTTGGCTGGACCGCTTGCTGCCACTTTACACTCAATTGCTTCAAGAACTTGCAAGCGAAGGCGTTCAGTGGGTGCAGGTCGACGAGCCTATTCTGGTAACCAAATTAAACGATGAAGACGTACAGCGTCTGAATAAAATATATAAAGCATTTGCCGCAGCCGTTCCAGGCCTGAATATCATGCTGCAAACGTACTTTGAATCTGTCGAAAACTACAACGATATTGTTGCACTGCCAGTTCAAGGTGTAGGACTTGATTTTGTACACGGACTCTCTGGTAACACACAATCTATTCGGACTTCCGGTTTCCCAGCAGACAAAGTGCTCGGTGCAGGTATTATTGATGGACGTGGGATCTGGAAAGCTTCCCTTCAAGGAAAACTAAAATTGCTGAATGAACTGACTGAGTTCGTGACGCCTGAACGTATCATCGTGCAATCATCCTGCAGCCTGCTGCATGTGCCAGTAACGACAGAACGGGAGGCAAAGCTTACAACCGAACTGAAGAATGCTCTGGCATTTGCAGATGAAAAGCTGGATGAGGTTGTTCTTTTGACTACAGCCTTATCTTCACCAAGTGCAGAGATTACCGCTAAAATTAACGAAGCAGAGCTTCCTCTTCTGGCGCTTCAGCAATCCGAAGATCGGAACCGTACCGCTGTACAGAAAGCCGTTTCTTCCATCAGTGTTCAACAGCCAGAGCGCTCCCGTCCTTTTGCAGAGCGTCATGAAGCCCAACAGGCCAAATGGCAATTACCACTCTTCCCGACAACAACGATTGGTAGTTTCCCGCAATCTGCTGAAGTCAGAAAAGCACGTCAATTATGGCGTAAGGGCGAGTTGAACAACGAACAGTATGCTGCCTTCATCCGGGAGCAGATTGATATCTGGATTAAGATTCAGGAAGAGATCGGAATTGACGTACTGGTGCATGGTGAGTTTGAGCGTACCGACATGGTTGAATTCTTTGGCGAGAAACTTGCCGGTTTTGCCTTTACACAGTTCGGCTGGGTACAATCGTATGGTTCACGTTGTGTGAAGCCACCTATTATCTTCGGCGATGTTGCATTTACGGGTGCAATGACGGTGGAAGAAACGAAATATGCCCAATCGCAGACTGAGCGTCCTGTCAAAGGCATGTTGACTGGCCCGATTACCATCATGAACTGGTCATTCGTACGCGAAGACATTGCTCGTGAGCAGATTGCCTATCAATTGGCGTATGCGTTGAGACAGGAAGTCGAGGCACTTGAACAGGCAGGTATTGGCATGATCCAGGTTGACGAGCCGGCTGTTCGTGAAGGGCTTCCGCTGAAAGAAAATGAACAAGCCGATTACCTGGCTTGGGCAGTCAAAGCGTTCCGTATCTCCACGTGCACGGTGCATGAAACGACTCAAATCCATACGCATATGTGCTATTGCGAATTCCATGACATGATTGATTCCATTGAAGCTATGGATGCGGATGTTATCTCCATTGAGACATCCCGTAGTCACGGTGAACTGATTCATAGCTTTGAAGAAAATACGTATGAGCTCGGTATCGGTCTTGGCGTATATGACATCCACAGCCCACGAGTTCCGAGTGTAGATGAAATGAGCAGCATGATTGAACGTGCCCTGCGTGTTCTTGATCCGAAGCTGTTCTGGATTAACCCGGACTGCGGATTGAAAACCCGTGGACAGGAAGAAACGGTTGCTTCCCTGCGTAACATGGTTGACGCAACCAGAATCGCTCGTAACAATCACGCTTCAGCTGCTGTATTGTAATCGGCTGCGAAGCAGCATAACTTCAAAATTAAAGCCGGACACCCCCTTGTTAAATGGGTGTTCGGCTTTTTATTGGTTACTTTTTGTAGGTGATTTTAACGTAAATTCATTTCACTTGTAACATGGTAATCTCTGGCGTTCCTTCCCCTTTTCTCACCATCCAACGCTTACACCTAAATACTCTCTTCCAACCATTGTTGCAATGGTATATCTTCGGTCAGTTCACCGAGCAGTATGTGACGGAACTCCCCATCCCTATCAATGACCATTGTTGCGGGCAAACCCGTTATACGATACATACCTGATATGTTGCCCGTCACATCAATGATCACCGGAAAATCAAACGCCTGCTTATCCATAAACTCACGGATCGTGCCCTTCGATTCCCCCACGTTAACAAACAGGGTTTCCACGTCGTTCTGATAGTTCTGAGCTATCTGGTGAACGAGCGGCATCTCCCTTACACAGGGGGTGCACCATGAAGCCCAAAAGTTAATCATGACGGCTTTGCCCCGATAATCGGATAGCTTGATTTGTTCGCCTGCTGAATTAACCGCTGTGAACTCAGGGGCTTTTGCACCTGCTTGAATAGAGATGCCACGCCCAGATTCGGGTGTCGACACATTTTCGAAAATGGCCCATGTACCTGCTAACAATGCGATCACACCAATCATAATTGTAAATGTACGTCTGCTTTTAAAACTGTTCTTCTGCAATAAACTCACCTTCACTTTAAACCAAGACTTTGATGAAATGCTGCATGGAGCGAACCAAATTGATCACGAAAGTCGTGAGTGGAGCCCTCTCCAACATTACGTCCATGGTTCATGAATATCACCTGATCCGCAATGTCGTCCGCGATCTCCAACTGATGGGTTGAGAACACGACCATGTGACCATCCTGTTTGATTCCCTTGAGCAGCTGAGTTAATTCCTGCATCCAAAATGGGTCCAATCCATTTGTTGGCTCATCCATGATGAGCAGTGGAGGTTTCGACAGCACAGCCTGGGCGAATAACACACGTTGGCGCATGCCTTTGGAGAAGGTCGTAACCCGGTTTTTCTTTTGATCTTCCAAACCTACCATGGTCAGTACTTCCTGTACTCTCTCCTTGGGAACTTTCCTCAGAGAAGCCCAGAACAGAAGCATTTCCTCCGCACTCAGTCCTTGATTAAATTGATAATCGTCCGGCATATATCCAATCTGCTCTGAATAACGCTTGCGTTCCTTCAACCATCGCACATTGTTCACCGCAACCTCACCGGAGGTAGGCCGAAGAATTCCAGCGATCATACGCAGTACCGTGCTCTTTCCTGCGCCATTCCCTCCACAGAGGGCAAGGACTTGTCCAGAAGTCAAATGAAAGGAAATATCCTCAACAATGGGTTGCTTTTTAATGGATTTGCACAATCCTATCACTTCGAGCCCTACTTTATCCATGAGAACGCCCCCTCTCCCAGATCGCATATACCGCCAAGATAGAGAAGGTTATCCAGAACAGGCATATCCCGATGAAGATCCAACTGCCACTTGGTTGCTGCACCCACTCCACCCATCGATAATATTCTGGTCCAAGAATGGAGCCGCCTCCCAGTTTGATGACTACAAACAATCGCACCAGCTCTGCCGGATTGATGAGCGTTAGTATAATCAGTAGCGGTTTCACCCACAGATAAGGCATCAGTCCCAGCACAGAGAGCAATAAGGTCGGCCACCCAATAACAGCGAAAAACCATACGGTCACCGAGATCGTTAACGCCTGCCACCGATTGCGCGACAACGAACCGATAAATAGCGCCAGAGTTAGGAATAACAACACCAGTCCACAGGAAAATGCCAGAAAAAGAAGATATGTCATGGTATCCAATGGATTCCCGATTACTCCGCTAATGACCCCCATCAGGCCGTATCCAAACGCAACAATGGTGATTAAAACAATCGACAGCCCAAGATACTTGCCCACAATAAAAGACATCGTGCCGATGGGATACGTGGATAGGAGTTGCCAACTGCCGTCTTCCTTTTCGGATGTTAGTGAGAAGGAACCGAGGAATAGCGTCATTAATGGCAAAAGGTAGAGAATGAGATTCAACATGGAACCTGTGGTGCCCGAATATCCTTCAACCAGATTCTGCGAATTCAGCAGTAACAAGCTTAAGCTAAAGGTGCAAAAAAGGATCAGAAACGAATACGCCCAAGGATTGCGAAATCCCATTTTCACTTCTCGTCTTGCAATCTGTATCATATCTGACATCATTGATCACCATTTTCTATTGTCATACTTAGTGGCCTGACTCTTCTTCTATCTCACCTTCCTGATGCATCTCATTACCATCTCCTTCTTCACCATGTCCGTGCTCATCATGCCCATGTTCACCCATCATGTCCATATTCTCTGTGTTCTGTTTCCAGTCATGGGAGGCAAGATCCTCAGCGGTCATAATGGTTCCAACACCTTGCTCTGCAATGAAAGCTTCAGCCGAAGGTTTGTCCTTAAAGTTAAGAATTCCATATGCCATGGGCGTACGCAATGAAGCATCGTATACATACGTGGCTTTGCTGTATTCAATCCATTCCTTGTCATTGTAATCACGTACATAGTCCATGCCGATGTTATCTGTGCCATTTTCTGTTTTCCACTGGTTCATACACCCGATATCATCGAACTTGTAATTTTGGCCGTCTTTCGTAGTGAGCTGTGTTGCATATGCATCGTCCTTCACTTGCATTTTACAGATCGCACAGATATCCACGTCTTCATTAATCGGCAATGCCGCGTATTTAGTTCCGCAAGCGGTTAACAATACCATGCCAAACATAAGTACCATAACCATGGACCATCTTCTGTTCGAACTTTTGTTCATTTTCGTAATACCCCCATATAGATGATTATAAAAGTTGCCATACCCAACAGAACTAACCCGAACATCCACACCAACTTGGAACCTGCTGCCCTTTCCACTGACATGTGCAGATCAGATTCCGTATCCATGCTCATTCGTGGCGATTTGTCGGTAGTCCATTGTTCTCTGCCTTCTGTAAACAAGTCACTCAGAAAGACCATACCCGGTGATTGAAAAAAGAGCTGATACGCAGAATTTCGACTGACCAGTTGCTCATAAAAAGGATTGATGGCATAGGAAATTTCACTGATTCCATCCTGATTCAGATCGAGCCCCTGAAAGGAGTCCCAGTAATTCTCCATCAGGACATTATTCGGGCTATCCAGTGCCGAAGCTTCAATGACATTAGACACCATTCGGTTACGTGTAAACTCATTAGCTTCTGCCAGAACAAGCTGGATGCCAACAAAATTCCGAAGCAACGCATTGTCATGTATCTCATTTCCTGACGATTCTGCAATATTCATGCCGACACGATTACCTTCCACTACATTGTTGTGAACAGAGGATTGATGTACGTCATACAACAGAATCCCTTGGGAATGTACATTAGTACTTTGTTTGCGAAAAGAATTGCCCGATATAACCGTATTCTTGACGCCCATGATCATGGCACCTGTCATGTTCTCCTCTCCGGTATTGTCCATGACAGAAGAGCCGTCAATGTACATACAGTGGATGCCGTACCTTGTATGTAACAGCCTGTTATTTCGAACGGTAGACTTGCGACTGTTCTCCAAATAGATTCCATCCCTCATGCCGGTGATCTCATTGGCTTCAATGAAGCTATCATGGGAGTTGTACAGATCAATGCCATTGCCCTTCTGGCCACTGGAAGCCGAATCAGACCCGGCCCACGTAATGCTGTTCCGTTGAATCGTTGCCTGACTCGAATTCCGGATAATCATCCCATACCCCTGGGTCTGAATATGCAGATCCGTGATCTCACTGTTTTCTCCTTCAACCTGAATCGCTGCAGTCTGTTCATTCGTATCATGTTCAATTGTAAAACCGCTCAATTTCACCCCATCCGAGCGAATCATTATCGTAGAGGTGGCTTCCGCATTAACAACTATGACCGCAGGATCACCCTGAATGGTGATGTTTTTGTCAATCGTCACGGGTCCAGAATAACGACCTGATGCAAGCTCAATGACTTCTCCAGGTGCAGAACGGTCAATCATAGACTGAAGGGGAATGAGATCACGAGGTCCGGCGGAGGCCATGATTGCACCGTGCGGAAGGGATAGTAGGAGCATCATCATTCCAATTAGAAAAATCAATCCCGTAACCCGACTCTTCTTACAGCTGTCGAATGCACCCAATCCTGCCCAAGGATTACTCATGATTCAAACCGCGCAATTCCGGCTTCTTGTTACAGTTGCTTATTGCTGTGGCAATGTATTCAACGGGTCTTACATTAATCCAAAATATACGTTGGTTGTACACACCATCCCTCCATTCCACTTAAAATCAACTCTCCATGTTCCTCATCCATTGAAGCAATGTAATAAATGAAGCGTTATCACAATCCTGATCACAGTGTACTTAAAATGATATTTATTCCATATAGCTCAATCAGGCTATAAACACTACATTTTTGTGTCGATATTGTGATGTAAACAAAAAAAAGCCGCCAATTGGCGACTTCTACGTAATGGTGTTAGGCAAATGGGTAGGTCCAGAATGTTTCTCTGCCAAAACGGGCTTGGATCTCTTCTGAATTCAACTCTCGATCCCCGACAAGCTCGGCTGCCTGAAACTGTGAACGGTGGGCGCGGATCGACGCCATTTTTTGTTTCAAAAATCCGGATACATCAACGATTACATCCGCTTTACCAATGAATTGTTCCTGGTTGTGGGCAAATGCAACGCAATGAACCAATGGACGCTCTCCTACAGGAAGACGACTAATCGTCCGAATGACGGCTTCTCCCGTCGCATCATGATCGGGATGTACACTGAACCCTGGATAGAAGGTAATCACAAGGGATGGATTCAGTTCCTTGATCAGTGCCATGATACTATCGTCGAGTAGTTGCGGGTCTTCGAATTCGATCATTTTATCGTGGAAACCAAGCATTCTTAAATCCTGAATTCCAATGGCTGCTGAAGCTTCAATCAGTTCTTGTTTACGGATCTGAGGCAATGTGACGCGGTTAGCAAAAGGAGGAATCCCCATGTTGCGTCCCATCTCGCCCAGTGTTAGACAAGCATAGGTAACGTGAGAGCCACCTTCTATGTACTTGGCTAATGTTCCGGACACTGAGAAAGCTTCATCATCCGGGTGTGGATACACCACCAAGATTCGTTCATGCTCATTGTGTATAGTATTCATGGTTATTCAATCCTCCGCTTTCATCAGAACATCTCTCGGCTTAATTGTAACGCCACAACTAGTTTACCTTGGGTATCGTGACCAGCCAGAATCAGTCTTTCTTGGTCCTGTTCGTCAATATGTGTAAGGCCCTCGGCGTAAATCCATCCCTGAGTGGTTTTCAGACCAACCCGGTATGGACCCGTACCTGAAATGGACCCCTGCGTATATCGTATGGCCGCATTAGTAATGAATGCCGATGCTGGGTGCTTCGAACTGTCATAGTGATGCGCATACGCTCCAGACGTGAGTTCGAGGTGTACGTATAAGTCCTGATCCACAAGTTCATTGATCCGGAGCTGAATATCTTGAGGTTTAATCGGTTGCATAGCGGCCTCCTTGTCTAATGTAATTGTACGAATTTCATTTTAACATAACCAGAAGAGAATATACATGGAGTGACCCTATCGCCTCTTATAGAGCGTTCTCATGATGATTCCAGTTTGAAAACAAGAACAGATTTGCGCGTTTTTTTCTCTTTTTATTCATGGATCATATCTATATTATAAAGTGTAGGCAAAAACGCCCGTGATGAAGAACCTTAAATCTTAAGTGAATCTTGCTCCAACATGTTTGGAAAGGAGTTTATCTCAACTTGAAATCTCTAATACAACTACTTCATTTTGGCTATCATCAGGCCATGAGCTGCATATTTCCCGTAGCGATCTTTGGTACACTGGCCCTGTCCAGCGTAATTCCTATTCCTTTCCTTCATCGGTATGATGCCATTCTGCTTGTATTACTTGCTGTGCAGTACCTGATGTATCGAAGCGGCTTGGAAACCCGGGATGAAATTAAGGTCATCTGTGTATTTCACATTATAGGCCTGGTGCTGGAGATTTATAAAGTATGGATGGGATCTTGGTCTTACCCTGAGCCAGCTTACACCAAAATCCTGGGTGTCCCTCTTTATAGCGGATTCATGTATGCAAGTGTAGCCAGTTTTATGTGTCAGGTGTGGCGAAGACTGCGAATGGACATGACGGGATGGCCTGGTTTTGCACCTTCCATGCTGCTGGGAGCAGCCATCTATATTAACTTTTTCACTCATCATTTTATGCCCGATTTTCGCTGGTGGCTGACGGCGCTTGTATTCGTCGTCTTCTGGAAAACCTGGATTATTTACCGGGTACGAGCAACGACCTATCGAATGCCCTTATCGCTTGCTTTTATCATTGTTGGTTTCTTCATTTGGACTGCTGAGAATATCGCTACCTTCTTCAATGGCTGGAAATATCCTGATCAGCATGATGCCTGGCAACTGGTTAGCTTTAGCAAAATTAGTTCGTGGTTCCTGCTGGTAATCATTAGCGTCATCATCGTTGCGCAACTTAAATATGTGAAGGCCAATCGAACCGCAGATGAATCATAACCTGACGAGCCATTACATCCCCTTATCACAAAAACAGCAGCACTTCTAGACTGGAAAATAAGTCTTTGAGTGCCGCTGTTTTGCTCTTCAGTCTGTTCAGTACTTTGAAAGTATTCGCAGCAACTGATAATTGCTACGTGAAAAGGCGCCTAATGTGGACTTTTTATTGCATATGTCCAGATGCTAACTGCTCCAGTACTAGTTCCCCACCAACTTCAATTTCAAGCTCATAGATGCCATTATCATCAAGTTCACATAAGCAGGCACTTTTGCTGAGCATCACGCATCCGTTCACCCATTCAGGAATATGAAGCTTCGTATTGATCCGCCGGTCCGCGACAAGTTCTGCCCGGAAGAAGCCCGAGTTCCGGTTCCATGTACAGGACATTCTACCTCCTGGTATGCACCAGTCACGAATGGAACCTTGTGTCCACCGTTTTGGCAATGCTGGCAGTAACTTGATCCATTGTTCTGACACATAGAGCAGCATTTCCTGTACTGCATTAACCCAGCCCATATTGGCATCCAGCTGAATCGGAGCAGCGGGCATCGACATACATACCCCCATATTACGCCAGTCATTATGCAAGGTATACCCATTACTCAGAACACAGGAGCGCGCAAGAATATCGAGACTTTCCAGCGCCCGCTCACCATTGCCAAGTCGAGCATATATGGACGACATATGTGTAAGGGACCAACCACTCTGAGCACCAAGCCTTCGCTGATCAACTGCTGTCTCGAACGCTTGGAACAGTTCTGGCTGTTCTTCACGGGTGAGCTCCTGTCCTGGAAAAACAGGATACAGGTGTGAAAGATGACGATGATCACGTCGATCTTCAAACGCAGGATGCAGCCATTCTTTCACAGCTCCCTCCGCTTCAATTAAATAGTCGGGCATATGCTCCAGCATGGCTTCCCAGCACGGAATCTTAGTCGTATGTACTCCAGTTAGTCGACTGGCTGCAATGACATGCTGTAGCAGTTCTTTAATAATAGCAATGTCCATGGTGGCATTAATGGCTGTAGGCATAGGATGCGCCAGTGGCTGTCCATGCTTAGGCATAAAATTCTCAGGTGTATTCTCTGGCGAAACAGACGGGTATATCTTGTATTTTCCGTCTTCACCCAGCACCAGAAAATCTTCATAGAACTGAAGGGCCTCCTTCATGAAGGGCAGGGCTTCCTCGAGCAGAAACTGCTTATCTCCAGTGAACTGATAATGTGCATAATAATGTCTGGCGATCCATCCTGCTGCTCCGGTCCAGTTCATAATTACCGGAACAATCTGGTTAGGCACACCGATACCCGGTGTTGTTCCAGCGGGAATGTAAATTCCTCGGCAGCCATATAACTTGCGAGCATTGTCGCGAAAGTCATCCATTAATCCGTTGTAATAGCGGAACAACGAACGATTCAGATGGGATAAACCACCTACGTCAGTGTGCCAATACATCATTTGCACATTCTCATTCGCCATATTGTGACCCCAGATCAAGCGATAATCACCACCCCACAAGCCGTATAATCCAAATGGCAATCCGCTATATTCAGAGGTTCCGCTGATAAATAGATATCGACCATAGGCCCACATCTTGCGCACAAACCCTGTAGGTGCTTCACCTTCATAGGCTTCCAGAAGTAAGTCTTCATTACAGCGCCCGTCATCCGTTTTATCACCCAGATCAAGCTCAGCGGACCGAAACAACGGTTGATGCAGTGAGATATGCCGATCCAGCAACGTATTGTAGTCGCTCTCAAGCGATGCGAGTTCCTGCTTTAACCGTGTCCATTCCTGCGCTCGTCTGCCCGTAGCAAACATTTTAACAAGCACAAGCACTTTTCCAGAGATATGGAAATGAAGTTGCCTGCTAAGCATATCTTCGTTAGGTTCGCTTTCCTTTTGTTGATCATGACTCGCACCAGGTATTTCGTTCAATTGGATCAGTCGCAGCACCGCTCCGTAGTCCTGTCCATCGTCATTTTGCCCGCCATAGCACAGATAGTCTCCACTATCATCCCGATCAATTCTTATCGTTATAGACGACTTTAGTGCGTTGAACTCCTCATCTTCTCTCACCCTGTCGCCCTGCGGGAATTGCAGGCCTATTGTCCCCGACAGCGATGAATGCTCAGCCGAACCTGTTCCCTGCGCACTTGTTCCATCTTTCACTCTATGAGTCTCGATCTCATAGACAACACAATCGTCTGCACGTGAGACGAACAGACTTCTTGTATAGTTGTCACTTCCGTCCTGCCAGCGGACCTGAACTTCCCCTGTGTCCATATCCAGTTCCCGCCGATATTTGCGAAAAGCGTTATTACACTTCATTTCCACCGTCATTGTAGCCAGTGGGTATCGTGAAGACAACTTGGACGCATAACCTTCTGCTTGCAGTGTACGGGTCAGATGCCAGCTTGCCTCCAAATATCGTTCCTCATCCATTAACTTACGGGTTTCTGATAAGGTATGACTGACATCGGGCAGTTCATCTTTGCGCCCCCAATGCCATAATTCACTGTGCTGCAAGAGCACAGTTTCCGTCTGAATTCCGCCTTGCACTGAAGCACCAAGCTTACCGTTTCCGGAAGGAAGCGCTTCTCGCCACAACCCTTGCCACCAGGAAGAAGGATATTTTAGCAACAACTTGTTCCTGTCCGGCCGTATGCCTGTAGTGTCTGTGTGATCAGTGTGTTGGTTCACGCTTTTTCCGCCCTAAGTCTCTCCATCTCAATACTGGCTAGCAAGAATGGGGCTACGCCCATCTGCACATCGCTAACGACCTGTTCACTGATGTAATATTCATAAGAACCGTCCCGATACTTCTTCCCACCGAGTCCGGCACCATGACAGATGTGGTGCAGATGCACCCCTTTTTCATCTTCAGTGACTAACTGCTTCAATATTCCAGCATAGGCATGATCAACGACTTCACGGTCCAGTTCAGCCAGATAATGTAACCGAAGGCCTTTCGCGAGTGCATAGGTCAGCATACAGGAAGCAGAGGCTTCCAGATAATTGCCGGCTCTCCCGTTCTGATCCATCACTTGGTACCAGAGTCCACTATCATGATCCTGAGCATGAGCAATCGCGTATGCCATTCGTTCAAATATGCCCATAATCTGTCCGCGCTGTGGGTGATCCACGGGAAAGTGCTCCAGTGCATCTACTACGGCCATTGTATACCATCCCATGGCCCGGCCCCAAACATGAACGGATCGACCAGTATCTTGAGCGCACCAGCGTTGTTCCCTGCTCTCATCCCAGGCATGGTGGAGTAGGCCATTACGCGGATTACGGGTCTTTCGCTCGATCAACAAAATCTGACGTGCCACTTCATCGAAGCTCTCGGGATGATCGAAGGTGCTCGCATATTCCGCCAGAAAGGGGGAAGACATATAAATGCCATCCAGCCACATCTGAAACGGATATATTTTCTTATGCCAGAATCCACCTTCACTTGTCCGTGGCTGTCCTTTAAGCTGGTCAACCAGGTGCAAAATTGCCTTAGCATATTTGTCATTTCCGGAATTCTTCCACTGGTTGAACAGATTTTTGCCTTCATTTATCATATCCAGGTTGTAATCATTCAACTGGTAGGTCCGAATAGTGCCGTCATTCTCGATGAGGTCATCCATGTGACGCTGGACAAGTTCCGCGTAGCGGGATTCTTGATTCCATTCGGCGGCGCGTCCCAGTGCCATCAGCGTCATCCCGCCCACATAGCCCCATTTGCCTGCAATCTTGGGATGATTGCCATTCTGGCATTCGGAAAGCAAGGTATCTGCTATTTTGACAGACATTCTCCGTTCTTGTGTCACTGACTTTGTCGAAGTTCCAACCATATCGAAATCCTCCTTCTGATGGATTATGCCATCTGTACCGTTCATTCGGATTTAACGTTCTGATGATTACATCAAAGGATGAAGACCTTCCCACTTCACAGTCCAGCTACCATCCCGTGGAAATCCCGGATTCGCTTGTTCTCCTGCCCCTGTCCAGCCGGCGGCCATCATGGCGACAGCGGTTAGGAGACCACCGTTCCCGGGAAGATATGCCCACAACCCTGCTCTCTGATAGTTGTGTCCATTAGGCAAATACGTGTTCTTCGTGGCATCCATCATCAGGAAATCCACTGCAAGCTCTGGTTCATTCAATCTGGCCGCTGTCATCGCGCACATCGGAAAATCCCAACCCCAGGCGGATTCCCAGTCCCAGCATTCTTTGACCTTGAGCAACGTATTTCTCATGATCTCCGGATCGATTAATGAACCTGGCAATAGTCCAAGTGCTCCAACCATCGAGGGATGATCATGGTTTTTAACGGTGTAAGTGTCCGGACAATTCTCGTGTGCGAGATAAACTCCGTTCTCATGTCGAGGTTTAGCCATGTGCGAAGCCACTGTTCGCCAGTCTGGATTGGCTGGATGATTCAAACGCTCTGCCCAAAGGATGGCTATCTCCAAACCGAATTTCCAGTACTCCAGTTCATAGGGCGGATTCAAACTATCGGTCATGGCGTGATTCTCCTGCGCAGGAATAAGCGGCGGACCTAACACATACGCTTGCCTTTTCCCATCCCAATGGGCATAGGACACCATAAAGTCAGCTGCTTCAAATACGATATCCCTATACCTTGTTAATATAGCAGGGTCAGGCCGGGACAGATAACACATCTCAGCTAGTGCCATGGGATGTGGTTGCTGCCAGATCAATCCCGGAGCTACTGGCGACGGAGTCTGATGCCCGTTATAACCCACCATTTTGGGCCATCGCGCACCGACATAACCTTGAGAGCGTGCCAGTTCGTGTGCTTCTGGCAAGATGGTTAGGTACCAGTCCAGACTCTTGCACAACAGATCGGTCCGATTCCAGAGCGGAAAATGCGCTGCATGCCACCAATGCATCTCCAGATGCATTTTTCCGAACCAGCTGTTATACATATATCCGGTCTCTTGTGGTGGCATGGACCCACCACTGTGCACCGCACTCAGGAATTGGGATAGGACTACTCTACGCTCCAGTTCAGCGGCACGCGGATCTGAACTGCCTTCAAAATCAATCACTCCGCCATCATTCCAGAACTGATTCCAGTGGACCGAGCTTGATCGCAACACTGTATCTGCTGGCAAGGTTTCCGGCTTATGTGCAGCAAAAGATACACTGCACGACCAAATGTCCGAGTCTGGTACGGCCTTGGGAGATAGTGTGAATTCATGAGTTCCTGTCTGTTCCAGTTGACCTGCGTCCCAGATCCATTCCAATGCATACTCATCTTCATCCAGCACACGTTTCAACGATGCGGAAGTCGAAGTGACCGATGTCAGCACAGTAGAATGTCTGTCATTTTGCTTCCAGTCGGGGAATACTGATTTTGACCAGCTCCGGTGTGTCATATCGGGCGCTGGAAATAGAACAAAAAGTTGCAGACGTTGCTTACGGATTAATTCGGATTGTACACAAATGGCGATACAATCGAGCCGTGGGTCACAGGCTGTCTCTACACGCACTTCTTCCCCTTGAACGGTAAATTCACTGTGCAGAATTCCGGTCCATAGATTCAATTCCTGACGTACCGGAACGACATGGGTGACGTCCGTCTCCTGACCATCTTCTCCTAGCAAACGAAATGAAATGCGTCCAAGCTGAACTCGATGCGGGTTCTGCCTAAGCCAATGATAGGCTTCTTCCTTGTCTTCGGGCTTCATGGGGTATGGCACTTTGCGGCCATATGTCTCAAATGCCTGATAGACAATATCCTCATCTCCGAATACATGATGACCGCCCGTATAATGCCAACCCCAGTTGGATTGTGTACCAAGAGGTAGTTCATACAGTTCTGGATACGTCTGAAGTCCCGTAAAATCAGCACTGAATGCAAATTCTCCATTACCTACAGATAAAGGTGATCTGGGCTCAAGCTGCGTTAATACGGGATGATTCCTGGTGACGACCGATTGTCGATCCATCAATGGCTCTGCCTCCTTGTCATTCTTTGGGTCCAAGTATGGGTCATGATTCCCGTAGTACACCCCTGCGGCTTCGCATTACCTCCCTATACTTGCCCGGCGTAATGTCTTTGTATTTTCGATACACACGAATAAAGCTGTTCTCATGCTGATAACCCACCATCGTTGCGATCTCGGAAATTCTATAATCCGTATCCAGCAATAGTTCACAGGCACGTTCCATGCGAAGCTTGGTGAAATATCCGTGGATGGTATCACCCATTTCCTGCTTGAACAACTGACTTGCCAAACTGCTTCCGATCCCGGCATGCTCGGCAATCTCCTGAATGCTTACCGGGTCTTCCAGGTGGTTATTCATAAATGCAATCATCTGTTGACACAGTATGAAATCCTTGCTGAGCATAAGACTACCGAACCATTCTGCCAAACCTTCGATCTGGCTTCGCAGCACTTCACAGACAGCCTCCAGATGCATGGTCTGCATATCCACCATTTCGAGTCCGAAACCTTCTGTCTCGCGCTTCAGGCGAATTCGTTCAAGTGTAGCTGCAACAGCTTCAAGAAAGGCCAGCGCTGATGAAGGATGCCATTGCTCGTGGGTCATTCGACCAACTATCTTGTCAAAAGTCCTCAGGGCTTCTTCACCCCTGCCTGCTTCGACGGTCTCCGTCAGTTGAGTCATGAATTCAAGTTCTTCCAATGTGTTCTCGGTTGGTTGCAGACCCGAGATCTCTTCAAACGAAATAACTCGTTCATACCCCAGGTAGAATCTGTAATCCAGCGCACTTTCCGCCTCATGCATGGCTCGCTGAAGTCGCATGAATCCGTCGTGCCCCCCGCTTACACCGCTCGACACCTGAAACTTGAGCAAGCGAGGAATCATGCCAATCGTCTCTCGTATTGCTGTCGCTACGCTCTTGCTACCGCCAGAATGAATCGGTTGCAGCATCACGAGCATCCGGTCTCTGCCCAGATCGGCTGATAACACCCGCCATTGTCCAGACAACAGTTCAGCTATGATATTACCAATGGCAAATTTCAGCAGGGAGTGATCTGACTTCGTAAAACGCTCACACCAGGCCTTATAATTATCAATCGACAACATGGCAATAGAGAGTGGCTCATCGCTCCAATCCTTGAAATAACGGCACCATTTCTCGCTAATTTCCCGACTTCCTGTCATATGTCCGTTATAGATATCCGTCAGAAATTTGGATGAAGCTTCCGGAAGGGTCTGCCTGAGATTGATGGCCTGCTGAGCATGATCCGTTAGCAATTGCCCCGTTATTTTCTCCAGATCAATCTGCTCCGGATGGATTCTCTCCTGGTCGTAACCGCTGAGCAGTTGTCTCATGCGTCTTACCGGTCTAAAAGCAGCTGCATTGTAAACTGTGATCGTAACCGCTCCTGCTACAAGAGCCAACAAAGATACGATAAAAACAATATTGCGGATCTTTTGTGCATTAGCCAGGAGACTGTCTTGTGATATCACGGACAGATAACGCCATCCGGTGTACGGTGAAATGGTCTGTGAAGCCAGTAAAAGCTTACCTTCATGTTTAAACTCACCAAGCTTTTCACCATCCAGTTGAGTGAGTACATGACTGACCGCTTCCTCTCCGACGGCATAATTGCCGAGATCATATAAAGGCTGGTTGTTGGTGTCGAGGATGAACCGGTGGCTGTCAAGGTCGGAGACGGATGAGAGCAGCATGTGCTCGAACATCTTCTCTGTCTTGAAATTAACTGCGATAATCCCTTTCAACTCGCCAGCGATCATTATTTTTCGGTAAAGTGTAATTTGCGGCATGGACACACCAGAAGATGTGGAAATCTCACGTTGCTTGACCAGCATGGGACGATCTTCAAGTTCATCGGCAACGCTAACCCAATCCGAATCCGGGAAATTAACTTTGCTGGAGCTGTAGCCTTGTGGAAAGGCAACAATGCTTTCTCGATTCATATCAAAAATGTAAGCGCTCTTAATAAAAGACGTACTACTGATTAAGGTTTCCAGAAATTGTACCAGTTCCGTAATATTGCGGTATGATCCCTGTACTTCATTGGTGAGAAATCGGTATACATTACTGTTCAGTGCAATTTTCACCGCAATCTGATCACTTTCCCGGATCACTTCATCAATATCATTCATGCTGATACGCAGCATCTGGTGTTGCGGCTCACTTAATTCCTGCTGTAACACCGATTTGGAAGAATAATACGTCGTCATCCCCACCGCAATAATAATCATGAAGACAACAACAGTCAGAATCAGCAGCAGCCGGGTCTGGGTATTGGTGAAATTGAATTTTAGCCACTTTAAGAAGGAAAGGGTCACAATTATCCCACCTCATATGCAATATACCGATATTATACCGTTCCCATATGCCCAATACGACCCGGCCCAACAGCCTATTTTCTCCCTCTAAAAAGATGATTTCTCCAATTTCTCCGGTGTTCCGACCCTTTCCGCAGCGAAAACCCGCATGTTTGTCTGCCATTCTTGCATGGCAATAGTTTCAAGTCCAGCAAGAAGTACAATGCCGATCCCATGGGTATCATTCAGATTCCAACCCAGTTCATGCTTATAATAGTGATTCGTGAAGGAGTAGCTGGAGCCACGACATACGCCGTATACATTGCCCCTTTTATCAATTGTGCGCTCCGATAGCCCCTTCCACCCTTGATACGCCGCTCGTGCATAGGGTTTCGGATCTAAAAGCCAACCCTTTCGCACCCCTCGGGCATACGCATAGATGAACATGGAGGTACAGGAGGTTTCCTCATACGACTCCGGGTCCGTTAATACCTGATGCCACAGTCCGTTTCTGCCCTGCAATGCCAAGTACCCTTCACACAATTCCCTGTAGAATTGAATGAGAACTGTATAGGATGGATGGTCATGAGGAAGGGCCGTCAGCAACTCCGACAAAGAGAACAGTACCCAGCCGTTGCCTCGGCCCCAAGGGGTCCCTGTTGGCTCACCTCGCTTCACATCGAATACATGGGACATGATTTGACGCTCTGGAATATACAGATACTTTTTATACAAAAGAACCTGTCTTGCCGCTTCATCCAGCAGCTTATCGTCACCCGACCATTCGGCGTATCTACACAGGAACGGGATGCTCATATACAGATCATCACACCACATCGTGTTATCCATTGATCTGGAGACACCAATCTTGCGGTATAAAGTGCCATCTTCCAGACGGGGCTGTTGATGCAAAATATAGTCAGCGATATGAGCTGCCGCCTCTGAAACGCCGTCCAACTTGCGTTCCCGATCGGCAAGCAACATGGTGGCGCCGAAAGATCCACAGTCGTCCAGGCTGTCGATATGGGAGAGCTGATTATTCAGCCCAGCTGCACCATAACGTTCTCTGTCCCATAAGGAGTAGCTGAAACGTGAAGAGGCAAATTCAATGTGATTCAGCACGTAATCTCGAATATCCGATCGTTGACCCGCTTTGCCAAGCTGAAGCAATCCGTATAACGTGACGCCCAGGGGATAGTTCCATCGGCCGAACCATTCATTTTCCAGAAATGGACGTACCTCTCCGTCTGGCAGCTCTGTTCGCCAGTATACCTCTTCACCTGTTCCGCTACGAGCAGTCCGCTTCATCTTCTGGCAGGAAGCCAGATCAATCTCCTGTTCCGCTTGAAAAGGACCCAGGTACAGCCACTTGCCTCTGCGCCCCTTCACATCCAGTGCGGGTGTCAACATCTCATCTGTAGTTGCATCCATACGGAATCCCCAATCCCGGTCTCCACCTACACAGTTCGCTGTCAGATCTTGCACGCCAGCTGACAATGGCAGTTCGAAGCGAAAGCGTCCGGCATGCTCTTGATGGAATACCACCTTGCCCTCCACCGAGAATTCAATCGGGCTGTAGGCCTCACCAGAGATTAGCACAGTCTCCTTGCCACATTTCGTACCACCTATCTTCGTCCATGCATACGCAGACATGCCGCTGGTCAGTCCATACATCCGTGCCAACTGTCCATAAGGCGATGCCTTCTCGGGGTCTTCCTCCCGAGGCAACCAGTTAACGCCAGTGGCCTTCTCTCGCATGGGGCCAGAAGGAATTTCCGACAACGGAAAATCCAAAGGCTCGCTGTAGAGCCAGCCTTCTTCCCCATCTCGTTCGAGCGAAGGCACAATGAAGTGAAGTGGTTTGTTCTTCCGGGAGCCAGTGCCAAATTGGCCACCTCCCCCCTTTTCCCCTGATTTGAATTCAAGAACGAAATGATTCCAGCCTCTGACCAGTCCACATTTCAGTTTCAGAACAGGAATCGCTGGATATTCCTCTTCAGGTGCAGAACCATAGATCAACACGCCATTATGATATAGCCTAACAGGTCCGAAGCAGGTGATATGAAAAATAAATTCCTGATCACTGTCACTCCACAGTTTGGCCCATGCATAGACCTGTTGTCCTCTCTGCATGTCGGGGAATAGACCCTCCAATGGAAAATCATAGCGGTGATCATCGGACTTGCGCACAAGTCCTGATCTACTTACCCTGTAGACCGGGGGATGCGGAGGATTGGCGCCAATATACCTTCCCGCAATGCTCATCAGGGCGTGCATAACGTCTTCACCACTGTGATAAGCCATACTCTCCTCCGGTTCAAAATACACAGGTCTGCTCATGTCACTTCTCCCTCCCTTTGTGTGTGGGCACTCTGCTGTTCCAACCACCCAGCACTTCGTCTATGGAAATAGGCCGATGCTCTTCCACAGATCGCCACACTGCTTCTCCAGCGGCAACGGAATAAGCGCCGTCTTCAGCGCCAGACAGAATTCGGTAAGGGCGTCTCTTATCTTCGCCGAGAAAAATATCCTCCAGCAGCAGTGGATCTCCTCCTCCATGTCCGCCTTCACGATGAACAACATGGATCGTTTCTTTTGAACCAAAGAGCGGAAAGTAATCGATCGTCTGGACGGGTGTGGGAAAAGGCGTCCGGGCCGGCATATGATACTCCAATGTTTCTAGCCTGCCCTTCGTGCCATTTATCGCCAAACGGTACCCTTCGTAAGGAAGTGAGAAATTGACCGAATAACTCATCAGCGCGCCGCCACTATATTTCACTGTTGCGGCATACGTGTCTTCAATCTCAATGGTGGAATCGAAGATACACTGGTCGGGGCGGTATGAAGTGTATGGAAACTCCTGCTGGCTTGCTGTACCGAGCTGGTTCAGATGGTCATCCGGTACCCGGATCTGACGACTGCGGGACGTCCAGCGGGAATAATAGGCGCAATCTTCTGAGACATGGCATGTACGGCAATGTCTTCCGTCCTCCTGTGCCGGATTCCATTCACCTTCAGCCCCGTAATAGTTCAGTGCTCCATAGGCAAAAACTTCAACTGGCTTTTGATTGATCCACCACTGGACCAGATCAAAGTGGTGGGTACTTTTATGGACAGACAGACCGCCCGAGAATGCCCGTTCACGGTTCCACCGTTTAAAATAACTGGAGCCGTGATGGGTATCGATATACCAGTTAAGGTCGATGGAAGTGACGCGACCGAGCTTCCCCTTCTGAATCAATTCCTTGATGCGCATATGGATCGGCATATACCGATAATTGAACGTTACGATGACGTTGCCCTTACTCCTTGCTTCTGCTTCCAGAATGCGTCTGGCATCAGCTCCAGTAGTCGTCATCGGCTTTTCGGTGATAACATCGAGATCCCGCTCCAACGCGGCAACAATATAGTGGGCATGAGTATCGTCCCTGCCAGCCACGATGATACAGTCAGGCCGCGTCTCATCGACCATAACCCCGAAATCCGAAGCTCCATATACTGCTACTTCTGTGTGCTCAGGAAAACGGGCGCGATATACTTCAAATCGTGCAGGATCGGTATCCAGCAAAGCGACAACCTCTGAATTATGAGAGAACAGCTCATGAATTGGTTTTGCAAATTGTCCCAATGCTCTGCCGCTGACCCCGCATAGGGCATATCTCTTTTTCATTTTCTCACCTTCTCATACCATTCCTGTACACGCTGGGTGACCACTTCGCCCCCGGAAGCATTCCATTTCTTCACATATTCATCATAAGCCTCGATCGGCAGCTCGCCGATGACAATCTTGGTCAATACCTCTTGAAACAACTTGTGAGACTGGATATCAGGAAAACCTTCATACACAGAGGCTGGCAGACCGTCACCGGCAATTTGCCGCGCATCGGCAGTGCTGACTTTGAACATGTCTTTGACCATTTGCTGCTGATCTTCCGGATATGTCTCTTCAATCCGCTTGTTCATGTCTTCTGCTGTGGTCAGATTCTTCATACCCAAGGCAAGCGGTTTATTGTCAGCAGGTGGAAGAATGACTTTGCGTCCATCCTTGACTTCATGCTGCTCACCCTCAAGACCGAAGCGACCAAACTCATCATTTTCAGGATTATAGAAGAAGTCCAGCAGCTTCAGCGCATTTGGCGCATTATCCTGTTTGGTGGCTGGGATCATCCATTCCGGTTCACCCATGCTTTTCTGGGTGACAAAAGCTTCAAACCCTTCGGCTTTGGGCAAGGGCATTGCTGCAATGTAGGCATCTGGAGCCTGGGTCAGCATCGCATTGTACCGATCTCGCACATTTGCAGGCAAATGGTACCAGCTGCCTACGAGGTTATTATTGATTTTGGCCTGCCACACTTCCCCTTTGTTCAGGAAGGTTTCATTGTCCAGCAGTTTTTCCACATATAACATGCGAATGAACTTGATTGCTTCCCGCATATTGTCGGTAGTCCCTGCGTACTGGATTTTTCCATCGTATTCATCCCATTCGGGATACCCTTCCCACATCGCTACCCCGTACATCGCAAACAAATGGTCCATCCATCTGCCGAATTCCCTGCCGCTTGTTGGCAGTTCATCCGGTTTGCCGTTGCCATTCGGGTCCTTGTCACGGAAAGCTGTGAGCAGCTCGACATAATCATCAGTGGTCTTTGGCATCTCCATGTCCACCTTATCCACCCAATCCTGACGAATTAACGGTGCACGTTCAGGCACAAGGAATACCTTGGGCACATAATAGATTTTGCCATCAGGGGAAGCAGAGCGAACGATATCCCAAGCTTCCTGAGGAATACTCTCCCACACATGGGGTGCATATTCAGGCAGGAGTTCATCCAGTGGTAACGCGCCTCCCTGCTGAATCAGTGTCTGCTCAATGCCTCCAATCGGACGCAGGATATCTGGCAGTTCATCGGAGGCAATCATCAGGTTCAAGTATTCGGATGGCTCCGAACCGGGAGGCGTTGTAATGAGCTCATACTGGACTCCCGTCTGTTCAGCAATGTATTTCACATGTGGATTATCCGCAGTTGGCAAGCTGCCAACGCCCATATGGCTTTTGAATACTTTGACTTTTGCAGCTCCACCACTGTCTTCGCCGTTACCAACGTCATTTCCGGAACTTGTAGTCGCTGATCCACAACCAGCGACCAACAGCATGGCTAGACTGAGCATTAGCGGCATCATCTTGCGGGTAAGTTGTTTTCTCATGAAATCATCCCCCTGAACATGGTTTATTCTTTCAGTGATCCGAGCAATGAACCTTTCACAAAATACTTCTGTAGATAAGGATACACCAAAATAATGGGAACGCTTGCAAAAAGTATCGTCGCTGCCTTTAACGTGGTTGTATTGAAGTTGTAATCCCCAAGAAACATATTTACCTGGGCCAGTTCCTCCGGGCTGGTTAAATACGCTCGCAGCTTCATCTGCAGAGGCCATAGCCCTGGATCACGTAGAAACAGTACCGCCCGCTGGAACGTGTTCCAGTATCCCACCGCATAGAACAGACTGACCGTAGCCAGAACCGGCTTGGATAGCGGCAAATAAATCTGAAACAGAATCCGGAAGTCATGGCAACCGTCGATTCGGGCCGTGTCATCAAGTTCTTTGGGCAAGCTCATGAAAAAGGTACGCAGAATGACCATATTAAATGTGCCAATTACACCAGGAATAATCAGGGACCAGATGGAATTCATCATGCCCAGCTCCCTTACCGTCAGAAA
The DNA here is from genome assembly GCF_008386395.1 of Paenibacillus sp. 37. Classification (NCBI taxonomy): domain Bacteria; kingdom Bacillati; phylum Bacillota; class Bacilli; order Caryophanales; family Paenibacillaceae; genus Paenibacillus; species Paenibacillus sp. 37. The sequence goes on along the minus strand of NZ_CP043761.1, from coordinate 3,351,814 downwards.
AAATGGAATCATCGGGGCATTAAAAATCATCGTAATTACAATGCCCAGCATCACTTGTTTGCGAATCATGAATTCTCTGCGCGATAACGGAAAAGCGGTCAACACTGAAAATAACATACTAAGCGCAGTACCCACTACCGTAATGAATACGGTTACACCGAACGATTGCCATAAGCCCGAGCTTTGTAGAATGTGTTTCCATGACGCGAAAGTAAAGCCAACGGGCCACAGAAATACTTCTTTGGAGTCTGCCGCAACCGGCGAACTCAGGGAAACCGCAAGCAGATGTAGCAACGGAAGGAGCATCGTAAAGGCCGCAAGTGTCAGGAAAATGTAGTTGGCGGTTTGGAACAGCTTTTCTCCAATCGTCTGCTTGATCATTACCACAACCCCTCTCCTGATTTTCTCGCTAGCCGATTGAAGACCCAGAGCAGAATGAAGCCAATCACCGACTGAAATAGACCAATCGCTGTTGTTACGCTATATTGCCCTTGCAGGACACCAGAGCGGTATACGTACGTTTCAATGATATCCCCTACCGAGTAGGTCATCGGTGTCAGCAGGTTATAGATCTGATCAAAGCCAAGTTCCAGGAAATTGCCGATATTCAGCAGGAACAGGGTTAAGATCGTCGGGAACAACGCAGGCAATGTAATGTAGATCGTTTGCTTCCAGCGGTTCGCTCCGTCCATCACTGCCGCTTCATATTGCGTGGGGTCAATACCACTTACCGCAGCGAGGTATATAATCGTTCCCCACCCTACCTCTTTCCAGATGGAGGACAAGACAACAATAGGTCGGAAATATTGCTCCTGCTGCATATACAGGATCGGCTCGAACCCGAACCATCCACGGACAGCGTTTACAAAACCACCCGAGGCTAGCACCTCAAACACGATCCCCCCGACAACAACCCAGGAGAGAAAATGAGGCAGATAAAACAGACTCTGCAAAAAGCGTTTGGCAAGCATTTTTCTCACTTCGTTGAACAATAGCGCTAGCAGGATCGGAGCAGGAAATCCGATCACCAGTTTGTATAAGGCAATCAGAGCTGTGTTCCGAAGCACATGATAGAAGTCCTGATACGTAAAAATAAACTTGAAGTTATCCAGGCCAACCCATGGACTGCTCCATATGCCTTTCATAATCTGAAAGTTCTGAAATGCAATCACGCTTCCGCCAAGTGGAATGTACTTGAAAATAATATAGAACAAAATGCCGGGCAGGATCATGACATACAACATCCAGTGTTTTCGAATGTTACGCAGATAACTTGGTTTGACGGGTTTGTTGACTGTAACCCCGGGTTGCAACGTTGATGTTTCCGACAGCTCAGCCATACGATCGCAGGCCCCCTTTGACAGAATGATGGTGAATGACGAGCAGGCTCCTCTGTTCACATGTTAAGCGAGAGCGGGGTCAGCAAACAATCGTTCAATCAGCCATAGCATGAGCCAATCGCTTGCGTGACGCGGGTTTGCAGGATCGGTTCATTCACTGGCGGAATGGTTGGTACTACATTGGCAATAAAAAAAGCCGCCATAAGGCGACCTCTTAAGAATCAATGTTTGTTGTCCTTTACCATATGTATCTAGATAGTCCACGAGATCATTTTCGGAGAGTTAACGACCCGCTGTCATTGGCATCTTTAATTTGTTCATGGGTAATGAGTTTCCCTTCTTCGTTAAATCCCTTCATTACATATGGGATAGCGGCTGACGGAGGAAGGAAAACATACCAGATTAGACGTCCCGAACTCACCTCAACCAGTTTCGCTTCGGTCTCAATCACTTTTCCATCGTCCTTGGTCTCTACATATAAACGTTTAATGGATGAATCTTTAATATTACCAAACAACATGGGAAACGGTGCCGAAACTTTATCCAACTTCGGTATACTCATATAATCCAAAGCAAACTTGGTGTGTTGACCCTCACTTATGGAATAACCTCCACCCCATACCCATTTCCATCCAAACATGTTCTTGCGGGTATACTCCATTTGAAGATTACTGTTGTTTTCCCGCCCCTTTTTTTGTGTGAACAAAATCATGCCTCCGTCTACAGCCTCCTGATGAATAAATTGGGAGGTATAAAACTCACCTCTAAATTCCTGAACTGCCCTCTCAGGACTGTTCGCTATAGGAATCTGTATAGGTTCACTTAATCCCCAAACTTTAGATATCCGTTGATCGGCTAGGCCGCCTGCACGTTCATTCATATACATATATGTCAGGACTGACAAGGGCGACAGTAAAATTGTCATAGCCGCGATTAGCAGGATTCTCCTGTTACGTTTGAACATCTCCATGTACACTCCTTATGATAACGATGAAATATTAAATACAATCACTCTGATATTACCATAATTAGCATGTGGATTCTTGTTTCACTACCATTCCCTCAAGCAAAAAAGGCCGCCAAAGGCGACCTCCTAATGATTCCAATGAAGTTACTCTCCCAGAAAGATGACTTCGGTTTCCAATTCAACTTGGAACGTATCATATACTTTCTTCTGAATAAATTGGATCAGATCCATATAATCCTGGGCAGTAGCGTGATCCACATTTACGATAAAACCTGCATGCTTCATGGAAATTTCAGCGCCCCCGATGCGAGTGCCCTGCAAGTTACAATCCTGAATCAGTTTACCGGCAAAATGTCCTTCGGGTCGTTTAAATACACTTCCACAAGAGGGGAATTCCAGCGGCTGCTTGGATTCTCTCAGGAACGTTAATTCCTTCATTTTACTTGCAATATCTTCCTTGTTTCCTTTTTTGAGCCCGAATTCGGCCTCCAGTATGATATAGTGATCCATCTTGAAGAGACTATTTCGATATCCAAACTTCATCTCTTCTCGCGGGATCTCCAACACTGCACCGTCTTTGGTGATCACAGTCGCACGTTCAACAACATCTGCGATCTGACCGCCATAGGCACCCGCATTCATGTAAAGTGCGCCCCCCGTGCTGCCGGGAATACCGCAAGCAAACTCCAAACCAGTTAAGCTATGCTCCAAAGCAAGTCTGGATACATCAATGATATCAACACCGCTTTGGGCAATCATGCTGTCCTCACTCACTTTAATTTGATCGAAATGACTAAGGGAAATGGTTACACCACGGATGCCTCCATCTTTAATGATGACGTTGGAGCCTTTGCCAATAACCGTCAGCGGCAATTGATGTATGTTGGCAATCTCTACGATTTTAGTGATTTCGTCTATCGTTGTTGGATGGATGAGGATATCTGCTTTACCACCAATTTTAATAAACGTGTGATTTTTTAGCGGTTCATTAAATTTCACTTTTTCCAAAGGTATGTGTTGCTCAAAAATATTCATGATTTTCTCTCCCTGCGTTCTCAAAAAGAACATGATTCCTCTATTTTAAATGGAAAAGCACTCACATTACAATCCATCACAGTTATTTCACTTCACTGAGCCGTATAATGTATCCTTTCTTCCCTCTATTCTGATATATGATATTCACCTAACCATGAGGGATGTTACTTTCTCAATTCGTATGAGCAAAAATATAAAAAAACGCTACGGACAACTTCAGTAGCGTTTAGTTTGTATCTCAATTTAATTGTTGTGTAAATCAAGGGTTTACGTGGTTGGGATATCCGTATCCGTCAGCTCCACGGACAGTTTCCATAGACGAAGAGCTTGCTCAGGGTCGATAGCATACTTCTTGACCCCGTAGAAACCTCCATCCTCTGGAGCCATTTCACTGATGTCACAATCCTCGCAGTAGACACCACCTTTGCCCTCAAGCTGAGGAGAGGTTGCTGCCCAGACTTGCGTTGCCGCCCCCTGCTCAGGTGTTTTGAACGCCGGATTGGCGACTTGTCCAGATTCATCAATCCATCCCAGAGCAATCATCTCATCTTTCGGCATATGACGCTGCAACGGCGTCATTATTCCACCTGGATGAACCGAGAATGCACGCACTCCCTGTTCAGCTCCACGTCTGTCCAGCTCAACGCTGAATAATATGGTTGCTGTCTTGGACTGACCATAAGCAGGGAATTTCTCATAACCATGCTCAAACTGGATGTCATCCCAACGAATCGGTGAGAAATGATGTCCCGCTGATGCCAAGGAAACAACACGTGCGCCACCCCGACTTGCAAGTGCTGGCCATAACAGATTAGTCAGTGCAAAGTGGCCTAGGTGATTGGTTGCAAATTGAGCTTCCCAGCCCTGACCTACCCTTGTCTCCGGACAAGCCATGATGCCCGCATTAAGAATCAGCATGTCGATGTTGCGATCACTCGCGAGGAATCGCTCGGCAAAAGCACGAACGCTGGATAAATCAGCGAGGTCCAATGCATCTATTTCAACACCTTCCAGACCCGAAAGTGCTTCCTTCGCAACCGCTGGACGACGTGCAGTCACCACTACACGGGCTCCCGCATTAACAAGCGCATGTGTCGTCTCCAACCCGAGGCCGGAATATCCACCCGTTACAATAGCAAGCTGTCCTGACAAGTCCAGATCTTTCAATACCTCCTCCGCTGTACTGTTATGGTTGAAGCCAGAGCCTATTTTATGTTGTAAAGTTCTAAAATTATTTTCCTCTGTCATTCTGTTCATCTCCTTGGCAATATTTCTTCTTCTTCAAAGTCTACACCCTAGAGCGTACTCTAAGTCAAATGAAAGTGAATACATCACCTCGCAACTTCTCCGTGCAATCTGCAAAAGTAAAAAAGCCACCAGTTGGCGACTTCCGTTGAAAACATTATAGTCATCTAAGTTACGAATCACCCTGAACGGTGGATAACGAAACAAGGACCGGGCTGGCGAAATCAGAGGCCTCTTCTCCTTTTGGATTATGAAGACGGAATAAAAATGCGTCCCCTTCTTCTGATTTCCAGACCATATAATCGCTAATTCCTTCTTCACCAGAGGCCTGAAGATAGAGCTCGGCATAACCAAGCGGGTGTTCTACCAGTTCTCCACTATAATCGGATACCTTACCTGCTTTTTTTAATTCTTCTTTACCCGCTGTCTCCAGTTCTGCCAGATTATAATCCGAAGGCAGTGGTTCAATATCCACATAATAGTCAGCATTACTAGTCAGTGACAGACGGCCTTGAGCAGCATCAAATGTGAATTTCTCGAATACGTACAAGGAAAATCCTTCTCCTTGTTGCAAAGTCGCTTCTAGTGATTGATTGCCATCTGCCGTCAACATTTCAAAACTTTCGGTCTGTTGACGCTTCGTTTCATTTCCTGTTGAAGGTGCTGGAGCAGATTCACCTACTGGCATTGATGGTTCAGGGATAGCCGAAGGTTCATTACTACCAGAGCAAGCTGTAAGTGTTAGAACTATAACGATTAACGAGATACTCATCATAATAGAACGTGGTTGAAACATCAGGTTCATTCCTCCCTGTCTATATTCTGCGCTTACATGTTATTACCCATGGCAGAGACTCGGAACCCATAGGTCCAACCTATGAGTTTATCCATAATCAGTATTTCCCTTGATCCCTTCCGGTTTGTAAAATATGGAGAAAACCTCAAGGAGTGATGAGCACATGGAATTCTCAGTAAAGCAGCTGTTTGATAAGGTAGCCCAAGATTATGATGTGCAGCGAAAGCAGCTTATCCCTTGTTTTGATGATTTTTATGGAATGGCTCTGGACCTAATGGGAAGCCCGATCGATTCTCCACGTATTCTTGATCTGGGTGCAGGAACGGGACTGCTCTCCGGATTGGTCCTGCAAAAGTATCCCAACGCGCGATTAACCCTGATCGATATTAGTGATCATATGCTCGAAGGAGCACGTCGAAGATTTGCTGATGCGAACCAAGTGCAGTATGTGGTCGGGGATTACTCCAAGTACGATTTCACCAGTTCCTACGACATGATTATTTCCTCCCTGTCTATTCACCATCTGACCCATGCTGACAAGAAAAAGGTGTTTGACTCTGTACATAAGCTGTTAGAACCAGGCGGATGCTTCATCAACGCAGATCAGGTTCAGGGAAGAACCCTCGATACGGACACCTATTACCGCCAGCGCTGGTTGGAAGCGATTCAACAAAGTGGTTTGTCTGAGGAAGCCATCTCGGCTTCGATCGAAAGACGCAAGGTGGATATCAATGCCACGCTGGAGGATCAATTGAAGTGGTTGGAGGAAGCGGGGTTTCGTGTGGCAGATTGCATGTACAAGTACTTGGACTTTGCAGTGTTTTATGCGCAAAAATAAAAAAAGACCGGATTATGAGCAAGCTATGCCGTAGTCCGGTCTTTTCACATATTTTTCATTCTAGATCACTTATTTCAGCGATGCTGGCAGCTTAACGCCGAGAAGTTTGCCTTCGGCTTGGATGATAATCATTCCGTTTGTCTTCAATGTCGTGTTGTGCAGATCTCCCCCGGTAGCGACTCGAAAAGCTGGCTGACCCGTCATCATGTTGAGGGCAAGCAGGGTGCCGTTACGTTGCGCTCGATACATTCCTTTACCGTAAACATCAATCTGAGAAACCGGGGCATCACCATGCCACTGAACCTCCTGACCATTAGCCAGCTTAATGCCTTTAAGTTCACCTGTCTCGAGGTTTTTGTACACCAGCCGTTCCTGTACAATGCCAAGTAACTCCATTTTGTCCCCGTAAGGTTGGTGAAACGTTCGAATTGGCGTAGTTTCCGACTTGGTTGTATTCAACGAATACTCCGCTATGTTGTCCCCCTGCGCAATGTACAGTTTGTCTTTATTGACAAGTATATCTCCTCTACCATTCATATACGGTGGGTCACCCGGCATGGTCCACCTGTACTCCTGACTTCCTTTCAACACACCGGTCTTCAGGTTGTAAGCATTAACTTTCCATTTGCGTTCAGGTGAAGACTCATCATCTTCCAACATTGGAGAATAAAAATCCACCGAATACACAAGTCCGTCTTTGATCTGAATAGCTTCCCCCTGACCAAAATGACCCCATAACTTCTTGCCCGTTTTCTTGTCATACGCATTAAGTTGAACGGATGTAAGTGCCCCTTGGACAAAAAAGGTTCTCAGTACAATACCATTAGACTCTTCAAGATATTCAGTACCGTGACCTTCGCCTAATGGCTCATCTGCCTTCCAGCGCAGTTTGCCTGACTGTATATCCAGTGCAAACATTGTACTCCCCTTAATCACGTAGAGGGTATCCACCGTTGGAATCAGCGCTTCCGTACGTTGAACCGTATCAATCCAGGTGGATGTTCCTGACTGCCATTTGGCTTTGCCTGTCTTCGCATTCAAGGCATATGGCTTGTGATCACTGGTCAGTCCGTAGAGGACGCCCCCTTGATAGGTAATATAAGGTGTCAGTTCTTTGCCGTAAGTCCACAACCGTTTACCTGTTGTCGCATCAAGTGCAATCAACTTCGATCCAGCAAACGTGAATACTTTGCCTTCTTCTGCAATGGCATTAGCTCCGATGTACGTCTCGTTCATATTCAAATGGTTATCTACTTTCGCTGTCCAAGTAGGTTTCAGTTCAGGCACTGTGATGCGCTGATACGAGTACCAGTTACGGATGGATACATCCGATGCTTCAGCATGTACCTGAGATGGTAACACGCCGATGACTCCATGAACCATCAGCATTCCCGCAGTAAGACCAGCAATGATGGGTCTGCCTGCTCTTCTTTTGTAATGCTTCATTGTGTGACGTTTATGTCGATTGATCATAGAAAGTGATTCCTCCTGTGAAAAATGAGCCTAATATATAACTATATAAAATATAACGAGCAGTGAGGTCGAAAAGTTACCAGACTGTTAAATTATTCTAATAAAAAAATCAAAAAAGCCGCCATAAGGCGACTTCCTGAATATGACATTATTTATGTGACAAATTGCGATTGTGATTTTGTAACGCAATCCCTGCTTTACTTTAATTTAATCTGGAATACATCACCGGCGTCCCCACCAAAAACGATAAAACCACTTTTCGGGAGCTTCGTCGATTCCGGATTGGTTGCTACAGAGAAGTCAACCATTTCCCCTTTATCATTATACACTGCATAACCTCCGGTCTTCGGAGAATCCACCGTGATGGATTTGTTACCCGATCGGGCGTCGATCGCATACCACCGGGCTTGACCGTTTGCCGGAATAGTCGTAATTCCTTTTTTTCCACCAAAGATTGGAGTAATCGCATCCTCTGCAATGTATTCCTGTCCATCCTGAATTAAAATCTCAGCGCCATGCTTCGTGTAAAATTGCAGATCAAATGCGTCTCTTCCGTTCATCACAGGAATCTGGGCGATATTCTCTGCGTTGTTCGCATCCATGATTTGCGTGCCATTAGCATAGCCATTTTTGGCATCAACGGAAAGGTTCTTGATCAGCATCGATGGAAGCAGATAAAAGATCGATGTTATTTTTTCATCCAACGCGTAATATTTCGAGCCGTCACGAGCTGTCCACTTCTCTTTGGTTGCTGCGTCAAGCGCATTATGATCCAATTTTTGATAATCATACGTGTTCATTACCGTTTGGCCTATGCCGGGTAACGTTATCATGCCTTGAACTTTAACATACACCTTGTCATTACGTTCCTTCACAAAACTAGCTTTCACACTGCCGTCCGTGCTCGTAAAATGTTCATCGCCTGTGTACACATAGTTCTGCTCCGGGATAATGCCTCCTAGCAAGGCAGGGAGTTTGAATTCACCATCCTTGATTGCTATATCAAGTGTTTCACCTACAGTACCATACAGACCTGAGTACGTATTCAACTCCGTTGGCATTTTCACTTTCACAGGTGGTAGGAATGTCTGATCAGGCTGAACATCGTCGATGATGCCCTGATCCTCGAGAACGTCCAGCAGCACTTTGCTGGCAAACATCTGATTGTAGACGGAAGATCCACCAGATGATAGAACCGCCATTGAAATATCATGTTCGGGTATAGTGATTAACACGGCATGGTACAACATGGTATCCCCACCTTTGGCAAGCGCGGTAATCCCATAATCGCTGAAAGGTGCAAGGTCAACCGCGTCCCACCCCAAGCCATAATTGATCGTATTTTGCTCATCAGATACCCATATGCCCTTACGATACTCATGAGATTGCATGGCCTTCACAGCAGATTCGGACAGAATATCCGGTCTGTTCCCCATTAAAACCTCTCCGAATTTACTCAATTCTTCTGCGGTAGAGTACACTCCGCCTGTGCCGATAATGTTTGCATTTTCGGTAGGCATCTTCATCTCAAGTGTAGGCCAATAGGTTTCGGATAATTGCGCTCTGTCAAAGGAATCTAGTGGTGTCTTCGTTGATTCCAACTTCAACGGCTCGCTGATGAACTTGGCGATATATTCGCTGTAGCTTAACCCACTCACCCGTTCAACCAGGATTTCAAGCAATTGAAAACCGTCATTGGCGTAGACGGAGTATGCGCCAGGTTTGGATTTCAGTTTTTCGGACTGAAGTTTAAGCAATAACTCATCATGATTGCGGGTGTCATTATCGTCAAACAACATGCTGTTTCCATAATGTGTACCGTAAAGACCGGATGAATGATTCATCAACATGCGCGGTGTGATTTGAGTATAGCGCGCATCTGCCATTTTAAAGTCCTTGATATACGAAGTAAGCGGCTCATCCAGATCTACTTTACCTGAATCGACAAGCTTCATGGCGGCTGCCGTAACAACCATTTTGCTAACCGAGCCTATGCCATACATGCTATCCTTGTCTATTGGCTTCTGTGATGCCTTATCGTGCAGTCCGACACTATCTGATAAAATATATTCCCCTTCATCCATGATCGCATATTGCACACTGGTGACACCGTAGTTTTGCACCATCTCCTTGGCGATCTGCTCCGCCCGTGCCTCAACCGTACCGTTGTTATTCGCCTCTGCTCTGACATCTGCCAGCGGTGTAATTACAAGTACCGCTGTACATAAAAAACTAATTAGTTTCTTCATCATATGTCCTCCCTCAAATGTTCTTATGAATGAATTCATCATATCCGGGAAGAGACTGACCAAACGCAAACGGACCCTGAATGGAAAAAAACAACCCCTGAACGGCAGGTTCAGGGATTGTCGGTGTGGAACGGAAGCACAACCATGTTGTTAAATTTCCGATGCTGATGCTCAATACTCATATGTCCACCATATTTCTCGCACATTCGCGATATATTGGTTAGACCGATCCCATGGTACTCCGGATTGGGCTTGTCACTTTTCAAGTCAACGATCGGTTGCTCCACATGATTCATGATCTGGATGACCAGTGCAGTTGATGTGGAGTGCATGGCAATCAGGATGTATCGATCCTCGGCCTGTCTAACCTTCTTGGAGGCCTCAATTGCGTTATCGAGCATGTTACCAAGCACTACACACAGATCGTATCGATCGATCTGGATATGTTGCGAGTGAAGCTGGATTTTGGTGTCGATTTTGATTCCGTTTGCCTGCCCCATAGCCAGGGTATTCGTAACGAGAGCATCAATGACCAGATTGCCGGAGTTCACCCTCTGGTATGCACCTTCAATCGTATTTAACGTAGACTTGATATGGTCACCTGCTGCCGCCAGTTCGTTACGTTGGATACATTCATCAATATACAGAAATTGCTGATTGATATCATGGATGATGGATTTAATGTTTTTGAAACTGTGAACGGTCTTCTCATAGTTGGCATCCTGGTAATCCATCTGACGTTGCAAGTCGGCATTTTCATGCGCGAGCTGTACCTTTTCCACCATATTATCGAATACATAAACAATAAACACATTGAGAAAAAGAGAGCCTAGTACAGAAAAGACGTAAAATATGTTTTTTTCACTATAGATGGAGGCCACATTGATCTGATAGATCGTAATGATCGGTACGATGAGAAACAGCAAATAATAACGATAGTGAACGGCAAAACTTCTACGTTTGGCGACTAGGCGGACAACTTGAATAACAATGAACATGATGCTGCAACCAAGCAGCATCACCTTGGAAAGAATCCAGTAGTCATCTCCGTTGAACTGTTCCCATGAGATGAAATCTGTGGATTCCAAAACTCCGAGAATATATACTGCTATAGTATTCGCCATAGTAATCAGGACTGCATATAGAATGGTAAAAACAAGCTTGATTTTGAACTCCACTTTATAGGACTGTGCCAGACTGAAGATTAATAGCAGGCAACAGCAGTTGAAACAAGATCGGAGAAGGAAGATGCCAAATAAAAATAACCCAGCATAACAAATACTACGAAATAGAGTGCTCTCTGTGTCTTCCGCTTGGACTTGCCCAGCACAGAATCAAAATAAAAATTCGCCTGAAGTGCCATAAGTAAGGTCACAAAGATGATGGAAAAGATCATATAGGCATCCATATCATTGAATCCTCATGATCATGTATTTGGTATACGCATCCTTGACTTCTTTGACCTTGGATCGGCCTATGGGCAGTTCCGTTCCATTCAACATAACGACTTGGGTACCGGAAAACTTCTGAACATGCATCAGGTTGATGATAATCGAGCGATGAATCTGCAAGAAACCATGGTCTTTCAAACCGCTAGCGTAGTTGGATAAAATGCCTTTGGTCTCATGTACATTTTCCTGTGTCACAAAATTCAACTTGTTCTTGATTGTTAAACTTTTGACGACCTCAATCCAGAGAATATCATCATATTTCAGCAACAGTTCATCATAGTCTGATTTGATTAATACATACTTTTTGTCCAATGCCTGAAAATATTGACACAGCTTAATCATCTTTTCATCGAAAACTTGCGGCTGGATTGGCTTGATCAGATATTGAAAGGTGATGACATCAAAGCTCTCCACCATATATTCCGGATAACTGGTCAGAAACATAATCTGTACATCCAGAAACTTCATGTTCCTGATCTCTTTAGCGGTCTGAATCCCGTTCATTCCGCCCATCTCCACATCCAAGATGAGAATATTGAATGTGTCCCCAACCTCTCTGTAGTGTGAGAGCAGTTGTTCACCAGATGTGAATAGGCTAATTTGAAAATCAAAATTGGTTTTTAGAGATAAGGAGACCAGCATCGTTTTCACACGTTCTCGTTGCTGCTCCTCATCATCACAGATTGCAATATTGAACATGGGGACATCCGCCTTTCATCGACATCGACTCTGAATTTCACTCTCGAATATACTATTTTAGCATAGGTTTCGGAGTCGAATTGGGATGAAATGCATTATTCCGACCTTAAAACGCAGATCAACAAAAAAAGTCGCCACATTGGCGACTCTTGAGCTTGAAACCTTCTCCAGCCATTCCTATGAAAAGTCCGGTCTGTTATTTTGTTTTTTTGGGCACAGCATGGCGGTAATATCGTATGACCTTGCGATACATCGTCTTGTCCTTTAATTGATTGAATATATATGGGTCAGGTTTGACATTCACTTCAATAATCCAGGGTTTCAGACTGTGGTCAAGGCCGATATCCACGCCGATTTGCTTTAGATACGGGTACTTTTTTTTCATATGACGAGCTATGCGCAGGCTAAGCTCATTCATCTCCTGAACCAGTTCATTCCTGCGTTTTGTGGATACATGTGATTGTAGCAGCTTGTGAATATCCATCGGTGTACCACCACTATGATAATTGGTTACGATTTTCTTTGGATGACCCAGTCGGCCGATGATTCCGGTAGCTTCCCAATGTTTGGTCGGGCTTAGCTGTATCATGACTCGGATGTCAAAACGTCTGTTATTGTGCTTAAGAAGATGGATTCCTCTCTGAATCAGATAACTTCTTTTATTCACCAAGCGAGTCAGACTGTTATAAAACGATTCAAAGCTGTCAAACGTCAGACGTTTTTGCTCTATCTGATAGACAAAATGTTGATGACTTTCCATCTCGGCCTTAATAACACCCATCCCGAAAGTGCCTCTCTCGGGTTTGACATAGACCATTCCATATTTGCTGATCATGGATTTCAGATTCGTTTTGTTATATTTCTGTGTGTCGGGGATAAACGGTTTAATTAATTCATTATTAATGATTAATTTTGTTTTTAACCACTTACTTCTTAACGGCTGCAATTTATCAACTCCCATGTCGTAAACTCTCCCTTCAGCAACCGCATCATAGCCCGCTGTTTGATCAAGATCCTGCAAGCATTATATGTAATACCGATAAAGGAACCCTCAACAAAAGCCCCTATTCGTAAAAATGTATATTTGCACATGCCCTGACCAAAACACTTTTGCACACATACCATATAATGAGTCATCACGATTTGTGCAAGGAGTTGAGAAGATGTCCGTCCAGCCTGGAATCCGGTTGAATAATGCACCTAAGATTGATGTTCTTATACCAGCGATCGAGAAAGATTTGGCTACCCTTCCCCTCGTCATCGATAACATCCGTCGTTATGTAAAACATCCCATCGGAAGCATATATATTGTTTCTCCGGTCAGCACCAAAATCAGAAAACTTTGTTCCCTTAAAAACTGCATTTTTGTTAATGAGCGATCCGTCCTGCCTATAACCAAAAACGAGATACACTACCAGTCCTCCCGATGGAATCGGTCAGGCTGGTTATATCAGCAGCTGCTCAAAATGAACGGAGATTCCATTGTGAAGGCAAAGTACTTTCTAGTCATGGATGCAGATACCGTACTGATTAAACCTCATTCATTTCTTGTAGAAGGAAAAACAGTCTTTTACTGCCGTGACTGGAGCCAACCGGAATATTTCAATACCTACCGCAAGTTGTTAGGCATGAAAGCTCCGCGTCCCCGCTCTTTTGTCACCCATTATATGCTGTTCGACAAATCGAAACTCGCTGCCTTAAAACAAAAAATTGAAGCTGTTCATAAGCAGCCATGGTATAAAGCGATCATCTCCAATATCAATAAGAAGAAACAGTTTGGTTTCTCCGAGTATGAAACGTATGCCAATTTTATGTATACGAAGAACCCAGGCGGCATGATCCTTAGAAGTTCCAAGAATAAAAGTCTGAATGTGAACGCTTCTTCGTTAAAAGAGCAACAAATCCGCAATCTCGCTCTTAAATATCGTTCTCTTTCCTTTCATAAACGGAAAATCTATAGTAAAGCTCCCTGAGCTTAAGGAGGAAGCCCATGCATATCGTACTGCTGTGCGGCGGCTCTGGCAAAAGGCTCTGGCCTTTATCCAATGAGCTTCGCTCCAAGCTGTTCATAGATATACTTCCATCACCCGCTGGAGGTAGGGAATCCATGATCAGCAGAGTATGCCGCCAGCTTGACAGTTCATCCCTAACGGATTCAACACTCATTATTTCACATCAGGATCAGGCTAATATTACGGCACGACATACTCAAGGCAAAATTCCAGTCATTGGGGAACCTTATAAACGAGGCACTTTTACTGCGGCGGCTTTAGCGACGTTATATTTGCAATCCTTCCGAATGGCCAAGGATGACGATGTGATTTGTATCGCGCCAGCTGATGTGTTCGCAGGTGAAGATTTTTTCAGCAACTTCCAATTACTACCGGACATATTGAAACATTCTCAAGCCGATATCGCTTTAATTGGGACAAGGCCTACACATGCTTCAGAACAGTATGGATACATCCTGCCGGGTGGAGAAGAACGTAATGCTTATGCGCCCATAACACAATTTATAGAAAAACCCGAAGCCACCATTGCTGAAACTCTGCTACAACGTGGGGCACTGTGGAACTGTGGTGTGTACGCATTCACCGTCGCGTTTATGATATCCCATATTAAAAAAATGGGGCTTCCGGTTCATTATGATCAATTGTCGTCCCTGTATGAAGCGTTGCCTGAACGCAGTTTTGACAAGCATGTTGCAGAAAAGGCGCAGCGGGCCGTAGTCCTGCCTTATAAGGGAGTATGGCAGGATATCGGAAGCTGGGATACGCTGTGCGCACAGTTAGATACCCATGTAATCGGACACGGTGGAATCTCGGGTTCTTCCTCCGATTCCTATATTATTAACGAACTTCCCTACCCCATCCAAGTCATTGGCGTGCCAGGTATTATCGCTGCCGCAAGTCCGGATGGCATTCTCATTGCCAACAAAAATAATTCAAATGAAATTAAAGCGCAATTGGGTAACTTGCCATTAAAACCGATGTATGGTGAAGCAACCTGGGGCAGTTATCGTGTCATTGAGAGTTCGTTAGACGATGAGAATACAACTGTAACCACATTAAACATAACGGTTCTACCAGGCAAACATATCGGGTTGAACTGGCATAGAACTGGGTGTAGAGCATGGACCGTGCTTGCAGGCAGTGGGCAAGTGCTTGTCAACGGAAAGGTCATGCAAGTGAATATGGGCACTCAGTTCGCGATTACCAAGGAGAGTCTCTTTTCTATTCTGGCTGAAATCAGGATGGTGATCCTTGAGGTCCGGATCGGAGTAACAGAAGATAAAGACAACATACTTTTTGAAGAAAAAGATTGGAATGTCATCCTAAAAAGTGCAGGTTCATCTAGCGCTTAACGGAGAATGAACCGATTCAATCTGCATGTCTTATAGCCCCTTCCATTTGCGGAAGGGGCTATAAAACATAATTAAGGGAAACCTGACACTTCTTCTCCCTATATCTTAGTTAAACAACTTGCGAAGTTCCTCTACTTCCAGACGTGCAACGGGCTGGTAAGCGGAACTTTGTACATAACGCTGGAAGCTGTATAACAACTGTCTGCCCTCCAATGTAGTCATCAGACGCTCCAGATTCAGCGCTCCCATCAGCACTCTCCCCTTCCGGACCCGACACTCCATCAACAGGCCGAGCTTGTGGTTTCGCTCAAAATTATCAATGGTCTGCACGATCGGATTCAAGTCTTTATCCAACTCATCCAAGATGATCGATGACGACTCGGACACGATGCTCCACCACGGATAAGTTGAGTGCTCCTCTGTGACAAAATGGTCGAAGGCCGGATGATCCTGTTGAATTAACAAGCCCATTGTGCCCACAGGAACTTCTCTTTTCATATTCTCCGAGATGGATCGGAACATAGGGTAAGACCAGAAATCGGTGCTATAGAAACCTTGAATCGCGTGTTGAAGCTGATTGGGATTCGGGAAAAGTAAAATATCCTCGCCCTGCTCAAGCAGCGCCAACGCCTGTTCCGAGAGTTCGGTAAATAGATTGAAACCGCTCAGGTCCACTTCCTCCTGACGCGGGTAGATCCACAGGTCGTAAGACTTACGGATATCCGTACCCGGAATGGACAGTCTAAGCTCCACTTTGGTCATATTGGAGACTTCAGGAATGCGAATGCTGAGATCCGCGACATTCACATAATGTTCTCCATGGGTCGCTGGCAGGTCTGTTTTCCCTTCCAATAGGACGCTTCCTTCGATCTGCTCGCTTTGAATTTCCCACTTCAATTGAAGTCCATCCAATGCTTGTCTCCGGAAGTAACTTAGTTCAATGCGTGCTTCGAACAATTCACCCGCTTGATAATTATATTTGGGGAATCTCGCGAGCAGCACAGCGTCGGAACAAAACGTTCTCCAATCCTCAGGTGTAATCATGCCTTTGGAATCCATGAATGCGTCCAGTACACCCACCAGCGCTGTTCCCTGACCACTGAAATCCTGAAGATCCAGCAGCTGGAACCCGGCTAGTTGCTGCGAACGAAAGGCAGCTTCCAGTTCTTCCTTGTAACATGCTACCGCGAGTTTACCAGAGGCTCTGAAGTATGCTTCCGCCAGATGTCCCAACCCTCTGGCATTCAGACGCTCTCGAAACACTTCGAAATTCTTGGCTTTGAGAGAACCCGTATACTTGTTGATCTCCTCGAAATTAGGAAACGTGGCGTACTGTCCTATTTCATGCGAGATGATTGGTACGTGTGAGACAAGTTGGTCACTTCCAGCTTCGGCCTGCACTGTTTTGGAACCTGTCCCATACTGAATCTGAATCTCTTTGTCCCCAGTCTGACCAGAAGGGTCAGCATCGCTGCCTTGCTCAGGTACAATGTTTGAATCGTAATCTTTCAATGTATTTGGCAGGTCGGTCTGCACGTGACCGAGCGGAGCATCACACATCGCATATGAACCTCTGAACAGGCGCTCTTTGGAGAAACGAACCCCGCAGAAGAATTCACTTTCCTCCAGAATGTCCGGCACAAACTGAAAGTTATTCGAACCTTCGGTGTATAGATGACGATGATCATATGCTTTGTATGCCTTCAGGATCGAATTCAATCTGTCCTTGCTTCCCCATAGTTCATTCCCCATGGACATCATGACAAACGAAGGATGATTACCAAAAGCACGCAGCATCGCAAATCCTTCGCTAATCAAGTAATCCTGCTCGGCTTGATTATGCCCATCTGAAGATTCATCCGTAATGGTTCCCCAGAACGGAAGCTCAGGCTCCATGTAGATGCCGAGCAGATCCGCTGCAATAAAAGCAGCCTCCGGAGGACAACAGGTATGGAAACGGTAGTGATTGATACCGTAGGACTTGGAGATAGCGAGAATACGAACCCATTCATCCACATCTGTTGGCGCGTATCCCGTGAGCGGAAAGATCAGCCCGTCATGTTTGCCTCGAAGAAACGTTTTGCGACCATTAATGGTGAATTTGTCTCCAGCAGCCCGGAATTCCCGTAATCCCGTCCATACTTCGGTGGAATCCAGCACTTCGCCGTCCTGATCTTGCAGATGAATATGAAGTTGGTACAGGTTAGGTTCATCATCACTCCATAACATCGCATCTTCGCCAATCTTGTACGTCAGCTGGATTTCCTGCGAATCCGGGGCGAAAATCTGTTCCTCGGTCGTATACACCGGATCTGCACTGACTGCAACAGCCGAAACCACGATTCGTACTTCTTGCAGGTCACCAACAAGTGCTGCCTTGATCTCGAAAGATCGAGTCGCAAGATCGGGATAGACCTGAACATTATCCAGGAAAACACGCTCAAAAAATTGAAGTTCCAATTTCCCGGTGATGCCGTTCCAATTCGTCTGCGTGTCTTCGGATGTAAGGTGACCACCTTTGGTTGGATAATTGGTATTGTCCACTCGAATGGTAATTGTATGAGTCCCCGCGGTTAGCCCTGCCTCAATCTCGTAACGGTGAGGTGTGTTCAGACTGTTTTGTGTTCCGCATTCCACCCCATCGATCCAAACTGTGGTTACTCGTGTTCGTTCCAGATGCAAGAAGCAACATTTGCCAGCCAAGTGTTCGGGAATTTCGATCTCGCGTGAAAACCAGGCATAACCCTCAAATAAGTACTCATCCGTCAGCGCACCGATTAACACATTCTCGTTTTTCTTGCCCTTGGCCGCATGAGATGTAGTATTTGGCAATGTAATAATGTCTGAGAAATTCAGACCACGTTCCACCTTATGTTCATCGAGTTGGAGTTTCCAAACGCCTTCCAGATTTATTGCAGCTATCATGATAGTGTCCCCTTTTAGATTCATATAATCAATAAAAGTAATCGCTTCCAATGAACAGAAATCGTTTTCGATAAATCATACCTGTATTATAAACTCGATTGACGCCCCTCGCATAGATCATTTACAAATAAAAAAGTCGCCAATGCTGGCGACATCTTATGGATACATATCCTGTATCCTGGACAATTTTAAAATATGGTGGGAACCATGCCCCCGTCCATCCGGATGGGAGAACCTCTGAAGGCTGAAGCATATGGGCTGCATACAAATGCAGCGAGTCTGCCTATTTCACTTGGCTTGATGAATCGCTGTAATTCGGACTGTGGCAGATTACTCTTCATAAAGTCTTTCTCTTTTTCTTCAAAAGTCAGTGCCTCATTAGGGTATATGCCCTCAATGATTTCTCGTACGTTTTCGGACAGTGTCGGACCTGGCAGGATCGTATTGATGGTAACCTCGGTCCCTGCTGTCAGTTTGGACAAACTTTTAGATAATGACAGCAGCATTGACTTGGTCATGCAATACTGGGGCATCTGGCCTGAAGGCATAAGGGCTTCTTCACTTGCGATGAAAATAATACGCCCGTCATTGTTCTTCACCATTTTAGGTAAATAAAATTGAGACAAGCCATTGGCAGCCAACACATTGGTACGGAAATATTTCTCCCACACTTCATCATTTATGTCTTCATAACTCATGATTTCATATATACCCATGCTATTAATTAATATATCGACCTCAGGAAATTTCTCGAATAAAGCTTGGCGTTGCGCCAGATCCACAAGATCAGCGGTAGCCTTTTGCGGAGAGGTCTCCGGAAAAGTAGACTTGATTTCACGAACTGTTCGTTCTACCTCTTCATCATTACGTCCATTAATCAGAACATGAACACCTTCTCGAGCGAGTTCTATAGCAATCGCTTTGCCGATCCCTTTTGTTGATCCTGTAACTAAGGCTGTTTTCTCTTTTAGTCCCATATCCATCCTGCATTTCTCCTTCTTGATTACAACTATCCGGCAGCTGTTTCTTGAACATTGCGAACAGCTTCATTCACTGGATAGATATAATATTACGCAGTCTGAAGGGCTCAGTAACTAGCATCTTGCGACAAAGTTAATGCCTGACACGCCAATTCGAAGGAGTATCTCCTTCCCAGGTCCGGAACGCACGATAGAACGAATTCTGGTCTTCATATCCAACCAGGAATGCTACCTCTTTGATATCGAGCGAAGGATCTGCCAGGTACTCCCGGGCCTGCTCACGTCTGGCTTCGGTTAATAATTGCTTGAAGTTTGTGTTCTCTTCCGTCAGTCGCCGTTGCAAGGTACGATCACTCATACAAAGCTCTTTGGCGACCGTCTGGATGTCAGGGCGCTTTCCTGTGAGGTTACGTTTCAAGATCCATTTGACCACTTCAGTAACGGAACGACTGTTCTTCTGTTCGTCCAGCGACCGATCCAGAGCCGGGGTCAGGATCTCCAGTAACTCCTCGTTATACGAGAGAAATGGAAGATTCAGATCTTTTCGCTCTAGCGTCAGCCGATTATGGTTAGAATTTGTATCGACTCGACAGCCGAAGTAAGCTTCAAGGGTATATACGTTGCCCATCGGTTGGGTGAACTCGACCCTTTTGGCCATCAAAGGCTGGCCTGTACCCCTCCGTCCAAGTTCAAGCAAAAATGCCAGTGTAATACCGACCAATAATGGCGGACCTGTTAGCTCCTTATGTAACCATTCGAGTTCAATGATACATTCCTCCCCTGCTTCGGTAATCTGCAGACTCTCGGGAGGACACATTTGCTTGTAACGGACCATTCGATTCAACGCATCACGATAATCACGAGCATGGTACATCGCCAGCACAGGCGGAGGATACTTGGATATCTCATATCCGGTTGCAAGTTTGATGATGCCCTCAGCGGTGTCCCCAATGAGATCAGAGTAGGCCTGCCAGATTGCAAAGTACTGAGATTGGGTCACTACAGGTTTATTTATTGTCTCAAGAGATAATTGTGCTGTGCGAGCGATGTCTTCTGCACCAATCCCTATTTGATGTAATCCAGCCCAAAAGCCTGGGTGAACTTTAATTCGATCATTCGGTTGAGATTGCATACATCCAGACTCCTTTAACTTTGTTCCATTTTTCATTCTGATTTCTAATTATAGAACGAATGTTGCTATTTTTAAATCTTACCTCAGTGAGCCATTTCCGGGTAATACGAAAACACGACTAACCATGAATGGTCCGTCGTGTTCAAGTCAATCATTCAGTATATTATGAAAAATATACATTTGTTTTCCATTTTTATAATGTTAGCTACTCATTCAACGCAGTTTTGATCAGGGCATTCACCCGTGAGTTAAACAGCAGACCGATATGGGATACGAGGGAAACCGAAACATTGTTTGCCCCGTTCAACCGGGAAAGTACTGGGGACACAATCGTGTCACTGGTGGAATAGATCGAAGTCACCTTTATTCCACTCGGAGCTGTCGTTGTGGTCAATCGATTAGCCCCGCCAAGGGTAATCAACTTATCCACTTTGGAAGAGCCTCCACGGTTAAGTATGTAATAGAGACTATTAGCTCCACCCATGCTATGAGCTATAATATTGACTTTTGTATGACCCGTTTCGCGCAGAACATCATCTACGAATCGACTAATTGCTGCAGAGTTCAACAGCTGGTTTCCTTGTTTGCTAGGAAGGTCAATCGCGAATAATTCGTCTCTTGTCCACCCTTGGCTACGCAAATAACTCTCAATTGCTGTAAAATTGCTATCTGAACCAGTCAATCCATGTACCAATACAATGGGTGTACGTGCCGTAGCTGCAGATGCCTTTGAACTCGATCCTATTCCAGTTATTGATAAGGCAAGGATCATACTCATGAATGCAATAAGTATTAATTTGGTCTTTTTCACTTCATTCACTCTCCTGTAAAATGTTTTATATTCCATATATTACAATCTAACATATGGAATATAAATGAACCTTTAGTCTCATTTTTACAGGAATGTCTAAAGTATACTACAACTAACATGATTACATTTTTATCAAACCTAGTTCTCTACTTCTTATCCTTCAACGATGTCTGCACGTAGATCCGTTGCAATCTCAATCATTTTGGGTACAATAGCTTCGTTAGAAATAGCTACATACAGATCTCCCATGTACAAACGAAAAGCAATCTGTGTTCCCTCAAGGTCCCACATAAAAAAATCCCCATCGATGGACATGGTGCTCTCTGCTCCAACAATGTGAAGAACCGATGAATAGGTGAATTCGGGCTTGGACTCGAAGTAGAGTTTGCATTCTTCCAGGGAGATGGATTGTTCCGCATTGCTTTCTTGTACGGACCGGGTAATTCGAAAACGCTGATTCATTGAAATGCCTCCACCACTTAATATATTTTTCATGTTCTACAGCATTATATTTTCTCATTTCCATCTTCCACTGTCAAAACCATACATGCTCTATTCTTCGAATTCATATATACTTAATACAGTGCACAACGAATTTCTACAATCAGGAGGAGTCAAATCAATATGTTGAAAACAGAATTCATTGATGTGCTATCTATAGTCTCACATAAATTATATGATTCGGCTGCTAATGTTATGGACACGGCAAGCAGGTTAATTCCTGCAAATACGTTTTGTATCGCTCAGTTGGATCATCTATCCACCAAAGTTCTGAACGTATATAATCGTGACAAACTAATTTTAGGTGAGGGACTTGTCGTTGAAAACGCCGAGTCATATTGTGCACTTGTGACTGAACATACCCAAGGTCCATTGGTAATTAATAACAATCTGACTCATCCGTTAACCAAACATATGGACGCTACAGAATTCGTAGGTGGTTGTTCATTTGTAGGCGTACCTATACATAATGAGAACGGAGAAATTTATGGCTCCCTCTGTTCGTTTGATCAGGATTTCTATTCCTATCAACAAAAGGACGTGGATCTGCTTCTCTCCTTGTCTTCATTCTTCACAGGTCTTCTTGAGATGGAAACGACACTGCAACAGTTAAAACATGCGGAAGAAACCGCTGCAAAAGTACTGGAAGAGAAGAAAAATCTCTTAGCCGTCCTTAGCCACGAAATTCGTACCCCGATGAATGGTGTTCTTGCAATGGCAAATCTATTGCAATCTACCAAGCTGAATGAGGATCAATCGTTATATGTTAATGTCATAGAGTCTAGTGGAACCAGTCTGTTATCCATGATGGATCAAATTCTCGACTATTCCAAAGCAGAAGCGGGTGCGATCTCTCTGGAGATTAACCCCTACAGTGTCATTAAAACCGTCGACCATGTACTCCAGTTGTTCTCATCTGAAGCACAGAAAAAAGGTGTCCGATTATACGCAGAATACGATATAAATGATCATTTGATGCTTATAGGCGATCAGCAAAAAGTCCGTCAGATCCTAATCAATCTTGTTGGCAATGCGTTGAAATTCACGGAGCAAGGTGAAGTATGCATCTCTACGCAAGTATCTGCTGATCCAGAAGGTACACTCCATGCATCTTACGAGATAATAGATACGGGCATCGGCATCCCCCAGGATCGCCAAGATCTATTGTTCAAATCCTATTCGCAGATTCACGGCAACTCCGGAAAGTATGGTGGAGCCGGGCTAGGCCTATCCATCTGTAAACAACTCGCTGAATTGATGGGTGGGATTGTATGGCTTAAAGAAACAAGTCACTTGGGCAGTCGATTTGCCTTTAATATTTCCAGCGCGTCACCAACGTCCATGCAAATCTCTGAATGAGGAATATATTATTCTATCTGAAACAGATAGGAGGTATATACGTTGACACAATTTCTGGATGCAAGATCTTCGCAAAATGCTGCGTTGTTTAATTCCATTTCTATACCGATTCCAGTGATTAATACGCCTCAACTATTTGCACAGATTGGTCTGCAAACGGTTGGAGCTGGAGCCAATCCACGAGTTTCATTGAAAGGAACCATTACGGTGCGACTACCGCTTGCACTCTTTCAAGTCAGAATTACCATTGTTAGAGGCACCGTTGCTACGGATCCGATTGTTTACTCTGCTAACTTCACTTATGGTTTAAGCGGTTTCCTCAACCCCGAAGTTATTGTTTTCTCTGCCAACGACTATAATCCACCGATCCAGCCACAACTAACGTACACTGCATTTATCAGTACCAACCTGCTCGGAACGGTTCGGGTCGGTCCTGAGAGTTTCGACGGATTTGTCGTTTCTGATTAAAATGAACACCTCCACCCCTATACTCTTAATCTGTTTGTTCATAAAGATTAAGGTGTGGGGGTGTTCCAATTTACATTGAATCAGTTTCCAAAATAAACATCCAGCTTACCCGTGGGTGGTGTTGTGGCCATCCACACGGCTGCTAAATTATCTGGAGCATACGTTGCAGCAGTGATGTAGTCCCCAATCAGTACCGTTGGCATCGGAGAGTTACCATTGGGATTGAAAGATGTGGTTGTGATACGTCGATTGGCGAAGCTGGTCCCGCCATCAAATGATTCCGCAACAAAAACGTCCAGCAGGAATCCGTCAATTCGATTGGAGTAATAAATAACCCTGATCGTCCCTGCAAAAGGTGATACGGTTATCGACGGGAAAAAATTCTGTGTACCCGGTGGCGCGCCTGTGATACTGATGGGGTCTGACCATAAAAGGCCATCCGGAGATTCGCAGAGTAACACATCGGTATAGCCAGCTCGTGCATCATTCCATACGGCATATACGGTTCCACTGTTAGGTCCAACGGAAATATCTGCTCCCAGACTTAGATTGGTCTGTACCCGAAAAGCGTAATTCGGTACAGGTAAAGGCGATGGAGCTGGCACAACGGATGAGATGAATGTCGCCTGTCTATCCAGAGGAGGTTGATAGGTAATGCCACCATCGTAGGAAATACGCAAAAGTGCAGAAGGGCTGGCAGGCCCTGTTATGATGTAGCCTGCATAGACCTCACCCGAGAATCCAACAGCCAGCGCTGCCCGGTCATGAATTCCTCGCGGATTCGACTGTCGGTCAGGTGGCTCCCAGGTTAACCCCTGTGAGACCGACCGTTGTGTAAATATAGCGGAAGAAGTCGTGGCAAGTGGGGTATATCCGACATATGCATTGCCTCGATAGGGGCTACCAGGAGAACGGTCTACCGCTATGTAAGGCTCATCATTATGAACAATGGTACCGAAACCTGCCTGCACGATAACCGGTGGCTGCCACGTTAACCCATCGTCAAATGAGGTGTAACTTGCAATCGTCCCATCATTAATCCCGTTAAACAAGTGAACGGTAACGATAAAGGTATTTGGAAACGTATAGTCTATTGTTGGTGCTTCTGCTCCTGCATATCCTGCTGGTTGAGGAAGTATCGTTGTAGACCAGGTACTCCCTCCATCAATGGAACGATAGAATCCAGTCAATGTTGGTCCAGTACTGGTATCCACAGCTACCACACACATAATATTCGGGTTCAACGTATTAACTGCAATTGAAGGTTCGAATTGGCTGCCTGCTAATGCTCCAGTAATATTCACAACTGCCATCTGCTCACCTCTCTTCCTTTAAGGGATATTTGTGAATCGGTCAATTAATGTCATCTCGGATTGGAGCACACGCTGGATGATCTGACCTGTAGAATCAACACCATATACATGAATGATAGTGCTTGTGGCGCTAAAATAATCACTTTGCACCTCGAAAAAAGCGGCGTTGATCAGTGGATAGATTACGGTTCTAGTCGCTTGAGGCAATAATTCAAACAGATCATGACCAATCGCAATACGTGCAGTTTGAGTAGTATCCCACCTGAAAACCTCAAGCTCAATATTAACGGGAGCATTAAGAGAATCGTTAATGCAAGTCACGATAAGCTGCGTGGACTGAGTTGCACCGGTGGTTGGATTGTATATAAAACCCGTAGAGTTTGGCAAAAAGCACACTCCTTCCGCAATATATAGTAAAGTATATTACGATTCTTGCCGCCAATATGACTAAACTTCGACTCTTATATTGGAACGATATGAAAATTTTGTTATGATACATATGCTAGATTACTAGATTACTTTTAAAGCAAGAATCTACTATTATGTACCAAGTTGGAGGAAACAGACGATGTTCATTAAGCGTGTAGGAAAAATTGCTGCGGTTACAGTGATTACTCTCTCTGTCCTTGGAAACACCCCAAATATCGGTGGAGCCTATGCTGCTCCGGCCATTACCGTTCAACTGGACGATGTCCCCTTAACGTTTGATGCAGCTCCACGCATGGATAAGGGTGTCACTTATGTTCCGTTTCGGACGGTTGGAGAGGCTCTGGGTATCGATATAACGTGGAACAGCAAAACGCAGACTGTAAAAGCAACGAATGCTGTAAAAGGTCAAACCACCGAGGTAGTATTAACGGTAGGCAGCACTACAGCAACCGTAAACGGAAAGAACGTAAAACTTCCTGCACCACCAGTTCAGCGGGAAGGACGAGTACTTATTCCATTAAGTTCATTCAGTAACCAATTCGGTGTACAAGTAAGCTGGAATCAGGCAACCAAGACGGTCTCTCTCGTCTCCCCACAACGCGAGATGCACCTGAGAGCCTTCTATGCATTGCAATCCTTTCAAGAAAAGGATCTCATTACTTCCATGAATTCTGTAGCATTTGGCTGGAGCCGCATTGATCGCGAAGGTCAGTTTACACTCCAGGGGGAAGAGTACCGTCTTCCTGCTGCTGCGGGTGATATTACGCCGCAGTCTATTGTTGCTGACGCAGCAGATCAGCGTATCCAACCGCAACTAATGGTATATGCATTGGACGGAAACGGCGAACTGACCAAAGTGTTGAGTGACACCAACCTGCGTCAGAAATCGATTGAAGGTATAACCTCTGCTGTTTCTGAACATGGTTTTGGCGGAGTTGTTCTGGATTTTGAAGGACTGGGCTTTAAACTGGATGCAGTAGAACAACAGAAGCTGCTCAATGCTTACGTGAAACAACTAAAGAGTTCCTTGCCCCAGGACACAGCTTTATCTCTGGCGGTACCCCCGCTAAATAGTGCTTATAAAGGTTATGATTACAAAACTCTTGCCTCTATTGCAGATGATCTTATTATTATGGCCTATCAGTATAATCCGGTTGGCACCAAATCTCAGGTACCTGAGCCAAATAGTCTTGTAGATCAGGCGATTCAATTAGCCATACAGGCCGGTGTCCCGAAGAGCAAGCTTCTGCTCGGGATCAGTCTAAGCAGTGAAACGCCCTCCTCTGTAGATGATAAGCTCGGTCTTGCCAAACGTTATGACCTCAAAGGAGCCGCGTTCTGGCGTTTGGGGCTGTTCCGTTCCTACAATACAAAGATGGAAGATGCCGTGAACGCTTCTGTGATCAAAGAATAGACATCTTTAAGTGGATGCAGCTCACTTAAAATAAAAGAAGGACCTCATCTTTGGTACGTAAAGACGTGGTCCTTCTGTTCCATATTCTCACTTCATTAATTTATCCACGCTTCCAAATACAAGCTTCATAACCTGGGTAGGACCAGGAAATCGGGGCTGAAAGAGAAGGATAATCCCAATGACTGTCGCCACTGCAGTAATCCCCGCACTCACTATTCTGGCTCGCTTCTCTTTGCTACTCTTCCACTCTCCATACATTATCGCAGCCGACAGCATCAAAATTCCAAGGATTGAGCCTATTTTCATACAATCACCTCATTTCTCAGGCTTATAACAGGAGCGATCTCTGTTCAATTTTCGTCCTCATCAGGTATCCCCTGAGGTCCTGTTGATTTTCCGGTACGTACTACATGTGCTTCCACTTTGACTTCCACGTCCATTTCAGGATAGATGGTTTCCCAGTTCTTCTCCTGCTTCTTCCATTGATTTGGATAATATCTACGAAATTCAACAGCAAATTTGAAAAAATCTGTGCGCAGCTCCTTCTGGGCCATCTCTAAAGCATCATGAGCCAGTGTTGTAAGCTTAGCTGACCATTCCTGTTCCAATTTAGATAACACAGCGGGATCAGTCAGATCGGCCTCCGTCGTATTTAACACCACTTCTCCCCGGGTTTGGATGTCGACCTTCATACTCCACTGTTGGTTTACAATCCGAGGTTTCAAGACCGTTTGGATTTCAATGGGCTGGATCGAAAAAGAACCTTTTAACGGCTTAAATTCAACAGGCATGATAATGTTGTTCAGTTCTTTTGCAAGTAATAATACACCTACACTTAATGGTTCTTTGACCGTCTTGACGTAGCGATCCTCCTTATACAAGCTCAAACCTTTTACATATGGCGTAGTTGTCAGTTTATCCTGATCGGGCTCCGGGGGTAAGATTAACATGCGAGACAAGATGACGGAGCTACCTGGACCTTCGATCGATTTACCTAGTTCAAGAGCAGTCATCCGTGTACCCAGCTTCATATTGGCCATTTCTCGCAACGATTCTGCAGAACTTCGCTCCAGAGGATCAAGCAAGGCAAGAATATCTTTCGCCGCCCTTTCGCTGGAAAAGACATATGCATGTTCCCTGAATTGAGGGTAGCGCAGGAAGAAATCGATGTACTCGCGGATACCGCGTTTACCGGCTTGCTCACTAATGATGATGACTTCGCAGTGGCCCCAGAACATATTCCGGGGAACCTTACGTTGTAACCGATTCAATGCCTCGGCAATTGTAAGTCCTTCCGCCGTTCGAATCATCGTAACCCCGCTTGGACTGCCTCCGCTCCCACTGCTATCTCCTGCACTGGCCTTTCGCGGAATGAAAATCTGTGAAGTCAGTTGTACTTTGCCGTCTTCGTAATCTATACCCGTAGCCAGCACAATAGCCAAATCGTTAATCTCAATGCGATCCCAGCATCCACTTAAAAGTACACAACACAATATTGGCATTAGTAGTACTCTATATATTCGCAAGTGCTCCTCCCCCATCAATCAGGTGTTCGCTTGATTCTTTCGAAAATGTGCCCACCCTTTCTTCAGCCATGCGACACCGTAGATCATAGCCGGAAGGATCAATAAAATGCTGATCGTATACAAGTTAGCTGAAGGCCCAATCAGACTAGAAGCACCCGATCCGCCGGACACAACCCAGTAGGCATATACCATGCATAGAAACGAAAGCGGCACAACGACGGGTTTGTAATCCTTCAAACCGAACCATTCTGCTGTGGATGTCGCAAAAATATAAAGAAAAACAGAAATCTTGACGAAGATTCCAAAAATCCAAACCGCAATAATCAGGGATTCAATATGTTGCAGAAAGTCTGCAATGGTTATGTATCTTGCAGCAATCATAACCGGATATACAAAGCTATCCGTCAGATCTCCAATTAAAAACAGGCAAAACAGATTGATTACCGTCATTGCGGTTGTCGTTAGTATAAGGGAACCCAACATAACTCGTGTTGTGCGTTTTCTACGATTGACATAAGGAAGCAAGAAGGCAATTACGATGTATTCACTAAACCATGCAGCAGGTCCAAGGGCTCCTTTAATACTAGGTAGTGGTCCGTTCTCCATGAAAGGGAATAATTCCGCTGGATTCAGTTCCCCGATCAATAGAATGAAGATTAGACTAAGCAACACGATAAGGAGGGTCACAAAGATTTGAGACGTGCGTCCAACTACTTCGATTCCTAGTCTGACATTAAGCGCACACACCGCAACCATCGTCCCCATTACAACGAATAGCGGAGTCCGCGGAAGTGCATTGTTAACAATGAATTCACCGTACGTCCGTATAATCAAGCCCGTCAAATGGGGCAAAAAAATGATATATACCAATCCTATTAATTTTCCAGAGATACGCCCCGCAATCGATACACTCGATTGAATGAGCGTTTTTCCGGGGTACAGGCGATCCAGTCCTATAGAGATCGCTACCGCTGCAATACCAATAATGGAGCCTATAATCGGAGAGAGCCACATGTCATGACCTGCATAGTGCATTGTAATTCCAGGAACAGACAAGATGGCTGTTGCGAGAATGGCAGGAAAGATCATGAATGCCAATTGAGTCTCTGATATTTTTCCTTTGTCAGTTAACATGTGTAATCCCGCTCCCTTGATTGCTTGAGTATGAATTGTTCTAGTCCGGTTTGTTCCTTGGTGCTGGACGCCACCATACATCCTTGAGTTCCTTGCTCATCGTAGGGGCTACTGGTGACAGATAAGGTGTTCCGAATGAACGAAGACTGCTCAGATGAATGACAACCAGGATGACTCCCAACATGACACCTGTGAGTCCCAGCGTTCCCGCCAGAAACATCATAGGAAAACGCAGTAATCGGGTCGCGATGCTGGCAGCGTAGCGAGGAATCATGAAAGAAGCGATACCGGTTATCGCAACAATGATAATCATGGGGGCTGACACAATTCCGGCACTCGTCGCCGCTTGCCCAATAATTAAGGCTCCCACAATACTGACCGCTGATCCGACCTGCTTTGGCAAACGGACGCCAGCCTCCCGCAGTGCTTCAAAGGCGATTTCCATAATGAGCGCTTCCACCAATGCAGGAAAAGGGATCTCTTCTCTCGCCCGTGCAATACTGAGAAGTAATACGGTAGGAATCATCTCCTGATGAAACGTCGTAATCGCAACATAAGCAGATGGAAGCAGCATGGATAACACAAAAAAAATGTATCGCAGCCAGCGTACAAAAACACTCATAAACACATTTTGATAATAATCTTCGGGGGATTGTAACATGGAAAAGATGGTCACTGGCGCGATAAGGGTGAAAGGCGTTCCGTCCACAAGAATAGCAAACCGACCTTCCAGCAAGTTGGAAGCGACAACATCCGGACGCTCCGTCGCAATCATCTGTGGAAATGGGGAGTATCGCTGATCAACAATGCCTTCTTCAATGTACTGACTCTCCAGTACGTCTCGAAGCTTTAAATCTGAAAGTCGTTTTTTCACTTCCTTTACCAGTTTGGGGTCAATAATCCCCTCCATGTATACAAGTGAAATACTGGTGTTGGTACGATCTCCCATGTTACGTGTATGAATCTTCAATGCAGGTGTCTTGAGACGTTTGCGCAGAAGAGACATATTCATGGTCAACGATTCTGTGAATCCATCTCGTGCACCGCGCACTGTCGATTCAGCTAATGGTTCCTCGGTTGAACGATTTTCAGCTTTGTATAGAGGGTATGTAGTTCCAGTCATTGAACCTTCCAGCAGTAACAAAGCTTCCCCCTCTAATATCGCCTGCACCGCCTGAGTGGTTGTATCAACACTTTTAACAGAAGCCAGAGGAACCTGCGCAGCTTCAATCCCCATCTCCTGAAGAGGCGTTAGTACCTGTCTCTCCAGCCGTTCTGTATCGCATAAACCAACACAATATACGCATAGCGCTGAAGTATGGCATGCGGTTTGAAATGTATGAAACACAACATCCGAGCAACCTGCAAAAACAGAGCTTAACATTTCTTGATCAACAGCAAGATGTCCGGTTAACGGCAGGTTCTGTTGTGTTATCAGTGATGTGTCCATACCGCCCTCCCCTTTCTGTGCATGCTGCGTCCAGATATTCTCAGTTAAAGGTATCCTTTACTTATAAGTTGGGATATATACGCAAAATAGTGAATAGCAAAAAGAGCCGCCCTCTTGAGCGACCCTGATGATATAGAATGCTGTTCATGCCTATGAATACGGATATGTTGCTCTTTGCTATACCCTATTTTCTAGTTATCACTATCCTTTTACAGCACCCAAAGCAACACTTCCGATAATCTGTTTGGAAAACACAGAGAATACAACAATAATAGGCAGGATTGAGATTGCTACGCCCAAATACAAGAGCCCATAATCCATCCCATAGTAACCCTGCACTAACGCAACCAGTACTGGAAGCGGGTATTTATCCAGAGAGAAAAACAGAACAAGCGGTGTTAAAAAATTATTCCATGACCCAATAAACGTGAATATGCCAAGAGCTGAGATTGCCGGCCCCAGAATAGGCAATACAATCTGATTGAACGTCCGGAACTCACCGGCACTGTCCACCCGCGCAGATTCAATAATCTCATCCGGGATACTGCTCTCCATGAACTGTTTGATAAAGAATACATTAAATGCGTTAGCCGCCGCAGGCAAAATAATCGCGGCATAACTGTCCAGAAGCCCCAACATACTGAATAGGCGATATACCCCAATCAGGGCCAGCTGACCCGGCACCATCATGGTCGCTAACAGAAACAGAAACAACCAGTTCCGCCCTTTGAATTTGAATTTGGCAAAACCGTATGCGGTCAAAGCACCAATATAGAGAGATAACACGGTTGATGATCCAGCAATGAAAATACTGTTGGCAAACCCACGCCAAATGTTAATTTTGGATACCATGTTCATATAATTATCCACTAAAAACGATCCGGGAAGAAAGGTGAATGTTGAAGCAATCGTTGCATTGTTATGTGTTGAATAGATGAGCATCAGATAAAATGGAATAATGCACAGCACAGCAAGACCTATCAATAACAGATAGATGATAATCTTGCCTGCCGTCAGTCGCCTTGTGGTGGCATATTGCTGAATCGCTGCATTTGGTTGTTCAACTGATTTTGCAGTTTGCATAAGAACTCCCCTCCCTATGAACGGCTCTTCCGCTTGGTCATGATGAAGGATGCAACGGACAACAGTATGATGATAATAAACAGACAAAATGCGATTGCAGCGCCGTAACCAAAACGAGTGCTCTGAAATGCGACATTATAGAGATACATAATGCTTGTCATAGCTGCCCTGTCAGGACCACCATTGCCATTGGTTAATGTAAATGGCTGATCAAAAATCTGAATGCCACCAATTATGGATGTGATCATCTGAAACAGAATAATTGGACGGAGCATTGGCACGATGATATGAATGAAAATATGTTTCTTTTTCGCTCCATCCATCTGGGCTGCCTCCAGTAGCGACGGATCTATCCCCTGAAGACCTGCGAGGTAGATGACCATGGAATAGCCAAAGTATTGGAAAAAGAGAATCGAAGACACAATCAGCCGCATAAACCACGGATCATTTTTCCAGTTAATTGGATCTTGTATGATTCCGGTTTGCACCAAAAAATGATTCAGTCCCCCGGATTGCCAGTCAAAAATCAGGCTGACAAGCAACCCAAGGGATGCAGCCGTTACGATATTCGGAAAAAAGTATACGGCCCTGAAAAAGTCCCGTCCTTTGAGCAGCTTATCATTCAAAATAAAGGCCAACACCAGGGAGATCGTCAGCTGCGGAACGACAGATACGCCCCAGATGAATAACGTATTAAACAAGGTTTTGTAGAACAACGGGTCTTGTAGTACGGCCACGTAGTTACCGATCCCTACAAAGTCAGGCGTCGTGATGCCATCAAAGTTGGTGAAACTGATATAGAGCGAATATAAAATGGGATAAAGCCCAAAAATGGTGAAAATAATAAAGAACGGAGCAATGAAGTAGTAGCCGTAATGGTCCTTGCGAATCGTTTTGGCAAACATGTTCTATCCCCCCAGTTATCATCGGATGTGTGATGTGTATAACCATCGCTTACTTCGAGGGCGTGTCTGAAAACTCCGAAGGAAGGTTTTCAGACACGTCCTAAGCTAATCCACTTCCAGCTCCGGAAATCTCAAGGTGACATCACGTTTGATTCGCTTTACGACTTCTTCCTTGGTCTGAATGTCCTTATTGAGATATAACTGGAGTACAATCTTGTAGATATCGTTGTTAATTGTGGCATCATATTTGGTTCGTTCGTATACAGGTACCCGTTTTGCAGCCTCCGAGAAAAACTCGAAATGCTTCTGTCCTCCCAAATAGGACGATGAGAGAGACGGTGCAAGTTCATCATTCACAACCATGTTGCTCGTGAAATAATCCTGTTCTTTCGCGAGCTCCGACAGAAAGTCGTGGTTAAAGTTATAGAACTCGATAAACTTCCAGGCGAGATCTTTTTTGTCACTTTTACTATACATCGCTATATAAGTTCCGCCTGCACTAAACGCTGAAGGACCCTGTGCCAAGCCCCATAAGCCTTCGGTATCCGGGGCATTTGCCTTGAACGTAAATTGCAGGGCCCAGGTTGCCCCGGGATAGAACATGACCTCTCCTTTTTGCATGGATGCAGCGTAACCGGCACTTCCATCATCATACTCGGCAAGCACTTTCCGCTCACGTGCTTCACGTACAAGATCGAGCACTTCCAAGTAGGTTGGATCGATGACGAGTTTGCCGTCCTTCACCCAAGGTATACCATCATATGAATTCGATATAGCATTCCAATTTGCCAATGCATGTACTTTATTCCCGCTTAGTTGCTGCACCTTCTCTCCAATCTCGAAGATTTTCTCCCATGTATCGATCTGTGAACCCACCTTCTCAGGATCATCGGTGCCCAGATATTTCTTCGCCAAATCCCGACGATAATAGATGCCCCCTGGTGTTCCCTGGTAACCTATCGCTCTGACATTTCCTTCACTGTCCTTTTCATTGGCCTGCACAAAAGCATATTGTTCCTGGATAAGTTCATTGGCGTTATACGGCGAAGCTGATAGATTCTCCAGATAAGGAACGTCAATCAGTTCTCGAATATTCGCATTTTCAATCATAAATACATCTGGAGCCTTCGAGGTCGTCTGTAGCGCAGATTTCAGCTTGGTGATATAGAAATTACCGGGGATGTTGACAAAGTTCACTTTGATGTCAGGATATTGCTGTTCGAATTTCTCGATGGCATATCCTGCTTCATCCGTAAAACTCCACACGGTAATCTCCTGTTGCTTGCTTTGATTGGATGGACTGAACTGACAACCAGCTAACAACAGTGCTGCACATACAAATACAATAGTTGGCTTAAACCACTTCTTCATAGGCCCCCTCCTTCAAAAAGGAAACGCTTACAATTTATTAGAGTATATTGATTTTGGAGAGGGCTTTCTCCACAAATATTGTGCATTACCCTCCATATTTTGTGATATTCGTACGGTGTTTTTTACGAAATTCGGAGGGTGTGCAGTCATTATATTTTTTGAAAAGACGGTTATAGGAGTTTACATTGTTGAATCCATGTCCGATCGCAATCTCCAGAATGGTATCCTGACGGAACAATAAGGCCCACTCTGATTTGATGATTCGAAAGTGATTCAAGTATTCCATCAGTGTTACGCCCTTAATCTCCTTGAACAGCTTGCAGACATGAAACTTGCTGAACTTAATATGTTCCGCCACCTGCTCCAGCTTGATCGGTTCAGCATAGTGCTCCTCCAGGTATTCACAGACCGATTCAAGGAATTCAAATTTTTTGGAGGAAGTACAGGGCCATCCTGAAGATGTTGATTCATCGGTGGTAACCGGTACGATGGTACGTAGTAAAAGTATGATGAGATCATATAATCTGGATACCATTAACCACCGATATCCCGGCTTCTGATTTTTCTTCTCGGTAATGATGACATCTATATAATGAGCCAGTTTGCTCTGACTCTCCGTATTTGAGGGAATAACTGTTGTTTTGTTGAACAGTTGACCGAGATCCTGAATTTCGGCTTCTGTCGTGAAACTTCCCGTTAACAATTCGAGTCGGAACAAGATAATGGTTAGCTGTTCAGTCCCTGGAAAAAAGCAGTGCACATCCCCTGGTTTGATCAGCAGCACATCCCCTTTTTCCAACTCACACACGTGGTCGTTCACGCCAATTCTGGCGCTCTTACCATTGACAAGAATCAGTTCAACCTCATCATGCCAGTGTGCGGCATAATTGAATTGATTTCCTGTGTGAATTACCCGAATGGGAAAACCTTCTTGCATATGACCTGTCTCCAGAAACGTAGGTACGCCCATCGTATCACCCTCCATTTATTTCCAAAGCAAATAAACTCCTCGTCTTTATATTATGCATTCATGGCTACTCTCCTTTCTTTTTAAGTATTTAAAATTCTATAGAATGAAAAAAAACTCCTCAAC
This sequence comes from Paenibacillus sp. 37, assembly GCF_008386395.1. Classification (NCBI taxonomy): domain Bacteria; kingdom Bacillati; phylum Bacillota; class Bacilli; order Caryophanales; family Paenibacillaceae; genus Paenibacillus; species Paenibacillus sp. 37. The sequence continues at coordinate 3,316,463 of NZ_CP043761.1, read as the reverse complement.
TCAGGTTGAGGAGCCGAACAGAATCGCGTTCCACGCATTGGATGTCCAGTGTATACAACGTCTCAACTACCTCTCCATTCAGCAATTGAAAGAGAACATGACCTGCAAGCTGACCTGCATCCCTCTTTGGCTGACGAAAGGTGGTTAGTGGTGGATTCATGTACTGTGATGCAGGTATATTGTCAAAGCCGATCACGGATAACTGCTCGGGAATTGAAATATCATGCTCTCTGAAGGCTTCCAAGCCGCCGATCGCCATTTCATCATTAGCAAAGAAAACAGCAGAGGGCAACTCTCCTTCAAGCAGTTTCTTGGCTGCAATGTAGCCATCTTGCTTCATGTATTGTCCGCCAATTTTCCATTCGGGGTTCTCTTCGATGCCTGCCTCCTTCAAGGCTTTCAAATAACCCTGATAACGATGGAGATTACATTCCGATTGTGACGGACCACTAATATAAGCTATTGTCCGGTGACCTTTATCGATCAGATAACGGGTAGCCAAGTAACCGCCTTGCGTATCACTCATCAAAACCTTTACAATATGTTGAGCATCCAGATCCCGATCCATGACGACAATCGGAAATCCTGCTTCAGATGCTTCAATAAGCAATTGATCTTGAATATTCTGAGCGATAACAATAGCTCCATCAATTCTTCTTTCTCGGATGTATCGATGGGCTGTTGATTTCTCTCCACCCAACGAACTACATACAATCATATCGTATCCATGACTCATGACGACCGTTTCTATTCCGTTCACCAAATCCGAGAAATATGGACTGGACATGTCATGGACAATAATACCAATGGTTTGTGTACTATTTCGTTTTAATTCAGATGCAGGACCATGCCTAACGTAATTAAGTTGGCTCGCTGCCTCAAGTACTCGGAGTCTTGTCGGCTCACTTACATTCCCTTTATCGTTGAGTACACAAGATACGGTCGAACTGGCTACACCCGCCATCTTGGCTACATCTTTAATCGTTATCATCATATATACTCCTCAAACAAAGTTTCATCTGTTTAGTCCATTATGGCAGTAATACAGCAATACACACCGGACTGTTCACTAGCATTTTAACACGTCAGTCCAGTCATGTCTCTTTCCAAGGCATCGACTACGAAAAAACATATCAAAGAAACCGAGGTGCCTTCATGAGATTCAGTGAATATGTAATAGGTCAGCGCTACGAAACCACATCCTTGGCATTGTCCAAGAGCGATATTATCGAGTTTGCCACAATCTATGATCCACAGTACATGCACTTGGATGAGGAAAAGGCCAAGCAAGGCCGCTTTGGCAGTTTAATTGCTTCTGGCATGCAAACGATGAATATCTCCTTCAAATTATGGATTGAGGTCGGGGTATATGGAGAGCATGTCGTGGCGGGCACCGGAATGAATAACATTCAATTTCTGAAACCTGTCTTTCCGGATGATGAACTTCATGTCATTGCAGAAGTTATTGGACTGTCTCCCAGACGAAAAGGAAATGGGATTGTTACCGTGCTGCTGAGTACTTTCAATCAGAAGAATCAAAAGGTATTTCAGGCAGAATTAAGTGCATTAATCGATAATTAAGGGCTGCGAAAGGCAAAAAAAGAAGCCGCCAATGGGCGACTTCTCATGGATATATTGCGTTTTATAATATTAAGCGTTATACCCTTTCAATACCTTCCCCAAAATCTCTACACCCTTGACAATCTGTTCGTCTGACGGAGTTGAGAAATTAAGTCTGATGGCATTACAAGGGTCTTGCTCGTTCACCAGGAATGCATTTCCAGGTACAACTGCAACCCCTTGAGCTGCCGCTGTCTTGGCATAATCAAGCATGGGCACATGTGCTGGCAGATCACACCAGAGGAACAGTCCACCATCCGGTTGAGTATAGGTAATGGACTCACCCATATACTCTTGCAGCTTGTCCATCATCAATGTAGCTTTTCTCCGATATACCTCACGAATGCTGTTAATGTGCCCCGCGTAGTCATAATCTGTCATGAACTTGTATGCCAGAATCTGTGGAAGCATGGCTGTATGTACGTCTTCTCCCTGTTTGGCAACAACCATCTTCTCTACCACTTCATGTGGCGCTTGTACAAAACCAACACGTAATCCCGCCGACAAAATTTTGGAGAATGATCCAACATAGATGACCAGACCTTCATCATCCATAGACTTGATGGTTGGCACATCGTCTCCATTGAATCGAAGTTCTCCGTACGGGTTATCTTCCAAAATCATAACGCCATACTTCTTAGCCAGCTCGTATATGGCCTTACGTTTCGCAAGACTCGTTGTTACACCCGTCGGATTCTGAAAACTTGGGATCACGTAGATCAGTTTCACATTAGGCTCCGTTTGCAGCGCCTGTTCCAGCTTCTCGATATCCATACCATCCATCTCCATCGGAACACCGGCAAGCTTTGCACCGGATGCCCGGAAGGAGTTCAGGGAACCAATAAAGCTTGGACTCTCACAGATAATCGTATCCCCTTCATTACAAAACACTTTACAGGCCAGTTCAATCCCTTGCTGCGCTCCAGATACAATGAACAATTGATCGGATGGTTTACCGGTATCAAAACCTGTCTTCAGATGTTGTGTCAATGCTTCCCTGAGGGGAACATACCCTTCTGTAATTCCATATTGCAGAGCCGTGACCGGGTCATGCTCCAGAATGGTTTGGGTGAACGTGCGAATCGCCTCAATAGGAAAGGTCTCCGGTGCGGGGTTTCCCGCAGAGAATGGAATCACATTTTGTCCCGAAGAAGCCTTCAGAATCTCACGAATAATGGATGGTTGCAGTGCTGCGATACGATTGGAAAATGAATAGTTCATCTTAAATAGTGCCTCCCGACATTTCATCTGACTTAGTTCTCTATCGTTACATTAGATTCTATTATACGAGCATTTCCCGAATTTCCAAACTGTCTCCACAAAATTAATGTTTATACACCAAAAAAGAGGCCGCCGTCAGCAACCTCTTTCGCATAAGTATTAAGCAAATTTCAGCCTTTTAGCGCACTGCGTTCATCTCGGATAACCGTGTGGCCTTTACAACATAAGCGGCTAGACCGGGGATCATCCGGGCCAGACCAGGATAGAATTTATTGGTTTTGGCAAAAGCCAGCTTTTGAATTCTTCTTGCGCGTCTGAGCAATTGAGTGAATTCACGGCTTGCTTCCAGTGTGTAATTACTCTGCCAATCGGCATGTTCAATATCGCCTTGCAGGTACTTGTCAGTCCACCTTGCACACAGAAGTGAAGAGCGAAGGGCAATGGACATTCCGTCTCCACATAAGGGCGGTATCATCAGCATGGCATCCCCAATATGCGGATATTGGGACCACGGTTCTGGAACATTGGACAGATGCAGCGGTGCAATCGACACTTGCGTTCCATCTACAGGTTTTCCTTCGGCTAAACGGGCTGCCAAACTCACGTTTGTTAGGGATGCCGCCTGTAAAATATCGTTTACAGACTTGCCACTTCCCTGAACGGTATCCAGTGTCAACAATGCGGCGACATTCACAATGCCATCCTCAATCGGGGAAATGCCCACGTAACCACCCTCGCAAAAATATAACTCTACCCGTGCGGGAATCTCTATCCCGCTGAAGTGGGACTTAACGCCAACGTATACGGTTTGGTCCCGCAGATCAGGTGCGGAAGCCATCCCACGCGGCTTTTTGGTCCCATGTGCCCCGATAACGGCTTTGGCTCTGTAACCGATCTGCTCATCTCCCTGTTTCACCTGAACCTCATAACTGGCATCCTCAAGCTGCTCGATGCTCGTTATGGTCGCTTTGGTCACAATCTGGGCTCCGGCCTCCAGAGCCTTCTGATGCAAAATCTGGTCCAGCTCATATCGACTTATGCCATATGCGAATCCCGGCAGCGGTGCTTCAATCACTCCGCCTTGTGGCATAACGATTTTGGCATGATCCATGGTACTGGGTTTCTTCGACTGGTCCAGAAGGTGAATGTCCAGAACCTCCAGCATCTCCTTGGTTTCGGGTGACATGAACTCACCGCAGGTTTTGTGCCGAGGGAACTCTTGGCGATCCAGCAAAAGGGTCCGATGACCTTTTCCTGCCAGTTGCATTGCACACGTACTACCGGCAATTCCGGCTCCGATGACAATCACATCTATGGATTTCGACACGTCAGATCACCTGCCTTTCGTGGGAATAACAACAGAGTAACGGAATAAAGGCTTCCATTCATAAGTCATCGTATCATGATTGAGACGTTGTTTAAGTTCCTTCCAATCCCTCCCTGTAAAACCTTTGGCTACGGAAAGAGGCCCATCATGACGAATGTACCGATTGCGCGAGATCATCCGTGTAGTAATCCAGACCGCCTTATAGGACACGGGGTGGCGGTGAATATCATTAATGACGACACCATATCTGGATGCTCGCAGCATATGAGAAACCATATCAACCAGCATATCTCCGTCAAAATGATGTACAAACTGGGAACCTGTCACGATATCTGCTGAAGCATCCGGCAGTTGTGTAAGATCGGCACGTTGTACCCGGACTCGGGGTTCGTGACGGAATAGTTGTCTCGCTTCCTCACACGCTTCTTCCGTCAGATCAACCAGCGTAATCTCCAGCTGAACGCCCTGACGATCCGCCCACTGCAGTAGTTTCTGGTTCACGTCTCCTGAACCTGCCCCCACATCCAGCAGGGTCAGCTTATTCGGCTTACCGACTGAGTTCCACAACTTCTCTACACCAGCCAGAGTTGGGCCAGGTGCTGCAAATATTTTGTTAAGACGTCTCAGATGTCTTAACGCTTCACGCAGCTCCTCCCCTCCCAGAGAAAAGTCATCCATCAGTTCATCTTCCTTGGCCCGAATGGACAATGTTCTAAAAAAGGACATGATCGTGCTCCTCCATCACTGAAGTTAATGAGGGTACATAAGTGAATTTCATCAACTCTGCGGTGAGTCCCGGTCCAAATGCCATGGCTACACCATCTGTAGAGGATTGACCCTGTACCTTCATGTCCTCACGCATCGCATTCAGCACAAACAGAATGGTATTGGAAGATAAGTTACCATACGTTCTGAGGACATCCCTGCTATACTTTGTTTGCTCGTCTCGCAGTTTCATTACATTCTGCACAGAGTCCACAATCCCACGTCCTCCCGGATGAATGGCCCATAGTTCAGGAAGCTGTTCACTTTGCAATAAGAGACGCAGTTCCTCTTCCAGGTGAACACCTAACAGCTTTGGAATACGAGGGGATAGATACAGGTCATACCCCAGATTCCCCACCTCCCAGGTCATATCTTCAGTCGAATCCGGAAGAAGCACAGAATAACCCATGCCCAGACTCAGAACATTCTTGTGCTGAGGTTCTGGTGTACCCACTACACAGGAAGAAGCAGCGTCTCCGAAGAATGAAGCTGCAAACAGCGCTTCCCGATCTTGTACGGGCTGAAAATGAATGGTGCACAACTCTACACAGACCACAAGGACCTGTGATCCGGGAGCTCCCTGCACGACATCTCGTGCCATCTGAATGGCTTTCAACCCTGCGGCACACCCCTGAAAGATCAGCGGCAGTCGATTAACTCGGGCAGACAAACCCAAATGACGGATGAGCATAACATCAAGACCCGGCAGATATTGACCGGTGCAGCTGACCGTGATGATATGCGTGATGCTCTTTGGAGATACGCCTGAATCCTCTAGGGCTTTTTCTGCCGCTTCAATCCCGAGCGGAAGCGCCTCCCGCTTGTATGTATTCATTCGTTCTTCCGTTGTCGGGATGTCTGATTGCTCGCCAGAGGGCAGATATCGGCATTCTTCCAGTGAACCGAGATAGCTCGGTTCCACGGTATATCGCGTTTCAACACCACAGGACTTGAATATTCGCCTGGCAAAACGGGCCAAATCTGGCCGATCCTGAAGAGAAGAAGCGATTAGTTCTGCAATATCTGACTGTGCTACGGGGTGAGCAGGGAGAGCCGTTCCCATGCCAAGAATCGCGATATCGGATGGACTGTTATATTGGTTCATAATAAACCTCCTGGTATTGGTTATTATTTCCTCTAATTAACACTCTTACCCTTAACGATATCGTTATAATCTCAAGAAGGCTCCTAATCCAGTTTATTAACACATCCGCAAGCTCAGAAGCTTGGTTTCACCAAGCCATTGAAGCAATCACACCAGTGAACGAAAAAAGCCGCCATTAGGCGACTTCAAGGTAACTTTTTAAACAACTTGCTCAAATGATATCTAACCACTTCTCAGTTCTTTCTACACGTCATTCTGATGTACTTTATTTGGAAAATGCTTCTCTGATCTTGTCACTCATCCGGTACCAGGCATCCTCAGCCATCTGGAGATCCCCAGAATGCGTAAATCCATGAGCGGCTCCCTCGTACTCCTTAAAAGTCACCTTCACACCGCTTGCTTCCAGCCTTGCTGCATATGTTCTTGCTTCTTGGGCCAGTGAATCTTTCTCCGCGGTAATAATCAATGCTTCTGGAAGTCCCTCTAATGAAGTTGCAAGCACAGGTGAAGCCAACGGGTCTTGCGCATCTTCTGGCGTTTCAAGGTACATGGCATTGAACGTTCTCGCGATATCGGCTGGAATGGCTTCTTCAAAACTAGGTTTCTCGGCCGGATCTGTAGCCACATCCAATACGGCATAATCGATAACCTGAAGTACAATCGGCAGCTCGCTTCCACGTTGCTGATTCAATAAACACACTGCTGCAGCAAGATTCCCCCCAGCACTATGCCCACCAATGGCGAATAGAGACGGGTTCACCGAGAAGGATTCCGGATTGCCGTGGACCCACTTTACAACGTCGTAACATTCATGGACCGCCGTTGGGAACTTGTGCTCTGGTGCAAGACGGTAATCGATATTAACAACCACACAATCAGATCGATCAGCGATCAAGCGACACCATGGATCATCCATCTCTGCTTGTCCGAGGATGAAACCACCCCCATGCATATTGAAGAAGACCGGCAGAGGAGCGGAATGGTCCCTATCCGGTGTATACACAAGTACACGTGTATCACCTTTAGTTGTAGGAATCATGACTTCTTTTACTGTGACAGCATACGTGGAACTGGGTTGAAGAGCTGCACCTGTACCGACGACATTTTGACGCATTTGTTGTACCATTGCCAGTTGTTGTTGTTGATCCATATTTATCACTCCTTATTTGCATTAAGAATGAATCCGACAATCGGAAATTTGAATCATTCATTCTCCAATGAATTCAAGACAGTGATGTAATTTTCCTCCCCCACTGTCGTTGCCAGTCCACCTTCCGTTGTGACAGCATGTTCATGCGAAATATCAAGCTCCCCAGTTGTCTCACTGTTCGTTGGATGCGCTCCCCTGCTCCATACTTGAGTCCTTTTTCTTGTGGGACATCATTCTGACCCCCATCAGACAAAAGAAAACGCTGCACCCCATGCCGAACAAACTACTGGTTTTTAAAGCGAGAGGTGAGGCTTGCATGGTAAGTAGTGTCGCTTGTGTCACGACGATGGATACCATGGCATCGGTGAAGTTAATCATTTTCAATGTAGATATAATTGGGTTATGTAGATGACGATTAGCCCAGGTACCGTACACGGCAAAAGCAAGTTTGGTAAAAGCGACTATAGCTACGATATATACAATAAGTCCGCTATATATGAATGCATCACCGATCAGATACATTCGCAGACAGACGATCGAATAGGACACGCCCAGAAAACATAGAAAAAGACCTCCGCGTTTATACACCGCAAGCTCCAAAGAATATCTTTCTTGGGGAGACCCCATCCCTTTGGCAACTTTATATTGATGAAGCACCTGGCCTTTGGCTATACACAGAATCAAATAATACACTGCATTTGTGATGAACCATCCGGAAAGGAGATATATCCCCAAAACTAGCTTGCCTATCCCAATCCAGGCATTGATAACAAGGGATGCAACGTTGAACAAGGCCGTTCGATCTTGCTTATTTCCAAGATAACGGTCCCATATGGGCTTCAAGTATGTCTTCATTTTCATAAGATATTCATTCTACTTGGCGAGCAGACCATTGGCCTTGATAAGAGCTAAATACCTCACGATTCGACCAGAGATTCCTGAACCCTTTTCGGAAGGGATTGGATAACCATATCATACGAGTGATCGATCATGACGTAGACATCCTCATTGGACAAGGAACCATCCAGCGTAATGGTATTCCAGTGTTTTTTGTTCATATGATATCCTGGTTGAACTGCTTCATGCTGCTCTCTCAGGTTCTCTGCAATTATAGGATCACATTTTAAGTTTAAGCGACAGTGCTTTTCCTTGTTTTCAAAAATAAGGGCGAACATCTTACCCGCAACCTTGATCGCGACTGGATCAGGCCCAAATGGATAATCCTTGATCGCACCTTTCTTGTTCAAACTGTATTTAATCATCGTATCTTTCAAATCAGTACCTCCCTTTCACCAGTGGACAATATAATGATACCGAATGTAAGTTCGTATGTAAATAAGCTCTCTACACATACAATAAAACCTCCTCCATAAGATGGAGAAGGTTTTATCTGGGTTTATTTCGGTTTATTTAGGTCTTAATTGGCTCTATCATTCCTTGTTTTGCTACTGCGGCTGAATGAACCATTATTTGATTTACTGCTACTGCTGTTCGATCTACTGCTACTGCTGTTTGATCGATTGCTATTGGATCTACCTTCGCTTGAACGACTGCTATTGGCTTTGCCACTCTTGGCAAACCACTCGGATTTCGGCTTGCGTGCCGGGTTCGCCTTGGACTTCGCCGGTTTGCCTGCAGCCGATTTGTTGAACGCAGGTTTACTGCCCGATGGTTTGCTGGTTTTCTCAAAAACAGGTACACCTGTCATCGGATACGGATGACCTTTCACTTCAGGAATCGTCTTCTTGATTACTTTCTCAATATCCTTCAGGAATGGAAGTTCATCTTTCTCACAGAATGAGATGGCCATCCCGCTTTTCCCTGCTCGACCTGTACGTCCAATACGGTGAACATATGTTTCCGGAATGTTAGGCAGGTTAAAGTTAATGACATGTGACAGTTCCTCCACATCAATTCCTCTTGCTGCAATATCCGTCGCCACCAGTACTCGCGTAGCCCCACTCTTGAAATTGTTCAGTGCCCGTTGGCGGTCGTTCTGCGACTTGTTGCCATGAATGGCTTGTGCCGTAACATTCACTTTGGCCAAATCACGTGTAACCCGGTCAGCGCCGCGCTTCGTGCGTGTGAACACCAATGCCGTGACGATGGATTTATCCTCCAAAATTTGGTTCAACATAAGCTGCTTCTTGCCATTCTCCAACAAATATATAGACTGCTCAATGCGGTCTACGGTTGAAGATACCGGTGTAATTTCTACTTTGACTGGATCAACAAGCAATGTCTTAACCATTTTGGTGATCTCAGGAGGCATGGTCGCTGAGAAGAACAGCGTCTGCTTTTTGTTCGGCATTTTGGCAATGATTCGTTTCACATCATGAATGAAACCCATGTCCAACATCCGGTCTGCTTCATCCAGAACGAGAATCTCAACCATCTTCAGATCAATACGTTTCTGGTTAATCAGATCGTTCAATCTGCCAGGTGTTGCAATAATAATATCTGCACCTTGATTCAACGCACGCTCTTGTACTTTTTGCGAAACACCGCCAACGATTGCCGTACAACGAATGTCCGTATACCGGCTATATACCTTGATGTTATCCGCGATCTGAATAGCCAGTTCTCGTGTTGGTGTCAAAATTAATGAGCGAATATGTCGTGCCGACTTTGATCCTTGTCCTTTGGATCTTTCGCTTAATAATTGAATGATCGGCACCGAGAATGCTGCTGTCTTGCCTGTTCCTGTCTGTGCACATCCCAGCAGATCTCTGCCAGCTAATACAGCTGGTATGGCCTGTTCCTGTATAGGGGTAGGATTAGTATAGTTTGCTTTGCTTAACCCTTCCATAATAGAGGGGATAATATTTAAGTCCTTAAATGTCATGTTTTCTCCTTCATTTACGCACATCTATGAATAAGACGCATCTTTTATTTCACACGTAACGTATAAGGATACCATTAAAAACGTAATCTGTACATTATCTTTTTAATATCACTTTGTTTAACTGACCAATTTAAGACCGACTGCCGATCCGAGCACCATAGCGATAAACAGAATTCTTAGGGCATTTCGAGGTTCTCCATAAAACACCATGCCCAGAATCGCACCACCGGAGGCCCCGATTCCCGTCCATACGGCATATGCTGTCCCCATCGGAAGAGTTTCCATTGCAATGGACAGGAATAGGAAGCTTAAACCAAACCCGGCTACCAATAGAACCAGTGAAATGAGATTACGGTCTTTGTGCAACTTGTTTATCATAAGCACTCCGACCATCTCAAATACCCCTGCCAAGATAAGAAATACCCAGTTCATTATAGCTGCACCCCCTTACTCTTCTCTTTACTCAGCATTTTAAGACCAATTACGCCGAGTAAAAGTATACCAATGAGTATCATTTTTCCGGCTTGAACAGTTGCATCGAACAAAATAATCTCTGCTAATACAGTACCAGCGGTACCGAGTCCAACGAATACTGCATAGACCGTTCCCACAGGCAGTGTACGCGAAGCTGCAATCATCAAGGAGAAACTTATCATAATGGCAACCATTGTAAGGCTCCATTCCAGCATCCCGCTGGCATGTTTTAATCCAATGACCCACCCCACTTCAAACAACGCAGCAACCACAACCGACATCCACGTTTTATTCATACCTGTAACACTCCTTCTCTACTACATTTTTTGTACAACCTGTAAGGGTTCATTAGCGAAAAGCAAAAAAAAGCCCGGGAAACAAACTGCACGTCGCAGTTCATCTCCCAGGCTTTTATCCCTCCGTGGCACAACCAACAGGTTGCGGGTTTTCTCTCGGACCAGACCGACACATCCATCGCGGAACCCTAGAAAACCTGTTTTTATTCTAATGTGACTCCAATTATACACACTTCCACTATCTTGGCAACCCCGTAAATGTGATCATGCCCTTTATTTGATAATCAAACCCATTAATCCTACAAATGTGGCGGCTTGATGTGGTGAAATCACACAACCGTTGAGATCTTCCATGGTCAGTACCAAGGAGTCAAATTCGCAATCGCTAAGATCCAGATCCTTCATTTTGGTCCCCGTTAAGGAAACTTGGTCGATGTTACATTGACTAAACTCCATTTTTTGCAGTGCCAGATAGGCAAAGTCCGCACCAATCAAGTTACATTCCGAGAAGGAGACCTGTTTCAAATGAGCAAAACGGAAATTGCTGTAGTCACCTAGACCATGAAGGAAACTGACATTTTGCAATCGACTATTGGAAAGATCAGTTCCGACAAACTTGCAGTGATGCCATTCGATCCGGTGCATGAAGGCACCAGAGAGATTGACATTGGAGAAGTCACAGTGTTCGAACCGGACATCGGTGAATTCAAATTGTTCCAAGGTAGACTCCGAGATTGTCACATGTCTAAATACAACATTTTCAAAGGAAACTTTACTCGCTTCCTGTTGATCCAGCATGATATTCTCGATCAGTTTGTGTTTGTACTCAACTTTGGATTCCAAGAATGCAATCGTTTCCGGTTCGAGTAACTGCTCCTGAATCTTGGGTTTGTCCATTTTCATATCGTATTCCCCGATTCCTTAATAGCTACGACTCGCAGTCGGCTTCTGTCCAGATACCATTGTCCATCCCGCATCAGTTGTGGCTGTACTTTTTTCTCTACAGCTTCCATAATAACATCCTGTTCCGCAGGTGTGATACCACTGAATAAATACTCCGCGAAGCTGTCCAACCACTTTCTGGCACCTGGCTTGAACGGGGTAAATTGGTCAATATGCTGGACCAGACTAACTCGAAATCCGTTTTGCTCCAGTAAATTAGCATATTCGCCAATGGTAGGGTGATACCATGGATTCCGGCCTTCCCATTTGTATCCACGGGCATGCAGTTCTTCCCTTACCGCTCTTATTAATATAGCCGTGTTGCCATTTGCAGCAAACTCAGCCACGAATCGCCCGCCCGTCTTGAGCGCTGACTGTATTGATTGTACTACTGCCGGGGCATCCTTTATCCAATGCAGAACGGCATGAGAGAAGACAGCATCAAAAGGTTCTTCTGTCCGATAATGACAAGCATTTGCTACATGAATATTCATATCAGGGTATTTCTGTTTAGCTTGCCTAATCGTCTCTTCTGAAAAATCTATACCTGTTGGCAGCGCTCCTGCGACTGCAATTTTGGCTGTCAGATCCCCATTGCCACAACCCACATCAAGGATTCGTTCTCCATGGGACGGCTGGAGCAAGGATAAGATAGGTGTTTCCTGTAACGCTGTAAAAGGAGCAGAATGACCACTCCACGATTCGTTCGTTTGACCGGATGAATGTCCGTTGTTCATAGAATATAATCTCCTTCTCAATTAAGGATCTAATGTATCTATAATAACTTTAATATAAGAGAAGTGTCAATTCACTCAACAGATAACTATAAAAAAAGCCGCCGAATGGCGACTTTAACATTTAAGAATTGGGATCAACTGAGATTGCCAGTTACCGGATGCGACGCTCAGCTGTATATTGGACTTTCATGAACTGCCAGGCGTACATCGAAGAGCTCCAATGTATCTGACCTTTCCGGCCTTAACGACATCATGAAGAGCTTCCATGGTTTCCTCAATAGGAGTTGTATTATCCCATTGCTTTCCGGATGAACGGTCGACTCTGCTCTTCATTCAGGGACCATGGAGCCATTTCGCGTTCCGGTACACCGTAACTCATACAACCTAGACATAATCTGGAGACATCCAGACCGGTACGTCCTAATTTCACATATTCCATATTTCACACTCTCCTTGAATTTGTTCTGTGAATGGATGTTGTCTCGACCTCTTCGGTAACTAGCTCTAACCAGCATGTGAAGTATATCTCTCGATGTACGGAATTTTCTTCGAACTTGATCTGTGATTCGAGCCTGTCAATCAATATTTGCCTCACATGGTTTGATAACCACTTCATCACCTTACTCACCCAACTTTTCGAATAAACTTTAATCGCTTGGCTCTGTTGATATACTCTTAGTATGCCGAGTCATGGACTGCAAGCGGTATATCAATCGTCTTAATTGATTGCCTGATCCTCTCAGGCCCACTTTTGGTTCTGTACGGTAAGCTTTATAATGTAAGCAGGTTAAATCCGTGAGGAGGATACGTATGACCGAAGAATCATTTCAACCAAAACAGGAATTGAGTGACCTGATTAAACGCCATTCCCACCATAACGGTGCAATGGAAACGGAGATTCCTTCCCTGTTTGTCTATCACCATTCCAAGATTAGCGAACCCGCATACAGAGTATATAAACCTTCATTTTGTGTGATTGTTCAAGGGTTGAAAGAAGTATTGCTCGCACAGGAGCGTTATGAATACGGACCTTCCAATTACCTGATTGCTTCCATGAATCTTCCGGTCATCGGGCAGATTATCAAGGCATCCGCTGAAGCACCCTACTTAAGTCTTAAGCTCGAATTCACACCGAACCAAATTCTCGAAGTACTTAACGAATGCAATATCAAGGTAACATTCAACGAAAACGCCAGACGAGCCATGTTTGTAGGTCAGATGGAATCGTCCATTCAGGATGCTGTACTCCGACTTGTTCGATTGTTGGATACGCCGGGAGAGATTCCGTTTCTGGCTCCGTTGTACGTTAAAGAAATCCTGTTCCGCCTCCTTCAAGGACCTTACGGAGGAGAACTGGCGCAGATTGCGGTTGAAGGTAGCAGCACTTATCGGATCAGAGAAGCGATTGAGTACATCGTTCATCATTGGGAACAGCCATTTCGCATTGAAGATCTGGCTGAGACCGCCAGCATGAGCGTCTCTTCATTCCATCGTCACTTCAAAGAGATCACAGCCATGAGTCCATTACAATTCCAGAAACAATTAAGATTACAGGAAGCCCGGCGACTTCTGATGGCCGAATCTGCTGACGCGGCAGATGTAGCGTTCCGGGTTGGTTACGAGAGTGCTTCTCAATTTAGCCGCGAATATGCACGCATGTTCGGTGCGCCGCCTAGAGCCGATATCCGACGGCTGAAAGAGAAATATGACATGGCCTTGAGTGAGTAACCGAATATGCACTCTCTATCTCACAACTATCTCACAAAAGGTAAACCAAAAAAGGACAACCACAATGAGTTGTCCTTTTTTCTGTATCAGAATTCTGCGTAATTGCTTTTGGATTTATTCAAGCTACTCGTATTTATGAGAAGGAAATCGGAACTGTTCTCCTTAATTTTTGAACAAGATTAGACCAATACTTCGACCCGTTCTGGCACGTGGATCTCTTCGTGCAATAATTGAGTAATTTCACGAGTCAGTGCATCCACATTCTCTTGACGAGTTGCCCAGCTGGTACAGAACCGCACCGCACTGTGTGTATCGTCAACCTTTTCCCAGAAGGTGAACGTATAACCGCTGCGTAATTTCTCAAGCAAACAATCAGGTAGAATCGGAAACTGCTGGTTAGTTGGTGAATCGTACAGGAAACGTACTCCCTGCTGTTCGAGTGAATCATGAATTCTCAAGGCCATATCTACGGCATGACGAGAAATATCGAGGTACAGACCATCTTCGAACAACGTTTCAAATTGGATTCCCAGCAATCTGCCTTTGGCAAGCAGGCCACCTTTTTGTTTGATCATATAACGAAAATCTGGTTTGAGCGCATCATTCAGGATGACAACCGCCTCTCCCATCAATGCGCCAATCTTGGTTCCCCCGATGTAAAATACATCGCACAAGCGCGCAAGATCAGCAAGTGTCATATCGCAATCTCGGGAGGCAAGTGCATATCCAAGGCGTGCTCCATCCACGAAAAATGGAAGACCACACGCTCTGCTGACTGCGTGCAAAGCTTGCAATTCTGCCTTGCTGTACATCGTTCCGTTCTCCGTTGGCTGAGATATGTAGACCATACCTGGCTGCACACAGTGTTCCGGCGACGACTCATTCATGTGCGCATCGTAGACTGCTCTAACCTGCTCAGGCGTGATCTTTCCGTCCTCACTTGGTACTGTGAGTACCTTATGACCCGTTGCTTCAATAGCCCCCGTCTCATGAACAGCAATATGTCCTGAACTCGCTGCAATCACACCTTGATAAGGACGCAAAATAGAGGCAATCACCGTTGTATTTGTCTGTGTACCGCCAACCAAAAAATGAACATCAGCCTGCTCGTTGTCACAAGCCTGACGAATAAGCATTCTCGCCCGTTCGCAATGCTCATCCGTACCATAACCGCTTGTCTGTTCCATGTTAGTTTCCATCAGTTTTTGTAAAATGCGATCATGCGCACCTTCGTTATAGTCACATTCAAATCGTATCATCGTGTTGTCTCTCCTGCCTTCTTGTTCAACTTCTCTTGTATGTTCATCATGGAGGTGTATACCTCTTGAATCTCTTCTTCATTGAGGTCTTGCATTAATTTCAGAATCTGTTGATCGGATCGATCATTCAATTGGGCATACAGTTCCTCACCCTTGGCTGTCAGACGAATCAGACTGACCCGGCTGTCGGCCGCAGAATTCACTTTCACCAGCAGACCTTCCTTGGACAGCTTGTTTACAATGCGGCTCATGTAACTGCGATCAATGGTCAGTGTATCCACCAGATTGTTCGCAATGCTCTCTCCCCGAATTCCAATCTCAATAATGACCCGTACTTCAGCAAAGGAATACCCTGTTCCGAGAATATGCTTGTCGAGTACACCAAGTATGTTGGTATAAAAACGGTTAAAACGTCGCATGTCAGCCAGAATATCTGGATTTATGTACTGAGAGTCGATGTCAAACCCTCCTTTTTAGTGGACATTGTCAACATTATAATAATCAGGTTAGTGGACGTTGTCAACATTATATTTTGTATAGCATTTATAACTTCATTAGTTAACCCAAAAGAAAAAGCCGCGCATATGCGCGGCAAGGTTTAATTGATTTAGTTACTTTATCCAGATACTTAGTCACCTACTTAAGTTTCTATATAAATTGAACTGAACATTTACACAAAACGAAGAGGACAGAAAGAACCTGAAGAAGCGGAGCTAAAAGCTTTCTGTGGAAAGCTACTTCGTAAGCATAAACTCGCCTTTATCCCCGGATTTCCCCTTTATATAAGGAATAAAAAAATCTGGGGATAACAGCGATCGGAAGGTTGTTCTGTCATCGGAGTACCCAGTGTAAATATTTTTTTGTTCATTTTATATGGATTAAGAGTGGCTGTATTGCACCTGATGAAGACGGCTATATATGCCTCCAGCGGCGACCAATTCCTCATGGTTACCCTGTTCAGCGATACCATCTGTGTTCACCACGATAATTCGATCCGCATTCTTGATCGTTGTCAATCGGTGTGCAATCACAAGTGTTGTTCTACCCACCGACAATTCAGCGAGTGATTGCTGAATAAGTGCTTCCGTTTCCGTATCCAGCGCGGAGGTTGCCTCATCCAGAATAAGAATGGGTGGATTTTTCAAGAACATACGCGCAATGGATAACCGTTGCTTCTGTCCTCCGGATAGCTTGACTCCACGCTCACCAATGACCGTATCCATACCGTCCGGCAACGTAAGAATCAATTCCTCCAATGAGGCACGGCGAGCGGCATCCCAGATCTGTTCGTCCGTTGCACTCAGGTCACCATAAGCAATATTCTCCTTAATGGTACCCGAGAACAAAAATACATCCTGTTGAACGATCCCGATATGCTTACGCAACGATTGAAGCTTAACATCCCGAATGTCCACACCATCTACAGTGATCCGTCCCTCTTCTACCTCATAGAATCGCGGAAGCAGGCTGCAGATCGTTGTCTTACCTGCGCCTGACGGGCCAACAAAAGCGACGGTTTCCCCTGGTCGAACAGTCAGACTGATATCATTTAAAATACGCCGACTGGATTCATATCCAAACGAGACGTTCTCAAAACGAATATCACCCTTCACACTTTCGAATTCCACGGCGTTTTTGTTATCAGCAATTTCAGGTTCTGTATCAATGATCTCCAGATAACGCTTGAAACCAGCGATGCCCTTCGGATAACTTTCGATGACTGCGTTAATCTTCTCGATAGGACGGAAGAAGATATTCGACAGCAGCAGGAAGGCCATAAAATCACCCATATTAATTCTGCCGTCAATATAAAACCAAGCCCCGCTGATCATGACAAATACCGTAACCAGTCGCATCATCATATAACTGACCGAGATACTTTTTGCCATCGTTTTGTAGGCAAGCAGCTTGGTTTTACGGAAATTCTGATTATCTACAGCAAAAAGCTCTTTCTCGTGTTCTTCGTTGGCGAACGATTGCACAACACGCATGCCACCGACATTGTCTTCAATGCGCGCATTGAAATTGCCGACGTCTCCGAAGAGTCTTCGATACGTCTTCGTCATACGGCCTCCAAATACGATAATGACCCAAGCCATAATTGGGATAATGATAAAGGTAAGCAGCGCAAGCTCAAGATTAATGTTAGCCATCAGCCAGAATGATCCGATTAATGTCATCACTGCAATGAACACATCTTCAGGTCCATGGTGAGCAACCTCGCCGATATCGTTCAGATCATTCGTGAGATGACCAATTAAATGACCCGTTTTGCGATTATCGAAGAACCGGAAAGACAACTTCTGCAAGTGAGCGAACATCTTCTCACGCATGTTGGTCTCAATGTTAATGCCCAGCATATGTCCCCAGTATGTAACGACATAGTTCAATACCGTATTAAGTGCATAGATGGATAACAGCACAATACAGGCAAGCAAAATAAGAGGCCAATCCTGACCAGGCAACAACTCATTAATGAATTTGCTGACGGCAAGGGGGAAAGCCAACTCCAGAAGACCTGCGAGTACAGCACATCCAAAATCAATCAAAAACAGTTTTTTATAAGGACGATAATACGAAAAAAAACGACGAATCATACTTATTCACTCTCACTCTCCAGGTTCTTATTGGGAATTACATCTTCATTTTGCAGTTCGAATAGATGGACATACTCATCGATGACCTGATCAATGGCTTTCAACTCCCCACTGATTATCGGGCGAATATGTTCGTACTCCTCCTGACCAAGTTGTCTGGCGAGCGTTGTTCTTCGATTCTGCATCTGTTCCAGAAATACAAGAATCCGGCCGCGACGGAATGTTTGCGCACCATGGCCCCGTTTTCCCTGTTGTTCACCATGTCCTCTGCCACGTCTGGAGCGCTCTCCACGTTGCTCACTGTCACTCACATCACGTCTCGGACGTTCGCCTTGACGTACACTTCCATCCGATTCTTCGATCTGTCGATCTCTCATCCTGCCACCTCCATTGCGTGTATACATATGTATACAGCGCATTCATGTATACGATTGTATACGTGGTGATAAAGAGTGTCAACCTTAATTTTCCAATAAAGTAACTACGCATGGATGCTCATCAACTCTTTCAATAGAAAAAAAGCCGCGATTTCGCGGCTTCTTTTGTTGACACACTCTACTCTATTTCACTCATAAACTTCCTATATTCTCGAACCATTTCTTTGGAGCGGGTGTGATGCAAATAATGATCTCCCTCGAAAGTCATTACTTTTCCATGCACTGAATCTTTGACTTGCTCTTCATGCAAGGGTATCCATCCTTCCGTTTCCGTATCATTCGCTTGTAAGAAGAAAATCAACGGAAGATCTTTGGGGAAAGACAGGTTCTCAGTTGCTTTGAAATTAGGAGCGAAATTTTTGCCTTCATTCAGGTTGTTCGGATTAAACGTATTTTTGAGTGAGAGTATTCTAATTTGCTCTCTGGTTTCATCATCAACATCGGGTGCAATCAGTTGATCAGGGGCCAATTTCATTAACAAACGGTAGAATCCTGATTTTTTAAGCAGTTTGTACGTTCCGGTTGGGAATGGATCATCGTTACCTCCCTGCGTTGGGACACTGCTCTCGATGCCGACAAAGGAAGTTACTTCGTTTGTATATTTGTTCACATAATCCAGTCCGTATATCCCTGAAATGGAGTGAGCCATGAGCGTGTAACGTTGAATACCAAGTTGCTGTAACGCTTCATGAATTTCACTAACCATATTTTCCGTAGTACGCTCTTTTTCAGTAATGTCACTTAATCCATAACCGAAAGGTTCAATGACAACGACTTTGTAAAATGGAGATAGCTCATCGATGAGCGGTTTGAAATCAAGGGCTGGGGCGGGTGTTCCATACCCAGGAAGCAATACCACCGTTTCTTTGCCTTTTCCTTGAATCAACACATTCATGTTTTTGCCATCAACCGCTACAAACTGGCCATAAGGTTTTATCTTCCCTTCCTCCGATTTGTTGCTAACCGCATTAACAATAAAGACAGTCGCAATAAATAATGCAAAAGCGATAACGATCGCACCGAATATTTTGAGCAAAATGATTAATATTTTTTTCATCATGATGGTTCTCTCCTGTTGAGTTAGATTGTTGTCGAACTGTTTGAAACTCCATTCATCTTACTTTTTTAATGAAATTTCAAATAGAGAACCAGCCTCACCAGCAAATACAATACGGCCGTTTTCGGGTAAAACAACAACATTCTTACCGCTAACCACGCTGTGATTAATACAAATTCCGTTCTGATCATAGATAGCAAAGGCTCCTTTTGCAGGTAACTTCACTGTCATGACTTTTCCTTTCGCAGTAGCGGGTACCGAAAACCATTTGGCATATCCATCTGCTTGAATGGTTGTTGCGGATTGTTTACCGGAATAGATTGGTTTTACCAATCCCTCACTGGCGAATACATAACCTGAAAATGTAAGATACTCTCCTCCGTTCTTCTTGGAGAAATGAATGTCCATCGGTTCTCGTCCGGCACTACCCGGAATCTGCAATAGATTGGCTGCTTCGCCTGCTCCAATAATTTTATTATTGGACATATACCCTGGATTCTCTTTATTCAATTGAATAGGCAGGATCGATGTAGCATTAAGATAGAGCATGGATGTGTATTTCGCATTCACCAGATAATATTTTTTACCATCACGCTTTGACCATGCAGCGTTAATCTCCTTGGGTAATGTATTGGCTTTGAGCTTCTCCGCATTATATTCTGAGAGAGCCACCTGTCCGAGTCCTGGAACGGAGATATAAGATCGAGACCACAGGTAGGTATTCCCATTTTTCTCCACAACGAATTTCAACTTTTCTGTACCATCATCACTCACAAAAGTACCATCTGATGTATAGGTGTATTCTTGAACCGGATTACTTGGAGCCGAGAGAGAGGAGAGCGTCATTTGTCCTGCCTTATTTATTTTGATCTTCGTAACTGAATTATTGCCACCATAATTCCCTGCAAACTTGGAGATTTCTTTAGGCATATCTGCCTTCACAGGTACACCAAATGATTTTTCCGGTTTCCGTTCTTTAATAATGCCCTTTTCTTCAAGTGCGCTAAGTAATAACTCACTCGCAATGAATTGATTGGTTATGCTTGCTCCGCCTGAAGAGATCACGGCTGCAGCCATGTTGTATTCCGGAAGTACGACGAGTGAAGAATGATAAGATAACGTATCTCCACCTTTCGTAACAGCCTTGATGCCGTAGTCACTGAATGGGAACAAGTCCACACTATCCCACCCTAATCCGTAAGACATAGAAGAATCACTATCCTCTGGCCACATGCCTCTTCTGTATTCTTTTTGCTCCATGGCTTCTACCGACTTGTTGGAAAGAATCCCTTTGACCTCTCCTGTGAAAATTTGCGAAAATTTCACCAGATCCTTAGCGGTGGAATATAAGCCTCCTGAAGCTATGATATTATAATTCTCGCGTGGAAGCTGCCCCTTATACACAGGAGAGTAGATTCCCGCCATTTCTCCCGTATTAACTATATCCTGTGGTGTTTTGGTATGATTCATTTTCAGAGGCTCTGTAAAATTTTTGTGTATAAATGCCGTAAAGCTCATACCAGTGACTCTCTCAACCAGAATTTCAGCTAATGTAAATCCATCGTTAGAGTACACCGAATACGCACCTGGCATTGCCATCAGATTCTGGGTCGCCAATTGATCCAAAAAGGTATCATGTGCATAGGTATCATTGTCCCCATAAAGTATAGCACTACCGACAGAGGTTCCGAAAAGCCCGGCCGAATGATTCAGCAACATACGGGGTGTAATCTGTTTGTATCGTTTATCTTTCATTGTAAAATCAGGCATATAGTTCACAACAGGCACATCCAAATCGATCTTGCCTTCATCAACCAGCTTCATTACAGCGGCTGTAAGCATCATTTTACTGGTTGAACCAATGCCATAGATTGTGTTCGAAGTAAGAGGTACCTTGTCGTTTAGATCGTTCTTGCCCGTTTGACCGGACACCGTAATCTCTCCACCATCAATGAGCGCATATTGCAGACTCGTCGTACCGTACGTTTCAGTCAGCAACTTAGCTTTTTCGATTACGGTTTTCTTTGTTGTCTCATACGTAAGGTTAATGCTGTTATTCATGGCAGCCGGTGCGGCCATTGCAGACATTGGGGCAAGTATCGTCAGCATGAGAGTCACAGCAGCTATAGTATTTCTCTTTCTTGCTCTCCTCACACTCATCTTCAGTTTTGTTACCTCTCTTGGTTTCATTCTTGCATCTACTCCTGTCTTCATCATTGTGTTAAGCCACCATAACGTGGGCGCTAAAGACAATATAACAAACCAAGATGTCCCCCTAATGACTGCAACATGAACGGAGGATGAACAGGCAAAAAAAGTTTGCATCATCATACGCAAGGAGGTTTATACAGGGTGTCATAGCCTAGTGAAGGCATGAAATCCAATCACTCTGTGGGTGTTGTGATTGGCAAGATGACTATGAAGGTCGTTCCTCGTCCATATTCGCTCTCCACCCGGATGTCCCCTTGATGAAGCGAGACGATCTGCTTTACAATAGCTAGTCCCATACCGCTTCCTTCATATTTCTGACTGTGGGAACGATCAGCTTTAAAGAATCGGTCAAATATACGCTTTTGGTCTTCCGGGAGAATACCAATACCCGAATCCGATATGCGGATCGCCACGTTCTTGATATTCTGTTTGATCGTGACGTTAATTCGGGCACCATCTTCGGAAAATTTGATGGCATTGCCGAAGATATTGATCCACACCTGATTTAACTGGTCATAATCGGCCGTGATTTGGGTGGGCTGCAAATCAAGATCGATCTGAATGTTACGGGCCGACCATTGGGGTTGAATAGCAACAATTACTCGTCTGATCTGTTCATCCAGACTGAGCGTGGCGAGCCGCATTTGCAATGATTGAGATTCAAGCAAACTCAGCTTTAGCAGACTATCACTTATTTTGGACATTCGTGCAGTTTCAGTGATGATAATGTCGAGATAATCGCTTCTTTCGTCATCCGGGAGGTCTACCTGCTTGAGCGCTATAGCAAAACCGGAAATGGAAGTAAGCGGAGACTGAACTTCATGGGACACGTTTGCTACGAATTCCCTGCGCATCTGCTCAAGCTGCTTTAAATCGTGCATCATCTCTTCAAAGCTGCGAGCCAAAGTACCTATCTCACCCTTTTGTTTAATATTAAGCTTAACGTTGAAATCTCCAGCAGCTATAAGCCGGGTCGCTTCTGTCAATTTTTTGATCGGTCTTACCAGAAAAATAGCCGCAATTAGTATCAATAGGCTTCCTGCTAACAAGGAACAAATCAAAAAGGTTACAACAAACTTGATAAGAAATGAGGTGGAAGAGGAAGTGAGGGGCTCTACAAACATGGCTATGCTTCCTATTTCAGTTTTTGTCGGCAATCCCAAGAAGATCGTATCGATTCCATTAACTTGGACCCTTTCCCCATCCAGCACTTTCTTTACTTGTTCTGTAGTTACTAGGAAAGGATGTTGTCCTTTAAGTTCTCCATAGGATTGAAACTGACCCGTAGCTTTATAGATTCGAATGTGGTAAGAGTTAAGTTGTTTCATTTCACTTATAAACATTTCTGCTTCGCGTAGAGGCAATGTCTCGTAGATGCGGACGATATCCTGGCCAAAGTCAAGCAAGGAGCCTTGTAAGTTTTCGTTTAATTTATCTTGAAATATCCAGGTTGTAGCAAGAAAAGAAAGGATTGTGCCCCCGATCACGGAGACCAGAAAGGTCAGGACTACACGTGTATAGAGGGAGCCGGTCACTCCTGCACCTCTAGCCGGTAACCAAGTCCCCGCACCGTTTCGATACGAAAATCGGAGATATCGGCAAAACGTTCGCGTAGACGTTTAATATGCACGTCTATCGTTCGATCATCACCAGTATAATTAATTCCCCAAACTTGATCGATTAATTGCTCCCGCGTATAGACTTGTCCCGGTAATCCAGCAAGTTTATACAATAATTCGAACTCTTTAAGCGGCAAGGTGAACGACTCTGTACCGCTCTGGACCTTATAAGTCTGCCGGTTCAGAATAACGTTTCCTAATTGGATGGTCTGCGTTAAACCTATACGGTATCGTTTCAACAGTGCCTTCACGCGAGCCATTAACTCAAGCGGATCGAATGGCTTCGTCATATAGTCATCTGTCCCTAGCTGAAATGCTTGTACTTTCTCCCAGGTCTCGTTTCTTGCCGTCAACATGAGTAACGGAAGATCCGGATTGGCTCTTCGAAGTTCCTCGCATAATGCCCAACCGTCCATGACTGGCATCATAATATCAAGAATAACCAAATCGACTGGCGTGGAGGTATAGATAGCCAGGGCTTCCTTTCCGTCTACGGCGTTGATGGTTGTAAATCCGTCGTTGCGCAAAAATAAACAGACGAGTTTGCGAATGTTCGCATCGTCGTCAGCAACTAATATCGTAGGCATCGTTTCCACTCTCCTAAAAAAGAATAATTCTTCAAGAGCAAGAGCGAAGAATTCTAAATCATGCTTACCTCATTGGTTGAAATCACTCTGTTCTACTATAAATACATCTTCTTCTTTGCATAATCCCATTAACAAGTCCCGCTGCTCCCATATAACAAAGGCAGCCGATTACTTTGATCGGCTGCCTTCTTAGTTTCATTAAACATGCTACCTTTTTAGAATTCATCTATTTTAATGAAATTTCAAATGTGGAATCCACGTCACCTGCAAATACAATGCGGCCGTTTTCTGGTAAAACAACCTCATTCTTACCGCTGACTACGGTGTGATTAATACAAACACCCTTCTGATCATATACAGCAAAGGCGCCAGTTGCAGGCATTTTAACCGTCATGACTTTTCCTTTCACCGTTGCTGGTATCGAATACCATCTGGCATATCCATCTGCTTGAATCGTTACTAGAGATTGTTTACCCGAATAGAGTGGTTGTACCATTTTCTCACTGGCGTATATGCTACCAACGGCTGTAATGTACTCTACTCCGTTCTTTTCAGCAAAATAAATCTCCTTTGTATCACGTCCAGCCAGGCCAGGGATTTGCAGCTCCGTGACTGCTTCGTTTGCTCCAATAATCTTAATATTGGATATATATCCCGGGGTCTCTTTGTCCAAATGAATCGGGAGAATTGGTGTCGAATTGAGATAAACCGTTGATGTATATTTCTCATTCACCAGGTAATATTTCTTACCTTCACGCTGCTCCCATGAGGCCGTAATATCCTGGGATAATTCATTGGCTCCCAGTTTCTCCATTTTATATTCGGAGAAAGCCAATTGTCCAAGTCCTGGTAAGGATATATAAGATCGATACCACAGATAAGTCCTTCCATTCTTCTCCTTAACAAATTTCAACTTTTCCGTGCCCTCATCGTTAACAAAAGTACCATCCGCTGCATAGGTGTATTTTTGAGCCGAATCACTTGGAGCTGCGGGTGTGGATACAGTCATTTGTCCAGCAGTATTCATTTCGATCTTCTTAACCGAATTATTGCCTCCATATATACCTGCATTCGTGGCTATTTCTTTAGGTATATCTGCCTTCACAGGCACACCAAACGATTTTTCCGGCTTCCGTTCTGTAATAATCCCCTTTTCCTCAAGTGCGCTGAGTAATAATTCACTCGCAATGAACTGATCTTTGGCACTTGTCCCACCTGATGAGGTAACGGCTGCAGCCAGATTGTATTCCGGCAGTACGACTAATGATGAATGATATGATATGGTATCTCCACCTTTTGTTACTGCCTTGATACCATATTCACTGAATGGGTACAGATTTACACTATCCCACCCTAAACCATAAGATATAGACGTATCCCCATCCTCTGGCCACATGCCTTTTTTGTACTCTTCTTGCGCTATGGCTTCTACAGACTTATCGGTAAGAATGCCTTGGACCTCTCCCGTGAAGATTTGTGAAAACTTCGCAAGATCTTCAGCGGTAGAATATATGCCGCCAGTAGCGATAACATTATAATTCTCTTGTGGAAGCTGACCCTCATACATAGGAGAATAGATTCCCGCCATTGCTGCCGTGTCAACCACATCCTGTGGTGTTTTGGTATGTTTCATGTCCAAAGGTTCCGTAATATATTGGTGTATAAAAGCTGTAAAACTCATGCCGCTAACACGTTCAACCATAATCTCGGATAACGTAAACCCATCGTTACTATACACCGAGAACGCTCCGGGATCTGCCTTCAGGTTTTGACTCGCCAATTGCTCTAGAAACGTATCATGTGAGTACGTATCATTATCCCCGTACAATGTGGCATTGCTGCCCGTGCTGCCTAGCAGACCGGAAGAATGATTCAACAGCATGCGTGGTGTGATTTGTTTGTAGCGATGATCTTTCATCTGAAAATCAGGTATATAGTTCACAACAGGCAGATCCAAATCCACCTTGCCTTCGTCAACTAACTTCATTACAGAAGCTGTGAGGAACATTTTACTCGTTGATCCTATGCCATAGATCGTATCCGACGTAAGAGGTACCTTGTTGTTTTTATCGTTTTTACCCGTCTGACCGGACACCACAATCTCGCCACCATCGATAAGGGCATATTGCAGGCTTGTAATTCCATGTTTCTCGGTGAGTAACTCGGCTTTCTCCATCACCGTTTTCTTGGTTGCTTCATACGTAAAATCACTGCTACTTGTAGCAGGCGCGGCCATTGCAGACATTGGAGCTAACATCATTAATGCCATAGTGAACATGGCGATTGAAGTGCGTTTTCTCTTTTGTCGTCCCATTCACATCATCTCCTGAATTTTAAGTGTTTTGGTCGTTTAAAGTTCCTTAGGATCTATAAATTTCACTTCTGGATACATGTCGCTCGGTCCCTGAATCAGATTTCCACCCGTTCCTTTCAGCTGCTTGTTAAAGAAATCGAGTACATATTGATTTACGATGTTTGATCCTCTTTTACCATTGATGTCTCCTGTGATCCCGGACAGTTTAACCAGCTCCGAATAGAACTGAAGGTCCGTGAAATTGAAGTGCTGGGTTCCTTCTATATAAATCACATTTCCCCCATGATTGATAACATTTTTCATAATGTGCAGCTCATCTGAAAGAAATTTAGTTACTTCATCATCGGAATTTCTATCCGCTTCAAAATTGGCTAACCAGTCTTCAAAATTTCCCGATCGGATGAACATAAACGGCTTATTTATATCATCTCTATTTTCCACTTCATATAGTGACCCATCCATATTAACCCCGGCCTTGATTCTCTGATCTAAATACGTTGCATTAAACGCAGTTGCACCCCCAAAAGAATGCCCCATCGCGCCGATGTGATCTAGATCGATCTTCCCTTTAAATTGACTTTCGATTGCACCTGAATTCAGCTTTTCGATTTGATCGATTACAAATTCCACGTCTTTCGTCCATATATCCCCTGTTTTTGTACGTTCATCTAGTGTAGTCGTACTTTTTTTATAGTCCGTTACACGGCCATCTGGAAAAAGGGTAGCAAAGGTGCTATACGTATGATCGATGGTGACCACGATAAACCCATGACTGGCCAGATTCTCCGCCTGTGATGCTTGTAGAACTCTACTGGTTCCCATGCCATGAGATAGCAGTACCAAGGGATAAGGACTTGTAGAAGGTAATATTTCTACATTTTCATAAGAGTTGGTTTGACTATATTTCCAGTAGTCGAGCACAAATTCGGGCAGTTTTAAAGAAGCAGAGAAGCTCTGAATATACTTTTTGAACCTCTCTTTATCTTTTGGAAACAGCGTGTCACGCTTGATATTATTCCTATTTTCAGTAGGGTACCAAACTTGAACCATGAGTTCCCTCTTATCACTTTGATCTTCAGTGAAGACTTCATCTCTGTTCTGATCTGTAAAATGAAAGGTTTGAGTACCCACTTTCTCTGGACCATCCGGCTTCGGCAAATTAAAGACAGGTAAGTATGCAGACAAGGCAGTAGAACCAACCAGCAGAATAACGATTAAGGAAGATAAACTATATTTCAAGAACTTCCCTATTTTAAGATTCATCATCTTTTCGGAATGTCTGAATAAAACGATGATTATGAATAGAGCCGTCATGATATATACCAAAAGCAACTGCCATCTGTATCCCTCAACAAACAATTGAACTAATAATATAACGCTACTTCCTATACCCAAACCCAAGCCTACTTTCTTTGCACTTCTTTTTATAAATAGTAGGTCTACGAGTAAAGCGAAACAGGATAGAACTAACAGTATCTCAAATAATCTCATTTGAATTCCTCTCTCTCATCACGGCAACGGCCAAATTTATCGTATTATGGAAAAACAGCCTCTCAGGACGGTTTCTCATATTCGTTCATGCACCTTGTTAAGTTAAAGAGTGTACGTCTACACCATAATTACTTCGCTTCGTTCATAAAAGCTCTAAAGTCTTCAGCAATTTTTTTGAATTGAGTGTGATGTAAATAATGTGAACCATCCATTGTAATCACTTTCCCATGTACCGAATCTTTGATCTGCCCTTCATGCAGCGGTATCCATCCTTCTACACCTTCATTATTCGCTTGTACAAAGAGAAGAAGTGGAAGATCTTTAGGGAAGCTTAAACCTTGTGCACCTTTAAAATTGGAATAAATATGTTCCATCTCGTTTAATGACGTGGGATTATACATGTTTTTATTCGAGATCATTCTCATTTGCTCAACCGTCTGTTCATCGAACGCAAGTCCCTCATAGGGGTCTGCACCCACTTTCATCATTAATCTTAAGAGACCTGTATTTCTGAGGAAAGCGAATGTTTTTAATGGGAACTTTGCATCTGTAATACTTGGTTGGGTGGATACACTGCTATCAATACCGACAAAAGCAGTTACCTCATCCGGATATTTGTTCACATAATCAATGCCGTAAATGCCCGCAATGGAGTGACCCATGAGCATGTAATGCTGAATATCCAGTTGTTGCAGAGCTTCATGAATTTCACTTACGATATTCTCTGTGGTTCTTTCTTTTTCAGTTTCATCACTTAATCCATAACCGAATGGCTCAACAGCAACCACTTTGTAATATGGAGATAATTCATCAATAAGCAACTTGAAATCAAGCACTGGTGTTGCTGTTCCATAACCGGGCAGAAACACAATCGTTTCCTTGCCTTCACCCTGAATGAGCACATTCATATTTTTCCCGTCTACAGATACATGCTGACCGTAAGACTCGATCTTTTTCGCCTCAGAATTACTGCTGATTACATTTGTGATATAAACAATACCCAGAAATAGAACAATGGCAATTAAGATTGCTCCTAGTATTTTAAGTATAATATTTCGTACCTTCTTGGCCCTGGTACTATTCTTGGCTTTCTTTCCTTCTGGTTGTGTCACGCTGATCTTCTCCTGTCTTGAACCGCTTATTGGACTTGCTTCATTGCCGTTAATGAAATCTTATCCAAGGAAGATGTACTCCCCGTGACGTCAATATGAACTGAATATGAACAAGCTAATTAATATTTACCGTTGCGTCATAAACCCCCTGAATTTTTCAGCGATTTCTTTGGCATGGGAACGGTATAGATAATGATTTGCTTCCAGTAGCACCACTTCACCACGCGCAGAGTTCTCTATTAACTTCTCATGTTCGGGAACCCAATTGTCCACTGCAGGATGATTCTTTTGAACAAAGAAAAGAATCGGGAGATCGACTGGGAACGTTAACTGTTCAGCTGCTTTAAAATTGGAATACATGCTTACAATCTCGTTTAATTGAGTTGAATTAAACATGTTCTTTTGTATCAAAATGTTCAATTGTTCTTTGGTTTGTTCATCATACGGGAGCCCAGCATATGGATCATCACTCAATTTCAATTGCAAACGCGGGAAACCCAAGTTACGGTACCATTGAATCGGTACGATTTCTGATGCTTCAACCTTCTGTTCACTAATCGCTGGAACACTGGTGTCCAGCCCAACGTATGCACTTACTTCATCTGCATATTTGTTCACATAATCCAGACTATAGATTCCCGAAATGGAATGACCCATCAAGATATAACGATCAATATGTAGACTCTGTAACGCTTCGTGGATTTCACTGACGATATTTGCCGTACTGCGTTCCCTTTCGGTCTGATCACTTAATCCATAACCAAAAGGTTCAACCACGACGACTTTATAATATGGGGCTAGCTCCGAGATAAGGGGCTTAAAATCAAGTGCAGGTGACGCTGTTCCAAAACCAGGCAGAAGCACAATCGTTTCCTCGCCTTCGCCTTGAATGAACACATTCATATTTTTCCCATCCACGGATACATGTTGACCATAAGGCTCCATTCTTTTTTGCTCCGAATAACTGCTGATTTTATTGACGGTATATACGGTAGCTACAAAAAGTAAAATTGCTAAAATGATTGCGCATAGTACTTTAAACAAAATGCTTAACACTTTTTTGGTTTTGCTTTTACTCTGAACTTCTTTGTCTGTTTGTTGATTCACATTCATCTGCTC
This sequence comes from Paenibacillus sp. 37, assembly GCF_008386395.1. Classification (NCBI taxonomy): domain Bacteria; kingdom Bacillati; phylum Bacillota; class Bacilli; order Caryophanales; family Paenibacillaceae; genus Paenibacillus; species Paenibacillus sp. 37. Next base: position 3,286,450 of record NZ_CP043761.1, on the reverse strand, counting down.
CTATCCTCATCTGTATATTAGCCTGGTAGGCTGCTTAAGAAATCCTAATCAAGAAAGATGTACTCCCCATGACCGGAATATGAACGGAGTATGAACAAGCAAAAAAAAATGTCCTATGTAACATACAAGGAAGCTTGCATGTTACATAGGACAAGAACATTCGGTTTAGATAATCCGATGGATATTCTATTCATTGACCCTATCCTGTGAGCCTAACTATCCGTTGGTGGATGTATGGGCAACGTGATCATAAAGGTCGTGCCTTGACCAGGTTCGCTTTCCACTCGGATGTCACCCTGATGAAGGGACACGATCTGTTTAACGATAGCAAGTCCCATGCCACTCCCGTCATATTTGCGGCTGTGGGAACGATCTGCCTTGAAAAAACGGTCGAATATACGCTTCTGATCTTCCAGGGGAATTCCAATGCCCGTGTCGGATATTCGAACAGTCACATTTTTGGAGTCCTCTTCGATACTGACTTTAATCATACCGCCATCCTCGGAAAACTTGATGCTATTTCCGATGATGTTTGTCCATACCTGATTTAACTGATCGTGATCAGCCGTTACCTTCACATTCTCCAAATCAAGCTCGAAATGAATGTTGCGCCCAGACCATTGCGGCTGAAGCGCCACAATGACCCGCCTGATCTGTTCATCAAGGCTTAAGGTGGTGAGCCGTAGTTGCTGTGACTGCGATTCAAGTAAACTCAGCTTGAGCAGGCTATCGCTCATTTTGGACATTCGTTTTGCTTCAGAGATGATAATATCCAAGTAACGGTTTCGTTCTTGCTCTGAGAGATTTACTTGCTTCAGTGCCGAAGCGTAACCGGATATCGAGGTGAGCGGAGATTGAACCTCGTGCGAAACATTGGTAACGAATTCCCTGCGCATCTGCTCCAACTGCTGAAGATCATACATCATTTCTTCAAAGCTGCGGGCCAACGTACCAATCTCCGTCGTTTGTTTAATGTTCAGCTTGACGTTGAAATCTCCAGCTGCAATCCGTTTGGTCGCTTTGGTCAATTTTTTGATCGGTCTAACCAGATATACAGAAGCAACCACAATCAACAAACTTCCTACAATCAAGGAACAGCTTGCAAAAATCAAGCCAAACTGGACCACAAAAGAGGCTGAGGGCGGTGAGAGTGTTTCTAGAAACATCGCTCTTGTACCCGTTTCCGTCTTGATCGGTAGCCCCAAAAGAACGGTAGCAATACCTTTAGGTGTGTCCTGTACAACCCCTCCGTTTAACACCTTCTTGAGTTGATCCGTCGATACGGGGGATGATTTATGTTCGTTAAGCTTCCCATAAGACTGGAAATTGCCCGTTGCATCATAAATTCGAATATGATACGAATCAAGTTGTTTCATTCGACTAACAAATGATTCTGCTTCATCAGCAGGCAGCGTCTTATAAATCTGCACAACGTCCTGGCCAAAGTTGCGTATGTTAATTCGGGCATTTTCGTTCAATTTATCTTCGAATATCCAGGTTGACATAAAAAAAGAAATAACTGTACCAGCGATGACAGAGATCAGAAAGGTGAGCACCACACGAATGTATAATGATCTGATCATTCATAGACCTCAAGTCTGTACCCTAGCCCACGCACCGTTTCAATCCGAAAATCAGGTGTCGTCGCGAATCGTTCGCGCAGGCGCTTAATATGTACGTCTATTGTTCGATCATCTCCCGCGTAATCAATACCCCATATCTGATCGATTAATTGCTCACGTGTATAGACTTGTCCTGGTGTTCCAGCAAGCTTATACAGCAATTCGAACTCCTTAAGTGGTAACGTAAGCGACTCCGTGCCTCTCATCACCTTATACGTCTGACGGTCCAGAATGACGTTGCCAAACTGGATTGTGTGTGTGGAGCCGATTTTGTATCGTTTCAGTAATGCTCGGACACGAGCGGTCAGCTCTAATGGATCAAACGGTTTGGTCAAATAATCATCCGTACCCAGTTCGAATCCTTTCACCTTCTCCCAAGTCTCTCCTCTCGCCGTCAGCATGAGTAACGGGAGGTCGGGATTGGCTCTTCGGAGTTCTTTGCACAGTGCCCAACCATCCATGACAGGCATCATAATATCAAGGACGACCAGATCCACTGGAGTTTCGCCATATATAGTGAGAGCTTCCTTACCATCCGCAGCTTCCACTGTGGTGAATCCATCGTTTTTGAGAAATAGACAGACGAGTTCACGAATGTTTGCATCGTCGTCTGCAACGAGTATAGTAGCCATATGTTTTTTCTGTCCTCTCCGTTACGTTTAAATATATAGTCCAACTTGTATATTAAATAGTAAAACATCTTGCTTATAGTATATCCACAGCAGAGTATCCGTCACATAACCAACGATCCATTTAGGAGTAGAATCCAGTATGATCTCGAACAAAGAAATCTCACCGACGAGTTCTGCACTATATTTCATTACATTATCCCTCCTCTATTAACGTTAGGTGCAATTGTAGCATGATTATATCAGGTCATTATAAGAGTACGAGCGAATCAACGAGAATTGTTTAGCCAGGAAATGAGGGGAATATGGCATATCATTACGCAACCAAGCCACAATGGTACCGATTAGAGCAGACGAACCATACCAGATGGCAATTTCCTTGTGAATGCCGGAATCCTCCAGAACATCTTCCATTTCGGCTCGATCTATCTTGGCTTTGACCAAGGTACTTAACAGTTTCAGGAGTCGTTCTGTGAAAATGGGTGTGCGCTTTGTGGCAAGTACCACCTGATAGAACGAGGCGTTCTCTGCAAAATGCTCCAGTAACTTGACCAGAACAGGCCAAGCCTCTTCCGTCCTTTGCTTCTCAAAATGAGGAGCATATTCAACCACGATCCGTTCAATATGCTCGATCATCTCATCGGCCATCTTCTCCATCATATCCGTAATATCACGATAGTGCAGGTAGAAGGTTACCCGATTGATCGTCGCTCGTTCGGCAATTTTGTTCACTGACAACTTCTCAATATCCATTTCCTGCAGCAATTCAACAAATGCACCTCGAATTAACTGACGCGTTCGCAATATTCTTGGGTCCACGGCTGATTTCTTCTCATTTTTCACGTGTATCCCTCCCATCAAATTTTAAACATTACAATTTAAAACAATCAGTCGTTTATTTTTGATTTACACAACAAATTCATTTTATTTGTAAAATAAACGACGAAAACACGTCATAACGTAAATTGTAATCTGTCCGAATATGTATATAATTCAATAAATACAATGTAAACTATACAACACGTTGTAAATTTAGTCACGCGTGGATTGAAAGGATGAAAAGGATTGAGTCAGGCTAGAATACAAGATGAATTATCCGTAAAGAAAGGTCCCATCCTGTTTATCATGATTTTGGGAGCCTTCCTTGCAACGTTGAATCAAACGATCATGAGTGTCGCTACACCCGAACTGATGGGTGATTTTAACATCTCCGCCGCAACCGCACAATGGTTAACGACAGGTTACATGCTGGTGAACGGGGTGCTTATCCCCATTACGGCCTACTTCATGCAACGCTTTTCAACCAAGCAATTATTCCAAGCTTCCATGTTTATTTTCCTGATTGGTACCATCGTATCCGCTCTTGCAAATAACTTTGGCACATTGCTGACAGGACGTATGATTCAGGCAGCGGGTGCCGGTATTATCATGCCGCTCTTGATGCACGTTATTTTGACCTTGTTTGCCCCTGAAAAACGAGGATCTGCGATGGGTATGGTTGGTTTTGCCATCATTTTTGCCCCTGCAATCGGGCCTACCCTTGCCGGTTATATCCTTGAGAACTACTCTTGGCAAACGATGTTCTACGGCATGATTCCATTAACTCTTATTGTCATTGCTTTTGCGTTTGTATACCTGAAGAATGTATCCGAACGGGTCAACACCAAGTTCGACACAATCAGTGTGGTGCTCTCCACGATCGGATTTGGCGCATTGCTCTATGGTTTCAGCAGAGCAGGAAGTCTGGGATGGTCAAGTACAGAAGTTCTTATCTGTATTGCGGCTGGAATTGTTTCTCTTGCCCTGTTTACATGGCGTCAGCTCGTTTCCGAAACTCCGCTGCTTGATCTGCGGGCTTTCAAATACAACATGTTCTCCCTGACAACGGTCATCAGTATCGCGATTACAATGATCATGTATGCTGACATGATGTTGCTTCCCTTGTATCTCCAGAACGCACGTGGTTACACTGCACTGGAGTCCGGATTATTACTTCTGCCGGGTGCGCTTGTCATGGGCTTCCTGATGCCAGTAGCCGGAAAATTGTTTGACCGATTTGGTGCGAAATGGCTTGCTGTTATCGGGATGGTGATCACCATCGTAACGACAATTGGTTTCATCGACTTAACAGATTCAACCAGTTATGGTTACCTGGTATTAATGTCTACCGGCCGCCGGATTGGTATGGCTTTGCTCATGATGCCGATTCAGACTGCGGGGCTTAACCAACTGCCACCAAGACTTGGTGCACACGGTACAGCTATCTCCAACACCGTCAGACAAGTGGCTGGCGCTGTAGGTACTTCATTGCTCGTAAGTGTCATGACCTCCCGTACAACGGCACACGTACAGGATATGATGGCAACTGGTGCAGCCAATGGTCTCAGTCAAAAACAGCTTGCTACAGAATCCATGATCCAGGGTATAAATGATGCTTATGTCGTTATCATCGGTATCGCTGTTGTGGGATTGGTCCTTTCCTTCTTTATTAAACGTACCAAACAAGCCAAAGAGGAAGAAATCAAACAGGTTGTAAGACAAAAAGTTTCCATGAATTCAAATTAAGGTGTCCAGCCTTATAATTGCTTGTATAACAAAGCGGCAGATCAAGACGTTCACGTCTGATCTGCCGCTTTTTAGGTTGTCCAATGATGAAGCTCATTACCTTAGCCGACAATCTTCACTGGCAGATGGGTCAATGACTGTCCCGGAGCTGAAGTGGCCAGACTATTCTCCAGATCAAAGGACTCCACCGGTTCAATTCGAGCAATCTTCTCAACAAATGCAGTCAAGGCAATGCTGAGTTCCATTCTTGCCAGCGGGGCACCCAGACAAAAGTGTGGGCCATTGCCAAAGGTAAGATGTCTTTTATTATTATGACGATGAATATTTAACTCAAACGGGTTTTCAAACATCTGTTCATCCATATTGGCTGCACTCATCCAAGAGATGACGACATCTCCTTTTTTCAAATCCACTCCGAGCAGTTGGTTATCCTGCTTCACTGTCCGATGTCGTTTGGCATTGTGGAACCGATAACGAAGCATTTCTTCCACTGCTAGCGGTACCAACTCCGGATTCTGTCTAAGTTCTTCATACAGACTCGGGTCATCGTACAGGAAGGAATAAAATGTATTGGATACCATATGGCTCGTTGTCTCTATACCGGCTCCAAGCAGAAGCATGGTCGTGCGAACAACCTCATCCTCCGTGAACTTCTCCCCCTCAACATCAACGTTCAACAGATCGGTAATGATATCCTCACCAGGATGAGTCCGTTTATGAACTACAATAGGATACAGGAATTGATAGTACTCTTGCGCTGCAATTTGTTTTTTCAGTTCACTCTCTTCAGCAGTCTTCGGATTGGTAGGTTGAAACAGAATATCTACCCAGTTCTTGAAGCGATGACTGTCTGTGAGAGGGATGCCGAGCAGATCAGCCATAACCATCGAAGGCAGCGGAGCAGCCAACGCTTGAACAATATCAATGGTCGTATTTGGCTCAATATCTGCTACCAGCTGCTCTGCAATGTTGCGAATTCGTGGCTCCCAGTTTTTCAGACTACGTGGTGTAAAAGCAGCGGATAACAACGAACGACTTTTTTGATGACGGGGCGGATCGATACTTGAAATGTTTAATTTGTCCGGAGGTGTGCCTTCGTTATTCTTCGCTCCCACCGCAATGGTCGTTCGAGTTCCTTCGGCTGAAAAATACTCATGATTGCTGAGGACCTGCTTCACATCATTGTATCTGAACACATTCCAGGTATCTGTATCTTCGTGATAGTAGACAGGATGCTCGGACAGCATTTTTCGAAACCAGTGCAGTGGGAAAAACTCTTCAGACCTGGACTGAAACCCCGTGATGTCCTCAACACGTATCACTTCTTTATACATTTGGAATCCACCTCTCAGCATTGTTTCGTGATTGGTTACATGGGTACCTGAATTGACAGTTCAGCACCCACATCCATTTTATACCATACGTTCATTTAATGGTATAAACCATTTGAACTAAATCACAAAAACCCCTTAAATAAGGGGTTTTTGTGTATACACAGCGTATATTTAAGTGTCAGGGTTTCAGAAAAAACGAGATATGAGCCGATTAATCGCCTAGTTTCGTCAATGTTTCCTGTAGTTGCTCCAGTTGTTCAGACAGGGTTTCAATCAAGTTCCTCGTTTGGCTTGCCTTCTCCATTAAGACTTGCTCGTCCGAACCGTCTATCGATGCATTACCGATTGTTGATGACTTCAATTCTGACAATTCGCGTTCGTATGTTTTTTGTTTCTCCAAAGCGATTCGCAATTCTTCTTTTGTCGTACCGATCTGATGCTCCAGATATATGATGTCGGACAAGTTCGCTCCATCGGATAAACGTTGTGAATATGTCATGACTCACCTCTTTTAATATCATCCATTGCTTTGCCAACAGTATAGGGCTCAATATCGATATCCAGCTCCATGCCGAGAGCTAGTTTCGCCAGTTGACTCCCGATAAAAGGACCCATGGTCAATCCAGAGGCACCAAGTCCATTCGCGGTAATCAGACCTTGCCACCCTGGGACAGCCCCCATTACTGGCAGAAAGCCAGGTGTAAACGGACGGAACCCAACTCTTACTTCCTGGAATGTGCTATTGGCTAGCCCCGGCGCCAGTTCCAGACCTTTATTCAAAACTTCCTGCATGCCCCCTGCAGTGACTCTTGTATCATAACCCTCCACATCATTTTCATGAGTGGCTCCAATGACAATCTTCTGTTGATCAAAGGCCAGGAGATATTGGTCAGACGGGGGCATAATTACAGGCCAACGGCCTGTATTCTCCTCATCCGTCACATGTAAATGCATAATCTGCGCCTTTTGATAATGCACTTTAAAGTGTATGCCTAGTGGCTTCAGCAGTTCGTTGGCCCATGCACCTGCACAGACAACGACTTCATCTGCCAAGAAACTCTGATCATTAACATTCACACCAATGACCCGATCCGCTTTGAATTGAAGCGTGGCGTCTCCATGGATCACTTCCGCTCCATTTCGCTGTGCAGACCGGATCAAGGCATCGCGCAGCGCCCTTCCATCTATACGTGCAGCACCGCTGATATGTACCGATTGATAACGTTCATCCAGTAGAGGAAAACGATCACGGGTTTCTTTGGCATCAAGAGGTGTAATGTCGCCAATCTCCGGTGCATCTGCTTTGCGAAGATGGGCCCGCTCTTCCATCTTGTTGATTTTGTCCACATCCGTATGAATACTAAGCGCGCCCACTTGAGCATAACCGGTTTCCGTTTCTCCTTCGGCTTTAAGCTCCGCTATGATGCCCGGATAGAACCGCGCACCAGCCTTGGCGAGCTGATACCAGTCCTGATTACGTCGCTGTGACAGCCATGGACAGATGATCCCAGCAGCTGCATCCGTCGCCTGTCCTATATCTTTTCGATCTATGATGATGACCTCTGCGCCATGTTTGGCTAATTGATAGGCTGTTGATGCCCCCAGAATACCCGATCCAACTACGATGACTTTCTTCATGTTTGCATTCCTTTCTTTAATCACTCATTCGTTATAGCGTATACCGTTTCGCATTCTGTTGGCAAGGCAGGCATACTTTGGGATCCATAAATAGAGGCTGATCAGACTACAGTTCATACTCATTCATCCAATAAATAATTGTTGAAGCATTTATATGAAAACGTTTTATATATTGCCCGTCATTCAATTAAAATTATTCCATTTATGTAATATAATTCTTTCTAGGTTTCTTTTAACTCTGTAACCACGCCACTTACGCACATGATCCTTTAACGAAAAGAGGAATAACACAACGATGCCGAAACCTAGCATGGGGAATCCGCTGGATACCGATATGCCGCTCATGATTACAGGGCAAAACCAGTTGACCGTTGATGAATTGATGAATTGGAGCGACCATTCACGGGATTACAGCATTGTACAGTGCATCGGAGGAACAGGGCGAATCGCAGCAAAGAATCATGAATTTTCGATCAAAAAAGGGACCGCTCTCATTTTGTTCCCGGAGGTAACCTACCGTTACCACAATCTGAGTGATTCATTACGATTTGATTGTCTGTCTTTCAATGGCTATTTGTTGCCACGGTTCTTGCATTCCTTGCAGATCGGGGAGCTGCGCGCCTTCAAGCCGGATGGAATGCTTCATATCCTGTTGCGTGAAATTACGTTGGCGCTGCAGTCCCGGCACAAGGATCAGATCTGGCACGTCTCCGCATTACTGTACATGCTTTTGGTCAGATTAACCATTGAAGGTGAACGCTATAGTGCTTACGAACGTTCTGATGCCCGATTAAGATTGGATGAACTCATTACTTTTATCAAAGAAAATTATCATCAGGATATTTCTCTCCCCATGTTGGCTGAGCAGATGGATGTTACCGAGCAGCACCTCAATCGGATATTCAAAAAAGAATTTCAAATGACTCCACTGGAGTATCTGATGCGATATCGATTGTTGAAAGCCAAGGAAATGCTCATCGAAAATAACGCTACTACCGCTCATGAAATAGCCAAAGCCGTTGGTTTCAATAGTGCCAGTTACTTTGGATCAGTGTTTAAAAAATACGAAGGGATCTCCCCTATCGAGCTACGCAAGCAGTATCTGGATTAAAGCGCCTCCATATCAATCTCGGCCAGCGAGGATAACCGCAGTTCATGCATGGCGAATTCCAGACCACGCGTTACCTCGTTAGGCACGATGATGCAACGAATACCTGCAGCATTGGCTGCCTTCAAGCCATTAGGTGAGTCTTCGAACACAATTGCTTCGGAAGCCTCGATCCCAAGACTCTGGAGAGCAAGAAGGTACAGTTCAGGATCCGGTTTCACTCGCTTCACATCCTCGGATGTATGAACGACTGTGAAATAATCGAAAATGCCTAATTTCTGCAAGTAACCATGCACCCAGTCCCGTGTGGAGCTGGAAGCAACCGCAAGTTGAATCCCCTTCTCCCTCACAGACTGAAGCAATTCATACACCCCTGGAAGAATGGCTGCCTGTCCCAAATAGACTTCGTATTTCTGTTCAGAGAGAAGTTTGATATGATCATGATCTATCTTTTTTTGGAGCGCCTGCTCCAGATACAGAAATGGATGAAACTCCTCAAAGGATGTCCCCACATTTTTCGACCAAAGCTCCAGACCAAGTTCTACTCCGTGCTCTTCATAAATATCGCGAAATGCATAATACCAGGGCGTCTCTGTATCCACAATGAGTCCATCAAAATCAAATATAAATGCTTTTACCATGAACCTGTTCTCCCTCCAATGATCGGCCAGGGGAGCGGATTAGAAACGTGCGGTCAAGTCCGGATGAGTAACGTTCACGGATAAAAAGTGACACGTACAGCCCGTTCCAGTCGGCGATTGTACAACTAATCCAGCTCGAAGTTCCCCTTGTATCGGCATGCCGAAATAACGAATTAGTTTCCACTCATCCCCATCGGGTGAATAAAAGAATGATATGCAGTCCTCTACTTTGCGTATACGCAGATAAGGATTAGGTACGGAGACTTCCACCGAATTGCAATCATCGGATGAACCATCACGTGTCACCACCGACACGATGGTAGGCACTTTTCCATCATATTCAAAACAAATTTTGCACCAGTTAAGATCATCCGCCATCACCATCAGGCATCCGGAATCATATTGATTTTTCATATCAACGGTTAATTGGGTTGTAATTTCGAAATCGCCAGGCACAGGCATGGACAAGAAAGGAGCAGTTGCACGAATGTGTTTCCCCGCTGGATCTTGGAAAAAGTCGGTGTCCGCCTTCGCTTCCACCAGCACACCTCCCTGATCCGTATAGGACCAGGTTTCGGGCTCGTTCATCCAACTCCATTGCTTCCGTGCTTCTGTTGTCATTACGTTAGTCATTTGTTAGTAGCCTCCCAAGTTAAAATATGTTCTAGAGGTAGTTCTAGTTTTTTTCTGTACTACATATTCGCCTCAAATACAGTAAACCCCTTTTTCTACATATTTTTGTAAGGTTCCAGCACTTGGGAGTGCTTTTGCGGATCTGGCAGGAAGAACATAATGACCATGAGTACGATATATAGACCAAGAATGACACTGAACAACAGCGTTGGATTGTGATGGTAGAGCAGGCCTGTCAGGTAACCGGATGGAATGGCTGTAAGCGTCATGACTGTCTGCACGGCCGAGAACATATCGGCTTTTTCATGCGTACCCAATCGGTTCATCAACAGGGAATCCCGGTACGTCTGCAAAATGAAGTTACCCGCAGCGAGCACGATTAGCGTGAGAAACAACATTCCTATATTCCCCACAGGGATCAATAGAAACAGAATGGCTCCGGCCGTGCTAAGCACAATGGAAAAACCAACATACTTTTCCTCCGAACGCCGTTTCAGTCGCGGAATGATGACCAGATAAAGCAGCATGACGGTTACCGCAGTCACTACTGGGATAAACGAAATGACACGGTCATCAAATTTCAACTGTTCCTTGAAGAAAATGACCTGAAAGAAATTCAGCTGCAAGATTAGATTGGACAACACCGTGATCAGAATAATCGGAAAAAGTCTCCGTTTGTAGAACGATTTGCCGAACAGGCGCAGACTGGAACCCAAGCTCTGAAGCACGCGGGTTTTACTATGCAATCCCATAAGTTCCTTGCCGACCTCGGTCTCATCCGTATATCGGTTACGAATGAAAAACATGGCGGTCATGAGGATGCCCCCGACAAAGTAAATGCTGGCCAGTGTTGGCACGATACCAAAGTCAGCAATGACAACTCCGGCAATCGGCGTGAGTACCCCAGCCCCTGTAATAATCATGTTGAGAATGGCAAACACCTTGGATCGTTTGTGTTCCTCCACATCCTCTATGATCAGACAGTTAAAGGCGACCGTTACAAACTTGGATGTTGCGTTTAGTAAATAAGCGATCAGGAACAGCCAGAAGTTCTGGGAGAATGCCCAGATGAACATGGGAACACTCCAGGCAAGCAGATCAAAGATCAGCGTTGTTCGTTTCCGGCCCAGCTTATTCGTAATGGAACCCGCAAACAATTGAAAGATAAAGGCAAAATAAAGATTCACCGAATTGATTAAACCGATTTCTATGTCCGAAAGTCCGGCTTCCTTCATATATAAAGGAGCGTAGAATAGAACGATCGTGCCCGGAATGGCCCATACCGGTTCGAGTAAAATGGAGTAGCGTGGATTCTTCGGCAAATCTTGAAGCAATTTCAATCGATATCCCTTCCTTCTGCGGTTTTTACCGCTGCGAATTCCAACTTTTCGCAGCGGCAAACCTGCTAATGTCTACATGCTTATAGGATAAGAGCTGTTTTGACCGAATTCATCGGCAACTTCTCTCCAGTATGCATGTCATAACCAATCGTTCCATTAAAGGCCTGTTCATAATCACTCAGCAGTTCCTTGGCTGTCACCATCTGTTCCAGTTCCGGGATGCTTTGGGCAAATTTCAGTGCCGTACTGATCATCGAGTGATTAGCTACCGCGCCGATGATACTAATGCCATCATTAATCACGGCTGTTGATTTGAACGTCACCTCATAGCTGTCGTCATATCCCATAGGAATAATTTTGCCGCCTTTGGCAATCAGCTCAAACCCTACATGAAGCTGGTTACCAACCGCGTCCACTACAATATCAAACTTTTTGTTATTATTGATCTCGTATACTTTATCCAGTGTCAGATCCTGAGGATAGAACACATGATCCGCGATCCCTGAAGCGAACTCTTTGCGGTATGGATCAACTTCCGTGCCTACGGTAAGCCTTGCCAATCGTTTGCTAACAAGCTGACACAGGGAACCGATTGCTCCAGAACCGAGGACCAGTACAGAGTCACTTGGCTTAGTCCCTGCTTTCATGAACGTCTGAAGTACACATCCCAGTGGTTCGATCATCATGGCCGTTTCCCAACTCATGGAATCCGGGATAGCATAGATATACTTTTCGTCCCCAACAAAATATTCAGCAAAGGTTCCGTGTGTCGTCATCCCTACTTGGTAGTCATCAAAATTCTCGCAGTAGATGAACAGACCCTCACGGCAGTATGAGCAGGTACCGCAAGATTGCGTGGGATCAACCAATACCCGATCACCGATCTTGAAACCACGAACTTCTTCGCCCACCTCAACCACTGTGCCTACGCCTTCATGACCAATGATCGTTCCTTTATTCGCCGGCACTTTGCCTTTGACAATATTCAGATCTGTACCGCAGATGCCTGAACCATAGATTTTAATTTTTACCTGGTTTGGCTTTTGAATGGTTGGCTCCTCAATCTCCTGGTAAGTCACCTGTTTGAGATCCTGATATACGAGTGCTTTCATTGAATAATTCCTCCTAGTCGATTGTCGATTATGATCTATGGATTAAGCTTCAAACGTTTTCGAAAGTTGCATCGCATGAAGATGTTCCTGCTTCTGAATCTCTTTCCAGTCTGACAGGATCTGCAACAGCGCTTCCTCGACCCACAGCAATTCTTCCCGTGTATGGGCATCTGAGAAAATCAAGTAACCTTTGGTGAAGATGCCGAAGTGAGCCATTCTCTTTACCATGAACTCGCGGAAAGGGTCCGTTTGAAAGTTCTCCTCGGCCAGAGATTGAATGCAGAAGCTTGCATACGTCCCCTTCACTTCCAATTGATCTGTTAATCCGAGTAATACAAGTTCAGATTCCAGACGATCCATGATCCGGGTTGCCGGATCACGCCAAGTCGGCCACACTTTCGCATTTTTCATTAATCGTTCACAGGCAATGGCTGCCGCGAGCGCTGTTGTTTCGCTGGAATGGGCATTGCTGAATCGGACCTGTCCCGACAGAGACATCAAGTGCTCTGGCCCCAAAACCGCTGCGAGCGGTAACCCGTTCGCCATACCTTTGGAGATACAGAGCAGATCAGGCCAGATGTCATATTCTCCTGCTGTAGCCTGTTTGCCCATTCGAATACCGGAAGTGACTTCATCGAATATGATAATGATGTCCAGAGAGCGGCATAGGTTGACGACTTCCTCCAGTGCCTCCCTTTTCCACTCGTTGGGACATAAAACAATACATGCGATATCCTCGGGAGATGAGGTAATCTGGGCCTCAATTCGCTCCGCAGTAGGTTTGTTGACCCAGATCGTTGAACGCTCGATATCCACTGGAATGCCCCGTTCTTTCGTTTGGCCACCATAATAGCCGTATGCGGACCAATCATGCCACCCATGATAAGCCGTCGCAATAACCTTGCTTTTGCCACTTGCGGCACGAGCAAGTCGTACGGCCCCACTCACTGCATCGGCACCACTCTTGGTGAAGCGCAGCGACGGATAACGACCCTCGAACCGCTCCAGAATTAACTCGGCGCATTCAAGCTCGATGTCGGCCGGAACCGAGAAGCTAGTCCCTTTTTTCAGCTGGTGAATGACGGTTAATTGGACTTCATGCCTCGCATGGCCCCAAGACGCCGTACCCATGGCCATTTCGCAATCCAGCCATTCATTACCGTCGATATCTGTAAATCGGGATTTGTAAGCCTCTGCACAACATACGGGTGTATGCCCCGGAAATAAACGTTCAGGTGCTTTGGCTAAAGTGCTGCATCCGCTCGGAATTACCTTTTCGACTTGCTCCAACCACTCCAGATTACGGGTAAATCTTACGGCACGATCGAGCGTGCTCTCTTTTTCTTTCACCTTAAGTACCTCCCTGTTTATTTTCGTTGTGAGTGAATTACCGAACTTTGGTTCCAGGCCAGCATCCATCGTATATGCGATCCATCGTGATCACATTGCCATACAGATCAATGATCAGATCCTTGGCTCGATGGGCATGTCTCATCTCAATCCAGTAGCGGTTCTCTAATAAACGGGCGAAATTGTCTACCAAAAACAGTAACCGGTTCTCACTATGAATCAGTTCTTTACCCAGTACCTGTGGCAGCCAGATGGCCCCGTTGGAATTGAAGCGATTGGAATAGTCGCGTACCTCGGCTACATTGGCAAAGTCAGCTTCCTCCAACTTGGTCCAGAATGTATCCGCATCACTGCGAACCTCGGCAAGGTCAATGCCAACAATCGGCAGATGCTGGTATTCAACTTGACTCTCTAGCTGTGCTTTCAGATGACTGAAAACGAATGGCCACACATCAGCCTCGATTTGACCGCCCCACTTTTTCCAGAAGCGTGCCAGATTATTCTTGCGGTTGAAGTTCCGGTGAATGCCGCTACTGCGTTCCCAGTGATACGCCTGAATATTCGGGTTAATGACCGTATCGTATCCGGCAGCTCGTGCCCGCATCTGATAATCAAAGTCCTCGTACCCGTTAAAGAATTTCTCATCGAGGTTACCGATGGTCTCGTACACCTCCCGCTTCATGCCAAACATGGCGAACACCACCAGTTGAACAGAGAAGGTTTCTTTTGGGATATCATCAGGAGATGCGTTCAGGAACAGGTGTCGGCCGATGGTGTCCGCAAAAGCAATGCCGCAATGCTGCACGCCTCCTGTTTGCGGATACAACAGAACCCCTCCAATCATGCCAATCGTAATATCGCTATCCAGTGTCTCTTTCATCATCGGTTGCCAGTTCGGTTGAAGAATGGTGTCAGAATCCAGGAAGAAAATGTACTCTCCCTTGGCTAGACTCAGTGCGCTATTAATCGACACGGCGCAACCGAGTGGAAAATCATGCTGAAGAATCTCGATGGTCACACCTTCTCTTACTTCTTGCTTCAGTTTATCCAGATGTTGAAAGACTGCTGAGCCGGAACCATCGTTGATGAAAATAATCTGGGTGGATGGACTTACCGTCCGGAGCAGCGAATCTGTGAACAAGTTCAAAATGTTATAGTCCTGGTTGACTGGCACAATAATGGTGTAAAGCATGGAATCCCTCCTGATTTGGGTTGATGGAATGAGTACATAAGCTGATTTTGAACTGCACAAATGCTGGTGTTTCTGTCCGGCCTCCCTTGCTTGAATATTTTGTCTTTATTTGGTAATGATTTGAATCTACTAGAAATTTATATCATTTTTTGTGAACTGGAAATCTTAAATTCTGAACTCTGTTAATATTTGAATATGTGAGAAAATCAAGTTTTTGCAGCTTGCGCACTGAGAAACGCTTTTGTGAACGCAAAAAAACACCCTCAAAGAGTCTGTGTATCTAACGATACATTCGACTTTTTTGGGGTGTTCGCAATTATATGCGTATTCAATTGAACGTTCTAGCCTGACTTTTTAAATAAATTTACCTTATAGTTTAACTTCTACGTTTCGGTGTGGATCGCTATATTTATATATCCCAGGATTTAGTTCAATCCTTCCGTCAAGTGGAATACCTTTGTAGGTATCAATGTAAATTCCCGAAGATACCATGCCCTTAGGTGTAACTTCAGGTACCACTTCTTTGCCGTTAATACGTAACGTAGTTTGGTTCACACCTCTGAAACTAGGTGTTTTGGAGTATGACTCTACAATTAAATTCTCCCCATCCCTATAATAAGAGAATTGTATTTCAAGTCCATCGACAGTAAGTTTGGTGTACTGCTTTTGTTTCTTGGGTTCATTTAAATGAATCCAGTTTTTAGTGGTATCTCGTTTCTCAACAACGGCATCTTTTAAGATGAGTTTCATTGGAACATCAGACCAGTTTTGATACCACTCAGGGGATTCAAATTGGAATAAATGCTGATAACCGCCGCGATCGTTTCCTATCAAAGTTTTCCCCCCAGTTATTGTATTATCATCTATAACTAACTGGGCTGTATTGTAATGAATAATACCTTTTTTAAGCGAACCCTCTTCATCAATTAGAACCTGGAGATCCAAGGGAGTTATTTTGAGTTGATCTAAAGTGACGCCTGTTTTTTCTTGGAATTTAGGATTGTTATACAATTTTTTAGTGTAAATAGACTCACTTGCTTTTTTTCCATCTGCTACAAAATCAAACTTCCAAGTTGCCAATATACGCTCTGCTTCTTCAATATAACCGAGATGAAGATTCGCATTTGTCCATTCTTTTTCGGTTATATCGAAAACCTGTTCAATCAACAAACCTGTATCTTTACTGGGCAACAAGGTTGGAATTGCCTCTAACACTTGAGAGCCTTCATGTACTACCAAGTGAGGATTACCTCGTCCCATATCAGATGGGGATGAAGCAATTTTATAACGAATAACGGTTTGATTTGCCGAATGGTTAACGGATTCAATATGGATCGTTGGATATTGCGTAACTCCAGTGACTATCGTATCTCCAACAGTAAGAGATGACTTTAAGGAAACATCCCTATCCCGGTAAAAAACAAGATTTTGCGCTTCGAATCTATATTCTTTCGTACCATCCTTTAATGTATCAGGTGTTTCATAGACCCCAATGAGTTTTTGGCTCTCAGGATCGTATCCTAAGGAACCATATACTTTCGCCTTCGAATCGGACTCATCTTTTAAGATATTTTTCTCCGTAGCAAACCCCGTATACTTTGAAAGATCGATTGATGTGTCCAGAGATATGAGCATCTTCATTTTTTCTCCATCTGTTACAACACCGCTTAGATTCATTGTCACACCTGAACTAGCGGACTGAAGATCATATTGCTGACCGATACCATTATTTATTGCGCTTGCGACGCCCCGGCCTCCGATTCGATCCCAATCAATCGTCATACTGGCGAATACAGGAATAGCAACAAGTAAGAAAAAAGTAAAAAGGATGCTTATAGGAATTGCTTTAGCTCGATATCCAGTAGGCTTTTGTGAAGATTTCAGATTGACTCGTCGTTTATGTGCTTCTTTTTCAATGGTTGTCCACATCAAATCATAATCCGGATGAGATATATTTTTTTCCTTATTATACTGATTCATTATTACTCAGCTCCTTTAGTTGAGGTTCAACCATTTTATTGAGAAGTTTTAATCCTTTGTTTAATCTGGATTTTGCAGTCCCTTCAGGTATGTTCATAACTTTAGATATCTCAGGTACAGTCAAATCATTGATAAATCGAAGGACAACAACCGTCCTAATCTTGTCAGGAAGCCCACTATATAATCCTCGTAGCTCTTCTTTTGTTTCCCTATGGTACACACCCTCTTCCACAGGGTTATAACTCTGGGATTTGGACAACAAATAATGCCGCATTTCTTTCAACCATCCAGATTTCCGTCTTCTCATAACGCTATGACACTCATTTGAAGCAATTCGCAATATCCATGATTTCATGTTCCTTACCTTAGTTCTGTCAGCCAAAATAACTTTGACAAATACTTCTTGGCAAATGTCCTCAGCATCTGCTTGATTCTTCATCAGATAATAACAGAAATAATAAACTTGCTCTTTGTACAATTCAAAAATTTCTCTGTCAGTCATTCTATCCCCCCCTTTGCCGTGTTTTCATTAATAAGACAAATAATGTTATGTAATCGTTCATTTTGTTTATAGTTGGTTTTGCTAAATTCTCGGATACCTAGAATAGATTAGTTCAATGTCTCTGCTTGAACAGGTATTTGTACATGTAAACAAGCAAAAAAAGCCGCTAAATTAGCGACTTTATGAAATCATTTGGTCATCATTATCGAGCTAATGCTGTTGGGTTTATTCTCACTCCTAATTTTCACTTCTGCTTAAACCCATGATAAAACGTGTCTACTACAAGCGCGGGGGCTGCTTTTCTCGCGATGTGACCACTTACAACCTGCTGCCACGTCAGGAACATGATGGAATACAGCACATCAACAATCCAGGTTTTATCAAGATCGGAGCGGAAATAACCTTTTTGTTGTAACAGACCGACTGCATGCAGTACCGGTTCTCTCAGTTTCAGATCTGCTCCCTCAATCTCTGGATTATAGTTAATGGTGGTGTCATGAGCCAGAAAATATATTTTGTCGCCCAATGGAATCAGCGCCTCAATCAGCTCAGGTATGTACTTTTCACAGTGCTCTTCATCCAGTTGAACTTGTTGCATAGTCTCACTGACCACCTCGATTGCGCGTAATCCTAGATGAACCATGAGCTGTTCGCGGCTTTCCACATATCGATGTAAAGTCGCAATACCGATTTTTGCAGATTCTGCAATTTCATTCATGGAAGCATTCGGTTTTTCAATCAGCAACTTGGTGGCCTCGTCCAAAATGGAATTGAGCCTGGTTTGTTTGATTGTAGTCATTTCTTTTTTCATTGGTATTACACCTCTTAGCGAGTATAGTTCAACAATTGATCTGTTCATCCATCATATGATTGGATTAGACCATAAAATTATAGCATACTTCCTGACCATACCAATGTGTGCGTGTAACAAACAACTTTTATATGGTTGATCGAGATATGAGAATATGTAAAGTTTAAGAGCCGCCATATGGCGGCTCCTAACAAGGAATTGTTCTTTGTTAATACTCATAGTTCAATGATTCTTGTTGCAATATTGGTACAAAATTCACGATCATGTTCTACAAAAAGCAGGGTTGGCGAGTATTCCAGCAATAAGTCTTCGATCTGCATACGTGAAATGACATCTACAAAGTTGAGTGGTTCATCCCAAATATGCAGATGAGCTTTCTCACTAAGACTTTTGGCAATGAGCACTTTCTTTTTTTGACCTGCGCTAAACGTTGAGATATCTTTCTCCAATTGCAGTCTGGAAAAATCCAACTTTCGAAGTATTGATTTAAACAGGCTTTCATCAATCCCGTGTGTGGCCGCATACTCAGATAAATGCCCTCCAAGATCGGACGTGTCCTGCGATACATACGAGATTTTAAGCTGATGATCCTTTCGGAAAAGACCTGTATAAGCAATATCTTCACCACAGATCAGTTTAAGAATGCTGGATTTGCCAGATCCATTTTTACCGTAAAGGGCAATACGATCTCCTTTTTCAACCGTGATACTGACATCCTTGCACACCGTATTGGCCCCGTACGATATCGACACATGTTCCAATTCGACAAGTTCATGCTTGTGAAAATCCAGCTGATGGATCTGCAGTCGTTCTGCACTCTCGATATTTTTGAGAAGTTTAGACTTATCTTGAATCGCAGATTGCTGCCTTTGTTCAATATTTTTGGAACGTTTCATCATTTTGGCAGCCTTATGCCCAATATATCCTTTATCCACCTTGGAACCGGAGTTTCTTGTACCATTTTTGGTCTTTTCGACTTCATGCGACCATCCGCCGGTCCGTTTGGCAGAATCGGATAAACGCTTGATATCTTTTATTAATTTCTCATTACTCGCAAGTTCAAACTGATCTTGCCTTCTTTTATTTTCCCACCAAGCGGAGAAATTGCCTTTCTGAATCTCGATGTTGCTCTTATTGATGGAAAGGATGTGGTCTACACTTTGATCCAGGAAGGATCGATCATGAGACACCAAAATAAATCCACTCTTGCTGCGGAGATAATCACCTACGATTTCTCTCGCATGAAGATCAAGATGATTGGTTGGTTCATCAATGAGCAGAAACCGATTGTCCTTCAGGAACAAGGCAGCCAGCATCACCTTTGTTTGTTCTCCGTTGGATAACGTGTCGAAAGGCCGATACAATACATCTTCCGACACCTTCAACAGGTTAAACTCGCGTACAACTTGCCAGTGCAGATATTCAGGATGAATCTCGCCGATGACATCGACCGTCATGGCTCCCTTATTCTCTACCTGGAAAGGAAAGTATTCAAAGCTAACATTCGCAGAGATATGTCCGCTGTATTCATATTTACCGAGCAACAGATTGAGGAAGGTTGTTTTGCCTCTGCCGTTCCTGCCGGTAAAACCCAATTTCCAATCGGAGTCTAACTGAAAACTAACATTTTCAAATATATTATCGTAACTGCCATCATAGGCAAAGGTCAGGTTGGTAACGTTAATTAAAGACATGCAGATCATCCTTTTTATGTGAAATATAAAAGTAAACTGACGGGATTTCACCATCGAACATGGCATGGATTCCCTCACTTTAATATTTGAACATAATCAGAATGTAGATTCGCTTATACAATAAAGAAACCTGGCGATAAACTACTCAACGCCAAGTAGATCTATGCATAGGAGGACAAAGTGTCGGATTCTGATTAGTCATATTGTGAACCATGCCACTGTTCATGTTCGTTGACAGGTCCACATAAACATCCACAACCTCTAATTCAGTCATGACTCTATCCCCCCTTTGAAAGTTCAAAATTTAATACAGAAAACGTAACATGGAATACGATATGGGTCAAGGCGCCCTTCTTCAATCTTGGCGAGTAAAGATTAATATAAATATCCTAAAAAATCGAGTTCTCCTTCACTCCATGGCATGCTTCCAACTTCTTTAATCATTAACCCCTCCACCTCTTGATGCCCAACTCCAACTGTGGTTAAGGTTTCATGATCAATTTTCAACCACTTACATGTGTTGCTTACCGTTTTGAATCCATTTTTGCTATACAATTCCTCATGATCTGCAAATAAAAGGACAAAATCAACACGCCCTTTGGCCATCCTTTCCACTTCGGATATTAACAAAGAAGCGATTCCCTGAGAGCGAATAGCAGAAGAAACACACAAATCGATGATCCCTAACACTCTTATGGGTTTTCCATTTAAATTCATTATCCTGTAATCTATTCCTACATGCCCAACTAATTGGTTATCTGGGGCAAATGCCAGTACTCTGCCCTGTGGTATTTGCTTAAAAAACAATCTGTCTTTCGGATAAACTTCCGGAAAACTGGCAACAAGTAATTCTTGAAGAAGAGTTGACCATTCTTCACTTAGATCCACATCATATGTTTTAATTAATTTCAAAAAAATATCCTCCTAAATCAAGCCATTGATACACGTTACGGAGCATAAGCATCCTCTACCTCAACTTTTCGTTCATTCCCCATCGCAATGTATCTTACGTTAATGACATTCCCTTTCTGAAAGTGGGAAATATGTGTGATTGGAATATACGTCTCTACAATTGTTGGGAAGGTGCGGCCGTCCACTTGGGTTACAGTCAAATCCAGTCGTACCCCTGGCCTTCCATCCATACTGGATGAAGTCTGTACAATATCATGAATAATCGCTTCTGCTGGAATTCCGTCCATCAGAATGCTCTTTCGAAGATGCTGATTCTCTTTATTGTTACGTAGCAGTTTAAATGCCATAATTGTAGTGATTGTGCCTGTTATAAGCCCAAAGACAATAATAGCAACAATAGTAATTAATGTGACGGTCATGATAACCTCCTTTTAGTTGAAACTTATGTTAACTACTTCTTGTTTAGATCTCTTATTCCTGCCAATTTGCTTGAATGGGAAAGCTTTAACGTCAAAAAAGCCGCCTTAAGGGCGGCTTGCTGCTGTGTATGTTCAACTCAATCTACTTTCGCACCATACGAGCGTACAAACAGAACGGCTTGTTCGCGATCCAAACGTACGCCTTTGATATCCAGTGATTTCAGATCGATTCCTTCCAGGTTAGCCCCTCTTAGATCGGCCCCTTGCAGCTTGGCTCTGCTTAATACAACTCGGGTAAGATCACAGTCTCTCAAATCCGCTTTGGTGAAATCCGTGTCCGTAAAGTCAGCCTCAAAGAAACGAATTCCTCGCAGATCCTGTTTCCCCAAACGTGTATGTCTCAGATTTGTATAGGACCAATCGCCGTGACTTAGTGTGATGCCATCCATTTGCGCACCTGAAAAGTCTGAGCCTGTCATCTTGCAGGAGCTGAATTTGGAAGCAAAGAGATTTGCACCACCAAAGGTGCAGTTTTCAAAAGCCGATTCCGTATGAATCGAACCATTCATGGAAGCCCCTTTGAAGTCACACTCGATAAAACGACAGTTACTCGTTTCGATTTCTTCCATAGAAGCGTTCATAAATGTACACTGCTTGAAAACACAGCTTATGAGTTCTCCATAGCGCAGATCACGTCCCTCAAAATGTACTTCTTCATATTCCTGATCCTTATATTGATACACTGGTTACACCCCACATTGTATATTTCTCCGTCTTACTTCATTAAAGAACTTTTTATACTATACCACACCCCTGTCAAGTACCTGCTTAATCACCCACAAAAGTCAAGTTACTTTTTTTATGAGAAAAATCTGAAAACTAAAAAAGGGACGCATAAAGCGCCCCTCCAGCTCACACTTTTAACTGTTCAAATGTAGGCTTATATATGTGAAACTCTCCAGTTTACTGCTTTTTTCTATTCGTATCAGAAAACATTACACCAGTTTTTTGGACATCCTGTACAGGGATAACGACGGTTTATTGATTTCCCCTACTCTCTGGTATCCCAAACGCTCGTAGAGTTTAATAGCTAGTAGATTTTCCTTTTTAACCGTAAGTGAAGATTTGGACAGACCTTGTGTTATAGCTTGCTCCTCAGCAAAATGAATGAGGTGTGTCCCTACACCAAGTCCTCTACTTTCAGGTAAGGTAGCCAATGTTCCGATGTGGTACTCGTCGTCCTCCGCTTCTTTTAATGTCACCATGGAGTAAAACTCTTTCCAGTGTTGGAGATTATACTTAATCAGGCTCCATTTACGAAGTTCAAACAGTTTGGAGAACGTTGGCAAAGCAAGTTTGTTCATTATAGTGGTCGGATAACACATGATCATGCCCAGCGTTTGGTTACCCATTTTAGCTTCATAAGCATATTGGTGACTGAATCGGTTCTGATTCGAACGCCATAACTTGTTGAATGTTTTCTCAATAATGCCTTTATCCTTGGTACCTGCAAGCGAATAGGCCATATATTCAAGTGCCATCTGATTTAGTTGCCCGCCGACTAATGATTGTGGACTGGCTTTTATTATGGAAATCTTATTCATCGCTGTCACTCCTCTATGTAGCTGAAATTGGACTAAAACCTCGCATCAGGTTGGTTGAATGATAACCCCTCAACGATCACATTCACCGTATCAATGGTTAATCCGGTCAGCTGTTCCACATGTAATCTCACATTGTGTTGCAATTCCCTGCAGACTTCATGCACTTTTGTTCCATAACAAACGACAACCTTTAAGTTTATCTCCAGTCTTGATTCTACCTTGCGGATGGCTATGCCATTTTGCAGACTTTTCCCACTCCACTTTTTGGTGATACCTTCTACAAGTCCTGTCGACATGGATGAAATCTCACTGGTGGTATTCGCGATCTTGCCGACAATTTTGGAGATCACATCATCCGATATTTGAATTTTCCCAAAAACATTTTGAATGGACATCTTAGGTCCCCCTCTTTATGCCTGCATTTTTTGATAGATAATAATATCATTTAATATAAATATAAATCATGAAGAGTCCGATTTCAACTTTTGAATGCAGTCGTCCTCATTTCTACCTGTAAATAGCAAAAAAACCGCGATCATCGCGGCTTCTGTTAATCATACTATGGTAATTTCAATTGAATACGGACAGGAATGTGGGAGGATGGCCTGGTCTCTGTTTTACCTTCTTCTGCCGCCTCTGTTTCTTCTTCTTGCACGAGCCATTGCCTGCTAATTAACGATTGCAGCAATTCAATCTCTTCTGCGGTCAGTTGAATATGCTTCAGAGACAACTCATCTTGAACGTAATCCCGATCCACCTTACGGTCAAACCGGAAATCGAGCAATCGTTTCAACCCGTTAATATGCAAAAACTTGAACTCATAACCTTGACGTATCGCCTTTTCCCAATCGTCTCCGATATCAGCTGCTGTCTGTAGTCTTTCATCAAAGTCCATCGCGGATTCCTTAACCAGAGGCAACAACCGGGAATAGTCTCGACGTTGTAAACATTCAATAATCACTTCTTTGGGTTCCCCACTTGTCAGAACATTCTCTACAAGAAGCCCTACAGGAATGGACAGCTGAGTTCGACTCATTGCTCGCCCTCCTCATTCCCGAGGTACTGATTGAACCAGGCATTCACCTGTTCGAAGCTATCGATACGTAATGAAGGTTTACCGCTTTTTAGCAAACTGTGGTTGGAACCCGGGTAACGAATCAGTTTGGTTTTTTTGCCGTATCGTTTTAGCGTAGTATATAATTCCTCCGCTTGTGCAATCGGTGTCCGATAATCCTGCTCTCCGTGCATAATCAGAAGTGGCGTCTCAATGTGGTGTGCATGAGCTAGTGGTGAGCGGGACCACAGGAATTCAGCGTTTTCCGCCGGATTACCACCAATGACTCCCTCAACATAGGAAATTCCGATATCGCTCGTTCCATACATGGACAACCAGTTGGAGATGCAACGCTGGGTTACAGCCGCCTTGAAACGGTGGGTATGCGCTACAATCCAGTTGGTCATCACTCCGCCATAACTGCCACCCGCTACACCCAGACGTGATGCATCAAGGAAATCGTATGTAGCCAGGGCATAATCAACAGCTTCCATAAGATCCCGGTAATCCCCTCCGGCAAAGTCGCCACGGCAAGCTCTGGCAAACTCCTGACCGTATCCCATACTTCCGCGAGGATTGATCCATAACACAGCGTAACCTTGCGCAACGAGTGTTTGCATCTCATGACTATATGTTCCCGTATACATTGCGTGGGGTCCACCATGAATCTGCAAAATCAGTGGCAGTTTCCCATTGGTGTCACGTATTGTCGGTGTGGCTAACCAACCTTGAAGCGGCCATCCATCGGAGGACGTAAACTCTACACGAACTGGCACATTTACAGCCAATCCAGCCATGAATTCATCATTTCGCCGGGTGAGTCTGAACATTTCACCACTGTTGATATCCACGTGATATAACTCTCCAGGATGTCCATCTGTCAATGCAGCGATAACCAGCGAGGTACCATCTGGTGTTAAGGTATACTGATAAACATCCTTTTCACCAGCGCCCGTCACCAATTGACATGCCCCATCTTCTTGAATACGGTACACGTCCACATTCCCGTTATGTGTTCCGAGTACATATACACCGCGTTCGGGATGATTGGCATCCGAGACAGGAGAAGGTGACGCACCTGCCGACTTCATATCTCCAAGCGCCGCGTTACCAATCTGCATATCTAATTGAGGTGCGATTGGCCTGGGTATACCTCGATGAACGGGAACAGCGTATAAGCTGTTGTGGCTCCCGCTTCCATACTCACGATCACTGGCGATCAGGATCAGCTGCTGCCCGTCGGACGAATAAGAGAATTGGCTTATCGCCAGACTGGAATCCGTCACTTTGAACAGATCACGCTCTCCCAATCGAACGCTGTATATATCCGTAAAGTACAGCAGATCCGTATCAAGCTCCTCATCCTCTACTTGCTTCGAAATGAAAGAAAGCTGCTGGCTATCTGGCGACCATACCGGGGCACTGATATTCCATAGCCCGGAAGTCACCTGTGTGATTTCCCCGCTTTTAATCTCATATACAAACAACTGGCTGTATTGACCGTCCCACCAGCCAGACCCTTCCGCCTTCGGAGTTGTGCGCTCGAAGACTTTACCTCGCAGCACAGATGCAGACTCCTGATGTGCGTCTGCTTTCTTCTGTTGGTCCTCCGGTTGTACTTTGCTGGTAAACGCAATGTACTGCCCGTTCGGCGACCAGATATAACTCAATATTTTACGTGTGGGAGATATCAGCATGACAGTCTCTTTTTGATCTGACTGGAGCGACCATAGTCCTTTACCCCCATCCACTGAGCGAATGAATGTGAGCTGTGTGCCATCAGGCGACCAAGCAGGTGAGGAATCTTTTGTTCCATCCGAAAGTGCAATATCTTCATCACCATCGAGCGAAATTCCTCGAATTTGTGTATTATATTCGTTTTTATCCTGATCTATGGTCTGTTCCACATAAGCCACTTGTCCGTTAGCACTAATCACCGGCTGACTTATCCAACGGTAGTGACTCAGATCCTCCGGCATAATTGGTCTTTGATTCATATTGATGGCTCCCTTCTCCGTTTATTTATGGGTTGTCTCCGTACGTGGATCAAGCACATCACGCAGCCAATCTCCAAGGAAAATAACACCGAGTACGGTAAATGTGATGGCTAGTCCCGGGAATGTAGCGACCCACCAGCTTGTTGCAACGTATTGTCTGCCATCACTGAGCATCCCTCCCCAGGATACATCAGGTGGTTTGATACCTAGACCCAGGAAACTGAGTGAAGCTTCCATAATAATTGTCGTGCCGACATTCATACCGCAGATTACAATAAAGGATGAAAGGATATTCGGCAGAATGTGTTTCAGAATCAATCTTCCATTCTTCGCGCCAATCGATCTGGCCGCATGAACAAAATCCCGCTCTTTGATACTTAGTACTTCACTTCTTACCACACGGGTGAATGGAACCCAGTTCGTCACCCCGATGACAAAGATCAACGTTGTAATACCCGGGCCAACAATCGCCATCACAACAAGCATGAACAGAATGGTTGGAATCGCCATGAATGCATCACCTACACGCATGATGACTGCATCCAGCCATTTCCCGTAGAATCCGGATACCAGCCCCAGAATCGCGCCAATGATTCCTGACACAATCACGGCACCCATCCCCACGATTAATGAAACTCGGGCACCATATACAATTCGACTCCACATGT
The DNA here is from genome assembly GCF_008386395.1 of Paenibacillus sp. 37. NCBI lineage: Bacteria > Bacillati > Bacillota > Bacilli > Caryophanales > Paenibacillaceae > Paenibacillus > Paenibacillus sp. 37. Next base: position 3,259,645 of record NZ_CP043761.1, on the reverse strand, counting down.
CTCTACCCAGATTATCGGTACCCAGCCAGTATTCGGCCGTTCCGCCCTCAAGCCACGCTGGTGGTTTAAGTCGATTGAGCGGATTAACCGCCGCCGGATCATGACTCGTCAATAGAGGTGCACCTATGGCAATTAACACAACCAACAATACAAGCACAGCACCAAACATTCCGGTCTTGCTGATGATCAGTTGTTGCCAGATATAACGAAATCCCGTTGGTGCACGCCCATTGTCTTGTTCCTGTTCCGTACCCGGAATTGGCATTTCATTGCTGCCTGTCATATGATTGCACCTCCTTCTAATCGTATTTGATGCGCGGATCAAGCAGCCTGTAAGCCACATCCGTCAAGATGTTGATTATCACAACGATAAAGGCAATGACAAACACCGCTGCCTGTACAATCGCCATATCATGTGTGTTGACTGCAACGACCAGCAATTGACCCAGTCCAGGCCAGGAGAATACCGTTTCCGTAATCAAGGTTCCCCCGATCAGACTTGTAAACTGCAAACTCATAATTGTCACGACCGGAATCAATCCATTCCGAAATGCATGTTTCACAATGACAACCATTCGGCCAAGCCCCTTGCTGCGGGCTGTTCGAATATAGTCCTGATTCAGAATCTCCAGCATGCTGGAGCGAATCAGCCGGGTCATCTGCGCGGCCAGTCCAACGCCAAGCGTGAATGCCGGCAAGATCAGATGTGACAACCCTCCGCGACCAGATACCGGCAATACGCCCAGCATGACGGAGAACAAGAGGATAAGCATAATCCCCATCCAGAAGTTTGGCATCGCCTTACCAATAACGGATATTCCTGAAATGATGAGATCGGTAAACGTATTGCGTTTCACAGCTGAAATGACGCCAAGTGGCACAGCCATAAGTACGGCAAAAAACATGGCGGCTACAGCCAGTTCAAAGCTGGCAGGTAATCTCTCCAGCACCAGCTCTAACGCAGGCTGATTGTAGCGAAAAGACTGACCAAAGTCTCCCTGTATCGCACTGCCCAGAAACTTCACGTATTGCGTATATAAAGGCTGGTCCAAACCAAGTGCCTGCGTCAAGACAGCACGATCTTCAGCGGTAGCCGTTTCAGGCAACATTAGCGCAACCGGATCACCGGTAACTCGAACCAAAATGAACACAATTAATGAAACAATGAACAGCACCGGAATGATCTGTAGTAATGACTTAAGAACGTATTTGCCCATTCCTTGTTCACCTCCCTTTTAAAAAAGAACGGCAGGAACATGGTTATCCAGTCCCTGCCGTTCACGGCCTATCTTTTCAATGACCGGTGTTATACCCGATGTTACTGTGCCACAGGTGTAATCTCGTCAGCATAGAACATCTCGTCACTGCGCGGCGCGAAGTTCACTTTAGCATTTGTTCCGTAGACACCTTCCATTTGGTACAGATATACGGCTGGGCGTTCTTCAGAGAAGATCTGTTGTACTTGTTGATACTCTTTCTCACGAGACGCAGGGTCCATGTTCACCAGTGCCGATTGAAGCAGTTTTTCTACTTCAGGATTGTTGTAATCCGACTCGCCTTTTGCTTCTTCCAACATATAACGATTGTAGTTATTCGAAGCATCGAACAAGGAGTTACCGATACCAATCATGAAGATTTCTTTGAATGATTTGGAGCTGTAACGTTCACTGAATGCACTTGCTTCCAGGACATCCAGGTTGATTTTGAATCCGGCTTGTTCCAGCATGGCTGCAACAACTTCAGCTTGTTCTTTGTACTGTGCAGAAACGGAGATGGTCATCTCAGCTTCACCTTCTGCATAGCCAGCTTCTTGCAGGAGCTGTTTGGCTTTTTCCTGGTCATAGAGTGACGTTTTGTACAATGAAGGATCAGCACCGAAGTTGCCTGGAGTTACAGACGTGCGGGTTACGATACCTGCTCCGCCGGCAATGCTGTCCACGATTCCTTGTTTGTCGATAGCCAGGTCAATCGCTTCACGTACTTTCGGATCAGCCGTGATGCTGCCTTCTGTCTGACGGAAGATCAACTGAAGCACACGTTGGATTGGCGCTTTGACAATCTTTTTATCTGCTTCGCCTTCGATCCGGGCAATGTCGGTGGACGGAATGGAAGACGCCACATCTACACCACCAGCAAGCAATTCGGATACGCGTGTGGAGGCTTCAGGAATAACGCGGAATACCACTTCATTCCATTTTGGTTCACCGTCGAAGTAGTTCTCGTTTTTCACCAATTCCACACGATCATCTTTGGTCCATTTACTGAACTTGTAAGGGCCTGTGCCTACCGGTTGTTTCAGGAAAGCATCGAATCCTTTATCCGCAATATATTTTGCTGGCAGAATGCCTGCTCCCATTTTGGACAGACGATTCAGGAGCAATGGATCTGGACCATCTGTGATAATGTCTACGGTATAGTCATCCACCGCTTTAACTTCTACGATATTTTTGAAATAACTGTTTTGTTTCAGTGTCTCGTCCTTGGCTACGCGCTCCAGCGTGTATTTTACATCTGCTGAAGTGAATGGATCGCCATTGTGGAAGGTAACACCTTCACGCAGCTTGAATCTCCATGTTGTATCATCAACCTGATCCCATGATGTCGCAAGTCCCGCAACTTTTTTCTGTTCACTGTCATTTTTGATCAGATAATCGAAAACGTTGACCAGAACCGCTTCACTGGAGGTGTTGTTATTGTTGTGCGGATCGAAACTCTCAATGTCTGTTGCTGCAGCAACGGTCAGTATTGTACTTGCGCTTCCACTGCCCGTTCCTTCTGTTGCGGAACTATCATTCGTGCTTGTCGATTTTCCTCCGCAAGCGCTGAGTACCATTACGACTGCCAGTAACGTGATCCACAAGCCTGTCCATTGTCTTTTTTTCATTGTGATTGCTCCCCCTCAGAAGTTGTATTCCTTGCCAAAAATTCAAGTGCTACTGCAGACAACATGCCTACACCATAAGGCATCGCTGTCTCATCAAGATCAAACATGGGATGGTGGAGTGGATAGCGAGTACGTTCCTCATCATTCCCAGATCCTAGTCTGAAAAACACACCCGGAATCTGTTCACAATAAAAGGCAAAGTCCTCGCCCCCTGTGGAGGGTTTGATATAAGTCCATCCCTTCTCCGCATTAACCTGATCACAAGTCTCTGTTAGCAGGTCAACCATGCCGAGATCATTCACGACAACAGGGTATCCATCGCCGTAGACAACTTCGCATCCTGCTCCAAAAGAATCACAGACACCTTTAACAACCTGCTCGATCAAAGCTGGCATCCGCTCACGAATGGCAGGTGAGAGTGTACGAACCGTACCGATCATCTCCACTTCCGGGGCGATGGCTGTTCCCATATAACCTCCGGTGATTTTGCCAATCGTGACTACTGCCGGTTCAAGTGGATCAACCATCCGACTGACGATATTTTGCAATGCGGTGATGACCTGAGCGGATACCGCGATCGCGTCAATGCCCTCATGCGGACGAGCTGCGTGGCCACCCTTACCAAACACCTTGATGATCAAGGGATCAGCTGACGCAAACGCAACGCCCTGACTTACACCCAAGGTTCCCGTGTTCTGTCCAGGTGTCATGTGTAATCCTGCGATGGCATCAACCTTCGGATTCTCCAGAACACCGTCCTGGATCATGGCTCTTGCACCTGCAAGTCCCTCTTCTGCTGGCTGGAAAATAAATTTGATATTGCCTGATTTCGGTCTTCCAAGACCAGTAAGCAGCTGGGCTGCACCCATCAGGATGGAGGTATGAGCGTCATGTCCACACAGATGCGCTTTGCCTTCCACTTGCGAGCGGTATTCCACCGCTTTCTGATCCTGGATTGGTAGGGCATCCATGTCCGCGCGCAAAGCAAAGGTTGGTCCATCGGTCTCTCCGCGAAGCAGGCCTGTAACCCCGGTCTGTCCGACATTACGTGTAACTTCCAGCCCCAGGCTTTCCAGATGCTCAGCTACGATAGCGGATGTGCGATGCTCCTCGTAACCGATTTCCGGATGGCGATGTAAATCTCTGCGCCAAGCACTTAACTGGGCTTGTAGTGGCTGAGCCAGCTGTATTAGTTCTGAACGATTCATTCGCTGTCATTCCCTTCATTTTTGTCCGATTCAGAAACCAAACGGGCATAGATTGCATCCGCCGAGAATTCGATATGCCTTTTCATCGTCTCCTTAGACTTGATGCTATCATGGGCTTTCAATGCTTCAAGAATCTCCATATGTACACCGTGATTGACGGTACGTATCCGGTCATCATAAGGCATCAAGTCGAGCGCCGGATTAATTTTCGTCCGGATCTGTCTGACAGCTCTCTCGCAGTATGGATTCCCAGACGCTTTGGCGATGGCCAGATGAAATTTCACATCCAGCGCTCTGAACCATTCCCTTGTGCAGTCTGGCTCTATACTTTGTTCCATGTAACCCTCAAGCAGCTCCAGTTCGCCTGCGGTGATCCGCTCAGCAGCGAGGAAAGCTCCCTCCGGCTCGATGATGGTTCGATATTCAAACACCTTCAGCATCTGTGACCAATCCCGTTTAATTTCTTCTCTGGTCCGTTTATGCGAATTGGCTGTCAGAGGCAATACAAATGTTCCGCCTTTGGCACCCACCCTTTTCTCAATCAAGCCTTTCTCTTCCAGTGAAGAGAGTGCCTCACGAACGGTAATGCGGCTTACGTTAAAAATTTCTGCCAGATCTCGCTCGGCTGGAAGCTGTTCTTCACTCATCAATTCTTTCAAAATAATGGCTTCTTCCAGTTGCTCCCTAATGAATTCACTAACCTTTTTGGTGGATACTTTCTCAAAACGAAATGAAAACGTACTGGACATCTAAACACTCCGATCTGTATATGGTCTAGACCTTATACCATTAATATAATTCCGACTAAACTTATATGCAATACTTTTTTTCAAGTAAATTCATATTTTTTTCTCACCACCTCCAAATTGAAGCATTTTGGCACAAAAAAGACGCATCTACACGCAGCAGATGCATCTTTGCTTTCGTTATTTACACAAGCTACTACGATGACAGAACAACCTTCCGATCGCTGTTATCCCCGGATTTCTTTGAATCCCTTTTTGAAAGGGGAAAATCCGGAGATAGCGGATGCTTCCGATGTAGCTTTCTTTCAGAAAGCTTGTAGGCGAACGCTCCGCTTCTTCAGGCTCTTTCTGTCCTCTCCGTTTTGTGTAAATGTTTAGTTCCTGTCCTCTATAGTTTCTTATTAGCATAGGGTCTGAAATCCTCTGTAACCGCAAGTTTTTTGCTTCCCTCCAGGTAAAAGTTATCATCCGCTCTCCAAGTATGACTCTTTTTGTTCTGTCTGCGGTGATAGACATAATTATAAGGAGAGGTCGCGTACGCTTTGAATCCTCTTTTCCTGCATTGTCTCAGGAAGGTCACATCTTCCCCTATGGAACGGTCCGTGAAGCGGACCTTTTTCAAGATCTCCCTTTTGAATAAAATAGTACCCCCTTGTACAAATTCAACCGGTTTATTTTTTTCAGCGGGGGATCTGACCAACAGTGTCTTGGACGCGCCCAAATAGACGAGACACGAATGTTTGCCCACAATATCACTTTTGGTCCGTCTAAGTTCTCTCACCTGTTCAGTCAAATAATATGGCGAATAGTAGTCATCATCATCAAATTTGGCAATCAACGAAAAGCGAGTCCTTGTTATTCCGGCGTTTAAACTTTGTCCTAGCGAAATACTCTCCGGAACTTGATATACATGAACATTGGCAAGATTTCGAACCCGGTTTTGGTATAATGCCAGATTCATACTGTCATGATTCAGGACAATGATCAATTCTTTGCTTTTATAACGCTGCCGACTGTAATTTTGCAGGATGTTTTCAAAAAATTGCGGCCGATTTGTACATACAACAATGGAAACACCATGACCCGTTTTGTGTTTAGTCAAGACATACCCTCTTTTCAGCTCAGTTTTCTCTCATCATATGTGCTGAAATAGAGTCTGGTATGGACCAATAGCTAGTAACCAAAATACCCAAAAACCCTTTGTCGCCAATAACGGGACAAAGGGTTCTCTAATCTATTGTTTTAAGCCTTTACTATGCTTCGCTACCGTTATTCAAGTACACAGCCTTGCCTGTGCGAGAAGATTCATAGAGTGCTTCCAGGATCTGAGATACAACGAGCGCTTGTTTTGGTGTGACGACTGGCTCCTGATCGTTCTCAATCGCTTCGATCCACTTTCTCATCTCCACATCCGGTGCGCTCTCGCTCTTGCCATCATAGAATGCTACCCCGCCTGCACTCAGTTCAATCTCGTTGGTGTATAGACGGCTGAATTTCTCACCATTGATGCGCAGTCCATTCTTCATATCCGCACCCGCTTCGCTGCCACTCAAGCTGCATTTGGCTTCATCCACGTCCAATGAGTTAAGCGCCCAGCTGGATTCCAGCATGATTGTTGCCCCATTCTCCATCACAATCATGCCGAAGGCCGAATCTTCTACGGAAAATTGTTTAGGGTCCCACGGGCCCCAGGCGTTGGCCGCATTTTCACGTTGCGAGAGTTCATGATAGGTCGTGCCGAGAACAACCTTTGGTTGGTAGTTATCCATCATCCATAGCGTCAGATCAAGTGCGTGTGTACCAATATCAATCAGCGGACCGCCGCCTTGTTTCTCCTCATCCAGGAAAACACCCCAGGTTGGTACTGCTCTACGTCTAATCGCATGTGCTTTGGCAAAATAAATATTCCCCAGATCACCCGCTTCGCACACCTTCTTCAAATATTGACTGTCTTCTCTGAAACGGTTGTTGTATCCGATGGTCAGTTTTTTGCCGGTACGTTCTGCCGCTTCAAGCATGAGCTGTGCTTCGGCAGAGGTCTTCGCCATTGGCTTCTCACACATCACATGTTTTCCTGCTTCCAGGGCAGCAATGGAAATCTCGGCATGAGAAATATTTGGCGTAAGCACATGTACAATATCCAAAGATTCATCCTTAAGCAATTCCTGATAATCCGTGTAGACTTCAGCATCGGTAGAGCCATATTTCTGTTTGGCTTCATCTGCACGTTCCTGAACAATATCGCAGAAAGCCACCAGTTCAACATTATCCAGTTTACTCAGACTCGGAAGATGTTTACCATTCGCGATTCCACCACAGCCAATAATTCCGATACGATATACTTTACTCATATATATTCACCCTCACTTAAGTATTGGTTGTTTCATTTTACGAAAAGCCGATGGGGTCATCCCCAGACGTTTACGAAATACAGCATGCAAATAGTTGGCATTATTGAAGCCTGAAGCAAGAGCAATCTGTTCAATGGATACGTTACTTTCCTCCAGATTGCGGCACACGGCGCGCAGACGAATATCCTCCAGTACGCGGCTGAACGGCATCTCCGGCTGTACTTGGTAGAAGATTCGCTGCAATTGTCTGCTGCTAATATGAAGTTTCTCAGCTACATGCTCCAGCGTGACCACTGTAGGATGATTCGCTTCCATATACTGCACTGCATACTCATAGCGATATACCGACATATCCCGGACAGGGGCTTCCGGTCGATTCCCCCCGGTGTCGTATGCGCGCACGGTTTTGAGTAATATGCTGATAACTAGTTGCTTGATCGACGTATAATAACCTAACAATTTCTGATCACATGCCTCATAGGCTTCCAAAAAACAATGCATCGCCCGATGATAATCATTCACTGGAGTAAGCGGAAGCGTTCTCAGCTTTTCAATCGTTTCCTCCGATTCAGCTGCTTCCCAGGGATCGACATGCTCTCTTGGCCTGTGAACGATATCCACATGAAGACATAGTTCATCCATGTCCTCTTTGGCATCAGCCTCCTGATAATGTACGACACCCGGACCAGTCAAATACAGCATACCTTCCGAGAGTGCATGTGTCTGATCATCCAGAATAACTTTACCTTTACCTCTCGGGATAAAATGAAACTCAAACTCCGCATGATTATGGAAATCCACAACTCGGCCCGCTGGAAAAGAAGTCAGATGAAATCGCATCACACGAATCTCATAATGTCCCCAAACCATTAGAATATCCAGTCTCTCCAGGAGATCCTGCCGTTCAAGCATTTTCTCATAAGGATACAGGCTCAAGATTGCACACCTCCTTAATAAAACCTAACCCTTCAATTCATTCAGAGTGATTCTGCGCCCTTCTTTGGCAGAGAGATTCGCTGCTTCCATCAAACGGGTCAGCTCCATAGCGATTTGCACGTTTTCAGTTGCATCCGTATCATTTTGTATATGTGCGACCCATTGATTGAATGCGCTTTCCCTTTTGTCTGCCAAAGGAAGTTCAGTCCAGTCATCATATTGTCCCTGTGCTGCTTTTGTACGAATCAACAGCTTATCATCAGGTGTCCCGTACAGAAGCGTACCTTCCGTACCATGAACCTCAATCGTAAATGGAGAATGGCTGTTCACAAAACCAGCTTCAACAACGCCAACTGCTCCGGAATCCGTAAACAAGGTTGCAACGGCATTATCTTCAACTTCATTGCCTGTAATGTATCCGAAGTTTGCATTAACCGCTGTTACTTCCTGACCCAGAAACAGTTTGGCCAGATACATTGGATGGCAGCCCAGATCAATCAGTGCACCGCCCTGACAATCCTTCAGATCATAGAAGTGTTCAGGTAACCAGTTCGAAATCGCTCCATCATGCGATAAACGCGCTCTAACATAAGTCACTTTGCCAAGCAATCCCTGGTTAAGTACCTCCTGAATCGTTAGCGTGTACCCTGCATTCAGACGTGGTAAGGAGACTGTCATCTTGACTTTGTTTGCCTTTACCTCATGAAGGATTCTGTTGGATTCCGCTTGTGTCGCTGCAATAACTTTCTCCGTGAAGATGTGTTTCCCTGCTTTTGCAGCAGCGGTGATCACTTCTTCATGGAAGCGGGTTGGCGCATCTACAATAACGGCATCGATGTCATCCTTGGCCAGCATATCTTCGAGTGAAGCATAGAAGGGTACGTTTAAACGTTCAGCCGCTTCCTGTCCCCGCTTGGCATCTTCATCCCACACCGCTGCGATGACTGTATCTTCATGTTCCTGTGCCTGCTTGATGTAATCCCATGCGTGAACATGCCACAAGCTAATTTTCCCAATTCGAATGGTCAATGTATCTTACCTCCATACTATATAATATTCTGACATTTATCTATAAGTTATCACAGACTTAATCTATTTTTAATAGAAACTCACGACAATAAATGTATAAAATCACGACATGAATTGTTATTATATATTTATACAGCATAACGCTTTAGTTTGGGTGCACATAACAGAGCACATGACAAAAACCTCCTGTCCACACTACCGTGAACAGGAGGTTTCTATAGTTATGATGTTCAAAATCAACTCAACGTACAGCATACCCTTGTGTAACTATTTTGTACCCAGATATCGTCTGGCTTTGACCCTGCAACGTGTCCTTAACCCGTTCCAGCACATCACTCTCGTAAACAGAGGCACATTCAAATCCAGGCTGTACGTTCAATTCAAGCGGTTCGGAATTCAGATTATACCAACGAGCAATCAAATCTCCGGTTTCCTCTGCGATCTTCAATGTGGAGAAGGCCAGTGTCGAACCTTGCGAATTCCACGCTAACCATTGCTTCGTCAAAGGTAGTTCAACCTGTTGCCCATCAGCTCCAGCATGACCCTCTTGCTCAAACATGCGTGCTAATGCCCCTAGCTGTACAGTCGTCCACGGAATCGGATACACGTATGCGGATGCACAAGCACCTGACTGTGCCGCATCACCTGCAAATGGAATAATCGCATATTCCACACTCTGAGGTCCCAGACATTGGGCTTCCGGTGTTTCAAACACACCCCAATCTCCCAGCTCCGAAGAGGCACGAAGAAGCGTAACCGCAATCGTACTGCCCTCTTCATGCTGTAAAATCTCGTATTCATTCAGCCCTTTGTTTGCAATCATCAAGCCATGATCACCATCGGTCACATGTACAAATGCCTGCTGGTGCTGTGCATTACTCGGGTTCACCCATTCTTTGGCCGGTGTATTGGAGCGTTTGGCAATTTCAAAGATGGAATCCGCATAATGATTGTCTGTCACCAGTCGGGATGGAAAGAGTGCGCGCAACCGATGATCCTTGGCCTGATTGTTAAAGTCAGACTTTACCTTGACCATATTACTTCCTGCTTCCAGTGTATACGTTGTCGTAATCACCAACGGAACCGTGTTCTTCACCCGTTGTGCCTTCCGTTCTGTAAAAGGAACCATTTGGCGCTTCTCCCGTTCGAACAGTTCATCTGCTCCAACAGGAATTTCCCAACGTAATACACTTTCCATGACTACACGATATGGAGATTGCTCCACGATCCGCACGTCTGCCTTCAGATGCTCAGAGGTCAGCGTTGTCTCTCCCTCTGGTTGTCGGTAGACATATTCATTGCCGATATCCCCGGTATTCTCATATGAATTCAATCCCCTGTATACAGCACCGGAGACCTTATCTTCAATTGTAGCCGTACCATTCTCTTCAATCGTCACCCGCAAATGACCGTTTTCCATCATCATTCCCTGAACCTGAACGAGTTCGCTCGTAGCGGACACTTCAGCAATCTCAGCACTCTCTGTTTGCTTCTGAACTGGAATGAGAGCATACGTCTTATAACCCAGCGAAGGTACATCCACCGCCTGGAAAGTCACTCTTACTTTACGAGCCATATAGGGCTGTCGGAAGCGATCCTTCGGAAGTTCATAGCCAAAATGCGCACCCAGATCCTTGATTTCTGCCGAATACGTGCGTCCATCCGAATCGACCAGTTGATACACTGGCAGTGCATCTTTTTCCACTTTCTGCGCAAGTGCCTGGGGATCAGGACCTTCTGGGAAAAATGCTTTGTCCACAATCAGATCCATTTCAATGATTCCATTTCGATTCCAACCACTCGTGTTAAACACAGTGAACAGCACCGCTTCCTCACCCCAAGCCTCAGCAGGTTGCACATGAATGGACTCAGCAATCGCCTGCGCACTCTGGGAAACCAATTTCTCTGCAAGCTGTCTGCTCTTGGCAAAGCGGGTCACCATCTCACGGTGAACCTCATCCACACTGCATCCGCAGATGCTATCATGCGGGTGGTTCTGCATCAGCATCTTCCATGCATGCGTCAACAGATGGTGCGGATAATCTTTTACCCCGGCTATATGGGCCATGGCGGCCAGTGGTTCGGCTACTTTTTCGAGCAACGTCTGCCCCTGCTGATTCAACTGTTTCAGATAAACCCTGGCAGATGCCGTATTCACCAGTGTTCCCCAACCATCCGTGTGCTGACTGCGAAGCTCGCCCTCAATGGTCGCCAGATGCTCAGGCACATCCTTCGTAACCGCCTCAATGTAATCGTCAAAATTGGAGTGGATAAATTCTACATCAGGATACAACGCAGCCGCCGTACGTAAAGCCTCTGGCAGATCCGTCTGGATCGGCTGATGATCACAACCATTCATGAACAACAGATGTGAAGTCGATGCAAATTTCTCGGCATCTTCCAGATTTTTATCCCAGTATACTTGAGCTTTCTCCGGATCAACCGGAACTTCCATCCCGTTGCAGTACCAATTCGCGAACAAAATGCCGAGTACTTCCGAACCATCCGGCGAACGCCAGATCATCTCGGAATAGGGAGATTCGTAACTGTCTGCATCAACCACCGCATTATTGAATCCCGTAGGCTTTACCCCACGCCCAAAGATCGCGTTATGAATATCCGCCTGTTGCAGAATCTGCGGTGCCTGTCCCATATTTCCGAACGAGTCTGGGAAGTACCCCGTCTTGGATATCACCCCCAAAGGTCGAGCATCACGATGACCGATGAGCAGATTACGCAAGTTGGCCTCACTGCTGGTCAGAAACTCATCCTGTAACACATACCATGGACCAAAATGAATGCGTCCTTCACGTATATAACGGTCGAGCCTCTCCTGCTGTTCGGGCCGAACCTGCAAATAATCTTCACGAATAATCGTCTGCCCATCCAGATGGAAATAGCGATATTCCGGGTCCTGATCGAGCGTATCCAGCAGTTTATCCATCAGCTCAATGAGAAGAACATGATGGTGTTCATAAGGCATATACCATTCGCGGTCCCAATGGGTATGCGAGATGAGATGTGCCGTCTTTTTGGTTGTCATGTTGCGTACCTCCTGTCATTAACCTTTGGTTGCCCCGCCCATGCTGAAACCTTTGGACATGTAACGCTGGGAGAAGATGTATAGCACAACCGAAGGCATCGTATAAAGTAGTGAAAATGCAGCCAATCTGCCGTATTCAACCATACCGTGGCTGCCGAAAAATTGATAAATCGTGACCGATGCCGGAAGTTTCTCCGGTGTCTGGAGCAGGATGTATGGCACGAAGAAGTTGCCCCAACTTCCCGAAAAGGTAAATATCGCGATCGTTGCAATACCCGGCAACATCAATGGCGCTACAATTCGTCTCAATCCGTTCCACACGGATGCACCGTCAATCCATGCCGATTCTTCCAGATCAATGGGCACCGAATCCATGAAGTTTTTCATCATCCAGATGCCGTAAGGAAGTGAGGATGCGGTCAGGAACAGCATCGTGGCAATGATGCTATTTTGCATTTTGAAGAACAGAAACATTTGAAATACCGGAACCATCACGGCAGTAATCGGAAGTGCTGTCATGAACAGAATAGATAACAAGAAGCTTTTTTTGAATCTCATTTCATAACGGGATAATGGATACGCAGCAAGAACAGATACCAGAACAACCAATATCGCTTGCCCTCCCGACAGAATCAGGCCCACACCGAATGAACGAAGATTGCTCGAATCCCCGAGTACATCCTTGAAATTTTGAATGGTCCAGGTACTGGGCATTTTAATACCCTGTTGCGCGTTCGGGTCAAATGAAGCCAGAATGATCCAGAGCAGCGGCAATAAAAAACAGAGTCCCAGAAAAACTAGAATCCCGTACTGGATTTTGCGTTGAAGCCCATGTTTGACCATAGGGATCGAACCTCCTTCATGGTTACACTTTCACTTTCATGGATCGCATGTAGAACAGGCTGGCGATAATACCGATGAACAACAGAACCAGAGATATGGCTGTGCCGTATCCAAACTGATAGTTCACAAAGGCCTGATTGTACATGAAGATCGGCAAGGTTTGTGTTGAAGTACCCGGGCCACCACCGGTCATCGTATAGATCAGCGTGAACACACCCAGTGTCTGTAGAGTAACCAACATCATGTTGGTCACGATGGACCCTTTTACCATTGGGATCGTAATGTGTCTAACAATCTGGAACCCGGTGGCACTGTCAATAATCGCAGCTTCTTCAACTTCCTTCGGGATATCATCCAGTGCCGACTGATAGACCATCATCGAAAAGGCTGTGCCGTGCCAGATATTCGCGATAATGACACTCACCATCGGGAAACTGAATAACCAGGAGACTGGATTCGCCCCGAACCAGCCGAGGATCTGATTCAATGAACCATTGTCACTGAAAAAAGCCACCATACAGAATGCCACGACAATCTCGGGTGTCACCCAACCAGCAATGACGATGATGCCGATGACGCGGCGGAACGTCACGTTCTTCTCCTTCATTAGAAGAGCCAGGATGAACCCAAGCAATACCTGACCAATGACTGCGGAGAAGATGAGAAAGACCAGTGTACGCCAGACACTAATGCGGAAGTCCGGATCATGGAACATATTAATGAAATTCTGAAATCCGACGAACTCCAGACTCTTGGCTGCCGCCCCGGTCAGGGCCATATTCGTAAAGGCAAAACAGATCGTCAGAATGATGGGAACAATGAAAAACACAAGTAATAACAGTACGGAAGGCATGAGAAACAGAAATGAACCTGGTGCTTTCCTTTTCATAAGTCACTCTCCATTCGAACCGGAAAAAGGGGAGTATTATGCCTCCCCCTCCGAATATATCGATATCCTTATTTCTCTTCGATGCTGTCCGCGCCAAGGGAACGGGATACGTTATCCTTCAATTGCGTAACTCCCTCTTCCGGCGTCAGCTTGCCAGAGGCAATACTCTCAACGATGCTTTGCAATTGTGCGGATACCGCTGCATATTGATCGTTCGCTGGACGGAAATGGGCTACATTCAAGAGTTCCTGTGCTTCTTTGGTATATGGACGATCGGTATAACCTTCAACTTCTGTGGAATCATTACGTGGACTGAGGCTGCCTTCCGCTACGACGCGCGCAGTCGCATTCTCCTTATTCATCAGGAACTCGATAAATTTCCAAGCTGCTTCCTTATTCTTCGCTTGTGCAGGAACGGACCAAGCCCATCCTCCAGACATCGTCGTTGCTCCAGGTTCTTCCCCATTTTGTGTCGGGAATGGCGCAAATCCTATTTTCTCTTCGACGTTGGCAATTGGAGCCGCACCATTCTCGGCCCATGTCGAACCTGCCCAGCTACCATCTACAGCCATCGCCAGTTTGTCTTGCGGGAACTGTTGCTGGAATGCAATACTGCCAGCTTGTCCATTCAGGGCAACCTGCATGGTCGGACCTGTTTTATCCGTGTTAAACACTTGATCTATGAATTTGAATGAATCCAAAAGACCAGGGCTGTTAACGACCCATTTCTTGCTGGTGTCGTTATACAGCGTATCCGCCGTACCATAGAGCAGCATTTCCAGCGTTTGCATGGTGACACCTTCACCGTTTGCTTTGCCCACGATCATATTAAGCGGTGTCACACCCGGCAGTTTTTGCTTGATGGTACGTGCTGCTTCGAGTACCTCTGCCCAGCTTGCAGGTTTAAATGGAACTTCCAGACCTGCTTTTTGAAACAGTTCCTTGTTGTACCAGATTCCACGTGTATCCGAGGTAGCCGGAACGCCATATACCTTGCCGTCTTCACCCGTAACCCCTGCCTTCAGATTGTCGATGATGTGTTCTTTCCAATCGGGCCAGCCCTGAACCTGTGTATCCAGCGGCTCCAGATATCCCGCAGCAGCATCGGATTTGATGATGGATGTATCTTCGGCAATAACATCAGGCGCCGTATCAGGCGATTTCATCTGCAAAACCATTTTGGACGTGTAATCACCCTCACTTGCCAATACAGGCGCAATGTTGATTTTGATATCCGGGTTTTCTTTCTCGAATTGATCCACCAAACCTGATTGGAAAAACTTCGTAAGTGTATCTTCAGATCCTGAAGAACGGAACGATACAGTTACTTCCTTCTTACCGTCACTGGTTGTGCCTGTGCTTGAGCTTCCGCCCGAACAGGCTGTAGTAAGAATGAGCAAGGATGTCATAACTGCTGCTACCGGCATTTTCAATGATATTTTTCTCATGATTCGCTCTCCTCTTGTCGGAATTCAACGAACTCCGAACGTTATGATGTACTCGCAGGTTATCTCTTGCTTCCCTATCTATTTCTGTACGCGGAATCCGCAATAATCCATAATCAGTTCACTAAAGAGCATGTTGGACCATGAAAACCATGGACGTGTATATTCATGTGGATTGTTGGCCGAAAAACCTTCATGGGTCAGTCCGGTATCCGCATCCGTCTTATGGATAAGCTGAAGCAATCGTAGTTTTTCATTGCGATCCTCTGTAGTCAGCCCCTGCATCGATAAAGCGATATGCCAGATGTACCCTTCTGGTGTATGCGGACTACCGATTCCCGCTGCTGCTGTTCCCTCATAAAAATACGGGTTGTTCGTGGATAAAATGAAACGGCGTGTATTCTGATACACCTCGTCGTTCTCCTCGACATATCCGAGATAAGGTAAAGACAGCAGGCTCGGCACATTGGCATCATCCATCAGATTGTGATTGCCTTTCCCATCCGTTTCGTATGCATATATGGTTCCATATTCCGGATGTTCAACGGTGCCATAATCCTGAATTCCTTTGTTGATTTGTTCCTCCAACTGCTGTGCAGTCGCTGCCAGCATTTCATCCTCGAACACAGCTTCAGCAATTTCCTGCAGATATCGAAGCGCCACAACGGCGAACATATTGGATGGAATCAGATAACCATATTCACATCGATCATCGCTAGGACGGAATCCCGACCAAGTCATGCCGGTATAGACTGTTTCAGTACCTCGTCCCTCTCGGGTGAGCGTATCGGTTTCGGGAGCATCCAGACGTTGGAACGTGTAGGGTGATTTCGTCTCATGATGCTGTTCCACTTGCCATAACTGCATGATGATCTGGGCTACTTTACGGAACGTATTATTGAATTGAGTTGTTCTTCCCGTGTTCTTCCACAAGAGATAACTGAGCTGAATCGGATAAGCCAGTGAGTCGATCTCATACTTCCGTTCCCAGATCCAATCATTCATCTGCGTCAGGTCTTCCTGATGTCCTTTTCCACTCTCCATCTCATTAAAAGCGTTTGCATAAGGGTCCAGGAGAATATAATTCAGTTGACGTTCAACCAGCCCAGCGATCATGTCGGCGATATCTTCATCCTCTGAAGCGAGAACCAGATAAGGTCTGACCTGAGCGGCAGAATCACGTAACCACATGGCAGGGATATCTCCCGTAATCACAAAAGTTGTTCCATCTTCTTTGCGCTGAATGGTAGTCGCCATCGTATTGGTAAAACAATTTTTGAACATTTGATTAAGTTCCGGATGGTCTGGCATACGTTTGTTAACCTGATCAATCATGTCGTATATCGAGGGGGAAATTTCTTGATCATCTCTGGGTGTCAGCATGTTGTCCTCCTTATGTAATCCAATTTGTTAACCGCTTTCATCATCCTAAAACGAATGTAATGTTATGTCAATATATTTATTTGTATATTAGCATGCTATTTTAATTTAAGGACAATAAATAGTATACCATTTAAAGTAATTCTCCCCATTTTATCCGCATAAAAAAGAGACCTCGTTTACACGAAGTCCCTGATTGAACACAATGAATATTAAGTTGCTAAAATTAACCCTTTTGTTTCACCATACTTGTTGACTTACCCTTCACCAAACGGGCAGGCAAAATAACCCTATTCACTGCCATCTCGTTGTTCTGCATACTCTGAAGCACCATCTCGAACGCCTGTTTTCCCATATCAAACTGGCTTTGTCTCATATGTGTTACACGGCTTCCTTCGGCAGCGTTTGGACTGTCAAAACAAATGATGGACATATCTTCAGGTATCCTCAGACCAAGCCGATCCGCTGCCTGTTCTGCAAGTAAAGCAATATGATACTCCGCAGCAAAGAGTGCAGTAATCTGGGGGTATTTCTGTAAATGTTCCACCAGTGTCTCCACATCACGGACCTCGACTTGAGGATCAAACACACTTGGCAGTGTCGAAAGAAAAGATTCTAACCACAGTTCCCTGTTCACCAGCACTCCTTGATCATTATGAGCCTCAATGATTCCTTCAATTCGTTCTTCAATCGGTGTAGTGTTCGCCGGAGGCTGCGTCAGAAAAGCGATGTGTCGGTGACCGAGATCGAACAAATAATTCATCCCTTCTCGCGCCGCGCCTACATTATCCGTACTCACAGATGAAGCCGGAATGCCTTTCAAGTACCGGTCAATCAGGACAAACGGGAATTTGTTAACGACCAATTTAAGAATCTCATCGCTGAAATATTCACCTTGTGCCGGGAAAATAATCAATCCATCCACACCCAGTTCCAGCAGTTCCTGAATGCTCTGTTCCTCCTGCTCGGGAATCCCGAAGGAGCGTCTAAGTACGAGAAAACAATCATGCTCTCGCGAAGCTTCCTCCATACCATATAACAGTTCTGTACCATACATATCGCTGAAGTTAGTGATGACCAGACCAATGAGCAGCTTCTTCTCTGGATCTTTGATCGCAGCACGCGGAGCAGGTCTGTTAGGTCTTTCTTGTGTCATATCTGCTGTATCAGCTACAAAAGAACCCCGTCCCGGCTGACGAACAATCAATTGTTCACTCGCCAACATTTCAAGCGCCTTTTTCGTTGTAATCCGGCTCACTCCGAATTCATCACATAATTCCTTCTCCGAAGGAACACGTTCACCCACTTGATATTGATGAAGCTGTATCCGTTCGCGCAAGGATTCAAAGATCTGTTCATACATCGGCTTGGATGCCGAGTCTTTCCCCAATACAAGCACCTCCATAAATACCCATACTTCTCATGTTCTACATCCTAATATATCATGTTATATCATTAATGTGAAGAACGGAGACAACTCACCTGCTGTCATATGAGAGCAAAAGAAAAAGCTTCCCAATGGATGCTTCATTAATCTTAGGCGTCAGATGTGAATCGAGATACAACAAAAAGCCGACAAGCCCTAATACCTCGGCTTATCGGCTTCTTGCTTAGATGGTCAAAATGTAGTTTTCATCCATCTCATACTTTGCATAATTAAGGTTGCAGACCCTCAGCAGACGGTGGACTCACTTCCGTTTCAGTCTCTTCAGGGCTCGAATCTGGTTCTGGAACGGATTGTTCTTGTGCTGCGCTGACGAACAATCGTCCAGCTGCTTCCGCCTCTACTTTGTTGCCTGCTGCATCCTGAGCTCGAATCACAATGACTCCACCATCCAGAACAAGGGATGAAGGTGTTGTGTACGTACCCGTGTAACGACCAGGTTCGGTCTCCACTAATGGAATCTCTCCTGCCCCTTGGGCATTCAGATTCAGCGGTAACTGAATCCGGAAAGATGCTTGCAAACCAGGTTTACTGTCAAATGAAACAGTAACACTCTCTCCTGATGTGATTCGAACATCCTCAGCCGGAGTAATATTCGTAAGTTCTGGCAACGCCGTTTCCACGTAGACGGTGCGGGTTACGGTAGTTTTATTGCCAGCGAGATCGGTTGCTGTAATGGTAATCGTGTTCTCGCCTTCGTTAACCAATACGCGATGACTGAAGCTTCTGTCTTTGCCCACTTGTACGGTTTGTCCGTTAACAGTCAACTTATCGAGGAATTGTTCCACGACATTACCCGTTACGTGAACAACTTCCGCATTGATGCGATCTCCTTGAGTTGGCGTAACAATGGTCAACTGCGGTTTGGTCTGATCCAGAATAATGACGACGGGGAGTGAGCGGTCGGTCGTTTTCCCGTCCACCACTGCCTCGGCAGTAATCGCATTAATCCCAGAACGGAGTTTCACACCGTAAGAGAACTTCCCATTTACCACAGTTGTCGTACCAGCCAGATCTTTGCCGTTGTAGATCTTGATCTGAGCGCCGGATGCCGGAGACGTTCCCGACACGGTGAAGGATGATTGATTCGTATACGTGTTCGCAGGTGCTGTGAGCACAGGTGCATTTACCGGATATCTCACAACTGCACGAATCATGTAGTTACCTTCTTCATCAGGTGAAGTGCTCCACGCTCCACCTACTCGCTGCCAGCTTCGACCTGCATTTGGACCATCCTCATCGGTAGCGAGTCCCGGAGCGCTAGTTCCAGCTAAACTCTGTACGTACACGATATAGAAATCACCCGTTACAATGACCGGTTCCGAGAATTCAACAGTTGTCCATTGATCGTTACGAAGTGCAGTACCGTCAAATGGTCCAGCCAGTTGTCGTCCCGGAGCTCCGCCCGCACCCGATGCATCATATACGGCATATTGGAACGCTGTGCCTCCAGGTACAGGCCATTCGGTGTTCCAGAATCGGAACGATGCACCTGTCAGTTGAGCGGTCTCCAGCTCTGGTGTCATTCGAACTGCCCAGGCGTTATCCGCAGCGTTAAAAGCTCGTGCGTTCTCTGCTGTTCCATCATCATAAGCAATTTCCCCTGGAAAACCGATGAACGGTTTCAAGGCAACATTCGCCTCTGCCGTACCATTACCAGGTACAGTTACAGTAACGGTTTTACTGTAGTAATCAGCAGCACGGATGGACAGAGTATAACTTCCTTCCAGTACCTGAATAACGAAGCTACCATCTGAACCTGTGTGGACTTCGCCTACATTGGCATCTTCCACCACGAGAACGGAAGCATCAGCCAGAGGTTGTCCTGTCCGCTCATCCGTTACAACACCTTCAATCTGCCCATGCGGGATCGCCTCCAGATTAAAGTTGGCTTTGGCACCATTGCCATCCGTGATCGTTACCTGCTGAGTTCGAGGATAATATCCATATGCTTCAGCTTTTAACGTGTAATCACCTGCTACGTGTGTGAAGTTATACTTGCCTGTAGCTGGATCTGTCTTCACCGAACGTCCGGTTTCCAGTACAGTAACCGTTGCACTTGCAGGCAGGCTTTGTGGATTAACCGAACCTGTTTCCGGTTTTTCAACTTCCGGTTGTTGCTGTTTCGTTTTGTTAAATTCCGCTTTGTCAGTCCGCGAAATTTTGTACCATGGATTATCATAAGACGGTTTCGGTTTGTCATTGTTAAGCACAACCGCACTGTCCTCCGTTACCGTCTCCGCAGCAACTCCCAGTACACGGAAATCATCAATGAACCAGCCTGTCTTCACAACACTGTTATCTGAGGTCAGGCGGAACCGGAATTGAACTTCATTACCGGTAAGTGCATCCAGATCATAAAATACGGGTGTCCATTGTTTACCGTTTGTACTATGTGAGAATTTGCCCAGTTCTGACCATGTGGTTCCACCATCCTTGGTGACTTCCACATACCCGTAGTCGTATCCACTCTCAATCTCGTACCAATGATTAAACGTGAGTGTTCCTTCGGACACATCCGTCAAATCAATGACCGGAGATACGAGTGAATAGTTGGAGCCACTCTCATACGTATTGTCGAGATCAGTCGCCCAGACATTCGGCGGAGAAACCGCGCTGGCAGGTCCCGTTACCGGAATGCCGCGTTCCCACTCATCTTTGGTTCCTGAATGAGTCCAGCCGTTATCATCACTGCCATCGAAATGATCGATGTAGATATCCTGAGGCACCTCTACTGTAATGGAGACCTCATTCGATTTATCGCTTTCATTGCCACTATAATCAAGTGCGGCAACGGTATAGTAATACGTCGAATCTGTCACCGTAGCCGTATCTGTAAACGTTGTTCCGGTTGCAGTTCCAATGGATTCATAACCTGCACCTGCGGTTGTGGAGCGATATACGATATAGGATTCAAGATCCTCATCGTTCGGACCAGTCCAACTCAAGGCTACATTACCAAGAATATCGGCAGTCGCAGACAATCCGGCAGGTGCGCCCGGAGCAATCTCATCCAGCTCTTCTACAGCGAAATCATCAATGTACCAGCCAGCCTTTTGCAATGAATTATCACTCGTCAGATTGAACTTGATGAACACCTGCTGTCCCGCGTATTCGCGAAGATCCACATATTGTGTCTTCCAATTGCCACCTGTACCCGTGAAGGTTAACAGTTCTTGGAACACAAAATCGCTATCCTCGGAAGCGATGTATACCTTGCCAAAGTCGATGTTATTCTCCAAGTCATACCAGTGCTTGAAGGATAATAACGCACCTTCTGGACTCTCGGTGAGATCAATTGGCGGCGCAAGCAGATATGCATTGCTATTCGCTACATAAGTCCCTTGCAGATTGGTTGCAATTACCTTGTCACCGGAGTATGCATTTCCAGGACCACTGCTTGGTGTTCCCCATACCCAGGTACTTCCGGTACCACCAGTCGTGAAGCCCAGCTGATCTTCTTCAAAATCCTGAAGGTATCCTGGCTGCACACCATTGGACACAGCCACTTTATATACCTGACTTTCGAATCCGTTGTTGCCGTAATCATTCACTCGGATATAATACTCCACACCTTGCGATTCAATAAGAAAAGCAGGGATTGTCGCTGTATACGTCCCATCTTTGTTATCTCCAGCAATTCGATTCATCGGCAGATAGACGTACTGGTTGGTACCTGTCGTTTTGGCAAAAGCCTCAACAGAGACTACCGCGACGTTATCTGTCACATGAGCGGTTAATGGTATATCAATGCCTGTAAAGGCTGAATTGACAGGGGTATGTGCCAGTACTGGCTCTTCCAGATCATCTCCGGCTGTAACCACTCTGCCGGATACTGTTCCAATCCCTTCGAGTACAGAACCCACAGCATCAAGGGCATTAATAATGCCGTGACCGTAGCCGTTATTAGGAGAGGTCGGATACTGACTATCCGTTCTCGGCGTGGCTGTATCTGTAATGATCTGCTCCAGCTGATCCACGGTAAGGGAATGATTGGCCTGAAGCAGCAGTGCAGCAAGGGCGGTTGTATGCGGACCTGCCATGGATGTTCCGTTCCAGCCTCCTTCATATACACCGCCCGGAACTGATGAACGGATATTCACACCAGGGGCAGATACTTCCGGTTTGATCTCATCATAAGGGGATGGGCCCAGTAGGGAGAACGAAGCCAGATTTCCGTTGATATCGGTTGCTCCTGTAGCAAAACTTTCAGGATAGTTAGCCGGGTTAGCAACAGAACCAGGTCCGCCCGGGTTACCCAGTCTCACATTTCCTGCTGAGAATTCCGGAAAAATCTGAGCATCACGCCAGGCTTG
This sequence comes from Paenibacillus sp. 37, assembly GCF_008386395.1. Classification (NCBI taxonomy): domain Bacteria; kingdom Bacillati; phylum Bacillota; class Bacilli; order Caryophanales; family Paenibacillaceae; genus Paenibacillus; species Paenibacillus sp. 37. Next base: position 3,237,131 of record NZ_CP043761.1, on the reverse strand, counting down.
CACCATAGGACGGAACCATTCATCCAGTCCGGCACCTCCACCCCACGAGTTGTTTACCACATCCGGTGCAAGTTCAGGATGCAGATTGCCTTCCGCATCCACTGGAGCGATCAACCACTGTCCGCCATCCAGAATAATGGCATCCGTTGTTTCCGGATTGAATATCCGTACACCAATCCATTTCGCACCGGGAGCAACCCCGATCTGGTTGGTGCCATTCGCTTCAGAGCCAACCATCGTACCCATCGTGTGAGTACCATGTCCGTCTTCGTCCGCAGGGAGGGAAGCATTACTGTGCGGATCATACCAGCTTAGTTCGGGATCAACGATATTGCCCGAAGCATCCAGTCCCCGCCATTTGCTGCGAAGCGCCGGGTGGGTATAATCCACACCACTGTCCAGATTAGCAACAACAATCCCTGTTCCATCGATGCCCCGATCCCACACGGCTGGCGCATTGATGTAATCCAGGTTCCATTCCACGTTTTCAGTCGCAAGCTTGTCCTTGGCAGCAGGCTCCTTGTCTTTAACTCCGACTGAAGAGTCTTTAGCTGGCGTTTGTACAGCATCTTTGCCTGATGCCGCATTCGCCGGTTCTTTACTCACTTCGGCTTTCTGTAAGTATCGTGTCTCATTCGGTAGAATCTTCTCCACCTCAGGCAGCAGCGCAATCTGTTCCATGACTTCTTTGGTACTCGTCACTGCCAATGAATTGACAATAAAATAGCTTTTATATTCTTTAACCTTACCCAGGTCAACTTCCTTTTCCAGATAAGTTTCCAATGGATATTGTGTACGCGAGGCCGTTTCTCGCAGAGAGCTGACGACCGAATTACGAACGGACAGCTTTGTGGCTGAAGCCGTTTGTTTGGCTATGGTCGCCTTTTCAAGGGCCTGTTTGGAGACTGCTGCTGTATCCACCTGTTCCTTCATTTTAACCAGATAGGTAACATACTCACTACCATCAAATTCTTTGGTCAATTTGGCGTTTACTTTGGACTCCGTAACTTTGGCAAGTCCAGATTTCATATCCAATTTGGATGATGTGGAGTTTTCAGCTGAAACCGGATGAATGATCGAAAATGCAAGGAGAAGCGAGAGCCCCATGGAGATGGGCTTGCGTAACCGATTAATCTTTATCAAACTTTTCCACTCCTTTTACCCGGTTTTTTAATTTAGTCTGGTACATATGCCCTTCTCTGCAGAATAAAACGGTATATAACCTTTATTGCGGACGAGATAGATACTCTGGATTTCACATAAAGCCTCACCTCCTTTACAGGTCTGGTTAGGGATCAATATGAGTCAGAAGAGATAACAGATTAGTCTATGTTTTTTTACTTGGAAGTTTAGGAGATTGATTGAGTCGGATTAAACCATGTGAGTGAATAGTTTGGGTGTTTGAATAATGCAATGAGAGTGAATGTCTATAAGCATTCATGTGGAAGGGTAATCTGGAGCGTTAGCAGAACGCTTGCTAAGGAGTGGTGGATATGACTTTCGATCGTGATTCGAGTGAGTAGTTAAACAATTTAATTACATATAATAGTCGATTAGGAATTTAATTGGATTTTATTGGTATAGTATAAAATCATTATTCGATATATACAAGCACTTTATTGAAAAATATAGAAAATAAGTCTATTTAATGATTTTATGTGTCTCCTGTCGCTTACGTATTCATACTCTCATTTCGCATTTATGTATTTCATTTCGCTTAATGAACAAATGTAGTAGTTCTATGAAACTACGACTTGATGTTCAAGATTACTATTCAAACAATGTGGCAAAGCAGAGGCTCATCCTGCTGTGTCAATTTTCGTTTATGGCGTGTTCGAATCGTGTATAACCTCTCCGTAATCGTCTGAGCTTATAAATGTTACTTTGTGAACTATATATGAATAAAGTATATATTTAACAAAAATAGTATAGAAAATCCTGAGAATAGTATTGTATATATTTGGAATTAAATGTACGATTATCTTGTAACATACATTTGGCGCCAGATCAACCTTACTCTCATCCTAGGAAATGACTGTGAGGAAAGCTACTGCTCTATTGATCTTTTGTCTTTTTGTGAACAGTACGAACTCTAATCTAATTTAAATTTTATATACCATAAGGAGATGTTTGATTGTGAAAAAATATCAAAAAACAGCAATTGCAGCTCTTTCTTCCATGGCGATGCTTTTAGCATCTGTTCCAGCGGTATTCGCTGATGAAGCTCTTACGCTAACTAACCCTTCCTCCCAGGAAGTTCAGACACAACAACAGTCCCAAGCACAAGAAATTAATATTTTTGCCCAAAATTCCTTAAGAGAATATTTCAATGGTGGATATAGTACCGATATTTACTTGAGTGGAAAAGTCACCTTTAGGTTTAACCCTCTTACAACAGGGGAATATGTGTTTAAAGTTGAAGATATGATTGGAAACCTGAAGGGAGATGGAAGAGTAATCGTGTCTGATTATGGAACGAAAAGCATCACTCTTGAGAACTTGTATGGTTATCATAAAATTGTAGCTTACTCACCCAATGGTTATGGTGGAAGCTATGACATTTACTACTAATGATTGGTAGTAATAGATATCACAATTATTTATAAAAAGTTCTAACCCCATGAGTCATGGGGTTACTTTATGATTTTTAAAGAAACGATTGAGTCGGCCCCAGATCAAAATTTATATCTCATCATGTAATGTTCACGCCGCCACTTGCATAGCCAACAACGGTATTCACAAGACTAAGTCCAGTTGCCGTTGCAGAGAATACAAGCAGAAGTCGTGTCTGTGCAGTCACAGGTATAGCCAATCCAGTTGTTATGCCGTTGGAGATACTACCCAATGCAATAATACCGGTGAGTGGAGGTGCCAGTGTAACGACCGCCCCCGGAACCGCAGTAAATGCATTATCAGGAGTAGGTGAACTGAATAATTGCGCAGTGATGGTCACCGTTGAACCAACCAAGGCCAAGGCTGCTGTGGTACTGAAATAGGCAGCAATCGAAGTTATAACGCCATCCCGTGGAACAGAGAACGCAAAGTTTATAAGTGGTCCGACAATCGTTCCCGTTAAATCAATCGTGCCACCAAGAATACTGACTCCTGTTGCCGAGCTGCCGAAACCGATAAGGCTTGTCGTTCCAACCAGTCCACCAAGAACCGTTGTTAATATGGCAGGTCCGCCAGAAGCAAACGGTATGATGGCGCCCGAACCCGTAGCTCCTGTAACACCAGTGCTGCCTGTTACTCCCGCAATCCCAGTTGCGCCGGTAGCCCCGGTGACTCCGGTGGCTCCTGCTACGCCAGGATCACCTGTTGCTCCTGTACTCCCCGTTGCACCTGTCGCTCCTGTTGCGCCACCTGCTGGGCCTGCCGCACCCGTTGCTCCAGTAACACCTGTCGCACCTGCTGGTCCCTGGGCACCAGCAGCTCCCGGTGTACCAGCTGGACCTACACCACCCTGAGAACCAGCAACGCCTGCCGGGCCTTGTGGACCAGGCACGCCCTGAGGACCCGCTGGTCCTGCAGGTCCTGCCGGACCTTGACTCCCTATGTTTCTTAGCCCTGTTGTGATAGCCAATTCGGTCGCCCGGATCAAAATGACCAGTTGATCTTTCTCAGCCGAATCGATATTCCCCTGTAAAATGACAGATAGGAGCACATCCAGCAATTGCTGCAAATTGCTTCCTACACTGATCGGAGAAAATGGAACGGCCTCTGCAGATACAATGGTAAGCTCCAAGACCGCTTCGAGATCTGCCTTGGTTCCCTTTTTCAAATCCGAATGATGAACCAGAGCCAGTAATTTACGCAGTACCTCAATCAGAAGTGAAACATTATGAGGCGTGGGATTGGCAAAAACCTGTACAATTGCTCCCTTCAACTCACCAATTAATTTGAGAAGAAATTCAGCTTCTTTGTCAAAACACTTATGATGGTGGTTATTGTGGTGATGATTGTGGTGGTTATGATGATGCTCGTGGTGATGTTCTTTGTGCTGTTCTTGGGGATGGTCACAGTCCTCAGCTTTTTTTTTCTTAAATCCGCTCCAACTGATGCGTTTCTTTGGTTTCATCTTTTTTGCAGATCCTCCTTAGTGAGTCTCAATCATTCCATAATAGGCGAACATCACTGGTTTGATGATATCAGTATATTAGCAAGAAAGAATTTCGTGATTATTATATAAGTAAATCTCCGAATTACCGTTTTCAGCTCAGAGCAGCCTCCATTATCATGGAGAGGATTTTGCATGGAAGTCAGCCCTATGTATAGGCAAACCAAAAGAGCGCTATCCGATGAGTACAATACTCCTGGATGCGCCCTTTTTATATTTACAGTATTTAATTTATCTTTGTTGATTAGTCCAATTTAATTTTGAAAACAATAGGCGCATTACTTTTCACAGTTGTCGTTGTGATCGTCAGCGCGTCCGCTGTTCTCTCCCATTGCGGCTGTTCTTCATAGCCAAGTACTTGAATATCTTGAATGACCCCTTGAAAATGGTGAGAATTTTCCTTCAGGGATTTAATCTGTACCACCCCGTTATCTGGATAGGCAAGAACCGTGGCATACAGGCTGCTTTCTTTTAACGTAAACCGTATATCTTCACTCGTAAATATCTTCGTATCCCCATCCGTGAATTGCCCTTCCTTCACCTCTGTCGGACCCTCGCCAAACGTACGCCAGAATGACGTGTCATAGATCGCTTCCCCATTCACTTCCAGCCACTTGCCGATGCTGAGCAAAATGTCGCGATCTTCATCCGGTATACTGCCGTCTGCTTTAGGTCCAATGTTCAGCAGCAAATTTCCGTTTTTGCTTACAATATCGACGAGATCCCGAATGATCTCCTCAGCCGTTTTATAGTTATTATTTTCCGTATAACACCATGAGTTTTTAGCGACAGCCGTATCCGTTTGCCAAAAATAGGGCTTGAGCTCAGCGAATTGTCCCCGCTCCACATCAGGAACGGCACTTCCAAACATGTAGGCCTCATGTTTATAATTGATAGCTACAGGAACGCCCCATTCGTCGCCTTTGTTATAATAATAGGCTGCGAATTTCTTAAGATAGGGTTTGAACGCAACCGTTTGAATCCACCAATCGAAATAGAAGACCTTCGGTTGATATTGATCCACCAGTTCGCAGCAGCGAATCAACCAGTCTTCCAGATACTCCTCGGTTGGAGGCGAACCATACAGATCATGATGATCCGGCTCAGGCATGGCTGGCCAATAGAAATCCCCACGCTCAAGGGGTTCCTTAATATCTGAATCAAACTCCTTGCCGTGAGACATGAAGAACCAGTGCTCGGCGCGGTGAGACGAAACGCATAATGTGAGCCCCTGCTTCTCGTATGCAGCCTTCATCTCACCCAGAAGATCCCGTTTGGGGCCCATTTCATATGTGTTATAGTGAGAGATAGAGCTCTTGTACATCTGAAAACCATCATGGTGCTCAGCCACAGGCATAACATATCTGGCTCCAGCCTGTTTGAATAACGTTGCCCATTCGTCTGCATCGAACTTCTCTGCACGAAACATCGGAATGAAGTCTTTATATCCAAAGTCCTTATGAGGTCCATACACCTCAAGGTGATGTTCATAAGCTTTGGTACCTTGTATGTACATATTTCGCGAATACCATTCGCTATCATAGGCCGGTACGGAATATAGCCCCCAGTGAATGAATATGCCGAATTTCGCTTTTGGGTACCATTCGGGTACTTGGAAGGTGCTAAGCGAACTCCAGTTGTCCTTGAATTTACCGCTCTCAATCGTTGCTTCAATCTGTTGCAAATATTCGTTTTTGTCCATGAGATGTTCTCATCCCTTCTGTTATTGTCTGTAGTTGTATTGTAGTGCTACGGCTGAAGGATAGACATGCAGAACACTAACTTTTAGATGGACAATAATAACCTTGTATGGAGATGAAAAGTATGAATCACCAAACTTTGCTTACGAACTACCTGTCCAATCTCCAAGTCGAATTATTCATGGTCAACTACAATCGGTGCGATACGGATTGGAGGGATCTGGATTACACGCCCGATTACAGCAAGTTTTATTTCATATGCGAAGGTGAAGGTTGGCTCAAAATTGGGGATGAGGAGTATTATCCTGCGCCTAATCAGCTTATTTTAATGCCAGAGGGGATCAAACAGTCTTACTCTGCCATTAATGAAAGTCCTTTTCTCAAATATTGGTGTCACTTTAGCGCAAAGGTTGGTGGAATCAATTTGTTCCAAATTCTGAAATTTCCACACATCTGTACGATAGATCAACCTGAGTTGATTCAAGCAATCTTCAGCAGCATCCTTACATATGCAAAATCCGATGAAGTCTATGCCCATATGATGGCCAAGAGCAAACTGACCGAGTTACTGTCCCACTATTTAATGAATCTGGATCTGGATCAAATCTCTTTTATTAACGTTCCTGTCATGGAGAAACTGTCTACCATTCTGGCTTACATTGATTCCAACATCGAAGAGAATATTTCGGTTCAGGAACTGGCCCAGATCGCCTACATGCATCCAAATTATTTCATTCGATTCTTCAAGCAGCAGATCGGAGTTCCTCCGATCCTCTATATTACTGGCAAAAAAATCGATAAGGCCAAGGAACTGCTGGCCTGCACCCCGAACACAATAACTGCCATCGCCGAGCATCTCGGTTTCAGTGATTTGTATTATTTCTCCAGACAGTTCAAAAAGCATACAGGGCTAACTCCAACGGAATACCGCAAACAAAAAAAGGTACTTACAACGAAACGTGGTCTATAAATAAGCACAAAGCAGAGAGAGTTCCCTCATTCGGAACTCCCTCCTATTGACTTGTTTCTGTTCGATTCATGCTGAGTTACCTTCTTGAGTTCTCTCAAATAAGCATAACCATAGTTTTGATCCGGCTCAAGATATGCCCCTTCCGCCCATTCATTCCAGGCGTTAATAAAAAGATATTCACTTTTGTACAGCGTCCTCGCTCGTTCCATCTGTCTGGATAGATACAGCCCAAACTTCTCTGGTGTGGACCCGAGCGTACTCTGTCCGTCAACGCCTCTCCGCGGTGTATTATCCCAATTCACAAAAGCACCTGGATAGACGATTTCTCCGTTACGGTGTGGTGTTCGTTCGAGAATGGAGGACCATACCTTGTCGTAATTCACAGCAATATGCTGCTGTCCCTTGATGTTCATTTCGATCCAGATTCCATTCATATGTCCATGTGCAAACGTATAATGCGGTTCAAATTCCATACTCGCTTCAAAGATCTGACAATTAAATGTAGGGAATCCACCAATGGTCTGCACAAAATGAATCCCTTTCAGGCCATGCTTCAAAGCCAATTCACGCCAAAACTGAATCATTTCCTCACATTGGGGAATGCTGGCTGGTCGATAGATCAGAAATAATGGCTTACCTTCCACTCGAATATATCGTTTGTCCTTAAATACCTTAACCAAATCATTAAAATGTTCTTCCCAATCATCTCGATCCCCATAGTTCTGGGCCATGAGAATATCGGATTCTTGCCCATCCCATTTTCTTGTCCATGTCTCATTGGCCCAAGACAAACAAAAGGGAAAATCAGGCTCCCCACGATCCAAAATTTCATTCACTGGTTTTTCCAACAAACGCTTGCCTTTGAACCAATAATGATAATAACAAAATCCATAAATGCCATGCTGTTTAGCCGTTTCCGCTTGCCACTTTCGTACATCTGGATCGGAAAGATCATAATATTTCCCCTGAAACGGCTGCTTAGGCTGATGATGACCCGAATATAAGGGAGTGGCTTTTTTTACATTGGTCCATTCAGTAAAACCATTCCCCCACCATCGGTCATTCTCCTCAATCCGGTGAAATTGGGGTAGATGCAGAGCAATTACTTTCAAACAGAACTCCTCCAATGCAGGAACATGATGCAGCCTAAACTCGTGTGATTCTTGATGGTTTATGTGAATATGATATCCAGCAGTCGCAATGTTTTTTGCAGATGGGATTGATTATATTTCATGTATGCCAGAGCATGGCTAGCGGCCAGTCTCCTTGCATCAACACTCTGCCAGTAATGTTCAAACTTCTGAGTGAGTTCTTCACAAGAGTTGTATTGTTGAAAGTTACTAAGATCTATCCCGTTGCTCTGATTCACAGATGGTCCTATGAGCTGAAACGTCCCACATGCGGCAATTTCCATCACGTTTTTGATTGATTCGCCACTATGAATAACCAGTTTGCTTCCGTTAAATAAAATCTGGCGAGCTTCATGTCTGCGAACGGGATAGAAATCTCCAAGCTGTGCCCAACCCTTCCCATCCACCCGAACTATTTTGTTATTCAAAAGACCCGATTTGGCAATAGCGGTGACGATGCCATCAGGTTCTGCATCCCCGATGATATAAACATCCGATTCGTACTCCGGAGGAACAGCTTGAGGACAGAATATATGTGGATCAGGCGGCATTAAAAGTTCATGACTACCAGTGCTTCCCATATGATGCTGAACATCGCTTATTTGCGTCGAATGTTGTGTAAACACGTGATCAAAAATCGGTAGAATAGTTTCGCTTTGAATCACATGTTGATCGGCAGACAACCAGATTGCCTTCTTCATGGTTGATGTCCTTAATGCTGTGATATTCTCATCCGGCAAGTTTTCTTCGCTTCCGATGACCATAATCAGGTCAACATCATAAGAAGATAAACAGGCTGACACGGATTCGATATATTTAATCTCATTCACATTTCTCACGAGATGTTTCAAACTCTGTTCAATGAGTACACAATGTGATGACATTTCCCGGTCATTACAAGGATTAATAAGAAGCACATTTAACTCCTTATAGATCACTTTTGGCACTTCACGGGTAGGTATGCTTCCCACCTTTATCATCTTCAGCCATTGCTGATTCAGTTCTAATTGCTGTACTTCCATATGTTTACGCATGGATTTGAGTTTCCTGTTCAGAACCACATTCATCTGTTTCAGGAATAACCGGTTCGCATCATGAACTGAACGTTTCTTTTTCGTGGACTTAACCTGCATTTTTGACTTCTTTTGGATAGCAAACCCTCCCGTTCCATACGAAAACATTCTCTGCCTACAATATGCACGACATAGTGGCATGGTTTCTTCTGTTGCCCACTTCACTCCCTCTTCATTCCAAAAGGGGCTTTATCCCAGATATACAATGTGTGGTCACCCGTGTCGGTTCAAATCTTGTCCTCATAGAATATAAGAATACTATATAGGAGATGATGTCATTGCCAACATTTGATAGTATCCTTGTCACCGGTAATCAGACCATTAACCAGGATCTGCAAGTCAATGGTAATGAAACCATTGGCGTTGATCTACAAGTCAATGGTAGCCAGACCGTAGCAGGCAGCCTCCAAATCAATGCCAGCTCCTCTATCGTTAATAATCTGGGTGTAGGCGGTGTTATTGAAGCTGGAGACAGCGTCAAGGCTACTACACAATTAATGGCACTTAATCAACCAGTGCTTCCAGTAGCTCTGCCGATTGTACAGCAGCTCAGGTATTACAATCCTGGTGTTGCAGGTCAACCCGGTCTGGTCTTAACGGGGACCGCTGGCAATCAATATATTCTGTTCGTTGATGAGAGTAGTGGAACGCCCAATCTTGCCATTCAACCTTTATAAGGTGATCCATCCACAGGTAATGTCAGCAAAAGAAGCGATGTCCGTGTATTCTCCGGACGTCGCTTCTTTTGCTTTCGTTTCTGATGAAACCTATTTATAACTTCATTCATTTATCAACCTTTGATTAATACGGACAAGGCGCTCTTGCTTTCCAGCTGAAACTTCATCAATGTATCGTCCCGCAGCTTAACCTGTACGTTACCCGTCCCATCTCCATCATTGAAGAGGACTAGTGCGACGGAACCGTCTACATTTTTGAAAGCCACAGAACAAATTCCATCATCACTGGATGTTGATTCGATCCGAACAGCCTTCGGGCGGATCACAGCACTGAAATGTGCCAAGGCATAATAATCGAGTGTATACGTAAGCTCCTTGGTTTGCTGATTCACTTGCACGATGCCACGGCACGTACTGCGGCCAAATCCCGGCACGGTTGGCCCGTTGTTCTCATCAAGTGCCATATTCCAAAGTACAAAGGATTTGCTGTAATTACGAAGAATGTGGATCCCTGTTCGCATCACATTCGAGAAGGCTTGCTCAAATGGCGGAATCCACTCTCCACCCGAGCCTTCGGTGAAATGTACTTCTTTGCCTGCAAAGGCTTCATAAACCTTCGTTTGAGCAGAAGCATCGCCCCCGTACCAATGCCAAGCTACACCATCCACTTCCTCTCCCGCTTGTTCAAGTACGGTCAGGGGATAGTCCGGTTGGTCCCAGTTGTGATCGTAACAGAGAATTTTGGTTTGAATATCGTTACGAACAAAGGCTGGTTTGAGATGGTTTTTGATAAAATCCGCTTGGACTTCGGCTGGCATCAACATACCGGGATAATGCCCCGGTTCATAAAGCGCCTCATTCTGTGGTGTGATGGCATGGATCGGTAATCCATGCTCTCTATACCCTTGAATGTATTTCACGAAATATTCAGCATAAACGGGATACCATTCCGTTTTCAATTGTCCGGTAATCATCGATCCACTCGTTTTCATCCAGCCGGGTGCACTCCATGGTGAAGCAAACAGTTTCAATTCAGGATTCAGTGCCAACGCCTTTTGCGTTAACGGAATAACGTCCTCTTCATCATGCATAATACTGAACTGGGTTAATTCTGGATCTGTCTGCTGTTCTGGCATATCGTTATAACTGTATACCGTTCTCGCATAGTCCGAAGCGCCCATCGGGTTACGAATGACCGAGAGTCCAATACCTTCCTGCGGATGGAACAAGCGGGACATGACCTCTTCCCGTTGCTCCTCATTCAAGATTTGATTGATCAGATAGGCAGAAGAGTCGGTAAAAGAAGCACCAAATCCATCCATCTCCTGATACGTTAGCTGATCATCCAGAAGAATAGTCGCGGTCTCCAGATCAGGTGCTGGAGGTTGCAATTGATCCAAGGATATGGGTACAAAACATTCATTTTCTCCTGTTGATTTGTACATTTTGAATGTAGTCATAAGATTCTCCTTCATATTTCATTTTTCTATTATTGAATGCCTAGTTTGTCTTTGTTCAATTTCATCTTTTCACTGCGTACCTTCACAATCTCTTCCCAACGGTTCTCACCTAAAAATGACTTGTAAGAAGCCAATGCATTGTCATAAGAGGCAGCATCCTTGGACCGCACCATGCTGACCAGTGTCGTATTCCATTTCGTATTGATAGCTGACAACGCACGAGCTTCAGGTGTACCTTGATCTGGGCTAATATTCTCCAGAATGAAGTGTGGTTTCAGCTTGCCTTTGCCCCACTCCTGCATCTGTTTAATCGCTTCCGGAAAAGCATCTGCACTGAGTGCTTTGTGACGATCATGGCCGAAGAACATAAACTCACCCATCCGATAATCCTTTTTGAATTGATCTGCGTTATTCAGTTGCATGTCTTTCACTGCTGGCAGTAATTCTACACTACCGTCGGCTTTGGTTTGGAAGGTCTCCCCTTCGATCCCGTAATTCATAAGTGTCTGTCCTTCTTCACTTAATAAGTATGTGAATATCTGAATGGCCTTGGCCGGATCTTTACAATCCTTGGAGATGTAATTGATCATCCACCCGGTTATCCCGGATTGATTCAATGTCGGGGCATTGTCTTTGGTGCTCTGCGGACCATCAATTGCAATATATTCTTTGCCCGGGTTGGCACTCATGTAAATTTGCAGGTTTCCTCCTTGTTGAGGTGTACCGTCAAGCAGCATGGTCGCGTATTTACCAGACTTTACTTTTTCCTCAAAAGCCGTTCCATCATCAGCAAAACTGTCATCACTGATATTGCCATCTCTGTACACGGTGTTCAATGTCTTCAACCACGTGAGGTAATCTTCATCCAGATTACGATCGTAGAATTCTCCCGATTCGGTCTCCAGCGGGACGCCGATGAAATCTTGCAATGTATCCCCGAGTGAACCTGTTCCTTCACCAATGGAGTTGAATCCAAACGGAATCAGCGCAGGAAACTCTTGCTTAATTCGTTTCATCACACTCTGGAATTCTTCTGGCGTTCCAATGACCGGACTACCCAAAGCTTCGTACACATCCTTACGAATGATAAATGCCGTTTTTGCAGGAATGTTACCGCTATCATAATCCTCTTGTGTATTGGAATAGTTCGGGTAACCATAGGTTTTGCCATCCGCCAATTGGAACCAGTTCAATGTATCGGCAGCCGCAACTTTATTGAAATAAGGATCATATTTCTCCGCCAGATCGTTCAGCGGCATAGCCCAGGTAGCGGCTTTTTGTACCACTGGAGAATTGGAGTCAAATACGGTTAGCAGGTCAGGCATATCTCCGCCGGCGAAAAAGGTGTTTAACTTGGTATCATCACCCGTGATAAATTTAATATTGATGTTCAGATCCTCTTTAATTTTCTTCGTGACAATGTCCTTGCCAAAATCGGTGTTCCACCAGTCAGCATTGACGTACCACGTCAGGTCTGTAGCTTCTTCTTTTTTATCCAACTGCCAAGCTGGCTTTTCCGGGTCTACCGTATAACGATCTTCAATGGACACCCAGTTGCCTTCACTGGAGCCTCCAGATCCACCGCTACAACCCGTTATCATCATCACTGCTGCAAGCAATGTCGCGAACAATTTAATCCCCTTTTTTCCTGATGCTTTGTTCAACTTCAACATGTTTTTGTTCCTCCTCATATTGGGGTATTGGTTTCTTCTATTCCTTGACCGCACCCAGCATCATTCCCGAGATAAAGTATCTCTGAACGATGGGATAGATCAGTACAATAGGTAGTGTTGTAATGACAATGGTGGCCAACTGTACGCCTTTGGTCGTTGTTTCAATCACGGCCGAACCCCCAACATTTTGCATGGATTGGGTCTGGGACTGAACGATAATCTCATACAGCATCATCTGGAGTGGATACAGTGACTGATCGGTAATGTACAACTTGGTTGTCATGAAGTCGTTCCATTGCCCCACCCCATTAAATAGCGCAATCGTAGCCATAGCCGGCATGGAGAGTGGAATGAAGATTTTCAGGAAAATATGCCAATCCCCTGCGCCGTCAATCTTGGCCGATTCTTCCAGCGAATCCGGGACATTCCGGAAGAAATTCATCAGAATCACAACATCATAGAAGCTGAATAACGCCGGAATAATGTATACCCAGAAGCTGTTTAATAATCCAAGTGATTTGATTAACAGATATGTTGGGATCATGCCACCGGAGAAGAACATTGTGATGACCCCCATGGCAACATATAATTTACGGCCTCTTATGTACTTTTTGCTCAGACCGTAACCAACCATGGCACAGAAGAACACATGTGTAACAACACCAATCGTTGTTTTGGACACCGATATGAAGAAGGCCTGCCATATGCCCTGATCGTTGAATACTGCTCTGTAATTCTCCAGCGAGAATTCCGGTGACCAGAAGATGAATCCACCTTCCGCCAACGCTTTGCCTGAGCTAAAGGAAGAGATAATGACATTCCAGAGTGGAACCAGGATAACGATCGTACAGATGATTAACAAAATCATATTTAAGGTATCAAAGATCCGACTATCGAGATCTTCTTTTGCCACCTTTCCATTCACGCGGGATGCCTCCTTCTACAACACAGATTGATTATCGTTTAATTTGCTTGTGATTTTGTTTGCCGTGACGAGTAGAATGACAGAGATGATTGAGACACCCAAGCCAACGGCCGTTGCATATGAAAAGTCACCCTGTGACATCCCCATACGATAGACGTACGAATTGATGACTTCCGCTTTGTCACGGTTCTGGGAGTTCATGAGAACCAGGGTCTGATCCAGATTCGACCCCAATAAACCGCTTACAGTTAGAATCAGATTTAGGCTGATAATGGATCTCATATTAGGCAATGTGATATTCCAGATCTGTCTCAGACGGCTTGCACCATCGATTTTAGCTGCTTCATAATACGTAGGATCAATCTTCGCCATAATGGCCAGATACAGAATCGTTCCCCAACCTGCTTCTTTCCAGATATCCGACAACGTAGCAATCCACCAGTACTTGCCTGCATCCAGCAAGATGTTCTGCGGTTGCGAGATCACTCCCAGGCTAAGTAACAACTGATTAAATAACCCCGTTGTTGAAAACCAGGTGATCAGCATTCCCCCAAGTACAATCCAGGACAAAAAGTGAGGTAAATATGAAACCGTTTGCACAAACTTCTTGAATCGTCCGCTGTTTAACTCGTAGATCATGATCGCGAGAATGATGGGAATGACAAACCCGATACCTAATTTCAAAAAACTGATCCCCAGCGTATTCACGACTGCATCCCAGAAGTATTTATCTGATAAAATGATTCTGAAATTATCAAGCCCTACCCAAGGAGCGGTTGCCAGCGTATCAATGACCGTGTAATTTTTGAAGGCAATTGTTAAACCGTAAATCGGGATGTAACAAAAAATAATCATAAAGATAATGCCCGGGATAATCATCGATTGAATCTCCCATTGTCTCCGATAATCGACTATGAATTCTTTAATCCGTTGTCCGATGGGTTTCTTCCCATTGGGACTGATCGCATTTTTACCGGTTGATGTCTCTACGGCTAATTTATCCACGTTTTTTTACTCCCCTCCATCATGTATGCATGTTTATAAAAACGTTTTTATTTTTCGACATAAAAAACCCCTTTATTTATATTTATGTAAAAAAAGACCGGAGAAGACGCTGAATCAACTTACGTACGGTAGTCTTTGCGGTCGATCTTCACATGGCTTGAACCTCTCACCACCAACTCACCCGCCAATTTTTGCGCAGACCCTTGTTCATTCTCCTTGATCATACCCACCAGTTGATTAATTGCCAGGATACCCTGTCTTGCAATTTGATTTCTTACCGTTGTGAGCGGTGGAGAAAAATACTGTGCGATATCAATATCGTCAAAACCCACAACGCTAACGTCTTGAGGTACTTCAAAACCCTCAGACTTCAACGCATGCATACAGCCAATTGCACTCAAGTCATTCCCTGCAAGAAATGCATCAGGCCGCTTGCCGGGGTGCAAATGAAGAAAAGATTTTATCGCACTATACGTGCTGTCCTCCTCAAAATACCCTTGAATAATGTAATCTTCATCAATTGGAAGCTGGTATTCACGCAAGGCAGCCAGATAGCCGTCTCTACGCTGCACACTGTCAAACATCGTATCCACACCCGAAATATAAGCAATTTTCTTGTGCCCCAGTCCAATTAAATACTTGGTTGCTTCATAAGACGCAACATACGAGTCGAAAATAACACTTCCCATCGTATCACTCTGATAGACCCGATCCAGAAAAACTGCCTTGATCTTGTCTTTCTCCATGGCGATAATATCTTGCTCATCGATCCGAAGCTCTTCGTAGATAATGACACCATCTACCCGCCGACCCAGAATATTACTCATAATAACGTGTTTATCCTTGGTCACAAATACATTCAAACCATACCCAAGACGATCACATTCGCGAGACATCGACTCGACCAGCTTATAGAAATACGGACCCGATACACTTGTAGTGAAAAAACCGAGCATTTTGGTTTGACCGGACTTCAAAAGCTTGCCGTTCAGATTAGGCACATAATTTAAACGCTCTGCCACCTTGAGAACATGTGATTTTGTCTCCGGGTTCAAGACATCCACACCATTTAAAGCATTGGAGACTGTAGAGATGGATACGCCTGCTTCCCTTGCTACATCTTTAATCGTTATCTTTGCCATAAGTTTTGTTCCTTTACTATAAAAACGTTTTTATAATGTTTAAATTATCATAAAACCGTTTTCATGGCAACACTTTAATTTGCGAGCTCAGGCATCATGCACTTTATTCATAGCTATACGCCACTGCGGGCGCAAAAAAACGGCTCATGTATGAGCCGCCGTTCCTGTAGTTTTATCTTTCTATTCCTCATCCTGGACATACATGGAGTGAATCTGTTGCAGCTGCTCTTCCAGTCGTTCCAAGCGAACAAAACGATCCGCTCGAATATATTCCTTCTGCTCCACAAGCATGATCATTGTTGGAACGGTAAAAATAAGAAACTTGGACGCAACCTCTTCCACTTCATTAGCATTAATGTGACCCAGGTATATCGATGGATAAGGTTCAAGCAACGTCCTGATCTTAGGAAGTAAAGCGTGGCACACGCTGCACTCTGGCCGAGATACATACAAAAAAACCAATTCATGTTGTTGAATAGTTTCTTCAACCATTTCTATGGATGTTAACTCATGAATATCTTTCATAGAAGCTCAACCCTTTCAGTCAATCAATAGCTTGCTCATTTAAACTTTTACTTTTCAAGTATAGTCTATGTGCGTTAAAATCAAATGGAATATATCCCCATATGAAAGAGGTTATGGTATGAAAAAATCATTCTTATTTCTGTTCACTGCCCTGGTTGTTGTTACTTCCTTCTCGGCGTATGCACCTGTATCGGATGCTTCTGGCGATATTGGAGTAAGCCTGTTATCCGATCGTCAACAGGGTACAGTAAAGTAGCACTTGTACAGAAACCAGCAGGCGACAATTCGGATAACATCTGAATTAGTCGCCTGCTTTCATTTAGTCATATTGATTTTTATTTCCAATCTCTCTTCCGAAGATAAGATTCAAATACAAAAGTTCCAAACGGCAATAGACCGGCGAGACCACCCATTAACCAGCGCGTGATCTTCCACTTTTTGACCACAGCCAAATGCACTAGCGCAATAAGGTACAAAGGAAACAAAATACCATGAATCATGCCCATTATGGCTACAGCAGAAGAAATATCTGCAAAGTATTTCAGAGGCATAGCAATAAAAATCAACAGAAGTAAGGATACACCCTCCCATATGCCCGCAATTCTAAATCGGCCTGTCACTGTCTTCATAAAGTCCATTCTCACCTTTCCCGCTGATCGTTTGTGAAATATGTAACTTGTAACATGCTACGAGAACTTCAATCACATCTCCGTACAGATATGTCGTTCTGAAGCTTATCCTCAGTATAACGTATGAGGTTAATTCGAAGATGCTTCAAATTTGAATAATTATTGAATCCATAAAACCCGATTCCCACAACAGGTCTTACGGATTCAAGTCGTCTCACGCTCAATCAGCTGGTATGTTAGCTGTTCGGTCTTCAACTCTGTTTTACCCAATACGACCCACAATTGATGGAAAGCTTGGGTGGCTTGCTCCGCAATCGGATTGTGTATGGTCGTGATTCCAAGAACACGGGAAAGCTCGATATCATCAAAACCCACAATGGCAAGTTGTTCCGGTACCTGAATATTCCGTCTGCGTGCTTCACTCAGAATGCCGATGGCTGCATAGTCATTCGAACATAATACGGCCTGTGGAAGCTCTCGCTCCTCTGCCATTCTTCGCATCGCTTCTTCACCATCAGAGGAGCTAAATACGGAATACTGATATGCTTCATTCCATACAGGTAACCCTCTACTCTTCATGAAAGTTTCATAGGCTTTACGGCGGCTCTGGGTATTCAGACTCTCAGCCCTGCCAAATGCATTTGCAATTCGAGTGTATCCTCTTGATACCAGATGCTCCAGAGCTAACTTATACCCTTTTGCCTGATCCATCGCAACAGACGGAATCTCGTCGTTCCCCATTCGCTGCCAGGAAACAATCGGGCCGTATTCCATATACGCTTTTAATTTCCGAGGATCGTTAACACAGGTAACAATTAGGAGTCCATCCACCCGCTTGCTACGCAGGTCTTCAAATCCTTGTAACTCAATTTCCTTATTTCCACGGGAAGTATACACGATCGTCTGAAACCCGAAATCCATCGCTGTTTCCATAAACTGATTCATGAAGGTGAGACTGAGATCGTCAATGGTTGACGTTATGATGCCAATTTGTTTGGTCTTGCCTGTAGATAATGATACTGCATTCCGGTTCGGAATATAATTTAACTCCTTCATAATATTCGTTATGATATGTCTTGCTTCGTCACTAACATGTGGGGAATGATTGATTACTCGCGACACTGTCGCTCTTGAGTAACCAGATCGTTTCATAATTTCATCGAACTTTGACATCGGAGACTCCTTTCTTGCTAACGAACTACATAAGTTCATCCAGTACTATTTTGAATAATAGTATGCCTCATATCTGGGTCAAAAGTAAAACTTGACGTGTAACCCGTTACAACGTTTAAGCTTTTTTTATGTCATACATGAATCATCTTAAATATAAATTTGATGAATGGAGCGATACACATGAATAACTCTCAAAATCATATCTATCAATTCCCGGAAAATTTCCTGTGGGGTGGCGCAATTGCAGCCAACCAGGCTGAAGGTGCATACAATCAAGGCGGCAAAGGTCTTTCTACTCAGGATGTAGCTCCCCAAGGCATCAAGGGTCCCATCACGGAAGAGCCGACTGAAGATAATATGAAACTGATTGGTATCGATTTGTACAACCGTTACAAGGAAGATGTGAAACTGTTTGCCGAGATGGGCTTCAAAGTTTTCCGTACGTCCATTGCATGGTCCCGAATCTTCCCGAAAGGTGATGAGCTCGAACCGAATGAAGAAGGCTTGCAATTCTACGACAACCTCTTTGACGAATGCCATAAATATGGAATTGAGCCATTGGTTACATTGTCCCATTACGAGACCCCTCTTCATCTATCCAAAGAATACGACGGCTGGGTGAACCGCAAGATGATTGGATTCTATGAGCGCTACGTAACTACTGTCTTTAACCGGTATAAAAACAAGGTGAAATACTGGCTAACTTTCAATGAAATCAATTCCATTCTTGAAGAACCATTCATGAGCGGAGGTATATACACACCCAAAGAGAAACTGAGCAAGCAGGATCTGTATCAAGCTATTCACCATGAATTTGTAGCCAGTGCTTCTGCCGTTAAACTCTGTCATGAGATTATTCCCGATGCTCAGATTGGTTGTATGATGCTCAGCATGCCAACGTATCCGCTGACGCCACATCCAGACGACATGATCCAGGTAATGGAATTCGAACATAGCAATTATTTCTTTGGTGATGTGCATGTTAGAGGCCGCTACCCAGGATACATGAAACGTTACTTCCGTGAGAACGGAATTCAGATTCATATGGAAGATGGCGACGAAGATATGTTGCTTCATACGGTAGACTTTATCTCCTTCAGCTACTATATGAGCCTGTGTCAGACTGCTGATCCAGCGAAACAGATTGCCGGTGAAGGGAACTTGCTTGGTGGTTACCCTAATCCATATCTGGATGCAAGTGAGTGGGGTTGGCAGATTGATCCGCAAGGATTGCGTTATGTACTCAATATGTTCTACGACCGTTACCAGAAGCCGCTGTTCATTGTGGAAAATGGCCTTGGTGCAGTGGATGAATTGATCACCGGTGCGGATGGCGAGAAAACGGTTGAGGATGACTACCGGATCAAGTATTTGAACGATCATCTGGTTCAGGTTGGGGAAGCCATTGAAGATGGTGTGGAGATCATGGGTTATACTTCATGGGGTTGTATTGATGTAGTCAGTGCGTCTACTGCCCAGTTGAAAAAACGTTATGGCTACATTTATGTTGATCGTCATGACGATGGTTCAGGAACACTCGAACGTTACCGCAAAAAATCCTTCCATTGGTACAAAGAAGTGATCAGCAGTAACGGAAAAAATTTGAAACGTTAAGTTCAAGCAAAAGTTTAAGCAAATGTAACAGATATATCCTTCTATCCCCCAGCAAATCACATGAAAAAGTGTCGATTATACGATACCTTGGCAAGTGTTCTGTGTGGGGGATTTTATTAAAAACACCCGATGATAAACATCGGGCTTTGTCATGGGCTAAAATGCTAATCCTCGCTTTATGTTCTTCACCTTACTACATCCCTGCTGTACTTTGTTTTGTCTTCTTCCGTTATCTTGCGAAGGACCCTGCAAGGATTACCCGCAGCAATCACACCAGACGGTATACTCTTGGTCACTACGCTCCCTGCGCCGATGATCGTATTATCTCCAATCGTCACACCGGCAAGAACTGTCACACCGCCACCGATCCATACATTATTGCCCACCGTGATGGGTCCAACGATCTCCAGACCTACATTGCGCTGCTCAACATCATAAGGGTGGCCTGCAGTATAGAATCCACAATTCGGAGCAACAAAAACGTTATCCCCAAAACTGATTTTTCCTCCATCCAGCATGACAATATTATGATTGCTATAGAAGTTCTCACCAATTTCAATATTATAGTCGTAATCACATACAAAGGGCTGTTCAATCAGGAAACGATCCGTCGTTTTCCCGAGCAGTTTCTTGATTAACGCTTCTCTTTCATTGATCTTCCCTGGATGGAGCTGGTTATAATCGTAACAAAGCCCTTTGGAATGTAAACGCTCTTCAATTAACTCTTGATCATAATTGGCGTTATACAAGAGCCCTAATTGGGATTTTTCTTTTTCAGTCATCATTTCGTAAGCACTTCCCATCTTCTATCTATACATATGTTAAAGCTCTATCTCTCTAATGATTCTGGCAGGATTGCCGCCAACGATCATATTATCGGGAACATCTTTTGTAACCACAGACCCGGAAGCAATGACCACGTTGTCTCCAATGGTAACCCCCGGATTAATAACGGCTCTACCACCAATCCATACATTATTGCCAATCGTGACTGGCTTGCCGTATTCTGCACCCGTATTGCGTTCATGCGGATGGAGTGGATGAGTAGCTGTATAGATATGTACATCTGGTCCCATTAAGCAATGGTCTCCAATACGAACTTCACACACATCTAATATCGTACAATTAA